>CAVWLN010000023.1:0-153059 GCA_963755735.1 uncultured Paenibacillaceae bacterium
TTCAGGACGATGATAAGTGGCACGTCAAATTGATCGATATGATCATCTGGCAAACGGTCAGTGACATCCAAGCCAAAACCGATCAATATATCGAGCGTAATGGCCGACTGCCAGCAGGAGAAGAAATCGCCAGCGGCATTTATCGGCTCGATGCAAAGGCGCTTGGATTGAACGACGACAACGTACGCAGCGTCTATTCGCCGCAGATGCTGCCGCTCATCGTAACGAGTGACGGACAAGTCGTCATCGATTATGCGTTCGAGATCATGCGCATGATCCAGTCGCTGGGCGATCAGTTTGAGCCTACGGATGATTTGCGAGATGTGTTAGTTACACAATCATTTATGCTTCCGATCCATTCTTTGCCGTATAAGTGGGCCGAGGATCAGCCTGTCATTCGGTATGAACTAGCGGACTAGAATGTAAAGCTGCAAGAGAAAAGAAGAGTGCTCGAAATAGACAATTATCCAACGCCGCAAGGCGTTTTTTTGTTCCAGTGAAGAATATTGATCTATTCTTCACATATATTGTTCAGAGATTGCGAGAATGGCCTGCGGACGGGAGCGGATGATATGCGAAACGAGCAGTAGCACGGTAAAAAGAAGGAATAATCGGTTTCAGGTTACATATATTGTTACTAGTCCATTTGATAGTACGAGTTCTGTTACAGGGAGGAGATCCGATTGGAGAAAGTGGATATTTTCAAGGACATTGCGGAACGAACCGGCGGAGATATTTACCTCGGCGTCGTCGGCGCGGTCCGAACAGGGAAATCAACTTTTATCAAACGTTTCATGGAGACGGTCGTGTTGCCGAACATTACGAACGAAGCGGATCGTCTGCAGCGCCACGGATGAACTGCCGCAAAGCGCGGCCGGCAAGACGATCATGACGACGGAACCGAAATTCGTACCGAACCAGGCGGTAAAAATATCGCGTCGCCGAAGGATTGGAAGTAAACGTCCGGGTCGTCGATTGCGTCGGCTATGCCGTGAGCGGTGCGAAAGGCTATGAAGATGAGAACGGTCCGCGAATGATTACATACGCCATGGTTCGAAGATCCCATTCCGTTCCAGGAAGCGGCCGAGATCGGCACGCGCAAAGTGATTCAAGAGCATTCGACGCTCGGCGTCGTCGTCACGACAGACGGCTCGATCGCAGAAATTCCTCGCGCAGATTACGTGGAAGCCGAGAGAAGGTCATGAAGAGCTGAAGGAAGTCGGCAAGCCGTTCGTCATGATCGTCAACTCGACTGCTCCCGCTAGTGCGAAATGCGACAGCTGCGCAGGAGCTGCGGAGAAATACGATATTCCCGTCATGGCGATGAGCGTAGCTACGATGGGCGAAGACGAAATGCTCAGCGTGATGCGTGAAGTGCTGTACGAATTCCCTGTGCATGAAGTGAACGTCAATCTGCCGAGCTGGGTCATGGTGCTGGATGAAAGCCATTGGCTGCGCGCAGCTTCGAAGAATCCGTGCGGGATACAGTCAAGGATATTCGGCGACTGCGTGACGTTGATCGGGTCGTCGGACAGTTCAGCGAATACGAATTCATTGAGAGCGCGGGTCTTGCAGGGATGAATATGGGGCAAGGAGTTGCGGAAATTGATCTGTACGCGCCGGATGAGCTGTACGACCGAATCTTGATGGAAGTCGTCGGTGTCGAAATTCGCGGCAAGGACCATCTGCTCCAATTGATGCAGGATTTCAGCCATGCCAAGCGTGAATATGATCGGATTTGCTGAAGCGCTTGAGATGGTGAAGAAGACGGGATACGGCATCGCAGCTCCAAAGTTGGCTGAGATGGTCGCTCTACGAGCCAGAATTGATTCGTCAAGGCTCACGCTTCGGTGTGCGGCTCAAAGCGACCGCACCTTCGATTCATATGATCCGCGTCGATGTAGATTCGGAATTTGCGCCGATTATCGGCACGGAGAAACAAAGCGAGGAACTCGTCCGCTACCTGATGCCGGATTTCGAAGAAAACCCGATCAAAGATTTGGGAGTCAGATATTTTCGGCCGCTCGCTGTATTCCATCGTCCGCGAAGGCATCTAGGGCAAGATCTCCATGATGCCGGACAACGCACGGTACAAGTTGCAGGAAACATTGGGCCGAATCATCAACGAGGGATCTGGTGGATTGATCGCGATCATTCTCTGAAATTTGTCCATAATCAATCCGTCTTTCACTAAAAAGTGCTCGATAGAGCGCTTTTTTTGTCGAATCTAACGCAATTAAGGGTTGAAAAACTAAATGGCATGTATTACGATAAGTGTGATTTATGTAAGGGTGTTATTTTTTGAGAAAACCCATGTATAAATTACGCCGATACTGGTAACACATCTAGTAATAAGCGTAATCAAGCTTGGGGGGAGGTGAGTGGAATGAATAAAACAGATCTGATCACGAAAGTTGCTGAAATTACTGATTTGTCTAAGAAAGATGCCACGAAAGCGGTTGATGCGGTATTCGATGCCATTGCTGAAGCACTGCGAAACGGCGAGAAAGTGCAGCTTGTTGGATTCGGTAATTTTGAAGTCCGTGAACGTTCTGCGCGCAAGGGCAGAAATCCTCAAACTGGTGCAGAAATTGACATACCTGCAAGCAAGGTTCCGGCATTTAAGCCTGGTAAGGCTTTGAAAGACGGGATTAAATAATGTACATAGCTTAGTCTCATACGAAAACTAAGCGATTCCGGCCGCAACGACAAAGATTGCGGCCGGTTCTTCATAATGATTCCACTTTTAAAATTCCCCCAATTCCCCATCTGTCCACACTTCACAAGCCATGAATTATCCATGATTCGAGCAAATGATGCATAGGTCAGCATGACAGCACACGTAACTCTTGCTTAGAGATCGATTTGTACCATTATGTACAAGAAGCGTTGGATCGTCACGATCTAACGGATGATACGGACGAATTTACGCAGCTTGTCACGACGATTACAGACCGTCTAGAGGAGATGAAATCGTCCGTTAAGCACGATGAGCATGCGCTTGCGATCGTTGCGAATCTGGAAGCAAGCATGACAACGATTGTAGAGCTCCTTAATGAGCGAACGGCCGCTGAACAACGCTTATTACAGAAGCTAAGTTTATGGATTGTGGAGACGTTACCCTGACCTAACCAGTGCGTTGATCTAAAAGTGGGGAGATCCCGCGGGCCGAAAGTGCTTGTGCCTCGCGGCGGTACCCTTTACTTTTGCATGGGCTGCTATTATAATAAAACACGAGCATATGAAAACAATAGCGGTTGTTCGAAGCATAGCCGCTAAGCAATATCGGGGTATGGCGCAGTCTGGTAGCGCGCACCCTTGGGGTGGGTGAGGTCGCACGTTCAAATCGTGTTACTCCGACCATGAACAGGGCATCGTCATGACGATGCCCTGTTGCTTACGTTCATAAGCTTGCGCAAGGTGTCGATTTCGGATGCTTTCAAGGTACAGCGTCACAAGTGCTGACGCCTTCGACCGTGATTGCACTTTCAGATATGAAGTTGAGGAGCGAAGGGAGGATGCATCGTGGAGCTAGCTAACGGCGAATATTTTGTCATTAAAGCGAAGGATAACGGCGTACAAGTGATCGGATTGACGCGAGGACAAGATACGAAATTTCATCATACCGAGAAGCTGGACAAGGGCGAGGTGATGATTGCGCAGTTTACCGACCACACTTCCGCTGTCAAAATACGCGGTAAAGCCGTCATCTATACGAAGTATGGAGAAGTACATACAGAAGAGCTAATCGCGAAAGCGTACATGCTATGCGAACTGGCAAGCGGGACCTAGGGTTCCGTTTCTCTATTTCACAGACCGTCTGTAGTGGACATTGTCAGCGAACGAGCGTCTGGCGAACGGGCGGATTCGGTGCAATTAAGGAATAGGGGAAGGCTTATACACATATAACGATGATAAGGTTGGAAAAAATAAACCGAGTCCGCTAGTAGAAGGGGGCCGTATGATGAAGCGGTTATCCGTCGTGCTAACAGCTGTTGTCTTATCTTGTGTTATCGCTGTCTTCCTGCAACTGGTATCCTTGGCGCCGCTATCTCCGCCCAATGAGTCACCTGCTCAAGCGGTCGTCTCCTTGGCTTTTGGAGATCAGCTGAATGATCAAAACCTGGTCGACTATATGGCTCGCATGACGCTCAGTGTCGGCATACGCAAGCTGGATTGGCAGGAGCCAGTCTTATATGCTGATTTCTATGCGAAGGAGCAAGTTTAAAGCGGGAGCAGCTGTTTGCCGCGATTGAAGAAGTGATGCTGTTCGGCTTAAGCTCGATGCAGAACGTTAACATCATGATGATCCGTTTATACGAAGGTAATGATCGCGACGCACCATTATTGCTCGCCGTCACTGCCGATCGTGAGAAAGTACAGGATCACCTGGATCATGCGGAAGTGCAAACTAGCGAAGCGTTTGTTCGTCATGCTTCCCGAGTACAATTTGCTCCGCGTTGGCCGAAGTGGGTGGAACAATATTGATCATTTTATGAACATTCCATGAAATTTGTGATACCATAAGCATGGGAAAACTGTGCTACCAGAGACGGGATATGTTATAATATTTTCATTATGAATTGCGAACGTTTTTCATAACGATAAGAAAGACGGATTGCACACAATTGGAGGAATTTGCAAGGATGAATGTAAACCGGGTTAGGCAGAGGGCATCTCAATATTTGGACTATGACATGATCAGACAATATACCGATTTACCGCCGTTTCCCGGCGACCAGGTTCGTCTGATGCTGTCATTCCTCCACCCGGATTTGCAGCACGGGGGCCGTGGAGAATTATACTCACTAGTGACATCGCTCGTACAGATCGGACTGGATGCACACGATCGAGTGGAAGCGAAAGACGGTGAACCCGGACTTTTGCCGATGCGTGCCAAACAGTTGAAAGTGCTGGCCGGCGACTATTTCAGCGGACGATATTACGAACTGTTGGCATCTGCGGAGGAGATCGAGGCCGTCGGCACGATGTCGGATGCGATCAGCGATGTGAATATACTGAAGATGAATTTATATTTGCGCAAGCTGCAGCGTGATCTGTCTGGTGAACAGTATTTACAACAACTGTTAGCCATTCGAACACGCTTGTTTTTGGCATTTGAATCTGAAATCATCGGCGAGCACAGACAATATTGGCGACAACTGCTGGACGGCTATACATGGCATCAGATCTTGCAGGATGAGTACGGCGCGTTTGCTTAACGTTACTGCAGATTATGACGGGTGGGCGATATGGGAGCTGCTCCATACGTTGCCTACTGCAGAGAAAGTCAAATATGAAGCTGCTTTGCAGCAGCCGAAGCAATTGAGCAATGGATCCGCCATTATCGATTGCAGGAGCAATTGGAAGCGATGATCGAGGAAGGCAGCACGACATTTCATCGAATTGGCGGACGTTCATGTTGCGGACAAGCGGTCTGCTGAATCTGTTGCCTCACTTGTGGAGTCAGTGCGACGAGAAGTATCTTTGGCAATATTCCTATGACACGAGGTGACGAAATTGGAAGCGAAAGCGAAGGAGACAGTCACGTTCACGCCGTATTTGAGAAGATCGCGCCGAAATATGATTTTATGAATGATCTCCTTAGCTTCCGGCGACATAAAGCTTGGCGCAAGTTCGCGCTTAAGAAGATGAACATTCAGCACGGCAAACGGCGCTTGGATTTGTGCTGCGGCACTTGTGATTGGACGATTGCCGTTGCCCAGCTTAACGGCGGTGCCAACGTAACGGGGCTTGACTTTAGCAGTCAGATGTTAAAGTACGGCCAACAGAAGGTGGAGCGTGCCGGGCTGCAAGAGAGTATTACGCTCGTACAGGGCAATGCGATGGAACTCACATTTGCCGATGATTCGTTTGACTTTGTCACGATTGGTTTCGGCTTGCGTAACCTACCGGATTACAAGCAAGCTCTTAAGGAAATGCTCAGGGTCGTCAAACCTGGTGGCAAGGTAGTTTGTCTGGAGCTTTCCAAGCCGACCTGGCAGCCGTTTAAGGCCATATATTATGCTTATTTTAGAGGAATTTTGCCTCTGCTTGGCAAATTGTTTGCCAAGAGCTATGAGCAATATAGATGGCTGCCGGAATCATTAGCGATGTTTCCGGATCATCGGGAGCTAAAGCAAATTTTTGATGAAGTCGGGTTTGCAGAGACAGAAGTGTACCCGCTGACCGGCGGAATAGCCGCGCTGCATATTGGCACGAAACGGTAGAAGAAGCGGGCATCGGCGACAAATCTAATATTGTGCCATGTGAAGAATACGTAGGTGAAATGATGAAACTACTCGACATTTATAATAAAATGCGCACCGAGATAGCGAGTATTGAAGCGGTGATGGAACATGCCGTTCGCTCCGAGCATGCGACGCTAACGGAAGCCTCCATGCACTTGCTGAAAGCGGGCGGCAAACGGATTCGTCCGATCTTTGTGCTACTTTCCGGTAAATTCGGCAAGGGTGATCAAAGCCGGCTCATCCAAGTGGCCGCCTCATTAGAACTGATTCATATGGCTTCACTCGTGCATGACGACGTCATCGATGATGCAGCGACGAGACGCGGCAAACCGACAGTGAAAGCGAAGTGGGACAACCGGGTGGCCATGTATACGGGCGATTACATCTTTGCGAAAGCGCTGAAGCTTGCTTCGCAAATTCCGAATCCCAAAATCCATCAAATATTAAGCCGGGCATTAGTGCAAATGAGCATTGGTGAGATGGAACAAATTCGTCTTTTCTATGAGCCAGGGCAATCGATTCGCGATTATTTGCTGCGTATCCGCCGCAAAACGGCTCTGCTCATCGCGGTCAGCTGTCAGATCGGAGCACTTGCTGCCGGAGCCGATTACAAAGCGAGCAATATGCTGTACCGATACGGTTACAACGTCGGCATGGCCTTTCAAATAACGGACGATTTGCTCGACATTAACGGCACGGAGAAAGAGCTTGGCAAGCCGCCCGGCAGTGACGTTCGACAAGGCAATATTACGCTGCCTGTCATTCTAGCATTGCAGGAAGACCACTTGCGCCGCGACTTACTCGGTGAATTAAGAAATATTCAACATGGGGAAGGCAAGCATGATACGTCTCGATTTATCGAGATGGTTCGTTCATCCAAAGGGTTACATAAAGCGGAGCAAATCGCGAAGCAATACATTGACAAAGCGATGGCCGCGATCAAGACGCTACAGGAGACGCCTGCACAGCGCGATTTGATAGCGATTGCATCCTTCATACTCAATCGCAACTATTAATGATATGCGGTAAGGCCAAAATGATATCGTAGCAGGAGGGGCAATATGGAACGCACTTTTTTGATGGTAAAGCCTGACGGCGTGCAGAGAGGATTAATCGGTGACGTGGTCGCTCGCTTTGAACGCAAGGGTCTGCAATTAATCGCCGCCAAGCTGCTTATGGTCAGCGAACAGCAGGCACATGAGCACTATAGGGAGCATGTCGGCAAGCCTTTCTTTGACAACCTTATCAAGTTTATTACTTCAGGACCGGTCTTTGCGATGGTATGGCAAGGCGACAATGCGATTCAGCTATGCCGTCATTTGATGGGGAAGACGAATCCGCTGGAAGCTGCTCCAGGAACGATTCGCAGTGATTATGCCGTACATACGAACCGCAATATTATTCATGGTGCCGATTCGGCGGAAAGTGCCGAACGCGAGATCAATATTTATTTTCAGCCGGAAGAGCTATTGCAGTACGAACACCACATCCAAAAATGGATTTAACTGCAGGCGACTACTTGGATCAGGGAGATGGGGACACTGGCCGTGGATCAAGATTTTGCATTGTTTATTGAGAAGGTTCACACTCTTACTGGGGTAGATTTGTCGCAGTACAAAGAAACGCAGATGAAACGAAGACTGACCGCGTTTCGTGACAAGAAGGGCTTTAGAACATTTCTCGAATTTTACCGAGCAATGGCGAACGATGCACAGCTGTTGGATGAATTTCTCGATCGCATGACGATTAACGTATCGGAATTTTGGCGCAATTGTAAGCGGTGGGAAGTGCTGCGTGATGAATTTTTGAGCAAGGCTGTCAAGCAGCAGCATCGGTTAAAATGCTGGAGTGCAGCTTGTTCAACAGGCGAGGAACCGTATACCTTGGCTATGATCCTGCACCAATTGGGAGCATTGTCGCGCTCCAGCATCTTGGCTAGCGATCTCGATGAGAACGCGCTGAAAGCAGCCAAACGCGGCGTTTATCATGAAAGATCGGTGCGGGAAGTTCCGGATGCGTATTTGCGTCAATATTTGCGGAAGACGGACGATCATTTCTGGACGATATCGGATGAAATCCGTGGGTCTGTCAAGTTTGTCCGGCACAACTTGCTTGCCGATCCGTTCGATTCAGGATACGACCTGATCATATGCCGCAATGTAACGATCTATTTTACAGATGAAGCGAAGCAAATGCTCTATCACAAATTTGCCCAAGCGTTAAAGCCGGGAGGAATTTTATTCGTCGGCAGCACGGAGCAAATATTTTCTCCAGGGCAATACGGGTTCGAATCGGCGGATACATTCTTCTATCGCCGTGTATAGTTCTTACCATTCCTTCCAATACTAGTAGCAAAGCGTTACAGCCAGGAGGGATGGCATTGGACAAACGAAAAGTCATACAAGCTTATCGCCGAGGATTTATTAATTTGCATGAATGTGCGCAAATCTTAGGCATCGATTCCATGCAAGTGATGGGCATGATGAAAGACGCTGCGTTGGATAAAGTGCGAATTGTCGGTGGCAAGCAGCCTGTCGGATGAGCAATGGATATGAGCTTGAGGAAATGAGTAAAGACGTGCGAGCGGAGTTGTTCCTGAACGGGACAACTCCGTTTCGTCGTGTTTTGCCCTAAACATACGCTCCGATCAAAGTATTTCTTTGAAACTCTTTCTCTGCTATACTATAATGAGTAAATTGCATCATGTAGCACAGAAAAGCGCTAAAGTGAAATTCACGTATCGGATTGGATGACTGAAGGAGGAACGGTTTTCGTGAGATATTTGACCGCCGGTGAAACACACGGTCCGCAATTAACCGCAATCATTGAAGGGTTGCCGAGCAATTTGCAAATTGATTTTGAAGAATTAGATTATCAGCTGCGCCGCAGACAGCTCGGGTACGGACGCGGCAAAAGAATGGAAATCGAAAGAGATACAGCGCAAATTGTCGGCGGTGTGAGACACGGCAAGACAACAGGTGCGCCTGTGGCAATCGTCGTTGAAAATAAAGACTGGCAAAACTGGAGCCACGTCATGAATGTGGAGCCGGTTGAAGGCTCTGATGAGGAATTGCGCCGTGTGCATCGGCCGCGTCCAGGTCATGCTGATTTGAACGGCGGCATGAAATATCAATTGAAAGATTTGCGTAACGTCTTGGAACGCTCGAGTGCAAGAGAGACGGCAGCGAGAGTTGCTGTTGGCGCGATAGCCAGGCAGCTGCTCGCGGAATTTGGCATTAAGATTGCCGGACAAGTGATCCGCATAGGGGAAGTGGAAGCGAAGCGCTACGACTTGCCGATTGAAGAGATCATCAGCCGCACGGAAGAGTCACCTGTACGTGTCGTTGACAAGGAAGCGGAAGCGAAGATGACGGCATATATTGATAAGATCCGGGCGGAAGGAGATTCGGTCGGCGGCATCGTCGAAGTGATCGTAGAAGGCGTGCCTGTCGGACTGGGCAGTCACGTGCAGTACGACCGCAAGCTGGATGCGCGGATTGCACAAGCGGTCGTCTCCATTAATGCATTCAAGGGCTGTGAATTCGGGATCGGCTTTGAAGCAGGCCGACTGCCGGGCTCACAAGTTCATGACGAAATTATGTATTCGAAGGAGCGAGGCTATTATCGTGCCACCAATCGTCTCGGCGGCTTTGAAGGCGGCATGACAAATGGCGAACAAATCATCGTCCGCGGCGTTATGAAGCCGATTCCGACACTTCTCAAGCCGCTGGCGAGCGTCGATATCGATACGAAGGAGCCATTCAAGGCGCAAGTCGAGCGCACGGACAGCTGTGCTGTACCTGCAGCCAGCGTCGTCATGGAGCATGTTGTAGCATGGGAAGTGGCGAAGGCGTTCATGGAGAAGTTCGGCGGTGATTCGATCGAGGAAGTTCGGGCGAATTACGAAAATTATTTGAAACAGCTGGAGATGTATTAAGGATGAGACGGCTGCAAGTAGATCTGGGAGAACGTTCTTACCCGATCTTGATCGGCAGCGGCATCATGCGCATGCTGCCGGATTTTCTTGCGGAGACGGTCGATACAGCCAGGCACGGCTGCTGATCGTGACCGATGAAGCGGTGGCGAAGCATCACTGGCTAATCTGACAGACGTGCTTACTGCTGCGGGCTATCCGCTGTCACACACGATCGTGCCACCCGGTGAGAAATCCAAATCACTGGATATGCTGCATGACATGATGACGACAGCACTCGAAGCAGGACTCGATCGCAAATCGGTCGTCATCGCTTTAGGCGGCGGTGTCGTCGGGGATCTGGCGGGATTCGTCGCCGCCAGCTATATGCGTGGCATAAAGTTCGTGCAAGTGCCGACAACGATCTTGGCGCATGACAGCAGCGTCGGAGGCAAGGTTGCCGTCAATCACCGGCTCGCGAAAAACATCATCGGCGCCTTTCATCAGCCGGAGCTCGTCTGCTTCGATACCGATACATTGGGACGCTGCCGGATCGGGAAATACGGGCTGGGCTTGCAGAAGTCGTCAAGCATGGACTGATCTGGGATGCAGCCTTCGTCGCTTGGTGTGAGGAGCATGCCGATAAGCTGTTGCGCTCGATCCGCAGCCATCGCGCACGCCTTGTACAAAGGCTGCAAAGTGAAGGCGCAGGTCGTTTCGCAAGATGAGCGGGAGAACGGTCTGCGTGCAATATTGAATCTGGGACATACGATCGGCCATGCATTGGAAGCGGTAGCCGGCTATGATGAACTGCTGCACGGCGAAGCGATTTCGATCGGAATGGTCGGAGCGGCACGACTAGCTGTGCGGCTCGGTTACGATTCGGACATTTATACGGTCACGAAGCGCGTGCTCAAGCAGTTCGGTCTTCCTGTCAGGTTGCCGGCTCATTATGACACCGAGCGCATCATGAGTGCGATGATGCATGACAAGAAGTTTAAAGACAGCAAGATGGTCTTTATCGTTCCGGTAGCGATCGGTAAGGTTGAGATTCGCAGTGATATCGAATCTTCAGCGATCAGGGAGATCATCGAGGAGCTGAAACAGGAGGCGTAAGCGATCAATGGCGGTACGAGGAATTCGCGGAGCAACCACAGTTTCGCAAAATGATGAGAAGCAAATATTGGATGCGACGAAGGAATTGCTGGAAGCAATCATTGCGGCCAATGATATTCATCCGGAGGATGTCAGCAGTTTGCTGATTACGGTAACGGAAGATCTGAATGCGGCGTTTCCGGCCCGCGCGGTTCGCGCTGTTGAAGGCTGGGAATTAGTTCCCCTAATGTGCTCGCTGGAAATTCCGGTGCCAGGCAGCCTACCGCTGTGCATTCGCTTTATGATGCAGGTGAATACTGACAAGCTGCAGAAGGACATGGTACATGTTTATTTGCATGAGGCGAAGAAGCTTCGTCCGGACTTGTCGCAGACGATATAAGTTGGCTAACTTGGCGTTCCGTGTACAAAAAAGTACTCCTATCATTGTGGATGATGTTTCGGATAACATCATTCCTTATATGATCAGGAGTACTTTTCATGTACATATAAACAGCATTTTGAAATGAAAAATTACCCCAGCTCTCCGATGTGGTACTAAGTGGCATTTTAGCTAACCAAGGCTGCAGCCTCGGATATGACCGAAAGTCACTCCTTACTGGAACAGACGGATTAGCGCCAGCTGGAGTTGCTGAAGAAAGCGGTGACGCTAGAGGGCGACCGACCGAGGCTACGACGACACCAAGCGGATCACCAAGTGCTGGAATGAATATCGTTTTTTCCAAGTCGGAAAGCCCCTGTGTGAGGCTGCTGAATCTGCATGTTCATCTACCACTCCACCCAATGATCAGATTATTGCAAATATCCAACTAAACCTTCATTTTGCCTACCGATCACCTCATATTATTGCAAATATCCAATTATTTTACTCCAGAATCAGCTTTTCTGATTGAATTTGCAAATATAATTGGACTTTTGCAATTAAACTGGCAAATCGTGCGGATCACACTATGGATAATTGGATATTTGCAATTATCGTATTTCAACGACTCGATTTCAACGACTCGAGAGCGGCAATCAACTTCACATTCACTCCATCGATCATTCCCCGTACACTCGCCCCTCTAGCCGACATGTGGTTGACCACCACCATGCGGCTAACCACGCGCTGGGAGTCGCGCGCGGTGAAAGAGGCCGCACAACCTCGGATGAGAGCAAATTGCGATGTCCGGGATACCGGATGGAGAAGTCTATTCTTATAACGTTTTCCGGCCATTGCGCTGTTCTGCGTGCGAATTTCCTTACGGAGCACGGCATAAGGAGGGGTTTCAACCTTTCCATGTCGCAACCCAATATCCTTGAGAAGAACATCGCAAATAGCTCAGATTAATAAACATATTGCAAAGATGCGATAACATCATGTATAGTAAGTATATATTTATTACTTAAGCTTCGTTTATTCATAACAAACGTAACCGTAGCTCAGTGTTTTAGTTAGGCAGTTAGAGTCAGAGTGAGTAGAGTAGAGTACAGATGAGATGAGCAGAGAGTGTAAAGCAAGAGCCCGCCCGAAAGTCAAGCAGATGGATTTATTGTAGGCCAAACTCGGGTGATAGTCTCTTTGGTTTGCCGTACGCTTCACGATAATCGAATCTGTATGTAACCTCTACGCGCCTGAGAGGTTTTTTTATTTTTCGGGCCTGCTCTCTCGTGCCCAAAATGGATAGATCATCTCACTTGACTTGACCGCCCCGTCCAAAACAAAAGGAGGAATGCTTGCAGGAAAATCACGCTGAATTACAACAAATTATCCGCATGTCAAAAGACTACAACCTCGTGCCGATTTCGCGCACGCTGCTAGCTGACACCGAAACGCCGATTCGCGTGTTTCAACATTTTTATGATGAGCCCTATGCGTTCTTGCTGGAAAGCGTCGAAGGAGGAGTCGATCTCGCCCGATATTCCTTTATCGGAACGAATCCGTTCATGGTAGTCAGAGGCAAGCGAGGACAATTAGTCGTCGAGCGTCAAGGACAGGAGCCAGAGGTGCTCACCGACAAGCCGGTGGAATCACTTCGTAAGCTGCTCAAAAACTACTCCAGTCCGGTCATTCCGGAATTGCCGCGCTTTACAGGCGGTGCGGTCGGATTTTTCGGCTATGATTTGCTGCAATATTATGAGAACATTCCAAGCCATGCAAGCGATGACTTAGATATGGAAGATCTCGAGTTTATGTTTTGTGATCAAGTCATAGCTTTTGATCACGTCAAGCAGCAGATCAAGTTGATCGCCAACGTTCATATTCCGGACAGCCGGGATGAGCAAGCGATTCAAGCGGCGTATGAGCAAACGGTGCAGCGGATCGATGCCACGATGAAGCGACTGCAGTCACCGCAGCCTGCTGACGGCATTCCGATGAACCTCTTTCCCGATGATGTGGAGCTGGGTGAGATTCAGTCCAATGTGACGAAGGCGCAATATATGGCCAATGTTGAGAAAGCGAAGGAATATATACGATGCTGGCGATATTTTCCAGGTGGTGTTATCGCAGCGCTTCGAAATGTCAACGGACGTTTCTCCACTGCATGTATATCGCGTGCTGCGAACGATGAATCCTTCGCCTTATATGTATTGTTGAAACTGGATGATGAAGTCATCGTCGGCACCTCGCCGGAGATGCTCGTACGGGTCGAAGGTGAACGTGTCGAGACTCGACCGATTGCTGGGACGCGGCCGCGAGGAAAGACGGAGGAAGAAGATCGCTTGCTTGAACAAGACTTACTGGCGGACGAGAAGGAACGGGCAGAGCACTTATGCTAGTCGATCTTGGACGCAATGACATAGGTAGGGTTGCTGAATTTGGCTCTGTCCAATGCGACAGCGTACATGGAGATCGAACGATATTCACATGTGATGCACATCGTGTCGAATGTAACCGGTAAGCTGCGTAAGGATAAGGATTTCTTCGATGCCTTTATATCCTGCATGCCTGCGGGCACGGTATCGGGTGCACCGAAGCTGCGAGCGATGGAAATCATCGCTGAGTTGGAGAACGGAAGCTCGCGGCGCTTATGCGGGAGCCATCGGATATCTGGGCTTCTCCGGAAACCTGAATACGTGCATCACGATCCGCACGATCATTTTCAAGAATGGTAAAGCTTATGTACAGGCGGGAGCAGGCATTGTTCATGATTCCGTGCCGGAAAATGAATATGAGGAAACCGTGAATAAAGCGAAGGCGATGTTAAAGGCAATTCGTACTGGCAGAAGCAATTTTCCAGCCTGTATCGTCAGTAAGCGCGATAGGTATATTACGAATTACGAGATTACATCGGTCATTGGAGGAGGAATCATGGAATGGACTGAGATCCATGATCAAACGGCGATCGCGCAAAGTGAGGAAGGCGGAATCGCTGGATAGGCAAGAAGCGCGGAAGGTGATGAAGACGATTATGGAAGGAAGGCGACGCATGCGCAGATCGGAGCTTTGCTGACGGCACTCCGGATCAAGGGCGAGACCGTGCAGGAAATTGCCGGTTTCGCTGAGATCATGCGTGAGAAAATCGCATCCTGATGTAACACGAGCGAAGAAAATTGCTGGATACGTGCGGCACAGGCGGCTGACGGAATTCGCAAGTTCAATATTTCCACGGCATGTGCGATCATTGTGCAGCAGCTGCGGCGTGCCGGTAGCGAAGCACGGCAATCGAGCGATGTCCAGGAAGAGCGGCAGTGCGGACGTCCTAGAAGCGCTAGGAGTCAATATTGCGGTTGAACGGGGAGCAGGCTGCCCGCATGTTTGGACGACATTGGACATTTGCTTCATGTTCGCGCAGGAGTATCATCCATCCATGAAGCATGCCGGCTGGCCCGCGCAGGGAGCTTGGCATCCGCACGGTATTCAATATACTAGGTCCGCTCACGAATCCCGCACGGGCTGACCGACAGGTGATGGGCATCTACGATCGCAGCAAGACGGAGCTTGTCGCCGACGTGCTGCGCGAGCTCGGGCTTAAGCGGGCGCTCGTCGTCGCAAGCCTTGATGGGTTAGATGAGATCAGCATCTCGCAGCCGACGGTCGTCTCCGAGCTGAAGGAGGGAACATTCGGACCTATGAAGTGACGCCAGAGCAGCTCGGCTTGGCTGTGCATCCGCTTGAAGCGATCTTAGGCGGCGAGCCGCAGGACAATGCGCGCATCGTGCGTGAAGTGTTGCAAGGCAAAAAAGGTGCGCACCGTGACATCGTGCTGGCCAATGCGGCTGCTGCGCTTTATACGGCCGGAGCGTTGCGTTCGCTTGCGGAAGGAGTACAATTAGCTGCTGAGGCACTGGATTCCGGTAAGGCGCTGAACAAATTAAACGAACTTATTGAATATACAGGAGTTGTAGGATCAGATGTATCTTGAGCGTATCGTCGCAAGCAAGCAACGTGAGGTAGAACAGTTACGAACGAAATTGCAACAAACAGAAGCGGAGCGCCAAATTGCTGAGCTGCCGGCATGCCGCGGTTTCGAGCGGTGCGTTAGCTGAACGGGCGGCGCCGACGCATGGGCTTGATCGCGGAAGTGAAGAAGGCTTCCCCTTCGAAAGGCTTAATCCGGCCCGGATTCGATCCGGTCAGGCTGGCGCAAGCTTATGAGCGTGCGGGAGCGGACTGCATTTCTGTTTTGACGGATGCAGCTTATTTTCAAGGTGCGAATGAATATTTGCAAAATATACGGAAAGCCGTTGATGTTCCGCTACTTCGCAAAGATTTTATTATCGATCCACTGCAAATTTATGAAGCTCGTCTGCTAGGAGCAGATGCCGTACTCCTCATTGCGGCGATCTTGTCAAAGCAGCAAATGCAAGACTATTTGCAGCTTGCTCGCGAGCTCGGTATGGATGTACTGGTGGAAGTGCACAGCGGAGAAGAGCTTGATGTTGTGCTTGAACTGGAAGTGCCTCGCTGATCGGGGTCAACAATCGAAATTTGCATACGTTCGAAGTCGATCTCGACCATACACGGCAGCTGATTGAGCGAATGCCAAGCGATGTGACGATTGTTAGTGAGAGCGGCATCGCATCGCGCCAAGATATCGAATGGCTGCCGGAAGTCGGTGCACATGCCGTGCTTGTCGGGGAGCATTTCATGCGGCAGGCGGATCGTAGAGCAAGCCGTAGCGGACTTGCTTGGCCCTCTCCATGAAGAGCGGACGGGAGGACAGTAAGGATGAGCCGTACGATCGTCAAGCTATGCGGATTTCGCTCAGTGGAGACGGTTAAGGCGCTGCGCGGCCTGCCGATTGATTATATCGGCTTCGTCTTCGCAAGCAGCAAGCGGCAGGTCACGCCGCAAGAGGCGCTGGCCATGGCGCAAAGTCGTGCTGTGACCGCAGAGGCCGCTTGCCACAAACCGTCGGCGTGTTCGTGAATCCGTCTATTTCAGAACTGAGTGAGGTACTGCGCGTCGTCGCACTGGATGTCATTCAATTGCACGGGCAGGAGAGCCCGGAATTTTGCCGTGAGGTGAAAGAGAACGTTTGCCAAAATTCAGTTGTTTAAAGTTTTGCCCGTGCCGCAAGAAGATGCGAAGGCCGCTGGCGGTAACGGAGAAGCGGCTGCCGCAGCAGCGGCTGAACCATACAGCGGCCTGATCGATGCCTTGATGCTGGATACGTTGCTGCTGGGGCTTCGGGTGGCACCGGGAAGACGTTTCGCTGGTCGGTCATCCCGGACTACGCAGCATGGGCGGAGCGGACAGGCATTCCGCTTATCGTCGCAGGAGGACTTAAATGCGGACAATGTAGCGGAGCTTCTTAATCGTTATCGGCCCGCACGGTGTTGACGTATCAAGCGGAGTGGAGACAGACGGAGTGAAGGATATGAAGAAAATCGAAGCGTTCGTAGAAAGGGTGAAGCAGCATGACGACGAGCATGCCTGACAAGAACGGCCGGTTCGGCAAGTTCGGCGGACGGTATGTGCCGGAAACGCTGATGAATGCATTGCTGGAGCTGGAAGAAGCGTATGATACATTATTCGAAACAAGAGGATTTCCAAGCGGAAATCCGTTATTTATTAAAGCAGTATTCGGGCCGGCCGACTTCCTTATATTACGCCGAGAGGCTGACAAAGGAGCTTGGCGGTGCGAAGATTTACTTAAAGCGGGAAGATTTGAATCATACCGGCGCCCATAAGATCAACAATGCAATCGCGCAAGCTGTGCTCGCCAAGCGGATGGGCAAGACGAAGGTGATCGCCGAAACCGGAGCAGGACAGCACGGCGTGGCGACCGCTACGGTAGCAGCTTTGCTTGGACTCGAATGCAAAGTGTTCATGGGAGAAGAAGATACGAAGCGCCAGGAATTGAACGTGTTTCGTATGCGCCTGCTAGGTGCGGAGGTCGTTCCGGTCACGAGCGGCACGCGAACGTTAAAGGATGCCTGCAATGAGACTTTGCGCTACTGGGTTAGCAACGTGCATGACACGTACTATATTCTCGGCTCGGCAACCGGTCCGCATCCGTATCCGATGATGGTTCGCGACTTTCAGCGGGTCATCGGTGATGAGACGACGCAGCAAATTCTCGAGCCGGAAGGCCGGTTGCCGGACGTGGTCATCGCCTGCGTAGGGGGCGGCAGCAACGCGGCGGGCATGTTTTATCCTTTCTTGGAAGATACGAGCGTACGCTTAATCGGTGTCGAAGCTGCCGGCAAAGGAATCGATACGGACGAGCATGCGGCGACGATGACGAAAGGCCGACAGGGTGTATTCCAAGGTTCGTATCAGCTACGTGCTGCAGGATGAATACGGACAAGTGCTGCCTGCCCATTCCATTTCGGCGGGTCTCGATTATCCGGGGATCGGTCCGGAGCATTCCTACTTGAAGGATAGCGGACGTGCGGAATATGTGCCGGTAACCGACCCGGAGGCCTCGATGCACTGCAGCTATTGAGCCGTACTGAAGGCATAATTCCGGCGCTGGAGAGCGCTCATGCCGTCGCCTATGCGGTTAAGCTGGCTCCGACATTAGGCGCTGATCAAGATCATGGTCATAAACTTGTCCGGACGCGGCGATAAAGACGTCGAATAGATCATGGACAGGCTGGGAGGGGAACTGGCGATGAATCGCATTGATTTAACGTTTCAAAAGCTCAAGGAGCAAGGGAAGACGGCCCTGATGCCGTTCGTGACGATTGGCGATCCTGATCTGGAGACGTCGCTTGCGATCATCCAGCAAGTGACGGAAGCGGGCGCTGATCTGATCGAATTAGGCGTTCCGTATTCTGATCCGCTGGCGGACGGTCCGGTCATCCAGCGGGCATCGGAACGGGCACTTCAGCACAACGTACGGATAACGGATGTGATGATGGTTGCCAAGCAGGCGAGAGCACAAGGCAACGAAACGCCCTTTATCCTGTTCAGCTACTATAATCCAGTGTTGCAGCTAGGGCTGGAACGGTTCATGCAATTGTTGCTGGAGCACGACATAGACGGCATGATTATTCCCGATCTGCCGCTCGAGGAAGATGAGCAAGTTCGTTCGCTCGCTGAAGCGCATGGCTTGCATTTCGTACCGCTCGTCGCGCCAACTTCAGAAGCGAGAATCCATAAAATCGTCGCGCGAGCTTCCGGCTTCGTCTACTGCGTCTCCTCCCTTGGCGTAACCGGAGAACGGGCAAGCTTTGCGGACACTGTGGAGCAGTTTTTGCAGACGGTGCGCGAAGCGAGCCGAGTACCGATATGTGTCGGCTTCGGTATCTCTAACCGAGAGCAAGTGGAGCGCTTCTCCAAGCTTTGCGACGGCGTGATCGTCGGCAGTGCTATCGTCCGGCAGATCGAAGCGGCCTTGCCGCTGCTGCAAAAAGAGGAAACGAGACAACAAGGACTGTTGCAAATTGGACAATTTGTGGCACAATTAAAGGGAAACTAATTCATTGGGGGAGACGCGGTTGCAACCGAAACCTACGATTGAAGGGCTGCCGGTATACCAGCCTGGCAAGCCTATTGATGAAGTGAAACGAGAACTAGGATTAACAGAAGTCATCAAACTCGCATCCAATGAGAACCCTTTTGGCTGTTCGGAGAAAGCCAAGGAAGCGATGAAAGCGGAATTGGAGCAAACGCATTTGTATCCTGACGGCAGCAGCCTGAACTTGATACAAGCATTGTCGAAGCGCTATAACGTGGAGACGAATCAAATAATTATCGGAGCCGGTTCCGACGAGATTATCGCGATGATTGCCAGAGCTTACTTCGTACCCGGAGATGAGACGGTGATGGCGACGCCGTCCTTCCCGCAATACCGTCACCATGCCATGGTGGAAGGCGCGAAGTGCATCGAAGTGCCGCTCGTTAACGGCACGCATGATCTGCAAGCGATGCAGCAGCGCATAACGAGCAAGACGAAGATTGTCTGGGTGTGCAACCCGAACAATCCAAGCGGCACGATCGTGACGAAAGCACAGCTAGAACCGTTCCTAGCTGGAGTGCCGAAGCATGTGCTGGTCGTGCTCGATGAAGCATATTCAGAATATATCGAGGATGAGCAATATCCGGACGGTCTCGATTATGTAGCGCAATATCCGAATGTGATCGTTCTGCGCACATTCTCCAAAGCATACGGACTCGCTGCACTGCGCATCGGTTACGGCATTGC
This sequence comes from uncultured Paenibacillaceae bacterium, assembly GCA_963755735.1. Taxonomy (GTDB): domain Bacteria; phylum Bacillota; class Bacilli; order Paenibacillales; family DA-C8; genus Insulibacter. Next base: position 19,857 of record CAVWLN010000023.1, read on the forward strand.
GCATCCTAATATCATTCGCATGATCAATCAAGTGCGCGGTCCATTTAACACGTCGCGCATGGCCCAAGCAGCCGCGATTGCTGCCTTGGAAGATGAGCAGTTCTTAGCTGATTGCCGCAAGAAAAATGCAGAAGGCATCGCTTATTTGACAGAGCAGTTCGATCGCTTGGGACTTCCCTATTACCCGGCATATGGCAACTTCATATTAGTGGACTGCAAGCAGGATGCGAAGGATGTATTTGAAGCTCTGCTGCGCAAAGGGGTGATCGTGCGCGGCGGACATTCGCTCGGCTTCCCGACTTCCATACGTGTAACGGTCGGCAGCAAAGAAGAGAACTTAACGTTCATTCAAGCATTGGAAGAGGTGTTACAGTCGCGATGAAGATCGCCATTTTCGGTGTCGGACTGATCGGCGGTTCCCTCGCGTTATGCTTCAAAGGGAAGCCAGGCCTGAAAGTCGTCGGACATTCGCCGAGAGCTTCATCGGTTGCCAAGTATTTAAAACGCGGCGTCGTCGATCATGCGACGACGTCGATGCAGGAAGCTGCAGAAGATGCGGATGTTATTTTTTTGTGTACGCCGGTCGGTATGCTGGATGAATACTTGCAGCAATTGACGAAGCTCCGTTTAAAGCCAGGATGCATCATTACCGATGTGGGCAGCACGAAACAATCGATCGAGCGGTGTGCGAAGTCGCTCGAATTGCAAGATGTCTATTTTATCGGCGGCCATCCGATGGCCGGCTCGGAGCGTTCCGGAGTGGAAGCGGCGACGACCTATTTGTTTGAAAATGCGTTCTATGTTTTGACGCCGAGCAAGCAAGTTCCGCAGGACGTCTATGCGAAGCTGGAAGGGCTTTTGGCATATACGCGCGCCCGCATCGTACGTGTAGATGCAAGGATGCATGACGAGATCGTTGGCGCGATTAGTCATCTGCCCCATATTATTGCCGTGGCGCTTGTGAATCTAGTGGCCAAATACAATGCGGACAATCCGCTGTATAAGGACTTGGCGGCAGGTGGGTTTCGTGATATTACACGCATCGCCTCCAGCGATCCGATTATCTGGCGGGATATACTGCTGCACAATAAAGATGTGCTGCTCGGGCTATTGGACGATTGGGACAAGGAGATCGCCGATTTTCGTGCATTATTGGAAACCGGGGATGCTGCTGGCATCGAACAGCGATTCGCGTCCGCCACGAAATTTCGTGACGGACTGCCCGAACGACGCAAAGGCGTCCTGCAGTCCATGTACGACCTGTATGTGGACGTGCCAGACCACACAGGCATTATTGCGAGAATTACGACCGAGCTCAGCAACCACAGCATCAGCTTGAGCAATATCCAAATTCATGAAAGCAGAGCGGATGTACCAGGGATTATGCGCTTATCGTTTCGCAATGAACACGACCTAGAGAAAGCCAAGTCCCTGCTAACGTCAGGCGGCTATAATGTGAGATATTAATGCTTGGCTACCGCGCTGAACAAAGGGCGTACCAAAGGATGTATGGCGATCCGCGGATATCGAAGCTTAAACAAGCTGGAGAGCCAGTGATCCAGCCTCACGGGCTTATATGCAGTGCTGGGCAGCTCTTGAGCATGGAGCGGGTTGTTCCTCTCAAGTCGCCCGGCCGATAAGCCACCTTGCAGATCATTTGCACGAATGAAGAAAACGTTCTCAAAAAAACTATTGACAAACTGAAAGCGTATACAATATACTAAGGGTACAGTATGGTTTCTCTCCACTCCTATCCGAAACTAAGCACATATGTGCAGCCACCTAGTGTATAGGTGGTTTTTTTTTGTGCGAATTCCAATGAATTTCTTGTGAAAGATCACCGAAGCAGAAGGATTTTCGATATAATGAACGAATAGTAACATCCTTCGGGGAACTTTTTGCCCACATATAACGTCAATCATGGAGAGTATTCATCACCTGGGGAGAATTTATCAGCACCCTGCGCAACTTTTTGCGATCCGCTTGGTATAACGTATAGACGAGGGATTGAGAAAGTTGCGCCTGCTGTTGTGCAAGGAGGTATGGCGCATGGACGATTCTCAATTAATTCGAGAAATTAAAGACGGCAACGTTCAACTATATTCGAAGCTCATCGAACGCTATGAGCGTAAAATCCTTGCATTCATATTTCATATGTTGAAGAGCGCCAAGTTAGAAAACTTGGCTGAAGATTTGTGCCAAGAGACGTTTTACAAAGCTTACCGAAGCCTGAAGACATTTCGCGAGGTAGAAGCTTCCTTCTCTACGTGGCTTTATACGATCGCCCGCAATACGGTGCTCAGTGAGCTTCGCAAACATAAAGCTACACAAGTATCCCTAGAGGAAAGCGGCATTCAACCGCAGGTTGCGGCCGAGTCGCTGCCGGAGCAATCGTTGCTTCGCTATGAGAAGGTATCTATGGTTCGCAAGGCGATTAACAATTTACCGGAGAAACAACGCTCAGCACTCATCTTGCGCGAATACGATCAACTGGACTACCAAGAGATCGCCAACATTCTCGGGCAGACGGTTAGCAGTGTCAAATCGTTGCTGTTTCGTGCTAGAGCGAGCGTAAAGTTGCAATTAGAGCCATACATCGAAGAACGTTTTTTGGATGAGTACGAAGGGATGAAATCACGATGAAGTGTAAGGACGTACAAGAACTGTTGGGCCAGTATTGGGATCTTCCTGAGCACGATTTGCGGCGAACCGCTGTCAGTGAACATATTCGCAAGTGCCAGTCATGCGCTCATGAATATAAAATTTGGGAAGAAAGCTCGCAATTGATCATCCATGCAGGCAAAGAAACTTCTGATCTACCCTCTCACTTCTCGGTCGCTCCTGCGGTGATGAGCCGTATATATGCGGACGAGCAGTGGCGCGTACCGGTCGCTGAGCGAATCTATTCGCTGACCAGACGAACGAGGAGTTGGCTTAGTGCGGGGATTGCCGCTTGCTTGATGATCTTCATTGCCAGCTTCTTATTTGCAGTGCTCGATCAGCCCGAGGAGCAAAGCGCATATGCGTTTCGTCCTGGTGTCGTACCGGTCATGACCTTGGAAGAAACCGGTTCATACGATCCAGTCATTCTAGAGCACGATGCGCCTACGGCAAGTGTGTCAGCTCCTTTTATGCTGGAGCTTAGCACAGATCAGTTTCATCCGAATTTCTTAATCGTGTTATCGATCCTCGGGATCATCTTCTCGCTGTTCATCATGAACTGGTTATCAAGACTTCGTGAATGATCCTCTTTGTGCACAAATGCTTTGTGAAGCAAAGCCGCCGGCTTGTGAGTCGGCGGTTTTTTCAGTGCGCCCAGCATGGGCGCTATCTATAGGGTTCAAGTCCCGAATGGTGAAGGCAGTAGTAGCCATTAGCTCAAGACAAGGGTGTCCACCGTGAGGTGGAATCTGAAGGAAGTCGGCGGCAAATCTCCGGTCTGAGGAACACGAACTTCATATAAGGCTAGCGTGCGTTGGATGAGCTTGCTGAACAAAGTAAAGTCCATACTGCCGAAGGCGCTCGAAAGTAGATGAAGCAGATAGATGGAGAGGAAGGTAGCGCTCTTACCTGGGGAGGTCTGTACGGTAAGCGAAGTGAACTTCGTAACCTTGCTTGTGAAAGTAGGCTGAACGTACAGAAGTCAGCAGAGGCCATAGTACGCAGGTTGTTACAACAGTATGCGGAAGGGCTGAACATGAAATAGGAATTGAATATCTTGGCGTTCAAGGGTGGGCGTTGAAAGCAGACAATCCGAAAGGACTTGCTTCAAGGAGGATACGGTGAATTCCGTAGGGGACTTGGAGAGGGCAGAGCCCAGCCGTGGCACAAAGGGAGAAAACAATTCACGAAAGGAAAGTTGTATCGGATGATTCAGGAACTATTGTCACGGGAAAACCTTCTATCGGCATTAAAACGTGTCGAAGCCAATAAAGGTAGCCACGGAGTAGACGGCATGTCCGTAAAATCCTTACGGACACACATCCTACAAAACTGGCATACCCTTCGACAAGAAATTGAAGATGGAACCTATGAGCCGAGTCCGGTCCGAAGGGTCGAAATCCCGAAGCCTAACGGAGGAGTTCGGTTATTAGGTATTCCTACCGTGACAGACCGTTTCATCCAACAAGCGATTGCCCAAGTGTTGAATCCAATATTTGATCCACAATTCTCCGAGAACAGCTACGGCTTTCGTCCCAATAGACGTGGGCATGATGCTGTCCGGAGAGCTAGGCAATACATGAAGGAAGGGCTCCGATGGGTTATCGATCTTGATCTAGAGAAATTCTTCGATCGAGTAAACCATGACAGACTAATGGCAAGAATCGCGGAGAAAGTAGAGAACAAAACGATTCTCAAACTCATTCGCAAATTTTTGCAGTCGGGGGTTATGATTAATGGAGTGGTGATGGATACCGGGGAAGGTGCGCCACAAGGTGGCCCATTAAGTCCACTTCTTTCAAACATCGTTCTAGACGAACTCGACAAGGAACTAGAAAGTCGAGGACACAGATTCGTCCGCTATGCGGACGACTGTAACATATATGTGAAAACACGTAAAGCTGGAGAACGAGTAAAGAAGTCCATCACATCTTTCATTGAAAACAGACTGAAGCTGAAGGTTAACCAAGAGAAGAGTGCGGTAGACCGACCATGGAAACGTAAGTTTCTCGGATTCAGCTTTACATGGAACAAAGACCCAAAAATTCGAATTGCCCAGCAAAGCATGAAGAAAGTGAAAGCGAAAATTCGCGAGATAACCTCTAGAAAACGCCCGCTTTCGATGGTGCAACGAATAAAGGAACTAAACCAGTACCTTACGGGATGGTGTGGTTATTTTGCCTTAGCCGACACGCCAAGTATCTTTCATAGTCTGGATGAATGGATACGGAGACGACTTCGCATGTGTCTCTGGAAACAGTGGAAGAAACCCAAGACCAAAGTAAAAAGGCTTTTATCCCTAGGTGTACCTAAGGACAAAGCCTATGAATGGGGCAATACCCGAAAAGGGTATTGGCGTATAGCTTGCAGTCCAATCCTTCACAGGACATTAGATAACCAGTATTGGAAATCTAACGGACTAAATACTTTAACAGACAGATACAACTACCTACGGAATATTTCATGAACCGCCGTATACCGAACGGTACGTACGGTGGTGTGAGAGGACGGGGGTTAGTCACCCCCTCCTACTCGATTACGTATAGAGTTTGTAAATTTTTTCTAACCTCACAAGCATAAGAAATACTAAGCAGTCACCTGCGTCCTGAAGGACTTGGCGCCAGCCAAGTATTTCTTTATAGAACAGAAATCGTACAGAAGTGATGTTTTCATCGCAGTGAGGAACGTATATACTGAATACATATGCACATGATGGCTCAAGGGGAATCTATCGTGGTGTCAAAGGAGAGAGAAACTTGACCGTACTAGGACTTATTCGACACGGTGTAACGGACTGGAACCAAGCTAGCCGCATGCAAGGGCAGACGGATATTCCACTCAATAAGGAAGGCGAGAGGCAAGCGCAGCTTCTGGCGCAGCGGCTGAAGAATGAAGCTCTGCAATGGGATGTCCTATATAGCAGTGATTTGTCGCGCGCGAGCCTGACAGCGGAGTACATTCGAGAAGCACTCGGCTTACAGCAAATTCACATCCATCCATTGCTGAGGGAGCGCAAATTTGGACTCGCGGAAGGACTCACACCTGAAGAACGCCAAGCGAAATTCCCTTCTGGCCTAGAGCCGGATGCGCAAATTGAGCCTGAAGAGGAAGTGCTGAAGCGTGCGTCGCGAGTGCTTGACGAAATCATGCATCAGCATGAAGGCAAGCATATCCTTATCGTCAGTCACGGCGGCTTCCTGAGAAAGATGTTCAAGCTTCTGAGCTCACATTTACCGAACACGTATATTGCGAACACTGCCCTGACGATCCTGACCAGAGAGCAGGATACATGGAATGTACAATTGCACAACTGTAGCAAACACCTCGATTCTTGCTAAATAGCTGTGTCGAATATTTCCATCCTGATCATCCCATAATGGTACATAGGATGATAGTCTATCATGCAACGTATGGAGGGACGATCAGGATGAACTTGTCAGAAATGCTTAGCTATGCGGACATAGAATTGCTTGGTAAGATCGCCAAGCATTACGAATGCGATTGCAGTAGCAATTCTAAGAACGAGCTGATGCAAGCGATCCTTACAGCATTGAATCGCAAGGAAACGTTTGAGAGGCAGCTAGACCAGCTGTCTAGCGCAGACTTCCTGCTTATGAATCGCTTGTTGTTCGATAAGCGGCAATATTTCAGCATTGAGGAACTGACCGCTATCGTCAGTCAAGCGGATAAGCAGCACGAACTGGCGACTATTACGAATAAGCCCCAGCCGCAGGCTAGCAATCCGCGTGAGACGATCCATAATTTCAAGCAGCGCGGCTGGCTGTTCAACGGTCATTCTCACGAGACGAAGTATTTGTTTCAAGTTCCGGAAGACGTCAAGCGGAAATTCCGAGATTGCTATATGCGCTCGTTCAGCCGCAAGCTGGTCACCATCGACCGACCCGCTGCATATCGCGACGAGCAGAGAATCATCGTGCAAGATACGAGGACGTTTCTGCGTTATGTCCGTCACAACGAGGTTGCACTGACGGTAGATGGAACGATGTACAAACGAACGCTACAGCAAATTTTATCTGCCTTCCACGTCAAGGAGGAGCCGATTCGCTCGCGCGGTTGGCGGTTCGGTTACGGCCGTAAGTTTCGCGAATATCCGAATCGGTTTTCTTTGATTTATGACTATTGTTACTTCACTGGATTGATTGAAGAACGGGAGCAGATATTAACGCTGACTGACAAAGGAAATAGGCGGGCGACACAGGATCTGGGGGAAGATCCGAGGGACATCTATGCGGTTTGGTTGAAGCTTTATAAAGGACCGATCCCGAATTTGCAGACGATCGTCTATTGGCTGCAGCTGCTATGCAAGCGTTGGACGACCTTGACTTCGCTGTTTGACACATTGAAAGATTTGATCCGTCCGTTCTACTTTGACAGCCCGCAAAATATATTATCGCAGCGCATCGTGCAGATGATGATGCATCTCGGGCTTTTGCAAATTGGGGAAGATGACGAACACGGGACGGTCGTCAGAATAAGCCCGTTCGGGGACCGTATGATTTCCGGCACATTCGTGCCTGAGGAAGAGGTCATTGAGCTGGACAATCCGTAAAATACGGGCAGCGACTCAGCTTCCTCAGCATGCTTAAAGCTCGTTACGCTGCTGCTGCACGTATGTCGTCTCGGCTAAAGGACATCACTTGGCTGATGTAAGCCGAGCTTCATACGTGCTGCGAACATCAACTACAGGAGAGGATGTCATGCTAATTTCGTATCAAGGATTGCGGCCGGATGTTCATGCATCTGTGTTTGTCGCTGACGGTGTCAAAATAATCGGCGATGTACGCATAGGAGAGCAAAGCTCCATCTGGTACAATGCCGTAATAAGAGGCGATCTTGCCCCGATTGAAATTGGCCGTCGATGCAATTTGCAGGATAATGTGGTGGCACATGTCAATACCGATCAACCACTTAAGATCGAGGACGACGTATCGGTCGGCCACGGCGCGATCGTTCATGGATGCACGATTCGTCGCGGAGCGCTTATCGGGATGGGGGCCATCGTCTTAAACGGCGCAGAAATCGGCGAGTACACTTTGATCGGAGCCGGCTCCGTTGTGACAGAAGGTACAGTCATTCCGCCATATAGCCTGGCGCTTGGCACTCCGGCCAAAGTCGTGCGTTCTCTGAATGAGGAAGATTTGCAACGATTGCAGCGAACGACGCATCACTATGTTGAGAAAGGGAGAGAATTTTTGCGAGAACAAACGGGTGAGGGAAGATGAAATTTAGTGAAATCACACCGGACAAATGGGACGAGCTCAAGCCGTTTCTCGATACAGCCTTGCTTCCGGTAACCGGACTGGACGGCAGCGAATCGCCTCATGCTGCTGCGGAACAATTGGAACGTCTGCGTGATCTGCTTGACCTGCTCGAGCGTCCTTTCCGCGGTCGAACCGTCACATATCCGGCGTTTCATTTTATTCATGACAAGCAAGCGACGGGTGCTCAGCTTGCTCAAGTTGCCGGCAATTTGAAGCAGGCAGGCTTTCGCCACGTCGTCATCGTAACGCTCGTGGAAGAGTTGGCTGATGATCTGATGAGCATGGGCGAATCCATTGACCTTGTCATCACGCCAAACGAATCCGAGCAAGTTCAAGAGCGCATCGCGTCCATGTGGCAGTCATAGAATCTTTTCATTTCGTTCATATTATGAGTTGACGGGAAATACATAGCCGCGAAAGTCAACGGAGAAGTCTACGAGCACTTGTGACAAATTCGTAACAAATCTTTGAATCCATTGTTAATAACCGCATTTTGCGCGTGAACGATTCTTGACGCTGTAAAGGCCGTAGGCTATTATAATTATGTCTTATTACGGAGACGGTGCATTTTACCACATGCAGGTTAAGCGTCATGATCAGAGCTTTTCCGGCTATTCAAACCTGCACGGATGGAACTTGATCTTTCCGAAATTTTGACGGCGTACTCCGAACAATTTGCCGGACAAGCGAGCTTGGAAATTCCAGTGCGCATTAGAGCCGCAAAGGAAAGCCGGTAAGATCTGACGGGATGGTCAACTGATTGACAGCGAAATTTGGACTTGATTATGGACGACGAAGGGGGTAACAGTTGATGAGCGAACATACGACCAATCATCAAAGTGATGCTGAACATCCAAAGCGCAAGAAACGCGAGATGTCTCGCCGTCAATTTCTGAACTATACGCTTGGCGGTACCGGCGGATTTCTAATTGGCATACCGCTTGTCTGGAATTTACGGTTTGCGATTGACCCGCTGTTGCAAGCAAGTGCATCAGGCAACTTCGTGAAGGTTGCCGCTGAGAATGAAATTACGACGACACCGACAAGGTTCAGATTTAACATTGAGCAACAAGACGGCTGGTATTACAGCGAGCCGGAGATGGAAGCTTGGATTGCCCGCGATGAAAACGGCGATATTTATGCGCTATCACCAACCTGTAAGCATCTGGGTTGTACGGTGAACTGGGCACCGGAAGGGCAAGCACCGGATGAGTTTTTCTGTCCTTGTCACGGCGCCAGATATTCACGCAACGGCAAGGAGCTTTCCGTCGCATCCGCACCGCTAGATGAGTATGAAGTAAAAATCGAAGGCGGAAATGTATATCTTGGTCCGGTTAAGGCCAATACACGCGTGTGAGAAAGGGGCGTAACTTTCGATTATGATGAACAAACTGTACAATTGGATTGACGAGCGCCTTGACATCACACCGTTGTGGCGTGATGTTGCCGACCATGAGGTGCCAGAGCATGTCAATCCAGCGCATCACTTTTCGGCATTCGTTTACTGTTTTGGCGGTTTGACATTTTTCCTCGTCATGATTCAGGTGTTATCCGGCGTATTCTTAACGATGTATTATGTGCCGGATATTATCAATGCACATGCATCCGTCGACTACTTGCAATACAAAGTTGAATTCGGCGATATCGTTCGCGGTATGCATCACTGGGGCGCATCGCTTACGATCGTCATGATGTTCCTGCATACGCTGCGCGTATTCTTTACGGGAGCGTACAAAGCGCCGCGGGAAATGAACTGGGTTGTAGGTGTGTTGATCTTTGCAGTCATACTCGGACTCGGCTTTACCGGCTATCTTCTGCCGTGGGATAACAAAGCTTACTTCGCAACGAAGGTCGGCATTGAGATTGCCAGCTCGGTTCCGTTCATCGGCGATATAATTCGCACCTTCCTGCAGGGCGGCGACATCGTCGGTGCACAAACATTGACGAGATTTTTCGCATTACACGTATTTATCTTACCTGCTGTCCTGCTCGGTCTGCTTGCAGCTCATTTCATTATGATTCGCAGGCAGGGCATTTCGGGACCACTATAATCGAAAGGGGCAGCTGATATGGCACACGATCAAAACAACAAAGAAAAGGTCGTCTATGTCGGAGATTCGCGCGTACGTAAAGTACAGCGAAACAATATACCACAAGATTATTCGGCTTATCCTGGCAAGTCGGAAGCGTTCATTCCGAACTTCTTGCTGAAGGAATGGATGGTTGGTGCGGTCGTGCTCGTCGGATTCATGGTGTTGGTCATGACACATCCGTCACCGCTCGGATATCCGGCAGACCCGCTGAACACGTCGTTCATTCCGATGCCGGACTGGTACTTCCTGTTCTTGTACCAGTTTCTTAAGTATGATTACGTCACGCAAAGCTTAGTAATGTTCGGGGCTGTTCTCGTTCCCGGCATTGCCTTTGGTGCGCTTTTGCTCGTGCCGTGGCTTGATCGCAGCAAGGAGCGTGTATGGTATAAGCGTCCGGTAACTTCGGCGATTATGCTGCTGACGCTCGTATCGATGATATACTTAACGTACATTTCTTGGGTTCACTATGAGAATGAGTTGGAGAACCTAGGTATTGAGCCAGAGCATATCGAACGTGCACGGCTGATTCAGGAAGGACAAGAAGAGCCGGGCACCGGTGGCGGAGGCCCAACCGTTGAGGAAGTGCCGCTCGTAGCGAAAGACGAGGCTGGCTATGAGATCTTGAACAACTCCTCATGTATTTCTTGTCATGGTACAGACGTCTCCGGTTCGCCGATGGCACCGTCACTGCGTGGCATTGGCGACAAATACACCGCAGATGAAATTCACGATATCATCCTTAACGGTATCGGAAACATGACTCCGCAGCAAGCGATGAACCCGAACTTGTCTGATGACGATCTGCGTGTATTGGCGGAATGGCTTGCCAAACAGAAGACAGAAGGCCAAGCTGAGGCAGATGCTGAAGCGGAAGCTTAAGGAAACATAAGCATCATAAGCGTGATTTTGACACCAAGAGGGTTGATTCATTGCAGACGAACGGTTTGCAGCGAATCAACCTTCTTTTGTCCATATGCCGCGCATGATTAGGAGAAGGGAGCAGGCTCTCTGTGATGTCGATCGGATCATTGTGGAAATGGTTTTGGAGCCGCGAAACGCTGCTTAGCGGCTGGCTGCTGCAAACGTTAATTATCGGTGTCGGACTGGGCACCATATACGGATATATGTGGTATTGGAATCAAATCATGTTTACGATTCAGTACCAAGCTCCATGGCTCGTTCTTTTTGTTCCTGACAGCCCAACAGCCAGTTTATTCTTTACGTTGTCGGTTCTCTACTTGGAGCGGGATCGTCGCCATGGCCGTCTGTTACCAGAGCAGTTTGCGCGCACTCGAATCGGCTTCGTGCGTGGGTTCGTTGAAGCGTTCACATTAGTGACGATGGTCAAGTACGGCATTTGGGCGGTAGTGATCATTTACTGGGCTTATATCCTTGGCGAACCATACGTATGGGAGCACGGCATGCTTACCGCATCGCATCTGGCGATGGCGCTGGCCGCATGCGTCTATGCGGTCTATTTTCGCTTTCGCTTCGTGCACCTCGCTTGGGTGGCGTTATGGACGGTGACGAACGATTTGATGGACTATCGGTATGACGTATTTCCTTGGTTGTCAGAGCATTTGCATCCATACTTATCGGCTGTCGAGTGGTATACTCATGCGATGAGCATCGTTTGCATCTTGCTGGCAGCTATTTATATTTGGCTAAGAAACAACAAACGACACGAAAAGCAGCTAGTCTAAATTCGGACATCTCTCCATACATATGTCTGTAGGGAGGGATGTCCGATGCTTTGGAGCAATAAAGGGTACGCGGCCTTCTTGCTAATATTCTTCACGATTATGCTCGCCGGCTGTGCATCAGCTGAGCTGAGCGGCAGCTCGGACCGTTCGAACGACAAGCAAGACGGGCGGTCCGTGAGCAGTGAAGAACGCCGATCGCAGCTGCTGCGCAGCTTGGACCTGCAGGCAGGCGACATGTATAAGGCGGTGCAGCAAAACGATTTTGTGCGTGCGAGAGAGCATGTGAACCATTTGAGTGAATTGGTGACGCAAATTCCCTTTAACGGGATTACGACCATCGAAGGGGCGGAAGCGTTGCTTGCTTCGATCACGACGACGAAGGAATTGCTAAGCTCCGTACAAATAGAACCGGAACGGTTGGTGATGGCAGCGGCGCAAGTTCGTTTGGCTACCGATGCGCTAATTCATCCGAATCATCCGATGTGGTACGAGTATTATCACGTCATGCAAGACGATACGAAGCAGCTGCAGAAAGCGATTGAAAGCGGTCAAAACTTGCTGCAAGCCGTGCAAAATATGCAAGCGCATTACGCAATCATACGTCCGTCAGTGCTGATCACACACGAGCCACAAGTGAACGAAAAGGTCGAATCGCTGTTGTCCTTCTTTATGCAGCATGCCAACAAGCCGGAAGCCGGCATGATCGGCAGCGTACAACAGCTTTCGCTGGTGTGGGACGAATTGTTTGCACGGAGCAACGTTTCCGCTTATGTACCGTTTGCCGATTCCGGAGAGCCGCTTTACTGGTCACTCGTCATCGGTTCCATCATTATTACGACGCTTTGCTTCGCTGCCTGGCGCAGGTATCGGTTTGAGCATGGTGCGAATGGTCCAGGCAGGCCTTCAGGCTGGTGATAGGCCGTTCGCTAAGTAGCGAGTTATCGATGCTCGCGGCGAAACCCTTCGCCAAGCACGTCCTGTACTTCGCTGATAATCATAAATGCTTTCGGATCCAAAGCCTGAATCATCGTTTGCAATCTGCGCACTTCCTGGCGCGAGACAACACAATAGACGATCTCTTTCTTTGTGTTCGAGAAAGCGCCTTTTGCGGGAAGGAGTGTAACGCCTCGGTCGATTTCGCGAGTTACGAAATCGGCTATTTTTGTTCCGTTTTCGGTGATGACTGTAAAAGCCTTCGCCGCATATGCACCTTGCTGAATAATATCAATGATTTTGGCTGCGACAAACACGATAATGAGGGTGTATAACAATTTATCCCAAGGCAAATAGAAGACGGACAACCCGATGACACAAGTGTCGATCCACAAAAGCGAACGGCCCATCGGCCAGCCTTTCAGCTTGTAGCCAACTCGGGCTAAAATATCGGAGCCGCCGGTTGTTCCACCGAAGCGAAAGACGATGCCTAGGCCAGCTCCGATGAATGCACCCGCATACAGCGAGGCAAGCAGCAAGTCTTGATCGGTGGAGAAAGGGACGATCATTTGCTTCTCGATGAACATTTCCATGATCCATAAGAAAAAGGACAGCGCTAAGGTACCAAACAACGAGTAATAGATTGCCCGTCGACCGATTAGGCGCCAGCCGATGATAAATAGAGGAACATTGAGCACTAACGTAGTGACGGAGGGGGCGAAGCCAAACGTATAGTTGAGCAAGATGGCCACCCCCGTTACTCCTCCTTCCATGAAATGATTCGGTATCAAAAACATATGCAGACCGAATGCATAAATACTAGTTCCAATCAAGATTGGCAAGATCGTGCGCAGAAACATCGTCAGCATGTTGCGAAACACGAAGAAGCACCTCCTGGTGACCGTCAGCCAGTCGCGATTATTTTTTGCATTGTCGGCAAAAAAAATTTGTCAACCTATGCGCTTTGCGATAACATGGAATTGATGAATTGCAGTATGCAGAAATGCAGAAATAAGGGGTAAGCATGAATAAGAAGACGTTAGCGGATATCCAACAGGAAGTCGATGCGTATATTTCACAGTTCAAAGAGGGCTACTTCAGTCCATTAGCGATGCTGGCTCGTCTGACGGAGGAAGCGGGAGAACTCGCCCGGGAAATTAATCACCATTACGGAGAAAAGCCGAAGAAACAAGGTGAACCGGAAGGCTCCATCGAGTTGGAGCTGGGCGATCTGCTGTTTATTATCGTCTGTTTCGCGAATTCATTAAATATTGATTTGACTGAAGCCCATGACAAGGTCATGAAGAAATTTACGACCCGCGATGCGGAGCGCTGGACCAAAGTGAACACCGAACCTTAGTCGATTACATATGCTGTACCATCAACCGTAAGTCTTGCGGAGGGTGGTGTGCATGGACGGGAAGAAGCAAATCCAAAAAGCGTATGAATCGATACTGGACAACGATTTTGAACGAGCGATCGAATGGTTCGAGCGAGCGATCAAGCTCGAGCCGCGCAATGCGGAATACTGCTACAAGCTGTCGATTACTTATGCCCGCAGTGGCAAGCTGCAGTCCGCACTTACGTATGCGAAGCGAGCTTGTTCACTTGAACCAGAGCATGAAACGTACCGTTTTCATCTTCATCATTTGCAGGCGCTTGACTTCGTCCGGCACGCTGAGAAGCTCGCTGATGCCGGAGGCTTGAAGCGATTAAACCTTGCGATCCGTTTGCTCCGTGAGGCGGTAGCGAAGGATCCGCTATGCCTGGAAGCGCACTTACTGCTCAGTGCAGTCTATGCGGAGAAAGGTGATTTCAAGCGGTCTGCGACAGCGATTCGCGAAGTATTAAAGCTTAACCCGCAGCATGAAGCAGCCAAAGGACATATAGAGCGGTATAAGGAGCAATTTGCCCCATACTTAGGCAACTAATAGCCAATCATTAAATCATAATGACAAATTCATGAACTTTACACAGAAAGGACAGAGTAAAAGATGACGCAACAACCTATAAAAGTAGCCGTTAGCGGAGCAGGCGGACGCATGGGCCGCGAAGTGGTCAAGATGGTGCTGGAAGACGAGATGCTGCAACTTGTGGCCGCAATCGACCCAGGACAAGAAGGTAAGGACGCCGGAGAAGTGGCAGGCCTAAAAGCTTGCGGAGTGAAGGTGGAAAGTGATTTGCAGGCGGCCTTACTGGAGTCCGGCGCTCAAGTGATGGTCGACTTTACCGTGCCACAAGTGGCGGTGCAGAACACGAAGATCGCGATCGAAACCGGAGTTCGGCCAGTTGTCGGCACAACGGGCTTCTCGCGCGAAGATATCGACATGTTGGACAAGCTGAGCGCGGATCGCAAATTAGGCGGCATTATTGCGCCGAACTTTTCGATTGGCGCCATCTTGATGATGAAATTCGCGAAGCAAGCAGCAAAGTATCTTCCACATGTGGAAATTATCGAATACCATGGCGACCAAAAGCTCGACGCACCGTCAGGAACGGCAGTGCAAACCGCACAATTTATTTCTGAAGTGCGCGAGGAGATCAGACAGGGCAATCCGAACGAGGAAGAGAAGATTGCTGGTTCACGCGGTGGCTATTATGACGGCTTCCGCATTCACAGCGTGCGCTTGCCGGGAGTGTTTGCCCAACAGGAAGTTATTTTCGGGGCATTCGGTCAAACGTTGAAAATTCGTCACGATTCTTATGATCGCGCCGGTTATATGCCGGGCGTTAATGTTGCTGTGAAGAAAGTCATCGAGCTTGACCGTCTAGTATATGGTTTCGAGCACTTTATCGACTAATCTTGCACAGAAAAGATAGGGAGATTATATAACATGAAAATTGCTCTTATCGCTCACGACCGCAAGAAGGATGAAATGGTCAACTTCGTCATCGCTTACGAGCATGTATTCAGCAAGCATCAATTGTATGCGACGGGTACGACTGGAAAGCGGATCATGGAACAGACCAAGCTTAACGTACACCGATTCATGTCTGGACCGCTCGGAGGAGATCAGCAGATCGGCGCGATGATCGCGCAGAACGATATGGATCTTGTCATATTTTTGCGGGATCCGTTAATGGCTCAGCCGCATGAGCCGGACATCAACGCATTGCTAAGGCTGTGTGATGTTTATGGTATTCCACTGGCGACGAATATCGCCAGCGGCGAAATTTTAGTGAAGGCGTTAGATCGCGGTGATTTTGCTTGGAGAGAGCTCGTTCATAAGTACAAACAAAGTGAATAAACCGGGGCACACGCTGAATTGATCCTGAGAAGGGGGCGAAGCAGATGAGTTCGCTAGGTGAACGGCTTCCCTTAAAAATCGGCATTACGTGTTACCCAACGTTAGGAGGGTCAGGCGTTGTGGCGACGGAATTAGGCATGCTGCTTGCTGAACGCGGACATGAAGTCCATTTTATTACGCACAGCATGCCGTTCCGCTTGGGCAAGTACCGGCATAATATTTTTTATCATGAAGTGGAAGTCAATGATTATTACGTTTTCCGCTACCCGCCCTATGATTTGTCATTAGCCAGCAAGATGGCGCAAGTAGCGAACATGCAAGGCCTCGACATTTTGCACGTGCATTATGCGGTGCCGCACGCAGTGTGTGCCATTTTAGCCAAGCAAATGACGCACAAGCCGCTGAAGGTCGTCACGACCTTGCACGGAACTGACATTACGGTGCTTGCGCAGGATGAGGCACTGAAAGATATTATCCGCTTTGGCATTAATAATAGCGATGCGGTCACGGCTGTGTCGAAAGATTTGCTGGAAGAAACTCGTCGCCTGCTAGCGATTGAACGTCATATCGATCTTACATATAATTTCGTAGATAGCCGCACATACTTTCCTAGAGATGTTGCACAGCATCGCAAGGAATATGCGGGTCCGCATGAGAAAATCTTAATGCATATTTCAAATTTCCGACCAGTTAAGCGGACGATGGACGTTGTCGAGATTTTCAACAAAGTGGTGCGAGAACTAAATATTCCGTGCAAGCTGATTATGGTAGGAGAAGGTCCAGATCTGTCTAAGGTTCATTGCCGAGTTCAACAATTGGGGCTGGAAGATAGCGTCTATTTTCTCGGCAAGCAAAATGATGTTGCCCATGTACTATCCCTGGCTGATGTCGTGCTGCTTCCCTCGGAGAAGGAAAGCTTCGGGCTTGTCGCATTGGAAGCGATGGCTTGCGGCGTACCGACTGTCGCTTCCAATGCGGGAGGCATTCCTGAGCTTATCACGCATGGGGAGACAGGGTTTCTCGCGCCGATAGGCGAGACGTCGATGATGGCTGGATATGTCGCCAAGCTGCTGACGGACCCTGTCTTGTACGATCAATTCAAAGCAGCATGTATTGAACGCGCACGGACGGTATTTTGCAACAATAAGATAACGGAAATTTATGAACAAATTTATTATCGTGTACTTGGACGCAGCTTCGAGCTGCCATTCGACAAAGGAGCTGCGCAAGCTGCAGACAAGGTAGGTTTTGAGTCATGAACGTTAAGCAAGAAGAGCTGCTGAACGAAGCGCGGCGCACGATGCGCGTCTTGCTGCAAGCGGGATATGAAGCTTATATGGTCGGCGGCTTCGTGCGTGATTATGTGCTGGGCATACCGGTTCACGATATTGACATTGCGACGTCCGCCGCTCCGGCGGACGTCGTCCGTTTGTTCGATCGTGCCGTGCCAACCGGCATTCAGCACGGAACAGTTACGGTAATCAGTGGCCATTACCGCTTCGAGGTGACGACGTTCCGCAAGGAAGGGAAGTACGCGGATCATCGGCGCCCGGAGCATGTGACATTCGTTAGTTCGCTGGAGGAGGATCTTTGCGCCGCGACTTTACGATGAACGCAATGGCGATGAATATAGATGGCGAGATCATTGATCCGTATGGTGGCAAGTCAGATTTGCAGGCCGGATTGCTGCGCTGCGTAGGTGTCGCTGAAAAGAGGTTTGAGGAAGACGCGCTGCGCATGCTAAGATGCATTCGCTTCGCTGCAAACTATCGGCTGCAAATTCATGAGGAAGCCTGGCAGGCGATAATTAACTGCCGGAAGCTGCTTCGTTATATTGCGATGGAGCGGGTGCGCATCGAGCTCGACAAGACGATCGGCGGGGCCGATCCGCTGCGCGGGGTGGAGCTCTTAATTCGCAGTCAATTGCTAGCTTATACGAAGGAAGTGTTGGATTGGCTGCCTTTCACGGCGCCTTCTACTGGGCATGCGGAACGCTTGCTGTCGCGATTATCCGGCAGCTTTACGAAAGTGACGCCGCCTGTCCGCATGGCTTGCTTAATGCTGGCCTCGGAGCGTTCATCTACGCAAGCCGATGCCCTGCTCAGGCAGCTGACGTATTCGAATGAGGCTAGAAGCCGTGTGGTTAAGCTGCTGCTTTTGCACGAATTCATAAGCGAGCAGATGAAGCTCAGAACAGAAGCATCTGCGCATGCGGATCTGAGTGCTACGCTTCGTTCGGTATGGGTGGAAGGTGTGATCCAATACGGGGCACAGGCAGCGGAAGATTTGCTGCAATGTTTGTTTCTATATCCGGCATTCGGCTGGTTTGAGCCGTTCGCTAATCATGCAGCGGAGTGGTTTAGGCTGATGACGGTGCGTTCCCCGGGGGAGCTTGCGGTGAACGGCCATGAGATCGCATCCCTGGGCATTCGCGGAAAGCTGATCGGGAAGCTATTGCAGCAATTGACGATCGATACTGCACTTGGAGAGCTTCCCAATAAGCAAGAAGAACTGCTCGGGCGGGCGAAGGAATATGTGAAGAAATGGGGCTTAGGATGATACGAGAGTTCGATGTGGCTAGCTTAAGAACGAAGCTTGAGCACTGCCGATTTGGTACAGATATCGTCTATTTGCAGGAAACCGATTCGACGCAAAATTTGGCTCTGCAGCGAGTTCGCGAAGGTGTCGGTGAAGGCCTTCTCGTGCTCGCAGAAACGCAAACCGCCGGGCGCGGCCGAATGGGCCGGCAGTGGCATTCCCCGCCAGGCAGCGGAGTCTATATGAGCCTCATCATGCAGCCGCGAGTGCCGCATCGCTATATGCCGCAATTAACGGTCGTTGCTGCGGTGGCTCTGTGTCGTTCACTGCGCCGTATGACACAGGCAGACATACGGATGAAGTGGCCGAACGATCTGTACGTTGGAAATCGCAAAATTAGCGGGATCTTAATCGAAGCAGGTCAAAGCAGCAGCGCCTTAGAGTCGTCCGCTGTGGTGATGGGAGTCGGGATCAGCGTAAACTTGCGAGCGGAGGATATTCCACAATCGCTGCAAGAGAAAGCGACGTCTCTGCTAGCCGTAACTGGACAAGCATGGGAGCGAGAGTCGATCGTTGCGCATTTTTTGTGGGAGCTAGCGGAGATGATGGAGCTGTATAAAACAGCAGGCTTCGGAATCTTTCGTACACTATGGGAAGCGAACGCTTGGCGGCCGGAGCAGCCGATCGAAATGAACACGCGCACAGGTTCGGTGCGCGGCTATCCGGAATCGATTGACGAGAACGGAGCGCTGCTCGTCAGGTTGGAAGACGGTCAGCTGCAAGTCGTTCAACCGAGTGAATACGGCGTATAAAGGCGTGTAAAATTTAATGACAAATTGTGTTTAAATTTGGTATACTGTCTGCGAGGCGGTATCCGATGGAACTGCACTCGTATTAATGGACATAATAGTGAATAGTATGGGATACGAATGAGGCAAGGTCGGATTCTGCTTAGAACCTTAAGGACTGAGACAGAAGGATCTGCGGGCAGATGGGATTCTTTGTGCTTTTATGAACCTTAAGCTTAGCAGGCTTAAGGTTTTTTATTTCGTAAGCCGCATGAAGAGTGCTTGAGCTGCAATACCCGCATCCTGAGGAGCTAGGCACTTCCTAACTCCGCGGTCCATCTCAAAGATGGAGGAATGATAATGATGACCAAACGTAAACGAGCGAGCACCGTATCGCTGAGGAAGATGAAAGAGAGCAAGGAGAAAATCGCGATGGTTACGGCTTATGACTATCCTTCCGCTAAGCTGGCGGAAGAAGCAGGATGCGATATGATCCTTGTCGGAGATACGCTGGGCATGGTCGTGCTCGGATATGATTCGACGATCCCCGTGACGATCGAGGACATGATTCATCATAGCAAAGCGGTGACGAGAGGAGCGCCAAATACGTTCGTCGTTACCGATATGCCATTCGCCACGTACCACGGAAGCATAGATAAGACGATCGAGCAAGCGGCAACGATCATGCGTAAGTCACGCGTCCATGCTCTGAAGCTGGAAGGCGGCCAGGAGATAGGACAGCATGTCGCGGCACTAGTAAAAGCTGGCATCCCGGTCGTCGGTCATATCGGCTTAACACCGCAATCTGTGTTGCAAATCGGCGGATGGAAAATACAAGGTCGTAATTGGGATCAAGCGGAGAAGCTCCTGCACGATGCGCTGGCTTTGGAAGCGGCAGGTGTGTTTGCCATTGTGCTGGAGATGGTGCCAGAGGAATTGGCTGAATATGTGACAAGCAAGCTGTCCGTGCCGACGATCGGTATTGGCTCCGGACGATATTGTGACGGGCAAGTGCTCGTGTACCATGATCTATTGTCCTATGCTTCGCCGCTTAAGCCGCGCTTTGTCAAACAATATGCCAACATCGGCGAGGCGGTAGTTCAGGCGATTGGGCAATATGTGGAGGAAGTAAAGAGCGGACAGTTTCCTGGGGAAGCGAACGTCTTCCATGCGGAGGAGTCCGTATTGGATATGATCAAGGATCATGCAGATCGAAGCGGGGGAAAGACTCGTGAAAGTTCTCCGTACGATAGCTGAGATGCGCTCGGAGCTTCATGAATTTCGCAAGCAGCACCCGCAAGCGACCGTCGGCTTTGTACCGACGATGGGGTATTTGCATGGCGGACACGAAAGCTTATTGCAGCGAGCACGTCAAGACTGTGATCTGGCAGTGGCCAGCATCTTTGTCAATCCGTTGCAATTTGGGCCAAATGAAGATTATGAGCAATATCCGCGTGATGAAGAGCGGGATTTGTCCGTATGCGAGCGAGCCGGAATCGATATTGTGTTTAAGCCAGAACCGTTAGAGATGTATCCGTCACCGATGCTGACGAAAGTGTCCGTGAAGCAGGTGACAGAGGGACTTTGCGGTGCGAGTCGCCCGGGGCATTTTGACGGCGTGTGTACCGTTGTGGCAAAATTGTTTCATATCGTACAACCTGATCACGCCTACTTCGGCATGAAGGACGCGCAGCAAGTTGCCGTCATTATGCAGATGGTGGCAGATCTCAATATGCCGGTAAACATTATTCCTTGCCCGACTTTAAGAGAAGAGGACGGGCTTGCGATGAGCTCGCGCAACGTTTATTTATCTGCCGAGGAGCGGAAGCAAGCACCCATTATATACCAAGCATTGTCGGCTGCAGATGAATTTATGAAGAATGTTCCGGAAGGAACTATTGGGGAGTGGGTCGAATATATGAAGCAAAAGCTGAAGGAAGCTCCCCTGGCGAACGTAGAATATGTGGAAGCGGTAGGCTTTCCGTCTCTGCGTCCGCTTGATGAACAGATGAAAATTTATGACGTGCTGCAAACGGAAGATTTGCTTGCTGCATGTGCAGTAAAATTTGGAAAAACCCGGTTGATTGACAACCGTTTGTGGTCTAGGGAAGGGGGCGAGGCAACGTGTATCGAACGATGATGAAGGGTAAAATTCACAGAGCAACCGTTACGGAAGCAAATTTGAATTATGTGGGCAGCATTACGATCGATGAAGATTTGCTTGACCTTGTCGATATCCTTCCGAACGAGAAAGTACAAGTGGTCAACAACAACAACGGTGCGCGGCTGGAAACCTATACGATCCCCGGGCCCCGCGGCTCCGGCGTGATTTGTTTGAACGGAGCAGCCGCAAGACTCGTTCAGCCTGGCGACATCGTCATCATTATGTCCTATGCCGTTATGAGCGATGAAGAGGCGAGAGCTCACAAGCCGAAGGTGGCAATTATGGGACCGGACAACAAAGTGCTGGAAGTCATGGAGGGTGAAGTCCACGCGACCATTCGCTAAATGTGGCAGCCTGGCTGAGAATGAAAACTCCCCCGAAAACAAAAAATGATGAAAACGAGCGTACCGACTGCCCGATTGAACAAATCGGCATTCGCTCACGTATCTAAAGAGAAGGCGGGGGAGTGAAGCGCGATGTTTGGACCTATATTCGAATGCATGCATGAAATATTGGATGATATCATAAAGGAATATCCAGCATCTAGCGGAAATCGTAAGCATGAGCTGGAGGAGCAGCTGCGGACGTTGAAAGCGATGAACGATGCTTACATCGACAATTGGCTGCAGTTCGAGGAGAAGATGTCCATTATCATCAGTCATATGCACAATGAAGAGGACAATGACTGGCTGCATCACGGGCTTAGCTCCGAACAATTTCGCCGCGGTCAAGGGTATTATAAATTGTTTATGTTCGAGCAGGCGATCAAGGAGTTCGAAAAGCTCGTTGCCGAATTCGGAGACTTCCTCATCGCGCGTATGTATTTGGCGATGGGTTACTTGCAAAAAGGTGAGCTGGACGAAGCAAGCCGTCATTTTCACCTGATCGTATCGCTTACGGACAATAGAAAATTTCTTGCCATTACGTATAACGCATTGGGATGTATTCAAGCTAAGAAAGGAAATGTCGAGCAAGCGTGCGAATATTTTCAGAAGGCCATTGATCTTGATCCGACATATCAGGACCCCAGCTTGAATATGGAAATTTGTGGGGAAGATGTTAGCAGGCTGAGGTTTGGGATCGCGGTCATGTAATGGATTGAAGGATTGGAGAACTGGGATGAAATTTGCAGTATTGGATGTGGAAACGACCGGTAACCGGTCAGAAGACGAGGTCATTCAATTTGGACTCGCGCTGATCGATGATGGGGAAATAACAAGTACTTATTCTTCGTACGTTTATACCGAGCGGATCATTCCGGAGTTTATCGTTCAGATGACCGGAATTTCGCAGGAGATGGTGCAGCAAGCACCACCGCTGCAGCAAGTGATAGCGGAGCTTATCCCTCTCTTGGAAGACCGCATATTGGTCGGGCATAATGTCCATTTTGATCTAGACTTCCTGCAACGTTCCTTAGCAAGCGTTGGCGAGCGGCCATTTTCCGGACGTGTGCTAGATACGATGGATTTCTTGCGCATGTGCTTTCCGCAGCTCGGAAGTCTGCGTCTCAGCATGGTGTGCAATGAGCTTGGCGTTTCGTTGGATCGGCCTCATGAAGCCGAATGCGATGCGGTAGCGACCGCGAAAATCTTTTTGCTATGCCTGGAGAAGCTGGAACAGCTGCCGCTGCTTACCGTGCAGCGGCTCGCTTGATTTTTGAAAATGGACGGCCGGACTCAGCCGATATCCAGGCTATGCTTGCTCATATTCGAACGAAACGTGAGACGATGCAAGCGCTCGATCCGGATTCCGGCTCATACTATCGACAGATCTATCTGAAGGTCGGCGATTGGCGGGAGGAAAATGAAGAGTCAATCGATGAATTCGACTTGACTCCGTATGAACAATCGTTCGAATCGTTCTATGCGCAAGCAAAATCGAAACTGCAATCCACTCTTGAGCATTACGAAGAGCGCGCTGAACAAGAAACGATGATCCACGAGGTGAAGGAAACGTTCTTTGCAGGACGCCATCTGCTAATAGAAGCGGGAACAGGAACCGGCAAGTCGCTCGCTTATTTACTACCCGCTTTATATATCAGCTTAACTCAGGACAGACGGGTAGTCGTCAGCACGCATACGATCAATTTGCAAGAGCAGTTAAAAAATCGGGACATTCCTCTCTTGCAGAACATATCCCCACTGCCGTTTAAAGCTGCGGTGATCAAAGGCAGAAACCATTATTTATGTTTACGCAAGTTTGAGCAAAGATTGAATGCCCGTGATTTTGAAAGCAAAGAGCAAGCGGTGAGTGCAGCGCAGACGTTAGTATGGATCGGTGAAACCTTAAGCGGAGACGACGAGGAGCTGCATATTTCAGGCCGTGGCAAAGATTTTTGGCGGACTGTGGAGAGTGATACGAATTCTTGCTTAAACCGGGCATGTCCGTGGTTTAAGAAATGTTACTTCCATCGTTCTCGTCACGCAGCGTTAGAAGCTGATGTGGTCATTACGAACCACTCTATGCTGTTAACTGATCTTCGCGCAGACCATCGCATTATCCCGCCGTATGACTTGTTAGTCATTGATGAAGCGCATCACTTTGAGCAGACAGCAAGCAAGCATCTCGGCGTTGAAGTCAGTTATTACTCGTTCTTGAATCCGCTTGGACGATTGGCCAAGGACGCAAAGAACGGAATGCTGATGACGCTCGCGCAGCGTCTAAGAGCGCATGAGCATGAGGACAGTGCGGCTTGGGCGGAGCAAGTGGAGGCTGCTGTGCCGTTATGCCTGGAAGTCAAGGAAGACTGGGAGCAATTGACCGGCTTACTGTATGAGATGGCACAAGGACGGGCGTCTTCCTCCCAGAATGAAGGGGCTTATGTGCACCGGCTGAAGGCAGAACAGAAGCCTGACAGCTGGAGCGATGCTGCTACGATCGAAGACAATATTTACTTAAAAATTACGGAAATGACACGCTCGCTAGGCCGCGTTCTGGAACAATTGAAAGAAGCGGACGCGGGATTTGAATTGCAGAGCGTCGTGACCGATCTTAACGGTAATATTTCGGATTTGATCAGGCTGAGAGACGATTTGCGCTTCCTTATCCGCCTTGAGGACGACAATTACGTCTATTGGCTGGAAGCGAATAATTATTACAAACACCGCTCACTATCGTTTATGAGCGTCCCGATTGATGTCAGTGAGCTGCTCGCGGAGAAGCTGTTTATGCAGAAGGAAAGCATCGTGCTGACGTCGGCAACGCTTACTGTGAACCAAACGTTTGACTATGCCGTAGAACAGCTTGGATTGAAGTCTTTGCATGAGGAAGGATTAGTGAAGACCGTACAGCTGCCGTCACCATTCCGTTATGAGGAGCAGGCACTTGTCTTAATTCCTCGCGACTTCCCAAGCATTCGCGGCTCCTATGCTGACGAGCGATTTCTGGCTCAGTTAGCGGGGTCGCTAGCGGACATCGCGCTTGTTACAGAGGGACGGATGCTTGTTCTGTTCACTTCATATCGAATGCTGAGGCAGGTACATGGAGAGTTGAAAAGCAGGCTGCTCGGCAGTCAAATTCAAGTGTTCGGACAAGGCATCGAATCGAATAATCGCAGCAAGCTGGTGCGCATGTTCCAGGAAACGCCGAATTGCGTCTTGCTCGGCACTTCAAGCTTCTGGGAAGGCGTAGACATACCGGGTGAGGCATTAAGCCTTCTCGCCATCGTCAGGCTGCCATTTCAACCGCCGAACCATCCATACGTGGAAGCGAAGAGCGAGTATATGAAGAGTCGGAAAGAAAATCCGTTCATGAAATATTCTGTGCCGCAAGCTGTCATTCAATTTAAACAAGGATTTGGTCGGCTCGTACGCACAGAAAATGACAAAGGCATCGTTGTCGTCTATGATACACGAGTGATCGATACGCAATACGGGAAGTATTTCTTACGCTCACTGCCGGGGCCGCGCATGGAGCAATCTGCTACAGAAGATATGGTGGCGCGCATTCGTCAGTGGCTGGCGTAATGGAATGAGTTAAGGGGGAAGGGATGGCCATGAAGACGATGAAAATTTCTGAATCTGTCGTTCGCAGACTGCCGATTTACTTGCGATACTTGAACGAGCTTAGCATGAAAAATGTGCAAACCGTATCTTCGCAGGAGCTCGGTGCAAGATTGGATCTCAATCCTGCGCAAATTCGCAAGGATCTCGCTTATTTCGGCGAATTTGGGAAGAAGGGAATCGGCTACGACGTCGGGTACTTGATCGAGAAGATTAGACAAATTTTGAAGATCGATCAGGAAATCAACGTTGCGCTAGTCGGTGCCGGAAATCTCGGACATGCGCTTTGCAACTACAACATGTATTTGAAGGATAATATGAAGATCAAAGCGGTGTTCGATAATTCCCCGAACAAAATCGGCAAGCAGATTAACCATCTGCAAGTGCAGCCGCTAAGCAAGTTACAGGAAGTCATTGCGGCGGAACAAATTCGTGTCGGCATTATTACCGTACCGGCGGACGAAGCGCAAAATGTCGCCGATGGCTTGGCGCAAGCAGGGATTGAAGCAATCCTGAATTTTGCCCCGGTCATTATTAAGGTGCCTGAGGAAGTTCGTGTTCATTATGCGGATTTTACGACAGATTTGCTGAGCCTGGCTTACTATTTGGATTAGCGTATGGAACCAAAGGAGGATGTAAAGCCTTGAAGACTTTGATCGAGAACGGCATTTTTTTGACGATGAACGAGGAGGAACCTTATGTAAAAGGGAACTTGTTCATCGAGGATGACAAGATTGTACAAGTTGGTGGCGATGCGCCTAAAGACTGGCAAGCGGATGTCAAAATTGACGGCCGTGGCAAGCTGTATATGCCGGGACTCGTCAATACGCACGGCCATACGCCGATGTCGCTGTTGCGCGGCTTCGCAGATGATCTAGCCTTGCAAACCTGGCTGCAAGATTACATGTGGCCGATGGAAGCGAAATATACCGAGCGGGACATTCGCTATGGCTCGCTTTTGTCTATTGTGGAGATGTTAAAAGGCGGGACGACGACTTTCGTAGACATGTATGATCATACGGATACGATTGCCGAAGCCGTCGAGATGAGCGGCATTCGCGGTACGCTCACACGCGGCGTTATCGGTCTCTGCTCAGAAGAGGAGCAAGCGGCTAAGCTGGCTAATGCAGTGAGCTTCGCCAAGCAATGGCACGGCAAAGCAGACGGTCGCATTCGGACGATGCTGTCGCCTCACGCCCCTTACACTTGCCCGCCGAGTCTCATTGAAAAATT
Organism: uncultured Paenibacillaceae bacterium; assembly: GCA_963755735.1. Lineage (GTDB taxonomy): Bacteria > Bacillota > Bacilli > Paenibacillales > DA-C8 > Insulibacter. The sequence continues at coordinate 46,501 of CAVWLN010000023.1, forward strand.
TGTGCAAGCGTCTATTGATTTGGACTTGCCAATACATACACATATGTCGGAAACGATAGCGGAAGTTGAGCAGAACGTGAAAGATTATGGCACGCGGCCGACCTTCCATCTGCAAAAGCTTGGTGTCTTCGATCGTCCGTGCCTGCTTGCGCATGCAGTGCATCTAACCGATGAAGAAATTGCTGTCTTAGCGGAGCACGATGTCCGCGTGTCCCACAATCCTGGAAGCAACCTGAAGCTGGCCAGCGGCATTGCGCGTGTTCCTGAGCTATTGCAAGCTGGAGTGAAGGTTTCCCTGGGGACAGACAGCTCGGCAAGCAACAACAATCTCGACATGTTTGAAGAAATTCGTTTGGCCGCTTTGATTCACAAAGGGGTAACCAATGATCCGACGGTAATCCCGGCGATGACGGCGCTCTATATGGGTACGATCTACGGTGCTCAGTCGATTTGGTTAGACGATGTCGGGCAGCTTGCAGCGGGCTACAAAGCGGATATTATCGCGATCGACATCGACCAGCCACACCTCGTGCCGCACAGCGATCTAGCTTCGCATATCGTCTATTCTGCATCACAGCATGATGTTACGGATGTATGGGTGGACGGAAAGCAGCTAGTGAAAAACCGCGAATGTACGATTTTGGATGAAGAGCAGATTCGATATGAAGCCGAGATCTGCTTCCAACGGTTAAATGGCTAGCAGGCTGCAGCAACGGCGCGAGGAAAACCGTCGCAAAAATATTCGCGCGACCATTATTTTTACCGTACTGCTCATCGTGCTTATCCTCTTCCTATTGCACCGCTGGTACGTATCCATTCATTCTGACTATTGGGAAGGCCGAGATATAGCTGTTGCGCAAGCCGTATATGCGGCTGATCTGGCGGAGGTTTCCCAAGCGAAAATGTTTAACGGAGAACGTCCGTGGTTTATCGTCAACGGCAAGGACGAAGCTGGTGAGGATTGGATCGTATGGGTTTCGGAAGAGGAGATTGTCGTGCGTCAGGCTGATGAAGGCATCAGTCAGCAAGAAGCAGAAAGCTTCGTAATGGCTAGATCGGGTCCAGTCTCGATCATCCATACGATACCCGGAGTATGGCGCAACGAACTTTGCTGGGAAATATATTACACGAAAATCGAGCCTGACGGCGAAATCTATTATTATGATTATGTTCGGTTTGCCGATGGTGAACATATCGAAACGCTACGTCTAGGCAAATAACTTCCACACATTACATCCGTCAAATGATATACGAGTGTGATATACTTTAGTATATACGACTGTTATTTACGACTTTATTCGTTTTTCAAGACCTCATGATGAGGTCTTCTCCATGTATATACTAAAGGATTGGTGATAGAAAGGGGGCATTGTGACGATGAAACTGCGTCTTGCACCTATCTTGATCAGTGTAGCTGTCACAGCACTCGTCTTATTTGGCGGATGGTTTATTTATAACAGTGTAGCAATGAAGGACCCGCTCGTGAATTTGGCCGAGCCATTTCCAGGAGTTGAAGAAGTCTCCGTTCGCATTCAAGATCAAGCTGTGAACATGACATTAACGTTATCGCATGATGCTGATATTGCCAATATTGTATCGACGCTTCGTCGTGAAGGAGCGTCCATCATCGGATCAGAGAGCTAAAGCTGGACATTATTGATCGCTCGAATGAGGAGCTGGATGCATGGTGGTCGAAGGCACTGTTCGATATCGCCGAGGCGATGGAAGCAAGACGTTACGGAGAAATTCCGGCAATCTTGGACAGCCATGCGCAAGCTTTGGACGGTTTAGACGTAAATACGTCGATTGATGATCAATACGTGTATGTTCAAATGAAGCAAGGGGAATTCGTCAAGTTTGCCTTGTTAGAGCGCATGCCCGCGATGATGGGGGTGTGGTCCAATGAGTAAATACGGTAAAGAAGTATTAATCGGCACAATTCCCGTCTTCATTGTTTTCTTAGCATTTATCGGCGTGAATGTGTTTCCGATATTGTTCATCGGACTGATCGGCACGACCTTGTTCTTCATGATCAAAATGCGCGGCGGCGTTAGCACGGGGACGGAGAAGAAGCGGCCATCACCGCCTAGCCCACTCAGCTTTGATGAAATCGGCGGGCAAGAAAGAGCGAAGCAAGAAATCATCGAGGCGATGGACTTCCTGATCAAGCACGAGGAAATTAAGAAGATGGGGATTCGCCCGCTCAAAGGCATCTTGCTAACCGGCCCGCCCGGAACAGGTAAGACGTTGCTCGCGAAAGCGGCAGCCCACTATACGAATTCGGTCTTCACTTCGGCATCCGGCAGTGAATTTGTCGAAATGTATGTAGGGGTCGGTGCAAGCCGAATCCGCGATTTGTTCAAGGAGGCGCGCAGCCGCGCTCAGAAGGAAGGCAAGGACAGTGCGATCGTCTTTATCGATGAGATCGATGTGATCGGTGGCAAGCGTGACGGCGGCCAGCACAAGGAGTATGATCAAACGCTCAATCAGCTGTTAACGGAGATGGATGGGATTCATACGGACACTTCACCGCGCGTGTTAATTATCGCCGCAACGAACCGTAAGGAAATTCTCGATCCCGCTTTGCTCCGACCTGGTCGATTCGACCGGCATATTCAAGTGGACCTTCCCGACCTGAAAGGGCGCCGCCATATCTTGAATATCCATGCGGCGAACAAGCCGCTGCATGAAGAAGTGAATCTCGATAAGATCGCGGAAGAAACGTTTAATTTCTCCGGCGCCATGCTGGAGAGCGTAATGAATGAAGCGGCCATCTATGCGATGCGCGATGAAAGTCCGAAGATCATGCAGAAGCATTTGTCTCTAGCGATCGATAAGGTGATGATGGGCGAACAGACGGATCGCGAAGCGACGAAAGAGGAGAAAGAGCGCGTGGCGATTCACGAGCTTGGTCATGCCATTATGGCAGAGCTTGTGCGTCCGAATTCGGTATCGCAAGTATCGCTTAGACCGCGCGGCCAGAGCGCTCGGCTATGTGCGACACAATCCGCAGAAGGAGCAATATTTGTACACGAAGCAATTTCTTGAGGAGCAAATTATGATCGCTCTTGCCGGTTCGGTCGCTGAGGAAATGTTCTACGGCGGGCGTAGCACCGGATCAAGGAATGATTTCGAGCAGGCGATGCAACTCGTGAACACGATGATTAACAGCGGCTTGACCTCACTCGGCATTGTTACCGACCAGATGGTGACGAAGGAGAAGTGGATGCGCGTCAATCAGGAAATCCTGGACGAATTAACGGAGCGCTCGCGAGAGCTTCTGGCACGTTATCGCAACGTATTTACTGACTCGCTGGACATTCTTATGCAAGAGGAAGTTATGTCCGGCGCTAGATTCCGCGAATTGCTGCATGGGACAAAGCGCCAGACTCCGGCTTAAAGACGGAGTTGGAGCATGCGATGAGTCGCTGATCTGTGAACGAGAAAGTTGGACGGAACGGATACATTGCAGCGTTTCCGTTCCGACTTTTTTTGTATGCATGCCGCGAAATATCTGCACAAATTACCTGCACAAATTACCTGCACAAATTACCTGTACGACCTGCACGACTACTGCACGACTACTGCACGAATACTGCACGAATTACCTGCCCCGGTGTATTATGTACGATTTTTCATACAAAAACTTGTGATTTTCGTCAAAATTGAGCATTGTGTACGAATGATCATACAAAATATTTCTAGCAGACGGATTCAACGGTAATTTTGTACGACCATTCATACAATCTCGCAAAAATCTGCTCTTTTTTCAGCTTTCTGTATGATGTTTCACACAAAACGCCACAACTGAGGCATGAGCAGTCTTCTCCTTACGGAGCTTATATTGTACCTCGAGCGAATCGCCGCGAAGTGGTTAAAAATTCGTGAAAGTTATGTGCGTTTAATGCAAATGTTAAGGAAAGCATGTATGATAATGGATAAGGGGAGAATCGACAAAATTTTTATGAATAGAAGAGGATGGGAGATATGAATTTCAAAAAAATTGCCGTTATTGGTGGCGGAACGATGGGCCAGGGTATAGCCGAGATGTTGTCACATAAAGGCTTGGACGTATACTTGATGGAAAAAACAGAAGAGCTCCTGTCTCATTCCTTCAAGATGATCGAGCTAAGCCTGGACAAGCAAATCGAAAAATGGGCCATCACAGAAACAGAGAAAAAATTAATCCTGTCTCGCTTACATAAATTGACGGACCCCGAGCAACTAGGCACCGTCGATATGGTAATTGAGGCGATTACGGAAGACCTCGAATTGAAAAAACAAGTACTTCGCGAGTTGGAACAGTATACGAAAGAGGACGTTCTGTTCGCAAGCAATACTTCGACTCTCAGTTTAACGGAAATTGCTAGCGTCGCCCGCAAGCCGGAGCGAGTCATTGGGCTGCATTTTCTCCATCCAGTGTCACGTATCGATCTGGTTGAGATCGTTCGTGGACTGCGCACTTCCGAGGAAACATTCCATCAAGCTCAATACTTCGTGGAAAACGTTATTCATAAAAAAGGCGTCATGGTATTTGAATCACCAGGTTATGTCACAACGCGGTTAATTTGCGTTCTGATCAATGAAGCGCTACTTACTCTGCAAGAAGGCGTGGCGAGCGCAGAGGATATCGATTCCGCAATGCGTATCGGATATGATTTCCGCTATGGCCCGCTGGAGATGTGCGATCGATTTGGACTGGACTCTGTGCTGGCTTCCATGGAGCGCATGTTCCGCGAATATGGCGAATTGAAATATCGACCTTCCGTGCTGTTGAAAAAAATGGTTCGCGCAGGTCACCTCGGAGTGAAGACCGGGGAAGGATTTTTCAAATATGATCGGGACGGTGATCGCATCCAATGAAGAAAATATTAGTGATGAACGCCGGGAGCTCTTCGCTGAAATATCAACTGTATGATATGACCGACGAATCCGTGCTCGCCAAAGGGCGCGTGGAACGGATTGGGATGGATGCATCCATCATTGTGCATGAGCCTAGAGGCGCAGAAGAAGTTCGCTATGTAGAAGAAATACTTGATCATACAGCGGCGACTCGTGTCGTACTGCAAAGATTGACGGACGAGCAGCACGGGGTTATCCGCAACATTGAGGAAATCGACGCGGTTGGCCATCGCATCGTGCACGGCGGCGAGAAGTTTACAGAGTCGATGCTGATCGATGCGCAGGTGAAGCAGGAAATCCGCAATTTGTTTGAGCTTGCACCGCTTCATAATCCGGCGCATTTGACGGGGATCTTGGCGATGGAAAACAATTTGCCTAATGTCCCGCAGACGGTCGTATTCGACACCGCCTTCCATCACACCATGCCGCCAATGTGCTACTTGTATCCGATCCCGAAAGTGCTATATAAGAAACATATGGTGCGGCGCTATGGCTTCCACGGCACGTCTCATCAATACGTCAGTGAACAAGCCGCGAAATTTCTCGGCAAACCGCTCGAGTCTCTGAAGATTATCACTTGCCATATCGGGAATGGAGCGAGTGTAACGGCGATCAAAGACGGGAAATCGTTCGATACGAGCATGGGAATGACGCCGCTCGAAGGCTTAATGATGGGTACGAGAAGCGGCGATATTGATCCGGCCATTGTTCCGTATACGATCGCGAAGGAAGAGCTTACGATTCATGAAGTGAACTCCATGTTGAACAAACATAGCGGACTGATGGCGATTTCGGGACTGAGCAGCGACATGCGGGAAATTACGGAATCTATGGACAGCGATCCGAATGCGAAGCTGGCGTTTGATATGTTTGAGTATCGGCTTGCGCAAATATATCGGGTCGTATGCCGCAGCGTTGAACGGCGTAGACGTCATCGTATTTACTGCTGGAATCGGGGAAAACTCCGTTGTCTTGCGTAAGCAAGTATGTGAAAATCTGACTTACTTGGGCGTAGAACTCGACGAAGAGCGTAACGCATCACGTCATAATGTAGAACGGAAAATTACGACGGATCAATCCAAGGTGGCTGTGCTCGTCATTCCGACGAATGAAGAGCTGATGATCGCGCGCGATACGTATCGATTGATCCAGCAGGCGGAGCAGAGCACCGCACAGTAAAAGCTTCTCGCAGCTTACGCTTGCACGAAAGCAAGCGAAGCGGATGCGGTAAATGTATACAGGGCATGGAGATGGGGAAATGGGAGGGAGCAGGCATGACAGACCAACAGGCCGCGATGGAACGCGGCTTTGCTGCCGGCTTGATGACTGGATTAGTGGATGGCGGCGTGTCTTTTCCGTATTTGTTTTTTAAGTTTTATCACAAACTTCACATATCCGATGCGGAAGCGATGCTGATTATGCATTTGCATGCTTTTCGAGAGAAAGATGAGAAGCCGTTCCCGACGCTGGAGGAATTGGCCAGCCGCATGTCCTCTGCTCCGCAGGACGTGATCCGTATGCTGCAACGATTAATGAAAGAGAAGTTGGTCGATATTGAGGAAAGCTTCGATGCGGTGAGCGGCGTGCAGGTGGAACGCTATTCCCTTACACCGCTGCTCATGAAACTTGCAGCAGCAGCCAGCCAAGAGGAATATTTGAATGCAGCTGATACACAGCAAACTTCGGGGAACACTCCGGGTAACGTGAAGCCACGTTCAGGGAGCGAGTCAGGGCTGTATGCACTTTCGTCAGCGGATGGTCATTCTTTAACGAAAGCAGAAGATGAGCAGGAGGAAAACTTGTTTTTCATTTTTGAACAAGAGTTCGGTCGACCTTTGTCCCCGATGGAAATCGAAATGATTAACGGTTGGCTCGATAACGACGCTTATCCCGAGCCTTTAATCCTGGCAGCGCTGAAGGAAGCGGTATTTGCCGGCAAGGTCGCGTTCCGTTATGTGGATCGCATCCTGCTCGATTGGCACCGGAATAAGATTCGTACGGTCGAGGAAGCCAAGGAATATACACAGAAGTTCCGCGGCATGCGGTGAGCTGGTTAACATGAATAATAAGCACAAAATACGTTCCACTCCATTCATAAGATTATTGCAAATATCCAATTAAATTTCCATTTTGCATACTGAACAGCTCATATTATTGCAAATATCCAATTATTTAACGCCAGAATCAGCTTTTCTGACCGAATTTGCAAATATAATTGGACTTTTGCAATTAAACTGGGAAACCGTGCGGATCACACTGCGGATAATTGGATATTTGCAACTATCGCCATTTCAACAACTCGATTACAACGACTCGAAGGTGAAACATGTGCCTAAGTTCAGATGGCCGAGAATAAACAAAGCGAAAATCAATTCTTTCAAACGGTGAACCCGTGAATCCTCTAGCCGTATTCCTGTATGTAGATTGCGCAAGGAAATAAGGAAAGAGGGTGCTTTGGCAAGATGCCTATAGCAACCCTCTTTCCTTTTTGTTTCCGCTTAGCCGGTTATGCTTAGCGCTCTAGCAGCTTTAAGCGATACACATATTCGAACAAAAATTCAAATGCTTCGAGATGCCGCTTGGCTGCAAATACGGAGTCCCCCCATGCATAGATACCGTGCTTGTCCAGCATGATGCCGGGAACGCGGTCCACGATGCGAGACTCGATCAGGGGCACGATCGTAGGCACATCGGCATAGTTGGGCAGTATCGGAATTTCGATCTCGGCATCTTGCTCCCAGATGTTGAATGCTTTGATCAGCTCAACTGCTTTTACCGGAATGCTGCCGCGCTCCGAATAAATCGCGGAAGCAAGATTGTTAAATACGGTATGCACGTGAAAGATCGCTTTCGCTCCGGTCAGTCTATAAATTTCACAATGGATGCTCGTCTCTGCAGAAGGCTTCAAAGAGGTCGCTTCCGCCGGCTTGCCGTCCTGATCGACGATCAAGTAATCTTCCGGCGTGTTGACGGACTTATCCTTCCCGCTTGCTGTGATGGCAAACGTAAAAGAATCTGGAGAAAATTCGCCGATGCGTAAGGAGAGATTCCCGCCCGTCGCTTGAAACCAACCGCGAGCGGCGAACACCGCTTTGACCTCGGATAGCTCTGCGAATGCCCGTTGCTTTTCTTCAAGTGTAATCATCGCTTACAAAACCTCTTTCTGTAAATGCTGCTTAATGTCATGGAACGTCTCATATTCCACGAATGGGATGCCATGCTCCTCACAATGCTTAACAAGATGAGAACGGGCGTAGACGAGATCGCCAATTTTGGCGGCCTCCACGTCCGTCACACTGTCGCCGATGACGATCCGTTAATATTGTTCAGCAGGGAAACGGCGCATGATCGCTCGTCTTGCACATGCCGCAATCGTTGCTGCAAAATGTCATCGCAAGGATGCGGCCATGTGATCTCGATGCGGTCGCCGCTAGAAATCGCTGCCGTTGCAATAGATATGGTCGTCCGGAATGTCGAACGGCTGCAAGAATCGGATAGACGAAAAAGTCGATGCCGCCGCTCGTCACATAGAACTCGATATCGCTCATCCTTGCAGAAAGCGAGCAACTCCGCGAAACCCGTCGCGAATGCGCGCATTCGAGATCGCATAGTCGATAATTTCGTCTCTTCATCGGAGGATGGCAGCAGGCGGAACATGTCGCCCACGCCTTCTCGGATGGATGTGCTCGCGACGATGTACGTCATCCACAATCGGCTCCCAGCCGGGCGGATTGAAATGCTTGATAATCGCGACAATGTTGTCGTTCTCGGTAATCGTTCCGTCGAAATCGCAAAAGATGATCGCGTTCTTGCCGCCATGTTCGGTCATTCTTTGATCCCCCATGCTTCAATCGCAGCTTCGCAGCGCTTCATGCTGCCGCTTGCTGCCGCTTCGCGCAGATGGAACGCCGGCTTGACACGGCATCGATCGCTTGGCGGAAAGCTTGTCCGCCAGCTGCCGTGCCCATCGGATGGCCGTGAATGCCGCCGCCAGCGTTGACGACGACGTCGTGCCGAAGTCGCGGAAGATCAGCGGCACAAGTCCCGGATGGATGCCGGCGGACGGGACAGGGAAGCTCGTCCGTATGCGGCAGCGCTGAGCGCTGCAGCGCTGCTTGCAACCGCCATGATTCTCTTCCTTCGGCATGACGACAGAGCCGTATGGAGAAGGGAAGAGGACGAGGTCCGCTCCGGCGAGCCGCATCAGCTTGCCAAGCAGAAGCGGAGCGGCGATGCCGTAATGCGGCGACGGATACAACGCGCCTGCCATCGCCGGATGCGCGGCGATCGGGACATTGATGTCTGGATCGCTGCTCAGCTCATGCAAGCACGTCAAAGCCGTAGGCGAGCACGTTGAAGAGCAGCGCATTGGCGCCTGCAGCGAATGCGCTTTTCGCCTTGCTCGGCAAGTTCGAACGTCGGGCCGGTCAGATTCACTGCATACAGCAGCTTTTGGCCGGTTTCGGCTTCGGCTTGCCGCGCGCCTGCCATACAAGCTTCCACCCGTTTCTCGAGCGGAGTAAGCGGGTTTTCGAACAGAATTTCATCGTCCTTGATCAGATCGACGCCGCCGAGCGCTTGCTTATAAAATTGTTCGCGCAGATTCGGCAAATCATGGCCGATAACGGATTTGAAAATGCTCATGAGCAGCGGCCGATCATGAACGCCGAGCAGGTCACGAACGCCCTGAATACCGAATTTCGGTCCCGGGAAAGCGGCAGGAAATCTTTAGAGAAATCAAGATCAAGCAGCTTGATCTTGCCGTCCATGGACAATTTGCCGAATACCGTCACAAGCAGGGCAGGAAGATCCCGGCTGAAATTAATGTCCGGATAAGCGATGCGAATATCGGCATAACGCTCGCCGGTGTGCTTGCTGGCTCATGCACATCTACGGAAACGACTTGTCCAAGATGCTTCTCCATCTCTGCTTTTTGCTTCCGGCAATTCCGTCCAGCTGCCGACCGTAAGCCCGACGGCAATGCCTAGCGCTTTTTTGTGAAAATCTGCTTTGTCGCTAAGAAGGCGATAAGTTGCAATGCAAGATGATCCCATGCTTCACACTCCTGACTTATCTTATATGAATTAGCTATGATCGGCTTGGTTCATCTGAGCGCCAATCTCAGCCGCGCGTTCTGCTGCTCTAGTTACGGCTTTGGTCACCGCTTCTTGCAGCTTGTAATCGGCCATCACTTTCAAGCGCAGCCTGCGTAGTGCCGCCAGGGGAAGTGACCTTGCGCCGCAATTCGGCTGGCTCTTCGCCGGTCGTCCGCACCATCTCGGCAGCGCCGACAACGGTTTGCACGGTCAATTCCGTCGCTTCTTGCCGTGTCAAGCCGCAGGCGATGCCACCTTGTATGATCGCTTCCATGACATAATATATGTAGGCTGGTCCGCTGCCCGATACGCCGGTTACGGCGTCGAGCAACGATTCGTCCACAACCTTCACGATGCCGACCGACTCGAATATCGCCCGCGCAAGCTGGCGCTGTTCGTCGCTTACGTGAGAGGAGAAGCTAAGCCGGTAGCGGAAAGTCCGATCGTGCTCGATGTGTTTGGCATCGTGCGCACGATCGGTAGCGGCTTGCCGAGCCAGCCTTCAATCGCCTGCATACTCAGTCCAGCGATTACGGAGACGATTAGCTGCCCCTCATGGCAAAGCGGTGCCAGCTTACGAATGGCATTTGCGGCATCCTTCGGCTTCATCGCGAGCATCACGATGTGCGCCTCGCGGATCATCGTCTCTTTGTCAGCGTCAGACCGCGGTATGCGCAGGCCGTACAAATCTGACAGCTGCTTCAGCCGCTCCTGATTGCCGCGGTTGACGGCACTGATTTGCTCTGGCGACATTAGCTTCGTATCGATCAGACCGCGAATGATCGCTTCCGCCATGGAGCCTGCGCCTACAAAACAAATCTTTCTCTGTCCGCCATCAGATGCCTGCTGTCCATCGTAAAAAAACTCCTTTATTCACGAATTTGGCCGCTGCCGTATATACAATATTTCGAGGACGTCAGGGCGACAAGACCCATCGGTCCGCGTGCGTGCAGCTTCTGCGTGCTGATGCCGATCTCCGCTCCGAATCCGAATTCAAAGCCGTCGGTGAAGCGTGTCGAAGCATTGTGGAACACAGCTGCCGCATCGACATTGCTCATAAAGTAAGCTGCGTTAGCATTCTCGCTGGATCGTTACGATACATTCGGAATGCATCGTCCCGTAGCGCCGAATATGCGTCAATAGCTTCATCCATACTGTCTACGATTTTCACATTTAAAATGTAATCATTGTACTCTGTAGCAAAATCGGCTTCAGTAGCTTCCTGAATGCCGCTTATGAGCTGCCGCAATGTTCGCAGCCGCGCAGTTCAACGCCGGCTTCACGGAATTTGGATACGATGACCTCAATATGTTGTTCTGCAAACTTGCGATGCACGAGCAAGGTTTCCATCGCATTGCAAACTGAGGGACGCTGCACCTTCGCATTGAGGGCGATGCTCAGAGCCATGTCCAGCTCAGCTTCCGAGTCGAGATAAGTGTGGCAGATGCCGGCTCCTGTCTCAATTACAGGGACGGTCGCATTTTTGATCACGTTCTGAATCAGTGATTGCTCCGCCGCGCGGTATGACGAGGTCAACGAGTCCGTTGAGCTTGAGCAATTCGTCAACGGATGCACGGTCTGGATTTTCGATCATTTGCACAGCTTGCGGAGGAAGCTCAGTTTCGCTCAGGGCATCGTGCAGTACACGTACGATCGCCAGATTGGATTGCAGGGCAGAGGAGCCGCCACGCAGCAGCACCGCATTGCCAGTCTTTAGCGCCAACCCGGCAGCGTCAACAGTGACGTTCGGTCGCGCTTCATAGATCATGCCGATCAGCCCGATGGGCACGCGGATCTTTTTGATTTGCAAGCCGTTCGGCCTCTCGATCGTTTCAAGCTGCTCACCGATCGGATCGTGGAGCTCAGCCACTTGTCTTAAGCCTTCTGCCATGCTCTCGATGCGCGCTTCATTAAGTGCCAGCCGGTCCAGCAGAGAGGAGGTCAGTCCGCTTTCTTGACCGCGCTTCAAATCCTCGCTGTTCGCCGCAATAATGGACGCTTGCTCAGCAACTAATTTGTCTGCCATCTTCCTAAGTGCCTGATTTTTTTGCTCTGTCGTTAAGGCCGCTAATTGACTAGTGACTTGTTTGGCAAGCATTGCTTTTTGTCTGACTTCACTCATTTGATTTTCCTCCTTTAACGGTAATCGACGATTTTAAATCCTTGTTTCCTGCCACAAGGGTAACCCATTCATCTCGGTGGATGACTTCTGGTCGCGAGACGTCCACACGCCGCATAACTTCTTCGCTGTTCAATCCTTGCACAGCTTGCAGCTGCCAGGAAGCAAAGTTTACAGCGCCACGGCCGATGACGACGCCGTCCTTATTCACGACTTCGACGACATCGCCGGGGTGGAAATCTCCCTCTAATCCGATCACTCCTGCTGCCAGCAAGCTCTTACCGGCGTGCAGCAGGGCATGCTGGGCGCCGTCATCGACGGTGATTCGGCCGCGTATTTCGGAATGGAAGCCGATCCATTGCCGCTTCGTGGACAATGCATCCTCTTGGGTGTTGAAGTATGTGCCATGTCCGAGCCCGTCCACTGCAAGCAAAATGTCACCGCGCTTCTCGGCATTTCCAATAAACACCGGAACACCGCCGAGGGTTGCGATGCGTGCCGCTTCAATTTTCGTTCGCATCCCGCCAGTCCCGACGCTTGTTCCAGCGCCACCTGCGATTTGCCATATATAATCGGTAATTTCCTCGACTTGTGCGAGCCGCTTAGCATGCGGATTGCGCCGCGGATCATCGGTATAGATGCCGTCGGTATCCGTGATGATGATCAATTGCTCGGCCTTGAGCAAATTCGCGACAAGCGCCGACAAGGTGTCGTTGTCGCCGAATTTCAGCTCGTCGACAGAGACGGTATCGTTCTCGTTGATGATCGGGACCAGGCGATGCTTGAGCAACTCTTGCATCGTCTTCGTCGCTTTCAATATGCGTCCTCGATCAGAGAAGTCCGACCGAGTGAGCAAAATTTGCGCCACACCGATGTTATATTTTTGCAGGTGCTCATGATACGCCTGCATCAGCAATGCCTGCCCGACGGCGGCTGAAGCTTGCTTCTCATGCAAGTGCTTCGGGCGCACCGGATATCCGATATGTCGGAATCCAGCTGCTACAGCTCCTGATGAAACGACGATGGGCTCGTAGCCTCTTGCGTGTAAAGCCGCGATTTCGTCCGCGAAGAACGCTACTTTGCGGTGATCGAGGCCGCCTTCGGGGGAAGTCAGCGAGCTGCTGCCAAACTTCAGCACGATTCGTTTGTTGACATGTACCATAAGTTCCGTTCACTTCCTAGACTTCATGCGTTCAATAAGACGACATGGAAGAAATGGTGAATAAATAGAAAAGACCCTCGCCCTGCAAAGGACGAAAGTCTGACACTTCCGCGTGTACCAACCACCCGAATCGATGATGAGCCAAGATGACGGGCTGTCATCAGAGGCTCCTATCGCGAGTAACAGCGGGTGTTGCGGTTCAGCTTATTGCCGACCCTTCAGAATAAGGTTCGACAAGTATCCGCGGCACTGATTCTATCAGCTGGTGAATCCGCTCTCTACAGGCGCGGTCCTAAGCTTCTTCTTAGTCCCGATTTCACATTTGGGGCACGTAGCACCCTATACGTAAAGAATATCATGGGGCATGATCGTTGTAAAGGATAGGCATGCGAACGCGGGTCAAAATAACCGCAGCTGTTCGATCCGCCTGACTGCTTCTTCTAGCCGTTCTTCATCTGCCAGCAGACCGACTCTGACGTACCCTTCGCCATGTTCGCCAAAACCGATGCCTGGCGCGACGACGACCTTCGCCTCACTTAGCAGCAGATTCGCAAATTCGGCGGACTTCATGCCTTGTGGCACCGGCAGCCAACTGAAGAAGGAGCCTTGCGGTGGTGCGGCTTGCCAACCGATCCGCTGCAACGCGGCAAATAGCGTATTGCGCCGCTTCTCATATAGCTCGACAAGCTCGCTTACACATTGCTGAGGGCCGGTTAGGGCAACGGCCGCCGCAGCTTGGATGCCGCCGAACAAGCTGCAGTAATAATGATCCTGGATCGTGTTGATCCATTCGATCATCTGCGCATTGCCAACGGCAAACGCGACTCGCCAACCGGCCATGTTGTATGTTTTGGATAGCGTGAAAATTTCGATGCCGGTCTCCTTTGCACCTTCAAACTGCAGGTAGCTCAGCGGACGCTCACCGTCGAAGCCGATTGAGCCGTATGCGAAATCGCTGACGACAGCGATTTGATGCTGTTCTGCGAAGCGAATCGTTTCCTTATAGAAAGAAGCCGGTGCTGTTACGCCTGTCGGATTGTTCGGATAGTTAATAAACATCAGCTTGGCGTTTCGCTTATCGGATTCACTGATGGCCGAATAATCTGGCAGGAAGCCGTTGTCTTGCGTTAACGGCATGAAGGCCATTTTTGCACCGGACAGTGCGACACCGGACCAATAATCGGGATACCCGGGATCGGGAACGAGGCAGGTGTCGCCCGGGTTCAGCAAGCATTGGGCAATTTCGACTAGCCCGGTTTTGCCGCCGAACAAGACAGCGATTTCCTGCTCCGGATCGAGCCGGACGCCGTAATCTTCGAGATAGCGCGTGGCGACGGCCTCCTTCAAAAAAGCATACCCGCGAAACGGCGGATAGCGGTGATAGACCGGGTTGTCTGCAGCGTCCTTCAGTGCTTGGACGATATGCGGGGGTGTCGGTTGATCAGGATTCCCTTGTCCAAGGTTGATGACGTCGCTGCCTGCGGCTATTTCCTCATTTGCCTTTTTGACCAGCGCTGCGAAAAATTGCGACGGCAGTCTGTTTATTCTGTCTGCTGGCGTGATCTTAACCATTCATGTTTCACTCCGTTTGCTTTGCATGATCAATGAACATATCCAACGCTGCAATCGTGCTTACTTAAAGTACGGAAACAATGTATCATGTTTCCGCAATCTTGTATAGCTTCAAAATGACGATAGATCGAACGATAGAGAAGCCGCGCGGGCAAAAATGGAGCTATATTGAGTCGCTGAGCTATGATAGAATAAGGACTGATCGCTTTTGAGCGAGCAGCGCATAACATGTTTTCATAAGGGGGACAAGCTTATGCAACAACCGCTACGCATCGCCTTGCTGCAAATGGACGTTGTACATGGGGACCCGGATGCCAACTTCCGCCGTGCGCAAGAGATGATTGAGGAAGTCACGGCTGCACAGGAGAAACCGGATGTTATCGTCATGCCGGAAATGTGGAATACCGGCTATTCGCTTGCGAACATTAAGCAAATCGCGGACGTGGACGGGCAGCGAACGAAACAAGTGATCGGCGATCTGGCCCGCCAAGCAGGCGTTCATATCGTTGCCGGATCTGTCGCCAACCTGATAGACGGCGACGTATACAATACGATCTTTGCGTTTGACAGGCAAGGAGAGGTGCAAGCCCAATATTCGAAAATTCATTTGTTCCGATTGTTGGAAGAAGAAAAGTATTTAAAGGCGGGCAATCAGCTCGGCAAGCTCAATCTTGACGGCACCCAGGCCGGGATGATGATCTGCTACGATATTCGCTTCCCGGAATTAAGCCGCAGGCTTGGCACTGGACGGCGCCAAGCTACTCATTGTGCCTGCCGAATGGCCGCATCCACGACTGCACCATTGGCGGTCGCTGCTCATCGCGAGAGCGATCGAGAACCAAATGTACGTGTGCGCGGTCAATCGCGTCGGTAGTGGCGCTGGCAATGAGTTTTTCGGCCACTCGATGGTCATCGATCCGTGGGGAGAAGTGCTGGCAGAAGCGGACGAGCAAGAGCAAATCGTGCAGGCTGACATCAATCTAGCATTAGTAGATGAAGTAAGAGAGCGAATTCCCGTTTTCAACGATCGCCGTCCTGAGATGTATGGCTGAACTTAAGCAAGTCATGAATGGTTTAAGTTAACTCGCGCATCGTTCGAATGAATGCCTCTGCCGCTTTCGTCACATAACGATCCTTCTGATACGCGATGACAATGGTGCGGTACGGCGTATACGGCTCTTTGATCCGCAAGTATGAGGGAGCGTGCTGACTCCATTGTGCGCGTGCGACCATCCGCGGCACGAAGGCGAGTCCCATGCCGGCGGCGACGAGTGACTGCACGGTTTCAATATTGCTGCTTTCAAATACGATGTTCGGAGAAAATCCGGCATCTTCACAAAGCTTGATCGATGTTTCGCGAAACCCTTGACCTTTCTTCAGGAAGACGAACGGCTCTTGCGCAAATTCGGACAGCGATACGCCTTCCTCGCGATTGTCGCTGTCTGCCAGCGGATGCTGCGGCGGCACGGCCAAATAGATTTCTTCTTCGATGATCGGCACATAGTCCAGCGAGCGTTCCTGCAAAGGCAAGGTCAGCAAGCTAATATCGGTTTGTCCGCTCATCGTCAGCTGCTCCAGAACGGTCGTCGTCTCTTCGACGAGTACGATCTCAATGTCCGGATATTGCTGCCCGAACGCCGGCAGCACCATCGGCCATACATGCGCACCGGTAATCGGCAAGCTGCCGATGATGAGCCGGCCTTTGCGCATTTGCGAAATATCGTCCATTTCATTACGCAGCTGCGCGGCCATATCCAATATTTTTTGCGCTCGTTCCGTGAAAATCGTGCCTGCGTAAGTGAGATCGACAGTGTTCGTATTGCGTTGGAAAAGCAAGATGCCGAGCTCTTTTTCCAGTTTGGCGATCTGTTGACTGAGTGACGGTTGGGCGATATGAAGCTTCTCTGCCGCTCGCGAAAAGTTTTTCTCTGCGGCGAGCTGCACGGCGTATTGAAGCTGTCTAAGTTCCATTTTGCATACACACTCCTTCGGGATCAGTGTTCAGCTTAGCTTTCGGGCGCTCAAGGAAACCTCTGGTCATTGGACCGCATATTCGGTTTCGACAAAAGTTCATTGTATAGTGTTTGCCTATAGCTTTTATAGTTATTATATCTTGGAACAATGAAGTCTGCCATGGTACGATAAGAGCAACAATAAATCATGTATGGGTAAGAGGTGAGGATGAATGGCAAAAACAATGTTCGAGAAAATTTGGGATAACCACGTCATTCACCAGGAAGAAGGTAAACCGAGCATTCTGTATATCGATCTTCACTTGGTGCATGAAGTAACGAGCCCGCAAGCGTTCGAAGGGCTGCGTTTGGCAGGTCGGAAGGTTCGCCGTCCGGATCTCACGTTTGCGACGATGGACCACAACGTGCCGACGAAGGATCGCTTTAACATCAAGGATCCGATCTCTAAGCAGCAAGTCGACACGCTGACGAAGAACTGTCAAGAATTTGGCATCAAGCTGTATGACTTGAATACGGTCGACCAAGGCGTTGTACACGTTATGGGTCCAGAGCTTGGACTTACACAACCAGGCAAGACGATCGTCTGCGGTGACAGCCATACTTCCACACACGGTGCATTCGGAGCATTGGCGTTCGGCATCGGCACAAGTGAAGTAGAGCACGTACTGGCGACACAATGCTTGCAGCAAGCAAAGCCAAAGACGATGGAAGTGCATGTGAAAGGGAAGCGCAAGCCTGGCGTAGCTGCGAAAGATATCATTCTCGGCATCATCTGCCAAGTTCGGTACGGACTTTGCGACTGGCTACGTAATTGAGTACACCGGTGAAGCGATCCGTGAACTGACGATGGAAGAGCGCATGACGGTTTGTAACATGTCGATCGAAGCAGGTGCTAGAGCTGGACTTATTGCACCGGACGAAACGACATTCGAATATTTGCGCGGCCGTGAATACGCACCGAAAGGGGCGGCATTTGACCGTGCAGTAGAAGAATGGAAGAAATTAAGAACGGATGAAGGCGCGAAGTTTGATGCGCGCGTTGAGTTTGATGCGAGCGATCTCGTACCGCAAGTGACATGGGGCACGTCTCCGGGCATGGGTCGCGATGTGACAGACGTCGTACCAGAGTCCGGAAGATTTCGCTACAGAAAACGAGCGCAAAGCTGCTGAAAAAGCGCTAGAATATATGGGTCTGACACCAGGCACTAAGATGACGGACATTACGATCAATCGCGTGTTCATCGGCTCCTGTACGAATGGCCGCATTGAGGATTTGCGCAAAGCTGCCGCTGTCGTGAAGGGCTATAAGGTGCATCCGAACGTCGAAGCTATCGTCGTTCCTGGTTCCGGCCGCGTGAAGCTGCAAGCGGAGAAGGAAGGGCTGGATCAGATTTTCGTAGAAGCGGGATTTGAATGGCGCGATGCAGGCTGCAGCATGTGTTTGGCGATGAACCCGGACGTCCTGAATCCTGGCGATCGCTGCGCATCGACTTCCAACCGTAACTTTGAAGGCCGTCAAGGACGCGGCGGACGCACGCATCTCGTTTCTCCTGAGATGGCAGCCGCGGCTGCAATCAAAGGTCACTTTGTTGATGTTCGCGATTGGGAATTCAAAACAGACGCCGCTTTGGTGAATTAACGGGAAGGAGTGAATCGCATTATGGAAAAATTTATTCAACACAGCGGAATTGTCGCCCCGGTTGACCGTGTAAACGTAGATACGGATGCGATCATTCCGAAGCAATTTTTGAAACGGATTGAACGTACGGGATTCGGACAATTTTTGTTCTATGAGTGGCGTTTTCTAGAAGACGGAACAACGCCGAACGAAAACTTTGAAATGAATAAGCCGCGTTACAAAGGGGCATCGGTTCTGATCTCCCGGGCAAACTTCGGCTGCGGTTCCTCACGGGAGCATGCGCCTTGGGCGATCCTCGATTACGGATTTAAAGTCATTGTGGCGCCTTCATTTGCGGACATTTTCTACAACAACTGCTTCAAGAACGGCATCCTGCCGATCAAACTTTCGGAAGAACAAGTGGAAGAGTTGTTCCAACGCACTGCGAAGCATGAAGGCTATCAGCTGCATGTGGATCTAGAAAACAAAGTGTTGCGTGACGATTACGGGCTCGAGATTAGCTTCGATCTTGATGAGCACCGCAGACAATTTTTGCTGCAAGGGCTTGATGATATCGGCTTGACGCTGCAACACGAAGACAAGATCGCAGCTTATGAAGCGAAGCATGCGGAGAGACTTGCTTATTCGTAAACCGATAATAAGGCCGGTAATCGGGCAGGCATTGCTCGGTTACCGGCCTTTTATGTTATGCTGCACAACGAAGAAGCGAGTCATGAGTGTATCGCATTTGCCACTTCCACAATTTCACTTTCGTCAAGCTGACCGGATATGGAAATATGGAATGATTCGGACACGTAATCGAGCATCGTGCGGCCGTCTTCCATAACCGTTAACCAGCCGTCTCCATTTGCGAGACGAATCTTCTCACTCTTGCTAGCTGAACCGAACAAGCTCGTCGCTGTCACTTCCCGCTCGCCGATGACGCGAATCGAAATTCGGTAGCGCTCGTCCTGTTCATTTGTGAACAATAGCACGGCTTTCGTGGCCTTGTCGCTCTGATCATCATAGAACAGCATCGTTTCCGTTAAGGTGAAGCCCGTTATGGAATTGTCGACTGACAGATGAGCAAACACCGTGTGGCGAGCAGCTTCGTCCCAGCTTGCATAATGTACGTCTTGGGAAGCATGTGCAATCTGCATTGAATCGTATGTGCTTAATGGAGATTCGGGCGGCGGAGGGGTCTTCGCCTCTATGTTCGAATCATGCTGTTGAACAGTGCCGAAGATCAAGCCGGACATGCTTCTCTGGATGTATTGAACGGATTGGTAAAGTGGAGAGACGGCTTTGGATACAACCGGCGAGCCGAAGAGCAAGGCTCCGACGAGAAAGGAAGCTACTGCGTATGGCAGAACCAACATGAACCGACGGCGTTGCTGGCGACGCCGCAATTTACGTTCGATTTTGTGCCAGGAAGCCGTCGCATCTGGAACGGTAATATTTTCACGCACCGCCTGACTGAATGCTTGCTCGAACAATCGCTCAAATTCGTCTTGCTTCATCATAATCCCCCCACTCCTTCACAAATCTTTTCTTCACTGCTTCACGGGCGCGATGCAGCTTGTGCTTCACGATTTGATCCGTCGTATTCATCTGATAAGCAATTTCCTTGTAGCTAAGGCCGTGCTTCCATCTGAGTTCGACGACTTGCTGATAATCCGGCTTCAACTCGCGCAAATATTTGGAAATCTCCTCAGCCATGATCTTTAACTCGACTTCCTTTGCAATGCAGTCTGAATCTGTGATTAATGCTTCCGCTCTATCCATATAAACACTTTCATAATCCAAGTCGTTGCGATATTTTTTGTTTTTTCTTAAATAACTGTATGCCGTGTTTTTGGCTACGACGCGTATCCAACCTTTGAGCGCTTGCGCGTTCTCTATATACGGCACATGCTTAATAACTTTTAGGAAGGAATCTTGTATGCAATCCTCGGCAGCGGCATGATCGTTCGTCATAAAGAAGATCATGCCGTATACGTCATGATAATATTCGATATACATTTCCTTCTGGACGTCCGGCCGCAATGAATCGAACGGGCAGTTCAGAAGGAGTGATAGCTTATCGTTCATCCGTGACTCCTTCTCCATATATGGCAACATTTATATAGAAATAACAAAGATTTCCCATCACTCCTGAATCATTGTATCGAAAAATCTCTCGAAATTGCAAAATATTTCTTATCAACTTATGAATCTATCGCAACAATCGGCAATTTTCAGCGTCTAATATAAGGCATGTTTTGTAGATTCGTGACGGGATTTGTGCTAGATTTGTAAGTGAGCTAGATTCGAAGCGTATGAATCAGAAGCTAGACCATATTCAGACTACATACGGGGTGAATTATGAGACGTATTCCCTTGCGGACAGCCGTGGCGGCCGCGTTCATCTTAGCTTTGCTTCTGCTTCCGGCGGGAGTGAGCGCGATGGATGCATCGATTCGCACGTACTTGGATGGCAATGTGCTAGAGACGGAACATGACCCGACTTACATTGATCAAGCACCATATGTGACATCTGCATTTTTGCAGGAAGAGTTAGACGTGCTTGCCGTATGGGACAACGAGAGCCGGACACTTGCGTTGGAGCGCGGAACGTATAAAGCGCAATTCGTCATCCATGAGAGTCATGCGGTGATGAATGACGAAGTCGTGAGCTTGAGTGCACCACCGATCGTGCTGTATAACGAAATCTATCTGCCTGCACATGAAGTCGGGGAAGCATTAGGCTTTAAAGTCACGTGGGATGCTGTCAATCATGCGCTGCAATTTTATACGGTGAAGGACGGCACAACGGGCAAACATCAGCGAGACAAGGAGATCGAGGCAGCGGGTGCAGAGCAACCGCAAGATGCAGTTGTTCCGAATGAACGTGAAAATGATCAAGCAGGCGGCGAGATGGACGCTCGCGATTCGCTGGGTGTAGACGATGATCGAGCTGATCGTGCCGATCATGCGGCAGACGGAGCGAAAGATCAGACCGATTCCGTCATGATTACAACAATCGAGTCGGTCGGCGATCAGATCGTCATACAAGGTGACGGACCGCTTACTACCAACGTATTTCTGTTACCAGATCCGAATAGGCTCGTCGTTGACATTCACAATAGCAGAATCAGTGCGATGTTGAACGGCAGCCCTTCCGCATTATTCGGACAAGTGAGCACGACGCATCCATACATCGAGCGCATTCGTTATTCGTTGTACAATGCGAATCCAGACATCACCCGTCTCGTTCTCGATTTACGACAGCCAGTGCAATATTCAGTCATCGAAGATAGCGAGGCGAACAAGCTAACGATCGATATTCACAGCCGTACGTTTCAGGTTGTTCTAGATGCAGGCCATGGCGGGAAGGATCCGGGTGCAATTACATATAGCAATTTTTATGAAAAGGACTTTACTCTACCTCTTACGCTTAAGGTTTACGAGCTATTGCAGCTAGAACCATATATCACGCCTGTGTTAACTAGGTCTGATGATACGTTTATCGAACTGGATGAGCGATCCGCAATCGCCAATCGCTTAGACGCTGATCTATTCTTGTCCATACATGGCAATACATACATTCCGTCCATCCATGGTACGGAAACGTACTATTATCATGAATTTAGCAAGCCATTGGCGGATACGATCCACAGGCATGTTGTCGAAGCTACAGGATTTCGCGATCGCAATGTGCGGCAGCAAGAATACAAGGTGCTGCGTCTGGCCGAGATGCCAGCAGCTCTGATCGAAGTCGGCTACGTATCCAACAAGGAGCAGGAAGCACTCTTATACAACGATGCGTTTCAAGACAAGGTCGCGCAAGCGATCGTAGATGGGATTAAACAATATTTGCAGCTTCAATAAATGCCGACGGATTAGTTGGTTTCAACCATAAAGAGAGGGGAACGAATACGAAATGAGAGCACATATGAAACGGATAATATGTTTAATCATCGTAGCAATGTTCACAATGTCGATATCTGCATTTGCGCAGACTGGAAACGATGGAGAGCGAAAGCTGACTTTTCCGGACACGATTAGACATTGGTCACAGAAGCACGTCGCGAAGCTGGCGGCGCTCGACATTGTGAAAGGGCAGAGCAACGGCAATTACGGAGTCGATGATACGGTCAGCCAGCAGGAAGTCATCGTCATGGCGGTGCGGCTTATGGGCAAGGAAGAGGAGGCAGTACGCACGAGTGGAGATACCGGCACGGCGCTCGATACGGACACTTGGGCAAGACCTCATGTCGTCTACGCTTTGCGTGAAGGCATCCTGCGTGCTAGTGAAGAGATGAAA
The DNA here is from genome assembly GCA_963755735.1 of uncultured Paenibacillaceae bacterium. Taxonomy (GTDB): domain Bacteria; phylum Bacillota; class Bacilli; order Paenibacillales; family DA-C8; genus Insulibacter. The sequence goes on from CAVWLN010000023.1 coordinate 69,249, forward strand.
GACAGCGGGCATCAAAATTGGGGCACGCGCAGCGCGAAGCGCGAATGGGTAGCCAAAATTATGGTGCGCGCCCTTGGCAAAGAAGAGGACGCTGAAAAGCTAGGTGGGAAGAAATCCGGGTTTAATGACCATGAAGATATTACTGGAGACTTCATCGGGTACGTCAATGCGGCGGTAGAGATGGGTATCATCACGGGTACGACGACGAATGATTTCTTACCGCTCAAGACGATTACTCGTTCTGAGACGGCAAGCATATTCGCCAAAGCGCTGTCTTTCATACCGCAAAGTGATGCGGTCACCGTCGGTCGCGTCAGCTCGATTACGAGCACGACGTTGACGGTGCGTGATGCGGACGGCGATTTGCAAACCCTAGGTCTGAATAGAAACACTGCTTATTTTCATATCGATGAAAATTATCAAGTGTTGAAAGACAGCGTCAAGGAAGGCGTTGAGGTGTATGTCGTACACAACGATCGAGACGCGTTATATGTGGAAGTAACGGATGAAGCTGAACCGCTGGATGTGATCAGCGGCGTGGTCGAAAAGATCAGCATTGCAACGAATATTTTGACGATCATCAATGATGAGGGCAGAACGGTTCACTATCGTGATGGAAGACAATGTGGCAGTGATCGATGCTGACGGCAAAGGTACGAGCCTATCGCAAGTCATGCCGCTTAGCGAGGTAGAGCTAAAGATCAGCCCGGACAACAATCACATCGTTGAAATCCAAATCATGGATGAACCTATCAGCACGGTAGGTGAAGGAATTGTCGTCTCCATCTCGGACGAGCGATTGATCGTGCGGGACAAAGACAACGGTGAAGAGAAAACTTATCCGGTTAGCAGCTTGCTAAGCATTACGTACGAAGACGAAAAGATCGACTTGGAGGACGTCAAGAGCCAGGACGTCATCTCCTTCACGGTAGATTATGGCTTTGTAACGGAAATTGAAATATTACAGCCGTATATTGAGCCTGAGAAAGGCAAGGTTGTCAATATCGATTATACGAACCGATATATTGTCATTGACAACGGTGGCGTTAATCCGGTCGCTTATTATTATGCTGATGATGTGCGAGTGGAGCTTGAAGGGATGTCAGCACCGACGTTGGACGATGTGATGCCGCAAGACGAAGTGACCATCTCGTTCAATGACGAGGGCAAAATCTCTGTAATTACGATTAAGAACAGAAGCCTAGCTTCCTCGCAAATGTTAACGTTCATTGCGTATCTTGAAGCTGAAAACCAAATTATCGTGCTGGATCACGATAAGAATGCCAAATCATTCAAATTAACGAATGATACCGTGTTCGAGCTGAATGGCGAGGAATATCCGGTTAAAGAGCTTAACGACCGCCTGAAGTCCAGCTCGACGAGAGTGGATTTGTCTTTGACAGGTGAATACGTGCGCCGCATTACGGTATCGGAAGGCTATACAGGGATTGTCGAGGAGATTAACACATCCTCGGGTGTGTTAAAAATTTCGAATCCGACGATCGGCAAGCTGGAGTTTAAGCTGACCTCGTCGACTCGCGTCGAACGGCTCGATGATTCGTCTGCGCGGTTAAGTCAAGTGAAGGTCGGCGATGACGTGCAAGTCATCCTTAACGATAACCAGGATGCGGTATCACGAATCCGCTTGAAGCACAACGTGTACCATGTCATTACAGACATTCGCGAGTCTAACGGCCGAGTGACGATGAAGGATCTTGATAACAATACCGAAAGAATCTACGTGACAGACACGTTTAAGCTGACGCACCCGTCAGAGCGATATGTATATTTCGATGATTTGGCAGAAGATATGCCTGTAACCGTATCGTATTACGGACGTAGAGAGCAATCCATCAACTTGTTAGAAACGATCTACGGTGTCATTACAGAGCTGAACTTCTCTAACGATACGATGGTCATCGAAACGCCAGACGGTAAGAAGCAAGAGTTCAATACAGCAAAGAACTTCACGATGCTGAAAGGCAGAATCTCGCAATTTAGTGAAGGCGACCGCATCAGCATCCTGCGAGACATTGACGGTTATAGCTTTGCTGAGAGAGTAACGAAGCAAGTCAAAGATTTCTATCGTTTGGAGTCCGGCAATCGCATCTCCTTCACGAATCCGCTTGGTGAAGTCGAGCGCTTTGATCTGGCGAAAGATGTTATCGTACGGGCAAACGATCGAACGATTGATCTGGAGGACTTGAAGCGTAACGACAGATTAACGGTATATATCGTCAACGGAGCGATCGTCGAGATCGAAGTACAAAAATAAGTTAGGGCGAATGCAACCATGAATCATCGCGAGAAAGTTCGTCATATTTTGCATACGATCGCAGGAATGTTCCCGGATGCGCATTGTGAGCTGCATCACTCGAATCCTTTCGAGCTCACAATCGCCGTGCTATTATCCGCTCAGTGTACGGACGAGACCGTGAACAAGGTGACAGCTGATCTGTTTCGCAAATATAAGAAACCGGAAGATTATTTGGCCGTTCCGCTTGAGGAGCTAGAGCAAGACATCAGGCGGATCGGACTGTACCGCAACAAAGCAAAAAATATACAAAAGCTTTGTCAAATCTTGATCGAACGTTATGACGGTCAAGTGCCGCAAGCGTACGAGCAACTCGTTGAGCTTCCCGGCGTCGGACGCAAGACAGCCAATGTCGTCATTTCCAATGCGTTCGGCGTACCGGCCATTGCCGTGGATACGCATGTCGAGCGGGTATCCAAACGACTGGGACTCGCCTCGGAGAAGGATACCGTGCTTGAAGTAGAGAAAAAGCTGATGAAGAAGGTGCCGCGTAGCGAGTGGACGATTACGCATCATCGGCTCATTTTCTTCGGCAGATATCATTGCAAGGCGCAGTCTCCGCAGTGTGAAATCTGTCCGCTTCTTGACGTATGCCAATATGGCAAAAAACGCATGAAAACCCACCCAGTTAGAAAAAATACGAAATGAGCGTATTGAGATTGAGATAAGGGTGGGATCGCATGAAATGCATTTCCGTATATACGGACCGGTTTGACGTATTTTCAGATATTTATGAGCAAGTAAGACACATGCAGCTGCAGGAAGACGAGGAAACGGTAATCGAAGGAATCGTCGTCTCGGAATCCGGCGACGTACCGGATTACTACTTAAGCAAGATGCGAGATCGACCCGATGTCGTCGTAATGAAAGATAAGGATGAGCATATTACGATCTTGCAAAGAGGCAAAATGTTTGAAATCCTGATGCCGGATTCACCAGCCGTCGTACAATAGCTTTAACGACGGATGCACGGACAAACGAAACTGCCTTTTCACCTTGCGATATTAGGGTGAAGGGGCAGTTTTTTTGTGTGCGAATCAATATTTTGAATTTCATCCAGCTTGGGGGACGCACAACGAGAGATGAAAATTAGAGGGATTTGTAGAATTCGTTGTTTGGCACCGTTGTCAACCGTTAATTTTTCAAGAATTTCTTAATTCTCCCTTGAAAGGGCTTTATTTTGAACGTTGCCGTGACGGATGGAGGGTGATAAGATTGCCAAATAAAAGATGAAATTAATCAGAACGGGAGAGGGACGGTAATCGTGTTTAAAGATCTTAGAGAGTATTACTGGAAACACCGATGGTGGCTGTACATGTCAATCTTCTTTCTCATCGTTGCGACAGGCTTTGGGGTAGCTTATCCGATATTGCTTGGAACACTGATCGACGATATCGATCAAGGAAAATTTCATCGAGTGACCGAGCTTGCACTGTTGGTGCTGGCGTTTATTTTTATGAAGGCAGCTTTCCAATACGGCCATGGCTTCAGCGGAACCCGCTTTGGCAATACCATTGCGTATAATATGCGCAATAGGCTGTATAAGAAGCTGCAATTTCTATCTTTTCAGTATTATGACCGTGCGAAGACAGGCGACATTATGTCTCGTTTAACTGCTGACCTGGACGGCATCCGAAATTTTATGGCAGTAGGCTTTGCCCAGTTTCTCAATGTGTTCGTCATGGTAGGCATCGGCATGGTGACGATGGCTTTTATTAATTGGCAGCTGATGCTGCTTGCACTCATTCCGATTCCGTTCCTCGTGCTCCGCGCCATGCAGTTTGAACGGCAGGTGCATCCGGCTTTTCGCGCAATCCGACTGTCGATGGGGAAGCTGAACACAGCGGTGCAGGAAAATATTACGGGGGTGCGAACGGTCAAATCGTTTGCCCGTGAGCCGTTCGAGGTCGAGAAGTTCGTCGCGGTGAATGAGGACTACCAAGATCGCAATATTGAAGCGTCCAGCATCTGGGCGAGGTTTTTCCCGGGTTTGGAATTTCTCGCAAATTTGAGCGTCGTCATCTTAATCATGGCTGGCGGGATGTTTGTCATTAACGGCCTGATTTCAATTGGTGATCTTGTTAAGCTGTCGTCGTTGATCTGGTATATTATCGGACCGATGTGGGGGCTAGGCTTTCATATTAATTTCTACACGCAAGCGAAAGCATCGGTTGAGCGCATTAAAGAAATTAGTGAGCATCCGATTCATATTCAAGCGAAGGAGCAAGCGGAAGTTTTGGATGGACGAACGTTCCAAGGCGATGTCGAGTTTCAGCAAGTGTCGTTCCGCTATCCGAACAGCGAACCGGCGCTTCACGATATATCATTCCGCGCACCAGCAGGCTCGGTGATCGGTCTGCTAGGTGGTACGGGAGCCGGAAAATCTACGTTAGTACAATTGTTAATGCGTGCCTATGATGTGAAGAGCGGGCAAATATTGTTTGACGGCAAGGATATTCGTGAGTTTACGCCGCAAAGCATCCGCAGGCAGATCGGCTTTGTCTTTCAGGAGACGTTCTTGTTCTCATCCTCAATTCGCAACAATATCGCTTATGGCAACGGGGAGGTCAGTCAGGAACAAATCGAACGAGCAGCGAAAATTGCTTGTGCGCATGATTTTATTATGGAGATGCCTGATGGCTACGACACGATCGTCGGTGAACGCGGACTCGGCTTGTCGGGCGGTCAGAAACAACGGATTGCGATTGCGCGCGCACTCGTCTGTGACCCGAAGATCATCGTCTTTGACGATTCGACGAGTGCTGTCGATATGAAGACGGAGCATGCGATCCAGCATGCACTGCAGAGGGCGATGAAAGGTCGAACGACCTTTATTATCGCACATCGCATCTCGTCCCTGAAGCATGCCGATGAAATCCTTGTGCTGGAGAACGGTCAAATTGTGCAGCGCGGCACCCATGAGGAGTTGATCCGCATGCCTGGCCAATACCGAGAGACGTTCGATATTCAGTTTGCGGATTTGCCGGAGGAAATTCGCTATAACGTCGCATCGAAAGGAGAGGCTGTCAATGAGTAGATCGTCCAATGTCGCACATGCTCGAAGGAAGGAAAGGTTCGTTTACCAGGACGACGAAGTGATCGAAAAGCCGTTTAACTGGGCACAAATGCGGCGGCTTGCTGCTTACGCGCTACCTTACAAAAAGCCGCTTATTCCTGTGTTAATCGCAACGATTTTGAGCACAGCGACGAAGGTGACCGTACCGTTCTTAGTCGGATATACGATTGACCATGCGATCCGCGGTGAAGATGTGACGCTGCTTATGCTGATGACCGCTTGCATACTTTTGCTGTATCTGGTGCAGCTCGGTGCGAATCAATATCGTATTCGGCACATGAACGAGATCGGCCAAAAGGTCATTTACGATCTGCGGGCCGCGCTGTTCAAGCATATACAAAACTTGTCTTTCCGATTTTTTGATAAGCGTCCGGCCGGCTCTGTGCTAGTGCGGGTTACGAACGATATTAACTCATTGCAGGAGCTGTTTACAAACGGAATCGTCAACTTGATTATCGACCTGATCCAGCTGGCCGGCATCGTCGTCATCTTGCTCATCATCAATGTGAAGCTGGCTGTAGCGGTCATGATCACCGTGCCGATCATGTTCTTCATCTCCACCGCACTGCGCAAAAAAATACGCCGCGCTTGGCAAAATGTACGTTTGCATCAATCGCGGATCAACGCCCATTTGAACGAGAGCATTCAAGGCATTAAGGTCACGCAGGCGTATACGCAAGAGCAGGAGAATATGAACTATTTCAACGGGATGAACACACGCAACTTGACAGCCTGGAACAAGGCTTCGGCCTTGAACCAATCGTTCGGTCCGATCGTGGAAATTACGACGGCAATCGGTATTTTGATCTTGTTTCTATACGGATCATCGCTGGCGCAATATGAAGCGATGTCGATCGGAACTCTTGTCATGTTCGCCCAATATATCGGCAACTTTTGGGAGCCGATCAACCGCCTGGGACTCATGTATTCGCAGCTGCTTATCGCTATGGCTTCCTCAGAACGCATCTTTGAATTTATGGATGAACGGCCGGATGTGAAGGAAAAAGCGGGTGCGAAAGCTTTGCCCGCGATCAACGGACACGTCGTGTTCGATCATGTGACATTCACATATGATCATACGCGCAATGCCTTGCACGATATTAGCTTCGAGATTAAGCCGGGGCAATCGATCGCCCTCGTCGGTCATACCGGATCGGGAAAGACGAGCATCATTAATGCGCTCAGTCGATTTTATGACGTGTCCGGCGGCCGCATCTTGATCGACGGTCATGATATTCGGGATGTCACACTTCAAAGCTTGCGCTCCCAGATCAGCATCGTTCTGCAAGATACGTTCATCTTCTCTGGAACGATACGCGATAACATTCGCTTCGGTCGTCCGGATGCGAGTGATGCGGAAGTGGAAATGGCGGCGCGCGCCGTACATGCTCATGACTTTATCATCCGTTTGCCGCAAGGCTATGAAACTCAGGTAGAAGAGCGCGGCAACGTGCTGTCAATGGGACAGCGTCAGCTGCTCAGCTTCGCCCGCGCATTGCTAGCCGATCCGAGGATCTTGATTTTGGACGAAGCGACCGCAAGCATCGATACGGAAACAGAAGTGAAAATTCAAGAAGCGCTTAAGACGCTGCTCAGCGGACGAACGTCGATCATGATCGCGCACAGACTGTCGACGATTCGCCACGCCGATCATATCATCGTGCTCGACCATGGGAAAATCATCGAGCAGGGCAATCATGAACAGCTCATGAGCCTGGGTGGTACGTACAAATCGCTTATTGAAGCGCAGTATGAATTTTTGGATGTGGACGCCAAGTAAAAATATGCTACACTAGAAACCGGTGAGTCATTGCCCGCGAGAGGGTTGATTCATCGGTTTTTTGCGGCTTTATACCATCTAACGTATATCATATTGAAAAGGATTCGTGAAGAACAGACATGAACAGAACCATGAAACAGCTGGAACATTTGCTGAACCATTTACGAAAGCTGCATGGACAATTTGTAGAGATCGGCGATCATGACCATGCAGCAAAAGTGCAGGATCTGATGGAGAAGTGTGAGCGCAGACAGATGGATCTGACGTTCTGCGGCCACTTTTCCGCGGGGAAATCAAGTTTAGTAAACCGTTTGTGCGGCACACGCATCTTGCCGTCAAGCCCGATCCCGACGAGTGCCAATGTGGTGACGGTCGAGAATGGGGAAGAGCAAGTGATCGTGGAGCGGTTCGTTCAAGACGCTATGAAGGTGAATTTGTCGGAGCTCGATGACGTATGCCGAAATGGAAACGATATCAAACGAGTGCACATCCGTTATCCTGTTCCATTTCTGCAAAACCGCGCCCGCCTCATTGATACGCCAGGGGTCGATTCGACCGATGATGCCCACCGGGAAGCGACGGAAGCGGCGCTACATTTGGCCGATGCGATCTTTTATGTGATGGATTACAACCACGTGTTGTCGGAGATGAATTTCGGCTATATTCGCAAGCTGGCGGATTACGGGAAGCCGCTGTTCCTGCTCGTGAACCAGATCGATAAGCACCGCGAGACAGAGCTTGAATTTTCCGAATTTCGCGAACAAGTCGAGCGTTCCTTGCAAGATTGGAACATTGATGCGGACGGCATTCTCTTTATTTCGGTGAAACAGGACGATCATCCATACAATGAGTGGTCATGCCTAACTGAGCTTATCAACACATTGCTTGCTCAGCATGAAGAGATGCTGATGGATGGAGTTCGCAAAGCGGCTCTCGGCATCATAGAAGAGCATAAGTCTTGGCTGCTGGAGGAGCAGCAGGACGAGCGCAACGAATTAGCGAAGCGTGCAGAGGCAGAAGCAGCTGCAGACGATCATGACAATCTAGCGGAGCTAGAAGCACAAGCCGCCTCCTTGCAGCAGGCTTGGTCGCAACTGACAGAGCAGGCCAAGCAAGACATGCAAGCGATTCTAAACAACGCCAATGTGATCCCGGCTCCGTCGAGAGATATTGTGCAAGCGTATTTGGAGACGAGGCGTGCCGGCTTCCGCGTCGGCTTGTTGTTCAGTGAGCGCAAGACGCATGCCGAACGAGAAAAGAGACTGGAAGCGATGCGCGCCGAGATCGAAGTACAGACAGAGGCAAATATGGTATGGCACGTGCAGGACGCATTCAGGCGCATGCTGAGCGACTGGCCGCTCGATGAGCAGCTTCGCGCGCAAGCCATGCAAGTCATCGACGATCTGACGGTTACGATTGACGGGGAGCAGCTTGCCTCACTCGTCGTAAGCAGCGGTCACTTCGACGACAGCTATACGCTGCAATATGCCAAAGTCATTGCAGACCATCTCAAAGCGGCTTACCGTGCTCGCATCATGCAAGCAATTGAGCAATTGACGGCGCTGCTGAAGCCGGTGTATGAAGCGAAACAAAGTGAGCATAAAGCTCAGCTGCAAGCTGCGCAGGCCAAGCATGCTGCACAAGCAGCGCTGGCTCAATTGGATGAGCAGCTCAATCAACATGTGGAAGCTTTACAAGCTCTGTTCACTGAAGCTGATGTTGATGCGAACGGTTCGCTGCGGCGAGCTTTGCGCGCAGCTATCTCTGAGCAGCTGCGGCAGTACCGAGCTACGTTGCCAAGAACGGAGCAAGTGGTGCTGACAGAAGATATACCGCAAAAGCCAAGAGTGCCGCAATTCGGCACAACGTCTGACGCTCAGCACCCCAATCCCGCAGCGACGCTTGACGATGCTGGCGCACGGAGCAAGCTGCTTGCTGCCGCTGAAACGCTGGAGCAAGCGGTCGAGCTCGTACGACATATGCCCGTCCTGTCGAGCTTCGTGGAAACGTTGGCCGGAAAAGCGGAGAGGCTTAGACAAAATCGTTATACAATCGCTTTGTTCGGGGCTTTCAGCGCGGGCAAATCATCGTTTGCCAATGCTCTCCTGCATACGGATATTTTGCCCGTATCCCCGAATCCGACCACGGCGGCGATCAACTCCGTCCTTCCGCCAATGAAGGACGTACAAGGCGAAAACGGAACCGCCCGTCTGCATTACAAGTCAGCTGAAGCGATGTACGCGGACATCCGCCAATCGCTTGAGAAATTGCGCATCCCGTTACCGGATGACAATGCCGCGCTCTTGGACGCCATTGCGCGGGCTGATCTTGCGGAAGTGCCTGCCGGCGGCAAAGTGCATCTTGCGTTTCTGAAAGCTGTCAAGCAAGGCTGGCCGGCGTATTCGTCTATGCTCGGCTCCAGCCGAGTGGTCGATCTGACGACTTACCGCGGAGCCGTTGCAGATGAAACTCATGCCTGTTTTTTGGAGTCAGTAGACCTGCATCATGACAGTCCGTTGGCAAAGCAGGGGATGGTGCTGGTCGATACGCCGGGCGCGGATTCGATCAATGCGCGGCACACGGATGTCGCCTTCCACTATATAAAAAACGCGGACGCGATCTTATTCGTTACGTATTACAACCACGCGTTCTCCCACGCGGATCGCGAGTTTTTGTTGCAGCTCGGACGAGTGAAGGATTCATTTGCCTTGAACAAAATGTTTTTCATCGTCAATGCGGCCGATCTCGCGGCGGATGAACAGGAATTGGCAGAAGTCGTAAACCACGTAAGCCGCAATTTGTCTGCATTTGGCTTAACCGAGCCGCGCATCTATCCCGTATCCAGTATGCTGGCCCGGGAAGCGGCAGCCGCACGGGATGAAGAGCGCTATGCACAATCTGGCTTAGCGAGCTTTGAGGCGGCGTTCTATCGCTTCGTGCGTGAAGAGCTGGCGGAGATGAGCATTCAGAGCGGCTTTGCGGAGCTAAGTAGAGTGCGGGAAGCGTTCGCCGCATGGCTGGACAGATTGAAGCAGGCGCAATCGGATCGCGATGCGGAAGTGACTAAGCTCGAGCAAGGCGCTAAGGAAGCCGCGCAAGTATTGCTCAATGATCCCGATGAGCGGATGCTGGCGGACTTGTCGAAGGAAATCCAAGAATTGATCTACTACGTTGCGCAGCGAGTTTCTTATCGCTTCGGTGAACTGTACAACCTGGCCTTTAACCCGTCGACGTTTGCCGAACCGGGTTTAGCGGAGAAGGAAAAACTGTCTACTGCATACCGCGAGCTGCTGGAATATTTGTCATTTGATTTGCAGCAAGAGCTGCGGGCGACGACGCTGCGCGTGGAAGCCTTTCTCAAGCGGCAGCTTGCCGTGAAGCATGAAGAGCTGTCACATAAGCTTTCCGCGGCACTGCCCGGATTCGTAACGTCGGAATACGAAGGGCCGACCTTCGCATCCCCGACCAGCAGCGCTTCGCTGGGTGAAAATCCCGACGAATGGAAAGCTGTCAGAAGTGCTTATCGCAGCGGTCGTCAGTTTTTCGAGCAAGGCGGCAAGGAGCGGCTGAAGCAGGCGATCGAAAGCATGCTTCATGAACGAATCAAAGGGGCAGCTGCAATCGGTGAAGATGAGCTGCAAGCCTTTTATCGGCAAGCACTTAGCGATGCTCGGAATGAGATGAAGGAGAAGCTAAGCAAGGAAACGAAGCAGTATGCGGAGGGGATGCTGCAGTCGCTCAAGGAGACCGTTCATTTGCCGGCATATGAGGACAAATATAAGCAGCTTGTCGACTTGTGCAAGGAACATTCGCTTGCTTTTACTCGGAGCTAGCTTATATACTTACAGTGTTCAAAAAAAGCGTGATTTTGACGCAACCTTTATTGGAATCAAGGGTTGTTGGGGGGATTGAGTGCATGACAGAACAGCTGGATTTATTCGCAGAACAAGCACAAGCTGTAACATCTGAGCAATCGGTCGATTACGGCGTCGATGATATTCAAGTGCTGGAAGGATTGACTGCCGTCCGAAAGCGTCCAGGAATGTACATCGGCAGCACCGCTTCGTCCGGCTTGCATCATCTCGTATGGGAAATCGTCGACAATGCGGTGGACGAGCATCTGGCTAAGCATTGTACACTGATTGACGTCACCATTCATACGGACGGTTCTGTCACAGTTCTAGACAACGGACGCGGTATTCCGACCGGCATGCACAAAACCGGCATACCGACACCGCAGGTTGTCTTTACAGATGCTGCATGCTGGCGGCAAATTTGGCGGCAGCGGCTATAAGAAATCCGGCGGACTGCATGGCGTCGGCGCTTCGGTAACGAATGCGTTGTCGGAATGGCTGGAAGTTGAAATTTATCGCGACGGACAAAATCCATAAACAGCGATTTGAATATTGGATCGACGAGCAACGGCAAGGAGCATGTCGGCGAGCCGGTGAGCGGTCTCGAAGTGATCGGCAAAACGAAGAAAACCGGAACGAAGGTTACGTTCAAGCCTGATCAAGAGTATTTACAGGTGGAATATCGTTCAATTACGATAAGCTGTCAGAAAGATTGCAGGAGATCGCCTTCCTGAATTCCGGTCTGCAGATTACGTTAAGGATGAGCGTAGCGGCAGCAAGAGGACATTTTTCATTACGAAGGCGGCGCAAGTGAGTTCGTCGATTTCTTGAACGAAGACAAAGACGTGCTGCATGAAGTGATTCATTTCGCGGCGGAGAAGGATGACATCGAGGTCGAAGTGGCGATTGCAGTACAATGACGGTTATACGGAGACGATCGTCTCATTCGTCAACTCGATCCCGACTCGCGGCGGCGGGACGCATGAAACGGGATTTAAGACGGCGTATACGCGCGTCATGAATGAATATGCGCGCAAAACCGGACTGCTCAAGGAAAAGGACAAAAATCTCGACGGCAGCAGATTTGCGAGAAGGGATGATGGCCGTCATCAACATCAAGATGGCGCGAGGTTGAATTTGTCGGTCAGACGAAGGATCAGCTCGGCAGCGCGTCGGCCGAAGTGCAGTCGATGCGGTCGTCTCTGAGAAGATGGCCGTATTTCTGGAGGAAAATCCGCAGACCGCACAAATGCTTATCAAGAAGGCCGCTGCAGGCTTCCAAGGCGCGCGAAGCAGCACGCAAAGCACGAGAAGAAATGCGTAGCGGCAAGAGGGGAAAAAGTGAAAGCTCGAATTTGAACGGCAAGCTGACCCCAGCGCAATCGAAGGATAATACCCGCAATGAGTTGTTCATCGTCGAAGGGGATTCTGCCGGCGGCTCGGCAAAGCAAGGACGGGATTCGAAGCATCAAGCCATACTGCCGCTAAAGGGAAGCCGATGAATCCGGAGAAGTCGAAGCTTCAGGACATCTTGAAGAATGAAGAATACAAGGCGATCATCGCATGCGATCGGTGCGGGAGTCGGTTCCGAATTCGAAATTGCCGAAAGCAATTACAACAAAATCATCATTATGACGGATGCTGATACGGATGGTGCGCATATTCAAGTGTTGCTGCTCACGTTCTTCTACCGGTATATGAAGCCGCTGATCGATGCTGGGAAAGTGTATATCGCCCAGCCGCCGCTATACAAAATGACGAAGAAAGTCGGTAAATCGCCGACCGTTCAGTATGCGTGGACGGACGAGCAACTGCAAGAATTACTGAAGGAATTCGGTAAAAATGTGGAGCTTCAACGATACAAAGGGCTTGGTGAGATGAACCCTGAGCAGCTATGGGAGACGACGATGAATCCGGAGACGCGTACTCTGCTGCAAGTGCAGATCGAGGATGCAGCCAAAGCGGAACGGCGTGTCTCAACGTTAATGGGCGACAAGGTCGATCCGCGCAAGCGATGGATTATCGAAAATGTCGATTTTACCGAGTTTGAAGAATAGAAGGGGACGTTGCGATGAATGAATTGGAAAAATTCTTGCCTGCGTATCTAGAAGAGGTGGTCGGTGACCGGTTTGGACGGTATTCCAAATATATTATTCAAGATCGGGCAATTCCCGACGTGCGCGACGGATTAAAGCCTGTGCAGCGACGAATTCTATACGCCATGTATGAGCCGGGAATACGCCTGACAAGCCGTACCGCAAATCGGCCAAAACCGTCGGTGATGTGATGGGAAATTATCATCCGCACGGTGATTCCTCCATCTACGAAGGTATGGTGCGCATGGCGCAGCCGTGGAAGATGGGACATGTGCTAGTTGACGGTCATGGCAACTGGGGCTCTACGGATGATGATCCAGCAGCTGCAATGCGTTATACAGAGGCGCGGCTATCGCCGATTGCGATGGAGTTGCTGCGAGATATTGAGAAACGAACCGTCCTCTTCAAGGATAATTTTGATAATACGACGAAGGAGCCGGTCGTCCTTCCTGTCGCGCTATCCGAATTTGCTCGTGAACGGCGTCAGCGGAATTTCTTCCGGCTTCGCAACGGAAATTCCGCCGCATAACTTACGCGAAGTGATCGACGCATGTATCGCCTTAATGGACAATCCGAGATTTCGTCTGGATGAGTAATGGAGATCGTCAAAGGTCCGGACTTTCCGACAGGCGGCATCATTATGGGCGAGGAGGGAATTCGTGAAGCTTAGCGAACCGGCAAAGGCCGCATCTATATTCGCTCCAAAACGGAGATCGAGACGCTGCAAAGGTGGCAAGCAACAAATCGTCATCACCGAAATTCCATATCAAGTCATTAAGTCCAGGCTTGTCACCGCGATGGAGAACATTCGAATCGAGAAAAAGGTAGAAGGGATTGCGGAGGTGCGGGATGAGAGCGGGCGAGACGGCTTGCGCATCGTTGTCGAACTTAGAAAGGATGCCGACGCTGAAGGCATTATTGAATTATCTTGTTTAAGAAAACCGATCTGCAAGTTACATACAACTTCAATATGGTGGCGATCGTGAACAAAACACCGCGCCAGCTCGGACTCTAGGAAATGCTGGAGGCGTACATTGCCCACCAGAAAGAAGTGGTCACTCACCGCACCCAATATGAGCTGGAGAAGGCGGAAGACAGAGCGCATGTGCTGGAAGGACTCGTCAAAGCGCTAAACATTCTTGACGACGTCATCGAGACGATCAAGGCATCAAGAAATCGCCAAGACGCCCAGAAAAACTTAATTCAGCAATATTCGTTCACCGAGCGGCAAGCCGATGCGATCTTAACCTTGCAGTTTTATCGCTTAACGAATCTGGAAATTCATTCACTTGAAAAGGATTTAACCGAAGTTAGGAAACAAATCGCATATTTGCGCGGTATCCTGGAAGATCCAAAAAAACTTCTCAAAGTGATCAAGAAGGAATTACAGGAAATTCGCGACAAGTACGGCATAGAAAGAAGATCAGACATTCGCAGCGAAGTCGAGGAAATCAAAGTCGGTCTGGAAGTCATCGTAGCGCCGGAGGACGTTATGGTCGCCCTTACCCACGAAGGGTATATTAAGCGCACGAGCATGCTGTCATTCACGCGATCTGGCGGTGAAGCAGAGTCCACCGGGATGAAGGAAGGCGACTATCTGCGAAGCTTGTATGAAGTCAATACAGTGGACAGCTTGTTGATCTTTACGAATAAAGGGCAGTATTTTCACTTGCCTGTACACCAAATCCCCGAGTATAAATGGAAGGATATGGGAACAGCGCTGGTCAACGTCATTCCAATCGCCAAGGAAGATCGAATCGTCAGTGTCATCCCGGTGAAAGAAATGAATGAAGCAGACAAAAGTCTGGTCTTCATCACAAAGAACGGACAAGTGAAACGGACGATGCTGAGTGAATATGCGACCAATCGCTTGACGGCCATCGCAGCTTGCAAGCTTGCCAGTGGCGACGAAGTGATCGATGTGAAGCTGAGCACGTTTGACCAGGAGCTGCTCTTGATTACGAAGCACGGCATGAGCATTCGCTTCAAAGAGGATGAGGTGAACCCGATGGGTCGCGTATCCGGCGGCGTAAGGGGCATTAACTTGGCTGACGGTGATGAGGTGATCTGCGGCCTGTGGCTGAAGGAAGACGAAGGGGAAGTGTTGGTGTTCTCTGATCGCGGATATGCGAAACGGTCGCTCGTCGCCGACTACATAGCGCAAGGGCGCGGCGGCAAAGGAGTTGCGACTTTTGAATTCAAGGAAGGTAAGCGGGTGCGTTCGAATGGCACGCACTTAATCCAGGCCTTCCTCGTCAAAGAGGCTTACACGTTGAATGTTGTGCTTGACAACGGAGAGATGCACAAAGTCGATACGGAGAAAGTGCCGATCGAAGAAAGAAGATCGTTTGGCAAACAAGTCGTACCGCTGACAAAGGATCAGCAGATTGCAAATATCGTGAAGCTTTAAAACAAACTCCTAAACAGTTTAAGCGCTTATGAAACATGGTGGCTGTATTTGGAGGATGTTCGTGCTACAATGAGCATCCTTCAGGTACAGCTTTTTTTTGAGTCAAAGAGAAGGTTAACCGCATTAATGTGTTGAAGTATTAAGGGGAATCTTGTGTCTGTGTGATATAATGGAAAAAATGCTATCAGCCGGGGGGTAAGTGATGTTATCCGATAAATTCGCGAAGCTGTGGCTAACGATGCAGCACGATTATGAAGCCTATATGGCAGCTCAATTAGAGCCTGATCTGACGATTGTGCAGCTTAACACATTGGAACTTATTCTGGATATGGAGAGGGCGAAATCTTCCGATTTGATCGAGCATTTGGAAATCTCACCGGCTGCGATTTCTACGCTTGTTGATCGTATGGAGAAGAACAAATTGCTCGTTCGGGAGCGGGATGAATTCGACCGGCGCATCGTTTGGCTGCAAGTTACGAAGAAGGGCAAGGCCGCATATGAACGAGGAATGGAAATCCGCCGGCAATTTTTTGCCGGCAGATTGAATGCTTTGTCCAAGCATAATCAGAAGCTGCTATGCTTTCTGTTTGCCAAGATTACGCCTGATTCCTCGGAACCATCTTCTGAGCAAGAAACAGGTGCTACCCGTTCATAATTGATTCAAGCGCTACTGAATGTGAATTCCCATTAATCAGACACGGGAACCGCTAACGAATCGACGTGACTGCTCATTTCGGCAAAGTATGCTTCGAGCATGCTATATTCTTGCTCAGTTAACCACCTGTCATCCCTCGAGGTGATGACTTCTTCGAGAGGCAATACGCGATAATGGCGTTTTCCGTCCGTGCGATATTTGTGCACCCATGTCGGAATGGTCTCTATCTTTCCAAACTCCAGCCGTTCCTCTGGGTGATGCTTGATAAGCTCTACTTTGAAGATCACTCCTACGTCTGTATAGACGGGGAGATCATGCTCAGGTCCTTGATTGGAAATAAAGTTACCCAAGGAGTATATCACAACGCCTTGGCGAAGGTTGCCATTTGAGTCTTGCGTTTCGATCATCTCATATGGCTGCACCTGATGCGTATGGCTGCCTAAGATGATGTCCGCCCCCCACGAGATTAGCTTTCGCGCGAGCTCTTTTTGATATTCACTCGGATGTCTGGCATATTCATCACCATAATGGAGCATTACGGTGACGACATCGGCTTCTAACTTTCTCGCCCTCTCAATATCTTCCTTCATCCGCTCTTCATCGATCAAATTGACGAGATACGGCTTGTCTTGCGGCAAGGGAATTCCGTTCGTCCCGTATGTATACGCGAGCAATGCCATGTCTATATTATTCTTGGTAACAATTTGGATTTCACGGCTTTGCTCCATTGAAGCATTCGTGCCGACAGCGACCAAATCTCTAGCTTTCAGCTGCTCTAAAGTACGCAGCACACCTCTTTCGCGTCGATCAAACGAATGGTTGTTCGCTGTGCCGAGAATATTGAATCCGGCATTTTTGAGCGCGTCGGCAAGCTCATCCGGAGTGTTGAACTGTGGATAGCCGGAGAACCCGACCTCCGGACCGGCAAAGGTCGTCTCCAAATTGCCGATAACCCAATCGCCTTCCTTCAAGATTGGCGCCACTTCCGTAAAATTGTCATCAAAGGAATAAGTGCTTTCCGTTACGCTGTAAGCAGCCATATATTGCGACGAATGCACCATAATGTCGCCTACGGCGATCAGCGTTGCGTTCGTCTTGTATGGCTTAATTTCTTCAGGCTCGCTGGATGCAGGCGGAGTGTCATGACCGTCCTCGTAAGACTGATCTTCATTCCCACGCTCCACGTTGTGATGATCGTTGCCCGCCGCTTCACAGCTAACCGTCAACAATAAAATAAATATGAATGGAACCATGAACCACAATTTTTTCATCTTTATGAATCTCCCGGTTTTATTGAAATATCATATACTAAACCATTCCTTTACCAAACCATTCATTCTGTCAGCAGCTGCTGATAGCATGCGAAACCATTCCAAGGAGTCTGGTTTGGAGGCGGTGAGGTGAAGCTTAGCGGTTCCTTACGAACCGGATGCATCAGGCGCAGCTGATACGACCAGAGTGCGATTTGTTGTCCCTTCTTATTTACCGCAGCACCATACCGTTGATCCCCATAAATCGGACAGCCGATATGCGACAGCTGGACGCGAATTTGATGCGGTCGTCCCGTCTCCAGCTTGACGCTAATGAGCGACAAGTTACCGACTGTTTCCAATACTTCATAGGAAAGCAAGGCCTGTTTGGCGCCTGGAGTTGCGGCGGGCACGACAGATACTGTATTCGTACGCGAATCTTTGAGCAGGTAATGCTCCAATCGGTCTTGCAAAGCTTGCGGTTTGCCGTGTACAACCGCCCAATATTGCTTTTCTATGCTGCGCGTGCGCACGGCTTCCGACAAGCGGGAAGCTGCTTTGGAAGTTTTGGCGAACACCATGAGTCCGCCGACCGGACGATCCAGCCTATGCACAAGCCCTAAATAAACATTGCCTGGCTTGTTGTAACGAACCTTAAGATCTTGCTTCAATATGCTTAATAGATCACGATCGCCGCTGGCATCTTCCTGGCTCGGCACGTTCGGTGGTTTCACCGCGACTAGCAAATGGTTGTCCTCGTACACGATGTCAATCAATGCGATGCCTCCCAGCGGCCGAGAATGCCCGCAGGCAGCGTCAAACCAGACGCCGTAACAGGAAGTCCGATCTCATCCGTCACGATGGTGCCACCAAGCTTCTTCTGCAAGGTCAAAGCCATCACATTGTGAAGCACGGTAGGGGAGATCATCGTCGTGTATGAATTGATCAATACGAATAAAGGGTTTGCAGATAAGATCTCCATGCACTGCTCAATGAATGGAAACAAATCGTTCTCCAGCTTCCAAGTTTCGCCCTTGGGACCGCGTCCGTATGAAGGCGGGTCCATAATGATGACATCGTATTGCCTGCCGCGCCGTTGTTCACGCTGTACAAATTTAAGCACATCATCAGTAATAAACCGCACTTTCCGGTTGGCTAATTTGGATAACTCCAAATTTTCTTTCGCCCATTGCACCATTCCTTTCGCTGCATCGACATGGACGACTTCTTCTGCACCAGCGTAAGCAGCCGCAAGCGTGGCTCCTCCGGTGTATGCGAACAGATTCAACACCTTGATCGGTCGCCCTGCGGCCAGGATCTTGTCCATAATCCATTGCCAGTTGACGGCTTGCTCGGGGAAAAGACCGGTATGTTTAAAGCCGGTTGGACGCACATGAAAGGATAAATCTTCATAACAGATCGTCCAACGTTCCGGAAGCTTCCGCACATATTCCCAATGTCCGCCACCGGTGGAGCTACGTATATATCTGGCGACTGCTTGCTCCCACCTGCTTGGCTCGCGAATCGGCCAGATGGCCAGCGGATCGGGTCTTCTCAGTACGATATCTCCCCATCGTTCTAATTTCTCACCGTCTCCGGTGTCGATGATCTCATATTGTTGCCAATTGTTTGCTGTGTACATGACGTCCCTCTTTCTATCCATCCAACATAATTCTTTTACATTCTACATAATTCTGGCCGATGAATCCACTATATCTGTTGTTCAAAAAGTGTAAAAAGAGCACAGGAAATCGTTCTCCTGCACCCTTTAACTTAAAGCTTCGTTATTTCACGTCGTGACGGTCACGACCGCGACCCATCATGCCAGCCAAACCGATCAGACCGAGCAGACCAAGCCAGCCCCAATCTGTACCGTTGTCTGCAGCGGTCGCCCGAACCGTTCGGTTGTTATTCAGTGTACGCGTCGTCATGGTGTTGTCCCAATCGTCGTTCGTGTTTATGCGATTCATGCCGTTTGTATAATGGTTCGTGCGTGCACCGGTCATGCCGCGCCGATTCACATTAACATTCGTATCCGTGTCGTTCAGTCGATTTACGTATTGGTTGCCGCGCATGTTACCGTTGTCGTTGTCATTTACGGCAGCCAGTGCAATCTGAGGAGTTGTGAACAGCATGAACGCTGCGATCAAGGACAGAATAAATCTTTTCATTGTGCAACTTCCTTTCCATTAGTTTTTGTGGGCTTTACGTGAATTATCATCTCCACGTGCAAGGTGCTTATCCGTAGCAATATTTGTTGGCGAAAGCGTGTTGCGATTTAGTCGTTCTGCGCCTATTTTCCTTTCATTCACAGAACATGTTAACCGCCTATGCATATGGTATAAGGACGATATTATAGGCGAGGGTGGATGATGATGATCGAACAACAGGTTTACCAAGCAGATCCGAATACTGTGCAGATGATTCAAAGCATGCGAGACCATCTTCAACATTGCGGCAGACAATGTTTGAATCGGATGGTTCGCATCCAGACGATCGACGGGCATGTATATGAAGGCATGATTGAAAATGTGGATAACAGGCATTTATATTTGCGAGTCAGACAGGCGAATGACCAGCGACAATTTTTCCCGGGGTATTATTACAATCCGGCAGATGTTATCTTGCCGCTTGTACTCTACGAATTGCTCGTGATTTCGCTATTAGTTTGATGGTGATTATCGCGACTCGAATATCCTTAATCAGGCTGAATATTAGGCCTGATTTTTTTTGTGTGAAATGGTAAAATAGGGGCATGCAACATTGTGCTTGATCGAGTATAATAAATACTGATATACTTCAACCTGTATGTTTACGATAGATAATCGTATAATTACCAAGCAATAGAGACCAATGGATGTGAACGAATCGTGGCGAAAAAACCTCTATTTATTGTTCTTACCGATACGGGAACTTGGTTTACGCGAATGATTCGCATGTATACTAAGGCTCCCCTTAATCATGCGTCGATTGCTTTTGATGCGGGACTGTTTGAAGTATATAGCTTCGGTCGTAAAACTCCTGGTAACCCGTTTGTAGGAGGATTCGTGAAGGAAGATTTCAGAGGAAAGCTGTTCCGCGATGCGACTTGCGCCATATATAAATGCACCATCGATGAGCAGCACTACGATCGAATCAGGTGTACCATTCGCAAATTTGAGAGAGAGGCACATCTTTATAAATATAACTTGCTAGGCTTGTTTGCTGTTATGTTTAACGTAAAGCTTCATCGTGATCACGCATTTTTTTGTTCGCAATTTGTTGCGTTCCTGTTCGATCAGGCAGGCATTCGTCTCGTTCAGAAGTGCCCATCTCTGACGACTCCTACTGACATTGGGAACTCGGAAACGCTGGAGTTGCTCTACTACGGAAGGTTGCAGCCTTTCATCGGAAGACATCCGGAAGACTCCGACCATATGTCATCGATGTTGGGGGGCATGAGTTCAACGACTACTACCTAATCGAACTTGTCGTCGAGGAAATTTCATATAGGGAGATGGGAAATGTTACAATCGATCACCGATTTTTTGGAGCAATATGGTGCACTAGGACTTTTTATTCACTCATTTATTGATGCGGTGATTTTCCCGATTCCAGCCTTCTTTACGCAAGTGTCACTTAGTATTGTAAATCCCGGTTCAGCTCTGTGGCTTGCGACAGTTGGGTACATTGCTTGTTTGCTCGGTACGCCGGTCGGGTATTTGATCGGTAAGCTGCTCGGTAAAGCGGTTATGTACAGAATTTTAAAGGAGAAATGGATCGATAAAGCGACCGAATTATTTGAGAAAAATGGTGAAGCGGCGATCCTGATCGGCGCCTTTACTCCGATTCCGTTCAAGGTGTTTACGATATTATCAGGCTTTCTGAAATTTCCGCTTTGGAAGCTCATTTTGTTTGCTTCACTCGGCAGAGCGGTGAAATTTTATGTGGTCGGCGTTTTATTTTTCTTGTTCGGTCGAGCTGCGGAAGGCATGGTGCAAAATGTTTCCATTTACTTGACCATCATTGTGGTGCCAATCTTGCTGATCGGCATTATTCTTAAGAGAAGATACGATAAGAAGAAATCGGAAAAACAACAAACTGCAAATCGTACGCCGGAGCAATCGGTGGAACACATTGCAGATTGAACTTATGGGATTCCAGCAACTCAGGCGGTTGCTAAGCTGTAACGGTTGCCACAAAGGTTAATCGCCAGTAATCGACCGTTTGGAAACTGTAACGGTTGCTATGGAGGCTATTCGTGAAAAAATGGCACATTTGGCGGAAAAGCAGCGAAATAGCCGCCACCACAACCGTTACAAAATAAAACTTGGCTCATTCGCTATTATAAGCCCTATTGCAACCGTTAGAGCAAAAGGTAATCGGGGTGTCCAGAAAGTCAGTGAAAACTGACGGATGGACGTCCCTATTTTTTATTCTCGTATCGATGCGGGGGTTTAACGGAAAATCACGTTTGCAATCACAAATTCAGAGTGGGATACTATGAATTGAGAAGAACGATATCGGGAGGGATAATGATGGATGTATTAACCGCGATTGAGAAGAGACGGGAAATTACGAAGTTCAAGTCCGATCCGTTGCCGCAAGAAGTGATCGACAACTTGCTTAGGTCACTTTATTTAGCACCGGCCGGCAACAATTTGAAATCAAGGGAATATATTTTGATCACGGAACGGGCGAAGCTCCAGGAACTAGCGAATACGACTCCTTATATGAAATGGTTGGAACATGCTGCGGCCGGGATCGCGATCATCGGCCAGCCGCAAGTAAGCAAATATTGGCTGCAGGACGCTTCAATAGCTGGTGCTTTCGTGTGGCTAACCGCCGTTTCCCAAGGACTTGGCGCCGCATGGGGAGCTGTGTACCATTCGGAAGACGAGGAAGAATCTCGGCGCCGTGAACAATTTGCAAGAGACAAGCTGCAAATTCCAGACCATTATCGCGTCGTGGCTATTCTCGGATTCGGTTATCCAGTGGAACAGCCCCCAGCGAAGAAGATGTATCCAATGGAAGAGGTCGTACATGTTGAACAGTTTGGTGGGGATCGCTAACCATAAGTAAGCGTGACGCCGTGTCATCCCGGATGGGGGCACGGCGTTAATGTTTGTCCATAGTCTGCCGCAAGCATCTGTCATAAGTCGCGAAGCATAGGAATAGCATGAACTAAGGTTGTACACGTCCGACTTGTAGCATGATTGGAGGCAGTCAAAATGAATGAACCGCAAGCACCCATTGCGATTCTAGGAATCGGCACGGCTGTGCCGGAGCATATCATCGAACAGAAGGAAACCGCCGACAGAATCGCAGAAGCGCTGCACGATCAGCCTGTCCTTGCCAGATTCGCAAAACGGATTTTCCAAAAATGCGGAGTGGAAACGCGCTATACGTGCGAACACAACATGCTCGCTCCCGTTAATTCGTGCCGCTATATGCCAGGCTCAATCGCAGCCGCCAGAGCGCCTGCCACCGCAGAGCGGATGCAGGTGTATCGCGAGCAGGCTTTGCCGCTAGCCTTGCAGGCTGCGCAGCTTGCATTAGCGGATGGACAAGCTGCACCAAGTGAGGTGACGCATCTTGTCACCGTAAGCTGCACAGGTCAGTTCTTACCTGGGCTTGACGCCTTGCTCGTCCGCTCGCTCGGACTGTCTGAAACCGTTCAGCGATTTCCACTCACATTCCTCGGCTGTGCTGCCGGTCTGAAAGCGCTGGGGCTATCCAGACAACTTTCCTTCGCACATCCCGCTGCAAAAATATTAATCGTATGCGTAGAATTGTGCACGCTGCACGTTCAGCCTTCCGCAACGAAGGAAGACATTTTTGCTGCTTCTTTCTTCGGAGATGGAGCATCGGCATGCTTAGTCGGCTCCGCGGACCACACGTCACGCGATCTATTTTTGCTAACGGGCGCCCATTCTGTACTGCTGCCAGACAGTCTATCTGAAATGGTATGGACGGTCGGCAATTACGGATTTGAGCTCGTATTATCACCGGAAATTCCGAAATTAATCGGACAATGGGTTCCGCAGCATTTGCTGCCACAGCTCAGTGGTTTGGCTAGACCGACGCTGTGGGCCATACACCCTGGCGGCAGAGCGATCATCGATAGGCTCCAGCAAGTGCTGCAGCTGACGGATGAAGAAACTAGGGCAAGCCGTCATATTTTGCGTCATTATGGCAATATGTCATCTGCGACGATCTTATTCGTATTAGAGGAAATGAAGAAAAACTTGCGGCTGACGAAAGAACAGACGGCGGACGGCGTTGCTTTGGCGTTCGGACCCGGATTGACGATGGAGTCGGTTACATTTACATACCGACACGCTGCGGCTTTGTTTGCACAGGAGGGACGGAGTGTATATGTTTAAAGCGCTGCGTCACCGTGCGCAAATTCCTGAGCTGATGGATCATCCCGTTGCGTGCGAACAGGAGCTGCGCCATGCTTACCGCCATTTGCGCGTATTGAATCGAATATTTGGTGCATCTGCACCGACCTTGTATGGCGTGCAAAGGCTGTGGGCGAGAAGCGGTAAACCGAGGAAGCTGCACGTCTATGACGTCGGAGCTGGCTCAGGCGATGTGAATCGGCATTTGCTAAAATGGGCGGAGAAAAACAATATCGCCATGCACATCGTATTGATTGATCCGTCCCCCACGGCTTGCTCGGAGGCGCAACAGCTGTTCGCTGACGATCCTCGTGTCGCGATTCAACAAGGCGATGTGAATGATCTGCCGCCTGGCGCTGCAGATATCGTGACGGGTACGCAATTTTTGCATCACTTTGCCAAGCAAGACATGCCGCAAGTCGTCCATTCGATGCTTCGCTGCTCGCGGATCGGCGTCGTGATAAACGATATTCATCGCCACCCAATTCCTTGGGCAGCTGTATGGCTAGTGACGCGCATCATTTCTCGCAATCGCATGATCGTGCATGATGGACCGTTGTCAGTGGCCAAAGGGTTCCGCTCAGCGGACTGGCAGGAACTAAGCCGTGCGCTGGAAAAGGAAGTGCATGTTTCGTGGCGCCCCTTGTTCCGCTATGCGGCAATCATTGAACGGGAAGTTGGAACAGGGGGAATATGATGAAGGCCGCATATGATGTCATTGTGTTAGGAGCTGGAATCGCAGGTAGCAGTGCAGCTTATGCACTAGCCAGCAAAGGATGGCAGACACTTGTTCTCGATCGGCATTGCTTTCCGCGGCATAAAGTGTGCGGCGAGTTCCTCTCACCCGAAAGTCGCATCACCTTGCAACAGCTTGGACTGTGGGATACGGTCGGGAAGCTGGCGGCAAGCTCGATCGAACATGCGCGCATTTGCTTGGGGGAAGGCCGTATGCTTGAAATTCCACTGCCCGGAGAGGCTTATGGCATTAGCCGCTATACGCTCGATCATACGTTGCATCAAGCAGCAGGGCAAGCTGGCGCACACATTGAAACGAATGCATTAGTAACGAATGTGCGTAAGGATGACGATGGATTCGAGGTGGAGGTTAGACAGCAAAACCGGATGCTTGCGTTTCGTGCCAAATGCGTGATCGCAGCGTGGGGAGCCTATCACCGATCTGCTGATGCAGGGAAGAGGGGGCGAAGGGCTAGCCAAGCTTTAATCGGTGTGAAGTCGCACTTTACTATGGGGAGAAATGAGCAGATAGCGGCCGTTGAGCTATATTTCTTCCCCGGTGGGTATGTGGGATTGTCTCCTGTTGACAATGGTGCTGTTAATGCAGCGGCTTTAGTGACGCGGGCGTTTCGCGAGCGGGCGGCAAGCTCATCCGTGCTAGGCTTGCTCGAAGCGGCGGCGCAAAGCAATTCTTCACTAGCGGAAAGGTTAAACGGCGCCGTCCCAATTGCAGGCACCCAGGCGGCCATCGCGCCGATCGATTTGTATCGGAAGCCGATCGTCTGGGGACAATTTCCACATATCGGGGACTCCGCAGTGATGATCCCGCCTTTGTGTGGGGACGGGATGTCGATTGCGCTTTATACGGCACATTGCTGCAGCACGCTTGCTGACCGATATTTGCGTAAACAAATATCACTTGCCAGCTGGCAACGTGAATATGTAAAATCCGTAGGCAAAGCGGTCAAACATCCGATATTTTGGGGCAGGATGCTGCAGCGTCTAACCGGTCTTCCCAAGCTGCCTGGCATGCTGTACAAAATAGGTGCAATGTCGCCGAGACTGTCGCTTTCGCTCGTACGTGCGACGCGGTTGACACATCTACACAAGGATGGGCGCGTTTAACTTTAGATTTCACTCAATAACCCGAGCATCCCTGACGACTCGATGCTTATGACCTGTTCGCTTTGCGATAACGGAGAGGCGTCGTCCCTGTAAGCTTTTTGAAGGTTTTGTTGAAGTGGGCGATATGCTCGAAGCCGACTTGCTGAGAGATTGTTTGCACGGATTGTTTCGTCTCGCGAAGCAGCTTTTGCGCCTCGCGAATGCGTATAACTTGTAAATATTGTTTGAAGTGAAATCCAGTCCAACGCTTGAAGATGCGGCTCAAATAGGACGGGCTGATTGCGAACTGGGCGGCGACCTGCTCCAATGTGAGAGGCTCTCCATAAGCGCGATTCATGTATAAGGCGATATCTGAAATTTTGCGATAGATCGAGGGCTGCTCCTGCTGCAGATCATCGCGATAAGGTTCGGCGCGATAAATAACGATTAACAGTTCACTTAGCAAAGCGCGCAAAGCAGACATGTAGAATGCGGGCTGCCGATCGCTTTCCTCCAGCATGTCATGCAGAATACGTTCGATGACCGTTTGTTCTGCTTCCGTATAGCGGATGAGTTTCGATCGATCAAGAGGCAGGCATGCGGCCAAATCAGCATCGTAGCTAGTGACGAATTCGTGCGTAAAGCTGATGACCAAGCATTCGCATTCCGCTTGCTCTGAGCTTACGAGCGAATAAAGCTCCTCGCGGTTGATGAATACCATCTCTCCCTCATCAACAGACGACACTTCCCCATTCATGAAAATGACGAGCTGACCTTTCAACAAATAAAATATTTCATAGAAAGAATGGGGATGAGGACGCTTCATTGCGTCCTGTCCCTGCGTATACAATCGCTGAATAGCGAATGGTGAATTTCCGATAGTATTATATTCACTGCCAAGATCGACCATGGAAGGATCCCTCCGTTATCGTTCGCGGCTATCGAACGGCCAGCTTCTAAGTTAAAGGAGTTGTATTAGGCATATTGTTTATCACTTCGGCTGGAGCTTCACTCGTTTCGCTCATCGGTATGTTTTCGGGAGGCGACGAATATAGCGCTGCAATTGACTTCTGAATAAGAATCGTCAGCCATAGAAAAACCACGAACTCAGCAAAGTCAAACATTGATGCCACGAGGACGAGTCCGTCTGAGGCGTCTAATGGGTATCTAGCAATATATTGATTGAGGAAGTGCGTCACAAAGATGACAAGATAAAGCGGACCGACAAGCTGCCGAATCCGAGTAGCTTTGTGAACTAAGGATGATTGGGTCGACAAATAATCGGCGATGGTCAAGAACGTACTGGCGATTCCCCAAATATACACGACGGGTATGAACCTCACAATGGCTCCGACAGTTGAAATCGGATAACTGGGAAATCGTTGGCGAAGAGCCCGGTGGACTTGAACAATCCAAATGATGAACGTTACGATGACAATTAATCGTAGCACGGAGCCAAATACCATAAACAATTGATCGAAACTGGCCAGATAATCGTAATACACTTCATAGGCATATACATACATGATAGTCATTAAGAGGACAATACCAAAAGCTACAGCGCCAATGATTAACAATATTTTATGTATAGTACCTGATGTGCTAGCGGGATCGTGAGCCGGGTGTATAGGTTGTGCCATGGAAACTCCTCCTATAATCCTATAATCGGAACCGACTAATGATTCCATAAGTATTGTATCGCTTCATCGAACGTGCGCACGGGCACGATCTCCATATTCAATTGATAGGTTGTCTTGAGGCGCTGCGCTTCTGCTTCATTGCCGAATTCACCGTACTGCTCATAGTCTGCTGGTACGAAGAACAAATCGACTTGCTCAGCTTCCGCACCGAGGAGCTTTTGTTCCAATGCGCCGACAGTGCCGACAATACCGTCTTCATACAACGCACCTGTGCCAGCAATCTTCTCTCCGCGCAGCAAGCCAAAGAGGACTCCTTGATCTTCTTCATATAATCCAATTGCCACCATTAAGCCTAAGGAATTGCCATAGTAGCCTTCCAGATTGGACATAAGCTCAAATACTCGCTGCTGAATGATATATTCAAGATGCGATGAGCTGACCTCTGTGTCACAGCAATTCGTAATGGCGACAGCTTGCTGCAATGTGTCGATTAAAGACTCTGTCTCATAATATTCCGCTTCGACTTCTTCCACTTCGTCGTTCGTAATCGGTGTAAAAATAGGGTCGTCCAATACTCGCAATGCAACGAATCGTTCGAATAGATTTCTCGTGATTCCCTCTTCAACATATGTAAAATAGACGCTGCTTTGTATTCCTAAATTCGCCACCGGTGTGAGGATTCCTTGCGTCGTATAGATGGCTGGCATCGGGATGACCGCAACGACGGCAACGCTTAAAGGAAGCAGGAGAATCAGACTAATGATGAGCGCGATTCGAAACCGTTTCCAAGATGTAGCAGTTGCTATCTCCAACACGATTCCTCCTTCTATGTATAGTGTTCATTTTAAACAATTACCGACAAATTACAACCATAATTTTACACAAGACAGATACGTTTGACATCCTACCATTTTCTTATGAAAACAAGTAACAATAAAAAGACCCCCGAAGAAGGGGGCAAACGGCTGTTGAACGAATGAATCAGAGCGAATGGTTGGCTGTTAACTGTTCGAGTTCTTTTTCCAGACGAATTCGCACTTGATCAACGATGCGATAATTGATCGCGTCCTGGTACATTTCTTCCAGTGCAAGGTGAGCCTTACGTCCCTGACTGAGCAGATCGATCGATCGTTTCATAGCTTGTGAATATCGCGTCGCGATGTCGTGGATTTGCTCGGCATAGCGTTCATCTGTTCCGGGATGTATGCATGCTTCGTACATATCGATGATTTCATCCGACGCTTTCTCGGGATCGTATTCATGCGGCTTTGTGCTGTCGAAAACAGCGAATCCAAGCTCGCGAACGATGACCATATCCACACTTTGGGGATCGAACCCGCAATGATAAATTTCCACGTCAAATCCGCGCCGCTGAGCGGCCGCTGCCAGCTTCTTCAGCAGGGTCGATTTGCCGGAGCCGGGACGTCCTTTGAGAAAGTACCGTTTCTCTAGCTTGCTCGTCAAGTTCGGCACGAAGTCTACAGCGCCTCTCGGTGTAGCAGCTCCGAGGAATCGCCGATCGACCCGAGCGGTGCGAGTTTGCTTGCGGTCGCCTAACAGCCGGGCTATCGTTTGCTCCGTTAACTGGTCAGCCGCTGCGAAATCCATGTGGCTGATATAAATGGCCTCCCATTCATCATGCACGCGAAGTGCTTCTGCGAATCCTGCATATGCTTGTTCAAACCGTTGCTCCACGAGCTGGAACATACGAATGAAGTCTACTTTGCGACAATTTAAGCGAGCCCGATCCCATGCGCAACACAAATCGATATATTGTTCAACAATTCCAGGCATGCGCGGTTCAATGACGTGAGGCCGAGTGCCGTCAACGATTCCTACCTTCAGCTGGGGGAAGACGACACCGTCCAGGGAACGGTCATCACGTGCACAATGCATTAGCCAAGCGTCATAGCCTTTGGCTAGCCAATGCGTGCTCAGTTGTTCGATCAATGTTGATTTGCCTGAGCCAGGTCCGCCTTTCAAAATATAGATCCGTTCAAGATCTTGTAAAGAAGAGTCAAATAAGTGGACAGAGCCGCGGGCTGTGTTACCTTCAGCGAAAAAGTGCCATTCATCGCCCCGTTTGTTTGGTGTCATACGCGTTCCCGCCTTTCTTTTGTAAGTAAACGCCTATCACGGTTATTTCATATCGTATGTTCATGCTGGGCGGTTGGTGACAACATCGGAAAATCGACAACAAACGACATAAATCTATCAATTTTTCCATTCATTCTATTCAAAGCTTCAAAGCTTTAGTATAATGACAAAGATAGGTAATTCATCATAGATAATGACTCGGTCATTTGATCTATATATTGGCCAGAGCACGGTTTTCAACTGTCTTTCGCCAGGATTACGGAAAAAGTAAGGGGGAATCACCTTGATGCGAAACGTTCGTCCAGCTAGCAAATGGATTGCTGCGCTACTTTGTGTCTTGTTCGTTCTTTTCGTTGGGCCAGCCGTTGTCAGTGCAGAAGAAATGATTGATCCGCAATTAGAAGGAGTGTTTATAACCGAAGATTTAGAGGAGCTTGTCGTCGTTTTCAAGGATGAATTTTATGATGTATATGAAGAATTCATCACCATAGCAGGGATGATGGACGGACAATGGTACGATGTCCCCTTCAATCTCTCCTTTGTGATTGATCAACGATATGTGTACATATATCTTGAAGAAAGCGCGGAGAAGTTCACAGACTTCCAAATCAATTTTGAACCGGGAGCGGTTTGGTGGGACGAGGAGTCGTTCAATATCGAGCCGATTACGGCTCTTTATCAGATGCCCGATATAGTGAAAGATTTATATGTTTCGATGAGTAGCTTCGAGGTTGGAGATGTCGTCGAGGTGTTTGTATCCTTTAGAGCGACGGAACCGTTAATCACGCAAACTGACTATATTGACCTTCGCGGATTGAATTATACGTCGTTAGACTCAGATGCAATGGTAACAATTACCGTAGATGGTGTGACATACGAAGTGGCACCTGATCCGAGTCAGTACTTTATTCGTCTCTACGTGCCGGTGACGATAGAAGCTGGGCAAAGAGTCGACATTTTCCTTGACGAGTACCAACTGTGGGATACCGCTTTTGGATTCGAGTTTCCGATCACGACTTCGGTGAACACGGGTACAGCATATGCACATATCACGATCGTCGACAATTCTGGCAAGCATCCGCACAACGTACAATGGACACCGATTACAGCAAATGGGGAAGAGACGACGGCATACCCGAATGAGATGACGTCTTATGAGCTGTCGTTCTCGACAAGCACGACAATCGAAGAAGGGTATGTTTTGGACCTCTGGTTCGGGGAAAATTTCGGCTTGTTTGGCGATCCTGGTTTTCTTCCTTCCTATTTAGTACTAAATGGAGCGGAGGCTGAGCCGTACGTCGATATCGTGGTCAAGCATGAGCCTTCTGTGACGGAGCAAGTGTACAAGCCGGTTCAAATCTCGGCCGATCAAGGAAATAATTTGATGATCTTACCAGAACCAAGCATCATCCCGGCAGATGCCGAAGTGAAGGTGCTGTTACATGATATCATTGTGAATCCTTTGAAGCCAGCGCAATATGTGATCTGGATGCAGCAAATTGCAGGACAAGGTGACGCCATTCAAATCCCCGTTATGATTGCATATAAGGAAAGCGAGCCGAATCAGATCCGCAGATCCCTACCGATCCATCAACGATTGGAGACCTGGAGCTGCATGTGAGTAACCTAAATGGGTATTATTCGAATCAAGAGATAGGTGAACTGTATTTCTTCGGCAACGGACAAAATGTGACGTATACGTTTACAGGAACGGCAACTTCATATTCGGATGAAATGCTTATCGTATTAGATGAACAATATCTCTTCCGTAGCGATGAAGAATTTCAGATTAAAGGAGCTACACTTCGGGTAAATGGGCAGGAAGTGCCAATAGATGCTGCGTTAGATGGGGATAGTGTGTATGTATATGCTGCGGATTCGAGCACCAGTCTGAGCATTAAGCCAGGTGATGCGTTCGTGCTGCAACTGATCATGGACAATCCTGAAAATGTTCCAATGAAGACCTCCGTGTCGTTTGAGCTAAATATCGGTGAAGCATCAGGTGTAGTGACGACGGATATTGTCCCCTTCATTCCTTCGCTCGGCATGATGGAGCCGTACGCTGGGATATCTCAAGCCAAATATGTGCTGTTGGCTTACGGGGATATGGAATCACCGCCTTTCTCTACTGTGGCCGTTGAATTTCCGCCTGAGGTCGAATTGCCTGGGGAAATCATGGCGGAACACATTATCGTGTACGCGGAGGGAGCTGATTATGACAACGGGGAACCGAAGCTTGAGCTCGTCCATATTGCAGGACAAGCCATCTACCTTGTCTTTGATCAGCCACTAATCGGTATGTTCGCGATCTTTCTCCCTGAAGCTGGCATTCCGACACCGGAAGCACCGGGAAGTTATGAGTATCGGGTGAGCATGGATCAGTCGATGAAAGCTACGAATGCAGTGTTTACGACTGCTCCTGAGCGACCGGATCCGAAAGCGTTGAACGCGGAAATCCATGGACTGCTCAATATTGAGGTCAAAGGGATCGGTTTAGAAATTTTTATGGATCAAGAAGTGGAGCTTGTCTCTACGGATGTATTACACACGTTCGGTCTGGAGCCCGTTGTCATCGAGTTCGAGTATGAAGGGGTAGTTTACGATTTACCGCTTTGCTTCACAAATGTGAACGATGCTTCCATCTGGATGATGGTAGGCTGTGGGATGGATTCAGAAATCGAGCTAGAACAACTGCTCCACCTTCTCCAAGCTTCAACCGAAGCCTACATTACGTTTGACAATGATTGGGTTCGTCATCCGGCAGGCTCTTTCAGTGAAGGAAAGCAGCGTGTGAAGATCATGACCGAGGCGCTCATTGCAGCGATTGCATCCAAGCTGACAGGGCTGGTGCCGGAAGGGCAGAGACTGGATGTCGGGATGTTGGTGAAATCGATGCATGATGAAGAGTTGATGAGCTTATTCGGAGGCGAATTAGATCGTTACGATGTCGAGCGGCTGCTCGAATACATTGAGCCGAAATATATTGGAAGTGACGATGAATTCTCAGATATATAAGGAAGGGACGGTTAAGGAAAGGGCGCATAAACGAGCGCAGCCGACCTAGTGAAAGGCTAGCGATGGAATCGTCTTCTGCTTATCCGCTAGTAGGGGATGTCCAGAAAATCAGTGAAAACTGACGGATGGATGACTTCCAGGCTGTAACGGTTGCCACGAAGGCTATTCGCCAGAAATCTCTCGTTTGGAAAGTGTAACGGTTGCTATAGGGGCTATTCTTGAAAAATAGCCTCTTTTGGCTAAAAAACAGCGAAATAGCCGCCAGCACAACCGTTACAAAATAAAACTTGGCTAATTCGCTACAATAAGCCCTATGGCAACCGCTAGAGCAAAAACGAAAACTTCTGAGCCTTGAACCATAGCCATAGACGAACATCGCTTGTCATTGTTCAAATCAGACAACTCCTAATGCACTATTGCGTCACGGTTACTGATGCGCAGATGGCTTCGGTTTTGCCATGATATTGATTCTTTCTGAGCAAAGCAGCATGAGGACCGCACAAATCCCGATAAAGAACGGGAAAATGATGATCGAAGTTTGCGCTGCCAAGGTGCCGAGAAAAGGTGGGAGCAGCGTGCTGCCCGTATAGGCGGACGCCATTTGATAGCCGATAATTTTCTGCGACTCTTCCTGACCGAAGCGAACGGGAGTCTCATGAATCATACTCGGAAAGATCGGGGCACAACCGAGACCGACGATCAAAAATCCGGCTAAAGATAGAAAAGTTGGCAGCGGCAGCGTGAACAGAAGCGTCCCCGTTAATACGATGATCTGACTCCAGCGGATCAACGTCTTATTGGCAACCTTAAAGCTAATAAACCCGCTGATAAACCTTCCCGCCGTAATCCCACCATAAAATAACGATACCCAACCGGCAGCGTCCGCCGGAGATAGTTGCTTAATATTGACGAGAAAGCTGCTCCCCCAAAGTCCCATCGTCGTTTCCACACCGCAGTAGAACAAAAATGCCAGAAGCGCGTACTTGACACCTTTTCGTCCGATTGTGGCAGTCGGATGCTGAACTTCCGTCTGCTCTTGTGTGGCACTGTTCGTTTTCGCGGTTTTCTTCCACAAGGGCAGTGAAATGAGAAGCAGCACGACGAGTCCAAACTGAATCATCGCAATCGAGAAATATCCGCTTCTCCAGTCTGCATTCGCAATGTGAAAAGACATGATAATCGGACCAAGCGTCGCACCAACACCCCAAAAGCAGTGCAGCCAGTTCATATGATGGGCCTTGTAATGTGCGGCCACATAGCTGTTCAAACCAGCATCGACACTGCCGCCGCCAAGACCTAGTGGCACCGCCAGCACGATAAGCCAAATAACGGAAGGCGCGAACGAGAAACCGACCAAGGCAGCTGCCGTCATGAGGCAGCTAAGCAAGGTGACGAGCCCCGTACCCAAACGTTTGATCACAATGCCGCTGAACAAACTAGAAACAATGGTGCTTCCTGCAATAAACAGCGAGATAAGTCCTGCTGTCTCGATCGGCACATCAAGAGCTTTTTGCATGACTGGCCATGCGGAGCCTAGTACGGAATCAGGCAACCCCAAGCTGATGAATGCCAAATAAATAGTAATTAATAGCAATGTAGTCATGATGTGTATAGCTCCTCAATAATTGCTGTAATGTAAGATGAGAATCAATGCGATAGTTCTATACTAGCATGGAAATGATGGAAGGCAAGATCTTCTGTCATTATTTTCTTCTATGTATGTTACTCTGTATATAAAGATTGCCAATTTTATGATGAGGAGGCTCATCTTCATGCCAACAAGCAACAAGCCGAATCGATTAGCAAGCGAAAAATCGCCATACTTATTGCAGCACGCCTATAATCCAGTGGACTGGTTTCCGTGGTCTGACGAAGCGTTCCACAACGCGGTAGAGCAACATAAACCGATCTTTCTTTCCATCGGATACTCAACCTGTCATTGGTGTCATGTGATGGAGCGGGAGTCATTCGAAGATGAAACGGTAGCTCACGTATTGAATGAACATTTCGTATCGATTAAAGTAGACCGCGAGGAGCGGCCGGATGTCGATCATTTGTACATGACCGTCTGCCAGGCGCTTACCGGACATGGAGGATGGCCGCTGACGATCATTATGACGCCCGACAAGAAGCCGTTCTTTGCCGGGACGTATTTTCCTCGCGAACGAAAATACGGGCGTGCTGGCTTGCTTGATATCTTGCATGCGGTTAGGCAGCAATGGGAGGAGGCGCCTGAGAAATTAACAGGCGCGGCTGATGCGATTACGGAGCAAATTACGAGCCGCATGCAAAATAAACTTGAAGGGGAACTGTCAGAGGAGACGCTTCGCCAAGCGCTGACGCAACTATAAAGAGACGTTCGACAATAGATGGGGCGGCTTTGGAGATGCGCCGAAATTTCCTACAGCACACAACCTCTCACTGCTATTACGTTTGCATGTGAAATTTCAGGACAGCGAAGCATTGAACATGGCGGAGAAGACACTGGAATTATATGCATCGCGGCGGCATGTATGATCATATTGGGTTTGGGTTCGCCAGGTATTCCACTGATGAGCGGTGGCTTGTCCCGCATTTCGAGAAGATGCTGTACGATAATGCGCTGCTTGCCACCGCCTATATCGAAGCTTATTTATTGACGGCCAAGCCGCTTTATGCTGAGGTCGCCAAGCAAATCTTTACATACGTCTTACGCGATATGACCGATCCGAATGGCGGCTTCTACTCTGCTGAAGATGCGGATTCCGAAGGGGTGGAAGGAAAATTTTATGTATGGTCACCGGATGAGGTGATAGACATTCTTGGGGAAGAAGACGGTGAAGCATTTTGCTCACTGTTCGACATTACACCGCAAGGAAACTTCGAAGGCCGGAGCATTCCGAATTTGCTGCAGCATTCGCTAGAAGACTGGGCGAGGTTGCGCGGTAAGGACATGCAAGACGTGCAGAGCTGGATAGAAGAGTGCCGGCAGAAGCTATTTGCGATTCGCGAGAAGCGGGTGCATCCGAGCAAGGACGATAAAATCTTAACGTCTTGGAACGGACTTATGATCGCTGCTTTCGCACAAGGCTACAAAGCTTTCGGCGAGGAAGCTTACTTGCATGCCGCAGCCAGAGCGGCCGCTTTCATTGAGCAGCATCTCACGGATGCGTCCGGCAGGCTGCTCTCACGCTATCGCGACGGGGAAGCGAAATATGCCGCATATTTGGACGATTATGCTTGCTACATATACGGTCTGCTTGAGCTGTACGAAGCGACATTTGATGCGGACTATTTGGAGCGGGCGCTAAGCCTGTACGATCATATGGAGCAATGGTTCTGGGACGAGGAAGACGGCGGCTTTTACTTCTACGCAAGTGACAGTGAGCAGTTATGGATGCGCATGAAGGAAGTGTACGACGGGGCGATGCCTTCCGGCAACTCGGTTGCCGCGTATGTTATGCAGCGGCTCGCGCATTTGACAGGCGATAAGCGTATGGAGCAGAGGGCAGAGCAGCTGCTGCAAGCATTCGCTGGTGAGGTAAGCCGGTATCCGAACGGGTATGCGATGTTTATGCATGCTGTCTTGTTTGCGATCGGACCAAGCCGAGAAATTGTATTGGCAGGCGAAGCGGCAGACGAGCGAGTGCAGGATATGATCTCTGCCATTAGAAGCAAGTTTCTTCCGCAAACCGTCATCGCCTGGAACGTGCAAGGCGAGGAAGGAGAGAAGGCACGGCAGCTGATGTCGGTATTACAAGGCAAAAGTCTCGTGCACGGCCAAGCGGCCACCTATATATGTGAAAACTTTGCCTGCCAGTCACCGATTACCGATGTAAGTCGGCTGCACGACGAATTGCGATAGCTGATAAACAAATGCGATTTTTAGGAGGGACAATGTTGATGGCTAGCTCACGCTATCCAGACGCCTACGTTCAATATCTTGTGCAATATCATGCGGCGCGTGATTACTTCGAGTGTCATGAAATATTGGAAGATTACTGGAAGGAGCATCCGCAAAGCCGCTATCGTGAAACATGGGTCATGCTCATTCAACTTGCCGTTAGTCTTTATCACCAGCGGCGCGGAAATCGCAAAGGTGCCATAAAGCTGCTCAGCGGCGCCATCAGACGTTACGACGAAACGCATATGCAAGAGCTGGGCGTTGACGGAGCGAAGCTGCTAGCCATGATGAAGCAGCGGCTAGCGTCTGTACAGCAAAATGAAAAGCTGGATTATACGGATCTCGACATTCCGATCACGGATGCGGAGCTGCTTGCGCGTTGCCAGCATGAAGCGGAACGACAAGACTATCCGTGGGGAAGGGCGAGCGATTTATCGGATTCATGGCTGTTGAACCGGCATCTGCTGCGAGATCGGAGTGAGGTAAGAAGAGAGCATGAGGAAGCTTTGAAGCGGAGACAACAACGGCGGTCAAACGAGTAGGCCGCCATTTTTTTATTTATGACAGCCGTTGTCACCATTATGAAGTATGTTTGGCGTGGAGATTAGAGCCGTACAAGCAGACGTATAGGAAGGAGGAGTAAAAATGTATGTCACGATTTCGGACTTCGTGGAAGAATGGAAGCGGGAAGCTGGATTAACAGAACAGGTGTTAGCTGGACTTACCGACGCGTCGTTAAGTACGCGTGTCTATCCGGAAGGGCGGACGCTAGGCAGAATCGCCTGGCATTTGACGACAAACATACCGGAATATTTGGCGGAATTCGGCCTGCACATCGACCAGGTGGATGATGCTGAGCACGTTCCGGAGTCAGCGAGGCGCATCGTGGATACGTTTCGGCACGTAAGCGCCGCAGCCCAACAGGCGATACGCACGCAATGGTCTGACGATGACTTGCGCGAAGTGCGGCTTGCTTTTGGCAGACAAGAGACGAATGCGCA
The DNA here is from genome assembly GCA_963755735.1 of uncultured Paenibacillaceae bacterium. GTDB lineage: Bacteria > Bacillota > Bacilli > Paenibacillales > DA-C8 > Insulibacter. The sequence continues at coordinate 106,542 of CAVWLN010000023.1, forward strand.
AATCATAATGGGTTTAATTAAGCATATCGTCCATCATCGCGGACAAATTACAGTTCTCATGCGGCAAGCCGGACTGAAGCCTTTCGGTGTGTACGGACCGCCGAAGGAAGACTGGGAGAAGCTAGGAGTTAAAGTTCCGCCGCTTTAATACGGAACTGTTGCATCAATCGAAACAGGCTTCCCTCCATCACAGCGTCTTCTAGTGAGAAGCGTGAATGGACGGAAGCCTGTTTGGTCATGATTTGTTGCGATTATTTCGGCTGGATCATGTCTTCCGGTCGAACGATTTGCTCGAATTGCTCTTCGCTAAGCAAGCCGCTTTTGAGCGCAGCTTGCTTAAGAGTTAAGCCTTCTTGATGCGCAAGCTTGGCAATAGACGCTGCTTTTTCGTAGCCGATGTGCGGATTGAGTGCCGTTACTAGCATAAGCGACTGCTCGAGGTTTCGCTTAATGACAGGTACGTTCGCTTCAATGCCGACGGCGCAATGGTCATGGAAGGAAACAATTCCATCGCTCAGCAGCTGGACGGACTGAAGAAAGTTGTACAAGATCACCGGCTTAAACACGTTTAACTCAAAATTTCCTTGACTAGCGGCGAAGCCAATCGCCGCATCATTGCCCATCACTTGGCAAACGACCATCGTCAGCGCTTCGGATTGCGTCGGGTTCACCTTGCCAGGCATGATGGAGCTACCAGGCTCGTTGGCGGGAATCGTAATTTCGCCGATTCCCGAGCGCGGACCGCTCGCCAGCCAGCGAACGTCGTTGGCAATCTTCATCAAGTCTGCGGCCAACGCTTTCAGCGCGCCGTGTACATGTACGAGTTCGTCATGGCTAGTTAAGGCATGAAATTTATTGCTTGCGCTGACGAACGATTTGCCGGTCAGGCGACTGATCTCCTTGGCGACTTCACTGCCAAACTGCGGATGTGCGTTAATGCCGGTGCCAACAGCGGTACCGCCGATTGCTAGCTCTCGCAAGTGCTCCTTTGCTTCGCGGATCATCTGCTCCGACTTATGCAGCATGTGCTGCCAGCCGCTAATTTCTTGACCGAGCGTAAGCGGGGTCGCATCCTGCAGATGCGTGCGCCCGATCTTAATGATGTTCGCGAATTTCTCGCTCTTCTCTGCGAGAGTCGTCTTCAGCTTATGCACAGCCGGTAGCAAGTCATCCTCAATCGCTTTAAGCGCAGTCATATGCATAGCGGTCGGGAACGTGTCATTGGAGCTTTGCGACCGATTCACATCATCGTTCGGATGCACCCGCTCATCGCTCGCTTGCGCTTTCAGCAATTCATTAGCGCGATAAGCGATCACTTCATTGACGTTCATATTCGTCTGGGTTCCGCTGCCTGTTTGCCATACGACGAGCGGGAAGTGATCGTCAAGTTTGCCGGCAATGATCTCGTCTGCAGCTGCCATGATCGCCTCCGCCTTTGCTTGACTCAGATTGCCAAGCTTATGATTAACGGCTGCTGCACTTCTTTTCAGCACGGCGAACATATGAATGAGGCGGAGCGGCATTCGCTCGCTGCCGATGCGAAAATTTTCATAGCTGCGCTGCGTTTGCGCGCCCCAATATTTATCCGCCGGCACATACATTTCACCGAGCGTATCTTTCTCGATTCGATAATCCACGCGAAATAATCCTCCTTTATTCGTTTGCTCCGCTAGTCCGTTTACTCATTCTCTTGTGGGATTTGCCGATGGAACAGCAAGCTGATGAACTGCGGCATCGTCAATTTGCCAAAGTAATGCGTCAGATCTACGTCCTGCAATGCTTCGCTTACCGCATTGTCCTCATACCGAACGCCGCGCAAACGATTCTCCAAATCAGCTACATCACCTACGCCGAAGAAATCTCCAAAAATCTTGACGTTCTCCAAAATACCGTTCATCACGTCAAGACGCACATCGATGATGCCGGAAGGAAATTTGTAGGCGTTCTGAATGTTGAACTTCGGTGAACGGCCGTAGTTCCAGTCCCAGCTTCGATATCGCTCCTCGGCGATTTGCCGCACCTTGCGCCAGTCGTCTTCGGTCAGCGGATATTTCGGCACATCCGCCGGATCGCATTGGAACAAATGCCGCAGCAGCGTATCGCGGAACTGTTCGATGGTCATCGTCTGATCATCCAAAAACTGCTTTATATTCGCCACCCTTGCGCGCACGGACTTCGTGCTTTTCGACTCGATCTTCATCTGCTTTACCTTAAGCGCCGAGGCGACGTTATCCATCTGTGAATCGAACAACAAGGTGCCGTGTGAGAACATGCGACCGCGCGTGGAGAACATGGCGTTGCCTGAAATTTTCCGTTCTCCGACTTGAATGTCGTTGCGCCCGCTCAGCTCAGCATTGACGCCGAGCGCTTGCAAGGCGTCGATCACCGGCTTTGTGAATTTGGCAAAATTATGAAATGAGCGACCGTCATCCTTCGTCAAAAAGCTGAAATTCAAATTTCCGAGATCATGATAGACAGCGCCGCCACCTGACAGACGACGAACGATATGGATCTTGTGTTCGCGCACGTAGTCTTCGTTAATCTCTTCGATCGTATTCTGATTTTTGCCGATAATAATCGACGGCTCATTGATGTAAAACAGGAGATACGGGCGGTCGAGCGGTAAATGGCGCAGTGCATATTCCTCCAGCGCCAGATTGATCGCTGGATCGGTATGTCCCTCATTATCGATAAAGAGCATGCTGTCACCTCCACTATAGAAATTCTAAACGTTAGTCTAGACTTGACTTTCACTTGTTGAAACTCATAGCCGTTGACGATGACATCCAATTTGCCGGTAGTCGGATGGATGACCAAGCCATGGACAGCGGTTCCTGGCGGCAAGAGGGGATGATGGCGCACGATCTTTACGCTGCTTTCCACGCCGTCGCGCACGTTGTCAAAGCCTCGCATCCAACGTCTCAGATCGATGCCGGAATACTTCAACATTTCGATTAATTTGGGAGAGATGCCTCTTTCCAGCGCTTTATCTACGACGTGTTCCGATTGCAGTCCGGTCATGCCGCATTCATGATGGCCGACAATAAACACCTCTTCTGCATTCAGTTTATACAATGCGACGAGCACGCTACGCATGACGTTGCCGAAGGGCTGGGTAATGATCGCACCGGCGTTCTTGATGATTTTTGCATCTCCGTTGCGCAAATTCATCGCTTTCGGCAGCAGCTCGGTTAGTCTTGCGTCCATGCATGTGACGATTACCATTTTCTTATTTGGATATTGATCTGTCATATATTGCTCATATTGCTTGTCTTCTACGAATTGCTCGTTAAAAGACAAGATTTCGTCTAACATTTGCACGTTGGCACCTTCCTTATCCATTTCTTTTGTCGATGACCGCGAGGTCAGCAGCATAAATTTGGCCGGCGCTGGTCAGCTTGAACGCGTCCTTGTCCGGATTGTAATCTAGCTTGAGCTGATCTTCAAAAAACACCTCATGCCGTGATTCATACACGATCGGTAATGGCTCATGTAAAGCGTGCTGCACCTCTTCTTGCACTTGCTGCTTCGTCACCACCCACATCGCCGGAATTCCGCTCACTGCACAGCCGCAGCCTTCCGCATCATAGACAAGCTTTAGCACGGCATTGTTGTCATCTATATACGGTTGCAGTTTATTGATTGCTTCTGAAGTTATTTGGATATTCAAATTCATCATGCCTCCTTGCAAAAATTTTAGCACAATTGTGTTTCAACGTCATTTTCCTTACTATTAGAATAGAAACATACGAATGGATGGTATGACTGAATTGTGAAAGTTCAAAGGAGTGAACGTATTGAGCGAGCAAATCATCCAGCAGTTTATGAACCGATTGCGTTTGATCAAAAGCTATGAGGAAGCAGCGGGCGTATTATATTGGGATTTGCGCACCGGTGCACCGAAGAAGGGAGTCGCGCAACGCGCCCAGACGATCGGTATGCTGCAAACCGAAAGCTTCAAGCTGATGATCGCAGATGAGATGGGCGAGTGGCTGGCAGCCCTCGCGAAGCCGGAGACGGCCCGCAAGCTAAGTGAGATGGAGCAACGAGCTGTGGAAATCATGAACAGACGCTATACCCGCAGCAAGAAAATTCCGACGGATACGTATCAACAATATGTGACATTAACGTCTGAAGCCGAATCGATCTGGGAGGAGGCGAAGGCGAAATCCGATTACCGCATGTTTCAGCCATATTTGCAGAAGATCGTTGATTATAACCGGCAATTTACGGAGCTGTGGGGCTATGAGGATCACCCGTATGATGCTTTGCTGGATGACTACGATCCCGGGATGACCGTGCGCATCCTCGACACGTTGTTTGCTGAGCTGCGCGACAAGCTCGTACCGCTCGTGGCAGCTGTGAAGCAATCCGCTATCGTGCCGGATACGTCGTTTCTCAAGCAGCCATTCGATCAGCGCAAGCAGCGCGCCTTCAGCGAGCATATCGTCCGTCAGCTAGGCTATGACTTTGCCGCTGGCCGCATCGACGAAACCGAGCATCCTTTCGCCACGGGACTCAATATCGGCGATGTGCGCATTACGACTCGCTTCAAGCCGGACGATATTACGTTCTCGCTGTTCAGCACCATACACGAATGCGGACATGCATTATACGAGCAAAATTTGTCGCCGGAGCTCGCTGGGACGCCACTCGCCGAAGGGGCGTCATATGGCATTCACGAATCGCAGTCAAGATTTTGGGAAATCTTCGTCGGCATGAGCCGCCCGTTCTGGAAGCGTTATTTGCGAGACTTGCAGGAACACTTCCCGGGGCAGCTAGACGATGTGTCGGTCGAACAGTTCTACCGCGCCATCAATAAGGCGGAGCCTTCGCTCATTCGCATTGAGGCCGATGAGCTGACGTATAATCTGCACATTATGGTTCGTTATGAAATTGAGAAGCAGCTCATTGCAGGTGACATTACGACAGACGATTTGCCGGACATATGGAACGAGAAGTATGAGGAATACTTGGGCGTGAGACCGGCTCGCGATGCCGAGGGCGTCTTGCAGGACGTTCATTGGTCAGGCGGAGCGTTCGGGTACTTTCCTTCATATTCATTAGGGAATATGTATGCCGCGCAAATTACCGCTGCGCTGCGCAAGGATTTTGCGGATTTTGACGCTAAGATTGAAAATGGAGATTTCGCACCGATCAAAGATTGGCTTACGGAGCGAATTTACCGTCATGGCTCGCTCATGAGGCCGGAGCAATTTATGAAGCAAGTGACCGGGGAAGAGCTGAACGCCAGCTACTTAACCGACCATCTCCATCGGAAATTTTCCGAGCTGTACGAGCTTTCTTAAGCCAGGACATACAAATGTGTCGCTTGTGCGTAGCTTGCACAGCTTAATCATGAAGAAATGGGGACGAACGAATGAAGCCTACGCTTACCAAACGCATCGTCTGGTCAGTTGTCCATACTGAGCGCTTGCCGCTGATGATTGCCGCAACTACGGAAGGGTTGTGCTACGTTGCGCCGTACGAAGAATCCGTATCGGCCTTGTCCAGCTGGGCAAAGGTGAAATGTCCGGACTATACACTGCAACGCGATGATGCGTCGCTTCTTCCTTACGCACGGCAATTCATACAATACTTGCATGGCGATCGACAGCAATTCAAGCTGCCGCTCGTTAAGCTCGGCACGCCCTTTCAACAGGACGTATGGAAGGCGTTGGAGACGATTCCTTACGGAGAGACTCGCACGTACGCAGACATTGCCGCCAGCCTAGGCAAGCCGAATGCGGTGCGGGCGGTCGGCGCTGCCATCGGTGCCAATCCGCTCCTTATCGTCATCCCGTGCCATCGTGTGATCGGCAAGAATGGGGCATTGACGGGGTATCGGGGCGGACTCGCCATGAAGACGAAGCTTCTGGAGCTGGAGCAGGCAATACATGTACAGCGGGAAGAAGCGAGCGCTTATGCGTGAGTCCAGATCGCATTCGCTAGCGAAGCTGACGTTTACGCGTGTCCATCCGAAGTCTGTCCTTAACAAAGGAACGGGGTTTTTGGCAGGCTATACGCATTCCCTGAACCCTTATACAGGCTGCGCATTTGCCTGTTCGTACTGTTACGTGCGGAAAATGCCGGTCAATTTATTTCGCAATGAAGACTGGGGCACGTGGGTAGACATTAAACAAGGCGCCGCTGAGGTGTTTCGCAAGCAATTTCGCAGAGCGAAGAGGAAGGGTCCGGTTACGATCTTTATGTCATCGAGCACAGATCCTTATCAACCGATTGAGGTGCAGGAGCGTATAACGCGAAGCTTGCTGGAAGTAATGGCAGAGGAGCCGCCGGACTTTCTTCTTCTGCAAACGCGAAGTCCGCTCGTCGTTCGTGATATCGATCTGCTCGCGGGGCTCGGCGAGCACGTGCGCGTCAGCATGACGATCGAGACGGATCTTGAGGAGGTGCGCAAGCACTTTACGCCGACCGCACCGCCAATTCAGGCGAGGCTTAGCACGCTGCAAAAGCTGCAAGCTGCCGGTATACCGAGCCAAGCGGCGGTGGCGCCTGTACTGCCATCCAGTCCACAATTCGCGGCGCGCCTGCGTCCGCTCGTTAGCCGCGTTGTAATGGATGATTACTTCATGGGCGACGGCAGCGGTGGCAAACGGACGCAAAGCTTGCAAATCCATAAGCTGTACGAGCAGCTCGGACTAGAAGCATGGTATGATCCTGCTCAGATCAAGCGAATCTGGCAGCAATTTCAAGAACACTTTGCGGAGGACGAGTTGTTCCTTAGTCAGCGTGGATTCGAGCCGTAGTGCTTGGCGCTAGCGGCTTACTAGCGTCGCTTCATAGCCCGGATCTGCGTCTTCGCTTCGTCATCCACTCTGAGCGATTCGGTTATTTTTTGCAATGATTTATTGTACGTAAAATCATCTAACGCGCATTGCGTAAGCCAACCCATCGTTCGCTCGGGAAAGTGCACGTAACAAACCGATACAGCCCATGCAACGGCCATCTTTACATAGTAGCCTTCATGCTGAATGCGATTCAGGATGCTGAGGACGTCATCCAAATATCGCTCATTCACATAATAGCTGAGCAGCATAACGATGGCGAAGCGAAGTTCATATTCTTGCTTGGAGACAAGGTATGGTTGGATGAACGACCATACCTTGTCTTGATGCTGCCTGGCGATTTTCAAGCCGCTGCAAAACGTATCGCATACAGACCAGTTGTTCACCTTCGGCACGAATTGCTGTGTCAAATTCAAAATCGTATCGATATCTTCTTTCAAATAACCGATCACCATGCCCTGCAGCATCGTTTCCTCAAACCATTCCTCCTTCACCGCGCTCGCTTCTTTCCAATATGCCCGCCAATCATGCTTGACGATTTGCTTGGCAAGCTTGCGCAGCAGCGGGAGCCGTACGCCTAGCAAGTTATCGATGTTCGGAATCAGCTTGGAGGCAAAGCTGCGGTACGACTCATCCTGAAGGTCGTAAAGCTGCTGCTGTATCCAGGCGCGGTCGATTTTGCTTGCCGCTTGCTCGTTTTCGCGCATCATTTTTTCCTCCTGTATTTTGTACTTCTTTATGGTTCTCTGTGAATTATCATCGTGATTTATCGTGATATATGGCATGCACTTCTACTGAAAGCGATGTCCAACTGACTTTATTTTTTGCAAGATTTCAAGGAATGGGACAAGCGAAGGCCTGCATATGTATATCATAACGCAGAGCAGTGACGAAAGGGAAATACGTGGAAATCACGATGGGGAAGCGGGCGTGGGTGATACGCGCGTGATGACCCTGAAAAAAGTGTTGCGAGCAGGATTTGACTGTCACCCTAGACGAATGTCCTGCATACACTTGATAGTGAATTAGATTGTATGGAGGAGGTTGAAAGGATGTCGATCGATAAAAATACTCGCTGCCGAGAAATCATCACAAAAGCTGTTTGCGGCAAAGGTCGTAAGTTCTCTCAAGTGACACATACCGTAACTCCGCCTCATAGACCGTCGAGCATTTTGGGCGCATGGCTCATAAACCACCAATACGACGCGGTAAAAAGCGGTGACGGCATCGAGGTGGTAGGTACTTACGATATTAACATTTGGTATTCTTACGACAAAAACACGAAAACGGACGTAGCGAAAGAAACGGTATCATACTCAGAAATTGTTCCGTTATCCTACCTTGATCCGAAACACCGTGCATCCACCGAAGAGGTTACGGCTGAAGCGACGCAAGAACCGAACTGTGTAGAAGCGAGCATATCGTCGAACGGTCAACACGTGCTCATCCGAGTCGAGCGGGAATTCGAAGCGGAGATGATCGCCGAGACGAAAGTATGCGTCGTCGTATGCGAAGGCGGGTGCGATGACTTCGACGATAAAGCGATCGATTTCGGCGATCATGATGCCGAGGACTTCGACGATTTGCTGGACGAAGATCTTTTGGATGATGAAGATCTGTAATTTTTCTTTAGTCCATCATATGCTTTTGTCATGAAATTGGAGAGGGCGTGTGCCCTCTTTCTTTGTCGTGTATAAAGAACAGCTTAAGCAGGCGCTATCCAAACATTCGTACAGTAACGAAATGGCGGGAGGAATCATGGTGCAGACTGTAGCAGACAGCATGCAAATGAGTGCAGGTCAGCAGCAATGGCTAGAGCAAATCGAGAAAGCTACGAATACGAGACCGCTGCCAAGCGAGCTGCTAACATTGATTGCAACGCTCAATCGCGAGCCGTTCGCAGCTCGCACCAAGCACAATGCTGCTGCGATCAACAAATTGCTTGGCATCCATGGGCTGCTTGTCAAGCCGGGCAATAAGGACAAGGCCGCGACTACAATTCCGGAATATTTGGTGGCCGTATTCCAATACGAGATGATTGCTCTCTATTATCGTTCAGTCGGCGTCCTCAAAGGCGGCCCGCTTGCCGTTCCGCAGGAAGTGCGGCTAACAGCGCAGCCGGCAGCGAACGATCGCTTGCTGCGCCGACTTGCACGCACGGCGGTGCGTGCGATTTATGCTCTCGGCTTGGATTACGGCTTGGTGCGCATCGCCTTGGCGCCACGCGGCGCGATGTACGTGCTTGGCGTGGATCCGTTTCCTGCCTCGCCGCCCGGGCTCATCACGAAATATCGCGGCACAGCTAACGACGCACGCTTCTATACTGGCCGCATATCGCACCGGAATGCATCAATCGGATATCGTGCTGGGGCTTGATGCAGAGTTCGTGCTGACGACATCGCAGGGCGAGCTAGTGCCGGCTGACCGATATTTGCCGGCGGCAGGACCTGCTGGACATGATGTAGCCTTCATCGAGCGGCGCGTCATGCGCGCGCTGGCTGAGCTGCGACCTGTGCCGAGCAGCGAACCGCGGCAATTGTTCGCCAATTTGCAGCGCGCGATGCGAATAGCTGCCAGGCGCATCGATCCGGCGCTCAACTGGCGGGCGGGCGGAGCGCCGCTGACTGGCATCTCACTCGGCGGTCATCTGCACTTTAGCGGCTTGCCGCTGACGTTCGAGTTCATGCGAACGCTCGACAATTATGTCACACTGCCGCTTTCCTTGCTTGAGGATACGCGGTGCTTGGCACGCCGCCATACGTTCGGCTGGCTGGGCAATGCGCGCGCCAAGGATCATGGCGGCTTCGAGTATCGTACGCCGGCCAGTATGCTGATTTCGCCGGTCATTACGCGCGGCGTTCTCGCACTTGCCAAGCTGATCGCCGTTCATTCCTCGCAGCTACGAAGCCGACCGCTCGACAGTCCACAGATGCAGAAGGCTTATTTTGCGGGCGACAAGGCTGTGCTGTCGAGTTTTCTCGATCAATGGAAGCGAGAGGTGATGAGCTTGTCGTCGTTTGCGAATTATTCGCGCGAGCTGCTGCCGTTCATTCATTTGTTGGAGGCCGGATACGTGTGGGACGAATCTAAAGATATTCGCAAGGAATGGGGGATTGAGGCTTCCGTTCTTATGTAAGTAAGTGTAAATGAGGCCCCCCAATTTTGCTCTTACGGTTGCCACAGCGCTTATGATAGCAATTGAGCCACAGTTTGTTTTGTAACGGTTGTGCTGGCGGCTATTTCGCTGTTTTTTCGGCAAATTCGCCATTTTATTATGAATAGGCTTCATAGCAACCGTTACAGTTTCAAAACGTACGATTACGCTTGAATAGCCTTTGTGACAACCGTTACCGAAATGTTTACCGCCTAGACACCGATGTAGGATTACTTGCCACAAGTGCTTGACATACACCTGGTGTTCGTGTATTGCCTGATTGTTTCCGTTTCGATGCACATGGTATGATAGAATAGATAGAATACAGGGAACTTCTGCTCACGATTTAAGAGATTTACGATCGAATAAAAGCGCGAATGGAAGCGCGTGATGGATGCGAATGGTGATCGTCCTAGAGTTAGATACCATCTGTTCGAGTGAGCTTGTTAGAGCTACCTGGTCAGGTTAGAGAGTAGATAGAACGCAATAGAGCTAAGTAAAGCTAGATGAAGTTAGATAGAGGCAATCTTTAGGCAGCTGGAGGGATCGTGCTTTGGCGAAATATACTCCGATGATGGAGCAATACTTGAAGATCAAGGCTCAAGTGCCGGATGCATTTTTGTTTTTTCGGCTAGGTGATTTTTATGAAATGTTCTTCGAGGATGCCGTGTTGGCAGCGAAGGAATTGGAGATTACCTTGACCGGACGCGACGCTGGCGGGACTGAGCGAGTGCCGATGTGCGGGGTTCCATATCATTCGGCGGAATCCTATATTACGAGATTAATAGACAAAGGCTATAAAGTCGCCATTTGCGAGCAAGTCGAAAATCCGGCTGAAGCAAAAGGAGTCGTTAAGCGCGAGATCGTGCGTATTGTGACGCCCGGCACGATCATGGAAGATAAGAACTTAAAAGGTGCGGCCAACAATTTTATCGTGTCCTTAGCGGAGGCAGCAGAGCCAAATGGTGAGATCCGCTGGGCTGTGGCGGCGGGAGATTTGTCTACCGGGGAGCTGTATGTGACAGATTTTGCGCAAGATACGGAGCAGCTGTATGAGGAGCTGAACAGCTATCAACCGTCGGAAGTAATCGGCGAAGGCGCCTTGCTGGAAACCGCTCGTACATATATGAATCAAATGCTGCATCGAGCGCTCGTATCGCTACAGCCTGCAAGTGATGCGAGCTTAACGGACAAGCATTTTCCTGCGGCAGAGCTGAGCGGTCTGTCAGCTGCAGCTAGGCTCAGTATTGATCGCTTGCTTTATTACTTGTACGAGACTCAGAAACGGTCGCTTGCCCATATTCGTCATATACGCCGCTATGAGAAGCAGCAGTTTATGATCCTTGACCCGTTCACGCGGCGCAATCTGGAATTGACGGAAACAGCCCGTGATCGCTCGAAGAAAGGATCGCTGTTATGGCTGCTTGATAAGACGGTGACCGCGATGGGCGGTCGCATGCTGCGACGCTGGGTGGACAAGCCGCTCTTGAGCAAGCAGGCGATCGAGGTTCGCCAGGAAGCGGTGGATGTGCTCGTCCGGCAGCTTATCACTCGTGAGGAACTGCGCCAGCAACTGCGTGACGTATACGATATGGAGCGGCTCGTCGGTCGGGTCGTCTACGGGACGGCGAATGCCCGTGATTTGAATGCGTTGAAGCTGTCGCTTCAGCGAGTTCCGGAGCTGATCGAGCTGTGCCAAGCTTCCGGCTCCGCGACGCTTGCGACCTCGTTAGCCAGGCTGACGATTGCCAAGATATTGCCTCGTGGATAGACGCGGCTATCGTCGAAGATCCACCGATATCCGTGCGCGAGGGAGGCTTGATCAAGGAAGGCTATCATGCACAGCTCGATCAATTCCGTGAAGCAAGCATGAACGGCAAGCGCTGGATTGCCGAGCTTGAACAGCGCGAGCGTGAACGACCGGCATCAAGTCGCTGAAGATCGGATTTAACAAAGTGTTCGGTTACTATATAGAAGTGACGAAGGCGAATCTTTCGCAGTTTCCGGAAGGCATGTATGAGCGCAAGCAGACGCTGGCCAATGCCGAGCGATTTATCACGCCGGAGTTGAAAGAGAAGGAAGCGCTCATCCTCGATGCCGAGGAGAAGATGGTCGATCTGGAGTATGAGTTGTTCACCCGGCTGCGTGAACGAATTGCTGGCGAAACCGAGCGTTTGCAAAAATTGGCGGAGATGATCGCCGTGATCGATTCATTGCAGTCGTTCGCCACGCGTTAGCGCGGAACGGCGTTATATCAAGCCGGAAATTGACGAAGGATTTGATATGGAGATTCGCGAAGGTCGCCATCCTGTCGTGGAAGCGGTGTTGGAAGATGAAGCGTTTATCGCCAATGATACCGTCTTTACGCAGCAAGACCGCCGCATGATGCTCATCACCGGTCCGAATATGGCAGGGAAGAGCACGTATATGCGACAAGTCGCTTATATGCTCATCATGGCGCAGATCGGTTGCTTCGTGCCGGCAGCGCACGCCAAAATTCCGATCGTCGATCGCATCTTTACGCGCATCGGAGCGGCCGATGACGTCATCGGCGGTCAATCTACCTTCATGGTAGAGATGAAGGATATTCAGCTGATGACCGCGAAAGCGACGCCACGCAGCTTGGTCATCATCGACGAGCTGGGGCGCGGAACATCGACCGGGGAAGGGATGGCGATCGCGCAGGCCGTGATTGAATATATTCATGAGCATATCGGCTGCAAGACAGTTGATCTCGACACATTTTCATGAATTGGCTCATCTTGAAGACTCGCTTCCCTATTTGCACAATTATTGCATGGCTGTGGAGGAAAGCGGCGAGGAAGTGACATTCTTGCGCAAGCTGATTCGCGGGGCGGCGAGCACGAGTTACGGCATTTATTGTGCGAAGATCGCCGGCATTCCAGATGAAGTGATTGAACGAGCGTATCAAATATTAAGCACGTTGGAGATGAAGACGACCGAATTGCAAACTGCCGTGGCTGCAGCCGATCCCGTTCAGCTTAGCTTGTTTCAGGACGGTAGCACATTACATTCGGAGCCGCAACGCAGGAAGCATCGCTTTGAAGCTGCCACTAAGGACAATTTCCTTGCGAAGCAGCCGGCGGACGATCATGCAGACACTGCTGCAAGCTCAGCTGCTCAGCGAGTGTTTGCTAAAGTGCAGGAAGCGGATTTGATGAATATGACTCCGCTGCAAGCGATGCAATTTATTTTGGAACTCAAATCGATCAAATAAAGGGTGATGAGGATGTACAACCGTAACCGAACGAGCAATGGGCTGATTGTGAACCGCTTCAGAGTATGGACACTGGCTTTCCTTGTCATATTTGCACTTGCTAGTATGCCGGCGACGGCGCTTGCCGCAGAAGGACATTCGCTCATGTCGGAAGTAAAGGATTTGCTGGAAAAATATCATATTAGCAACGTGAGCGGCAGTGAACTGGAAGAAGCGGCGATCGAAGGCATGATCGAATCGTTGGACGATCCGTATGCACAATATATGACGCAGGAAGAATGGAACAATTACCAAAGCGCTGTCGAGCAGCATTACGTAGGGATTGGCGTGCGGCTCGGCGAGGATGAATTCGGCGTCTATGCAGCGGAAGTATTTCCTCAATCCCCGGCTGCGGAAGCTGGCATCAAGAGCGGCGATTATATTATCGCGGTAAACGGCATCTCGGCAGTCGGCAAACGTACGCAAGATATCGTCAACATGATCGTGGGCGATGAGTTTACGGAAGTTGAAGTGACGATTCTTTCCGGCGATGAGCGCAGAACGTTGCAGATGACGCGGCGCAGCGTACAAATTCCGATTGTCAAAGGCGAGTGGTTAAACGGCGGTTACGGATATATCAAGATCGAGACGTTCTCCTGGGAGGCAGATGAGGAGTTTGCGGATCAGCTGGCCGAACTGGAGGAAAGAGGACTCTCAGGTCTCATCATTGACTTGCGGGATAATCCAGGCGGTTATGTGGATACGGTGAGCAGAATTGCTGGCCAGTTCATAGAAGACGGCGTGCTGATGCATACTCGCGACAAGTCCGGTAAGAATGATCCGGTTGCGATTATGGGCAGAAAGACGACAGCCTATCCGATCGCCATTCTTGTCAACGAACATAGTGCCAGCGGTTCCGAAGTGTTTGCAGGTGCTATGCAGGATTACGGTAAGGCTGTCGTCATCGGCGTACAAACGTTTGGCAAAGGCAGCGTGCAATCCATCTTGCCGTTAAGCAACGGCGGAGTGCTAAAGATGACGATCCAAGAATATTTGACGCCGAACGGACGGAGGGTGAACCATATCGGCATTAAGCCTGACATCGAAGTGCAAGGAAAATTGCCGCAGCTCCTTACGGCGCTGCGAGAAGTAGGCATGTCCGATATAACGCTGAGCTCGCGCAGAAACGGCGTCATGATTCAAGGTGTAAGCTTTCCCCACTCGCTGCCTTACATTGAGCATGAAGGGCGCTACTACGTACATTCACGTGTTCTCGGGGCTTTGAGCGGCCTTAGCGTGTCGTGGAACGACGATGAGAAGCGAATCACGCTGCAGGACGGAGAAATCAGATTGACGTATGGAATAGAAGAAGATGCTGTTATGCAACAAAACGGGATCACGTATTTGGATCTGGATGTGTTTGCGCAGCAAGTGACGTCTCTAACATGGTCCGTAGTTAATGGCGAGCTGACTTTGCGTGTGCAATAGACGCCATCATGCCTGCCTGATAACGGACGCTAGTGATTAGGGAAAGAAGGAGCTAATGCGATGGGAAACATTCGCGTACTAGATGAACATGTTGCGAATCTGATTGCGGCCGGAGAAGTGGTGGAACGCCCTGCATCGGTCGTGAAAGAGCTGGTCGAAAATGCGATCGATGCGGGAGCTACAAATATCAAGGTGCAAATCGAAGAAGGCGGTCTTTCGCTCATTCGTGTTACGGATAACGGCCACGGCATTGAAGCAGACGATGTGCAGACGGCCTTCCATCGCCATGCAACGAGCAAAGTGCGGGAGAGCCGCGATCTCGGGGCGATTCGCACGTTGGGCTTCCGCGGTGAAGCGCTGCCGTCGATCGCTTCGGTAGCACGCGTCGAATGTATAACTTCAGCGAATTCCAGTGGGCTTGGTATGCGGTTCTCAATAGCAGGCGGCGGGGAGGAATCGCGCGAGCAGACGAGAGCATCGCGCGGCACGGACATATGGGTGCGGGATTTGTTCTACAATACTCCGGCACGGCTGAAATATATGAAGACGGTACAAACAGAATTCGGCCACATCTCCGATTATATGTACCGAATTTCCCTTGCTCATCCGCACGTGGCCTTCACGCTCGTGCACAACGACAAGCACGTAATGAACACGCCTGGTACGGGTGATTTGCAGCAGACGATCGCTGCGATATACGGTGTGGCAACGGCTCGTGCGATGCTGCCAGTCACAGCGGAGACGCGGATTTTACGCTCAGCGGTTGGATTGGCAAGCCTGAGCTGACTCGCGCCAATCGCAATGGGATGACGACGATCGTGAACGGCCGTTACGTGCGCAGCTATCCGCTGCTCAATGCGATCGTGCAGGCGTATCATACGCTGCTGCCGATCGGCCGCTTTCCACTTGTCGTGCTGCAGCTGCGGATGGACCCGGCACTCGTTGATGTGAACGTGCATCCAGCGAAGCTGGAAGTACGCTTCAGCAAGGAGCGTGAACTGACGAGCTTCGTGCAATCGGAGCTGTCAGCCTTATTGCAAGGCCATAACCTCATTCCGCGCATGCAAGCGAAGCAAGTGAAATCGGCGGTCATTCAGGAGCGATTGTCTTTCTACGGTGCAGCGAACGATCGGAAAGCTGACGACCAAGCCGCCGCGGCGATTCCGAAACATCTGGCCGGTTCGGCATCGTCAGCAATCCAAGCGGGCCAAGTGAACGAACGCACGTCGCATGAACAAGCGACCGATCATCGTTCGGCCTATGATCACAAGGCTTATGACCGCGCCGCCGCACCGAATCGTGATGCGGATAGCCAACGTTCATTCCGAACGCAGAGCCAGCCAGCTGGCGAGCGCCTTCCTTCACGGGCGGCAAGCCGCGGCGGCGCTCAGCCCAATGAGTCGGAAAGAAACATTCGCTTCGCAGCAAGTGCACCTATGGCTCGGTCTCAACCTGGCACACAAGACTGGCAGCCATATTTGCAAACCTCCGATCCTGGTTCTTCCCAGGTCGCGGAGCGCAAGCTACCCGAGCTGCACGTTATCGGTCAGATGCACGGAACTTATATATTAGCGCAAAATGAAGAAGGCTTGTACTTGATCGATCAGCACGCTGCTCATGAGCGCATTAATTATGAGCGATTTTACAAAAAATTCGGCGAGCCGGTGCAAGCATCGCAAGAGCTGCTAGTGCCGATAACGCTGGAATTTACGGCGGCGGAGTATGAGGTGCTGTGCGACAAAAAAACGATGTTTGAACAAATTGGGGTTTATTTGGAGCCGTTTGGCGGGAATACCTTTATTGTACGGTCTGTGCCTGAATGGATGGTCAAGGGCGAAGAACGGGATATGCTGTTAGAGATGGCTGACTGGGTGCTGCAAGACAAATCGCTCGATGTGGCCAAGCTTCGTGAGAAGTCTGCGATTATGAGCGCTTGCAAAGCATCGCTGAAAGCGAACGATTATTTGAGTCACGAAGAAATCGCCTCATTGCTGAAGCAGCTTGGGGAATGTGCGAGTCCGTATACGTGTCCGCACGGCAGGCCGATCATCGTCAGCTTCTCAACTTATGAGCTTGAAAAAATGTTCAAACGGGTGATGTCTTGATCCTGACTACATCATTGAATCCGTCACCTGCAGTAACTATGCAGGCCGCAAGTCTTGCAGCGAAGTACAATCTTACACTCGTCCCACGCGAGAAGCTGACGATTCGCAAGCTGCAGCAGCTTTATCGGACGCAAGATGTGCTCGTCGTGAGCTCACACGGGCTGCAATGTTACCGCGGCGATGAAAAACCGCTATTCTTCCATCCTGGCTCGGCGGTATTTCGCATCAAGCGGTTGCTGTCTGGGAAGGAGCATGACCCGATGCTCCGCATCCCGGAAGTGAGAGCGGGTGATCGCATTGTCGACTGTACGGCCGGGCTGTGTGCGGATGCGATCACCTTTGCTTATGCGGTCGGTGAGACGGGCTCTGTAACGGCGATCGAAGCAGATCCGGTAGTCAGTTTGCTCGTGCGGGAAGGGCTTGCTGCTTATGACAGCGAGGTGCCGGAAATAAACGAAGCCATGCGGCGCATTACCGTCATACAAGGCGATCATTTGCAAGTTCTTCGCAGCATGCCGGATGACAGTGCGGACGTCGTTTATTTTGATCCGATGTTTCGCACGCCCGTACATGAATCCAGCGGTATATCAGCACTTCGTCAATTCGCCTATGAAGCACCGCTCACTGAAGCTGCTGTTCGTGAAGCATGTCGGGTAGCGCGCCGCGTCGTGGTGCTTAAAGAGCTGCGCGCAAGTGATCAATTCGCACGGCTTGGATTCGTCAGCGATTCCCGTCAGCATGCCAAAATTGCTTATGGAGTGATCCGCATCAATGAACAGCGTAAAACCGAAGCTGCTCGTGCTCGTCGGCCCGACTGCGGTCGGCAAGACAGCACTCAGCTTCGAAATCGCAAAGCAGTGGAACTGTGAAATTATATCCGGAGATTCGATGCAGGTGTATCGGGGGATGGATATCGGAACGGCGAAAGCAACACCGGAAGAGCGCCGTATGATCCCGCATCACCTTATCGACATCCGCGATCCTGATGAGCCGTATTCCGTGGCGGATTTTCAAGCGGAATGCAAGCAAGCGATCCACGACATTACATCGCGCGGCAAGCTTCCGTTCATCGTCGGCGGTACAGGCCTCTATATCCAGTCAGTCGTCTACAGCTATGAATTTAGCGGGGCTGGTCAGGATGACGCATACCGTGAGCAACTGCGGCAATTTGCCAATCAATATGGAGCGGAAGCGTTGCATGCACGGCTTCAGGAAATTGATCCGGAGTCAGCAGCCCGCTTACACGTCAATGATACACGGCGCGTCATCCGCGCATTAGAAATTTATCATTTGACCGGCGAAACGATGACAGAACTTCTGGCCAAGCAGCAGAAGGAATCGAATTATCACCATTGTATGATCGGACTTACGATGGATCGCGGTCTCCTTTATCAACGAATCGAAGAGCGTGTCGATCTCATGTTGCAGCAAGGCTTGATTGAGGAAGTTCGCGGTTTGTTAGCACAAGGGTATGATCCGGCATTGATTTCCATGCAAGGTTTGGGGTATAAAGAAATCATAGGTTACTTGCTCGGTGAATATACTAGAGAGCACGCTGTTTCCTTATTAAAGAGGAATACGAGAAGATTCGCGAAACGTCAACTGTCATGGTTTCGTCATATGCCTGAGATCGAGTGGGTAGATGTGACAGACCGTGAAAATTTTGTTGCCACTCTTGGCAAAATTAATGATATAATATTTAAAAAGTTGGACGTTTAACCGTGTTCGGATCTTTCCGTGTATGATTGCTAATATCTATAGGAGGTTTCATTCCATGAACAAACCCGTAAATATCCAAGATCATTTTCTGAACCAATTGCGCAAAGACAACGTTCCCGTAACCGTATATTTAACGAACGGATTTCAAATACGCGGGTTAGTCCGGGCATTCGACAATTTTACGATTATCTTGGACAGCGAAGGCCGGCAACAAATGATTTATAAGCATGCCATCTCTACATTTACTCCGCAACGCAATATTAACTTAATGCCGGATAACCAAGGAGAGTAAGTATTGTCATCGATATGCGGAAACGAAAGGGCTGATTCGGGGAAAGCTTAACGACTCGAATCGGCTTTTTTTTAACACTACGGACAGAATATATATAGATAATTGAAGCTTCATATACATAGAGCTCACTTGTCCACAAGTGACTAGGATAGGAAGGGATCAGCGTATGAAGGTTAGCGAGCGAACGCTGACCATCGCCGCGAACGCATTGCTGCTTCACGGATTTACAGGCGATCCGACGGATGTGAAACCTGTCACAGATCGATTGAAGGAGCATGGCTGGAACTGTCACGCCCCTACACTGCCCGGCCATGAGGACGGGTTTTCCAAGATCGGAGACGTCAAGTGGGATGATTGGCGCCGCAAAGTGGAAGAGGAAGCGGAGAGATGCACGAGATTGTACGGGACATTCTCGATCGTTGGGTTTTCCATGGGTTGCCTGCTTGCAGCCTATGCTGCCAACCGCTATCCGGTGCAACGTGTCGTGCTGCTGAATGCACCGGTCATATATTTTAGTCCGCTCCGATACTTCGCCTTTCTCCTGGAAAAAATTCGCGAGCGTGATTTATCCCACTTTGCAAGAGCGGCGAAAGTGCCGCACCGTGCCGTTATGCAATTTATTCGGATGGCTGGCAGATGCGCGGTGAGTTTCGCCGCTTGCAGCAGCCAACGCTCATCTGTCAATCCGGACGCGATCAGATCATACATCCGCGCAGTGCCGACTATTTGATGAAAGTCATTCCTGGCGAGAAGCGACTCGTCACGTTTCCGCGATCGAGACATGTCATTTGTTGGGATGTCGAAGTTGATGCCTTGTTAGAGGAAATCGAGCGGTTTCTGCTGACGGAATGGACAACACGTGAAGAGATGTGAATTCTTGTCAGATTTTTCATGCGCCCGCGTATAATAAGAAACATGGATCGATACAAAGGTGGTGCGTTCATGAGCGATCAAGTGGTGGCATCTGTACGAAAACCAGCGCAGCCTTCCAGGCAAATCAACATCGTCCTGCGTCGTGAGCCTGAGGCGCAGCCCGTAGCTTAAGGCTGCGCCGGGGAAACGTTGGTCTGAGGAAGCAGGCGCACCTGAACCGTTTGCGGAAATTGCGCAAGAGCTGGATGAGATGGTCGGGATGGAAAAGGTGAAGGAAACGATCTTCGAAATGTATGCCCTGCTTGCAAATTTCGGAATATCGCGCCGAGGCGGGACTGACCAACAATTCGCATGTGTATCATATGATTTTCCGGGCAATCCCGGCACCGGCAAGACGACCGTCGCGCGCATCGATCGCGAAGCTGTTTCGCACGATGGGCGTACTCAGCAAAGGTCATTTTATCGAGGCGGAGACGAGCCGATCTGGTCGGCGAATATATCGGTCATACCGCGATCAAGACGCGTGATCTCGTCAAGCGAGCACTCGGCGGCGTGCTGTTCATCGATGAAGCTTACAGCTTGACGCGCGGCGGGGAGAAAGATTTCGGCAAGGAGGCGATCGATACGCTCGTCAAAGCGCAGGAAGATTATAAGGACGAATTTGTGCTTATTCTTGCCGGATATCCGGACGAAATGGATTTGTTTATGACGATGAATCCCGGACTGCCGTCTCGCTTTCCGATTCAGATCGATTTTCCTGATTATTCGCTGGATCAGTTGTTGCAAATCGCTGACATGATGTTAAAGGAACGGGAGTACGTATTTTTGCCGCAAACGCTCATGCGCTTCAAGCAATATGCTGCAGGAAGAGAAGATGCGCTTTCAGACGGGGATTCAGCAATGCGCGCTTCGTGCGAAACATGATCGAAAAATGCGTTCGCCGGCAAGCGGTCCGTCTGCTGAAGCAACAGCATGCAGGCGCGACAATTGACAAAGCAGGAATTGATGCAGATATGCCCGGAGGATCTGGAACATGGAAAAGGCGGCAGCGCCATGTACTTATAAAAACAACAAGCAAAGGATGAAAGATGATCGGAAATTATGACCATACGACGCTACAACAAACGAGATAGCGATTCTCGTCGGCCTGGCGCTGAAAAGTCGCGAATCACGTCTGAGGAAGCGTTGCAGCATGCGATGGAAGAGCTTCGCAGCTTGGCCGAAACTGCCGAAGTCAATGTCGTCGGTGAAGTCGTCCAGCAGCGGGATCAGGTGGACCACACGACATTTGTCGGCAAAGGGAAGGTCGAAGAAATTCGCCGTCTGAAAGAGCAGCTAGGAGCGAACGTCATCATATTTAATGACGAGCTTTCTGGTGCGCAGGTACGCAATCTTGAACAAGCGATCGATTGCAAAATCATCGACCGTACACAATTGATCCTGGATATATTCGCGATGCGCGCGAATACGCGGGAAGGGAAGCTGCAGGTAGAGCTCGCTCAGCTTCAATATTTGCTGCCGCGCCTTGCAGGTCATTATCAAAATTTGTCGCGTCTCGGCGGCGGCATCGGCACGCGCGGACCAGGGGAAACGAAGCTGGAAACAGACCGCAGACACATCCAGCGGCGCATCCGTGACTTGCGGCGGCAGCTCGATGAAGTCGTGCGCCATCGAAAGCTACACAGAAGCAGGAGGAAGAAAGCCGGTGTCGTACAAGCGGCGCTTGTTGGCTATACGAATGCTGGTAAGTCCACAATTTTAAACCGGTTAACGAATGCTGGCGTGCTTGCTGAGGATAAATTGTTTGCCACGCTGGATCCGACGGCGCGAAAGCTCAAGCTGCCGAACGGTCAAGAGATTGTGCTTACCGATACAGTTGGCTTTATTCAGACAACTGCCGCATGACTTGGTCGCTGCCTTCCGCGCAACCTTGGAGGAAGTTGTGGAAGCGGATCTGATCATCCACGTGGTAGACAGCTCTTCCCCGACGCGTGATGAGCAAATGGCGGTCGTCGATCAAGTCTTGGACGATCTCGGCGCACTGCAAAGCGACGAGTCGTCATATACAATAAGATCGATTTATTAACGCCAAATGAACGAGCTTTGCTCGTCGCTCGCGAGCCGATGCTCAAAATGTCCGCATGGTCGGACGAAGACTTGCAGCGGCTGCTGATATTTGTGCAGGAACGGCTGCAAGGCGAACGGCTCGTGTTCCGGCTGCCGGTAGCAAGAGGGGATTTGCTGGCCAAGCTGTACAAAATCGGTGACGTGCTGCACAAGCGGCAGAGGAGCCGGAGCAAGAGTATGTCCAATATACGGTAAGAACAAGTCGTTCCGAATATGAGAAGTACGGCTTTGAGCTGGAGCCATACTTAATCGCGAGTGCTGGCGTTGAGCAAGCGCGTGCAGCAGCGGCCGATGATGACGATCGAGAGAGAGAAAAGGGAGAGACACGAAATGAATACTGAGCAATCGAACGGCCATATGCATTTGCGGCGGCTATTTGACAAATACAAGCGCTGATTGCGAAGGCGGAACGGCGAGCGGCTGCTGCCTTCGCAAGAATCGAGCAAATCGCGGAATGGAACCAAGCGAAGGTGATCGAAGCGTTCCAAACGAACAAGGTGAGTGATTTTCATTTACATTCGTCAACCGGCTATGGATACAATGACCGCGGCAGAGAAGTGCTGGATGCGATATATGCCCAAATATTCGGAGCGGAAGCGGCGCTAGTGCGGCCGCATTTTGCGTCCGGCACACATGCGATTGGTACGGCGCTTTACGGCGTGCTGCGTCCCGGCGATCATCTGCTGTATATGACCGGAACTCCGTATGATACGCTGCACAAAGTGATCGGTAAGCCGGGAGACGGAAGCGGCTCCTTGCAGGATCTGGGGATCACTTATAGTGAGGTCGACTTGTTGGCGGACGGATCGGTCAACTGGGACGAAGTGAAGAAGGCGATTACGAAGCATACGAAGGTGATCGGCATTCAGCGATCCCGCGGGTATGCGTGGCGCCGTTCCTTCACCGTGGCGGAAATCGCGGAAATGGTGCAACGCCTGCGAGCGATCCGCGATGATTTGATCATTTTCGTGGATAATTGCTACGGTGAATTTATAGAGAAAACAGAGCCAACCGAAGTCGATGTCGATCTGATGGCCGGCTCGTTAATTAAAAATCCGGGCGGCGGACTTGCTCCGACCGGCGGTTATATTGCCGGGCGCAGCCGATACGTTGAGCTAGCCGCCTATCGCCATACCGTACCGGGCTAGGAGGGGAAGTCGGGGCGATGCTCGGAGCGACCGCCGCGATGTATCAAGGATTGTTCCTGGCCCCGCACGTTGTTGGACAAGCTGTGAAGGGGAGTGTGTTCGCGGCTGCGCTCTTCTCGGAGCTTGGCTTTGAAATCTCACCGACTGTGCGATGAAGTGCGTACGGATATCATTCAAGCGATTCGCTTTCGCGAGGCAGAGCATCTAATTCATTCGTACAAGGCATTCAACGAGCTTCTGCTGTCGATGCACATGTCATGCCGGAGCCGTGGCCGATGCCGGGCTATGAGCATCCGGTTATCATGGCGGCCGGAACTTTCATCCAAGGCGGCAGTCTGGAGCTGTCTGCTGACGCACCGATTCGCGAACCTTACACGGCCTATGTGCAAGGCGGGCTAAGCTATGCACACGCGAAGCTCGGTATTTTAACGGCTTTGGAACGACTGGAAAACGACGGGTTTGTTGTCGACGTAATCTTTTAGCACGATTTGTTGTCGTCAAACTTGACATGGATTGACACTTTTTATGATCACGACTACAATAATAGATAACTTCAAAATATTTCGAGGTGGTGTGTCAATTGAGTGATGATATTCGCCGCAATATGGCTTTGTTTCCGATCGGCATCGTGATGAAGCTCACTGATTTGTCCGCACGCCAGATTCGTTATTATGAACAGCATGAGTTGATCGTTCCGGCTCGCACGGACGGCAATCAACGTCTGTTTTCATTTAATGATGTTGAGAGGTTGCTAGAGATTAAAGGCCTGATTGAAAAAGGAGTTAATATAGCCGGCATTAAGCAAATGATGAAGCCGGTCGACCGAGAATCGGAGGAAGCGACGGTCATCACGCCGAAGATGAAAGTCAAGCGCCGTGAATTATCCGACCAACAGCTTCACAAAATTCTCAAGCAGCAAATTTTTTCCGGTAATCGCCATGGCAGAGCATCGTTGATACAAGGTGAAATATCTAGCTATTTCAAGCAATGAGCTTTGGTATTGTTTGCTTAAATATATAAAGGAGTGGTTTTGTGAGTTATTCGAGGGAAGACATACTGCAACAAGCGAAAGAACACAATGTCAAATTTATTCGATTGCAATTTACCGATTTGCTCGGAACGATCAAAAATGTCGAAATCCCGATCAGCCAATTGGAAAAAGCGCTCGACAACAAAATGATGTTCGATGGTTCTTCCATTGAAGGCTATGTTCGCATTGAAGAATCGGACATGTATTTATATCCCGATCTTGATACTTGGGTCATTTTCCCTTGGGTAACGAACGATCGCGTGGCACGCTTGATCTGCGACGTATATATGCCGGACGGTACGCCGTTCGCAGGTGATCCTCGCGGCATATTGAAGCGTAACCTGAAGCTTGCGGAGCAAATGGGCTTTACTTCTATGAACGTCGGTCCGGAGCCGGAATTTTTCCTGTTCAAGACCGATGAGAAAGGCGAGCCAACCTTGGAATTGAACGATAAGGGCGGCTACTTCGACCTTGCGCCGACCGACCTCGGGGAAAATTGTCGCCGCGAAATCGTCCTTACTTTGATCGAGATGGGATTTGAAATCGAAGCTTCGCACCATGAAGTTTCACCTGGGCAGCATGAGATCGACTTTAAATATGCGGACGCGGTGAAAGCGGCCGATCAAATCCAAACGTTCAAGCTAGTCGTCAAAACGATCGCCCGTCAGCACGGCTTGCATGCGACGTTCATGCCGAAGCCGCTGTTCGGGATGAACGGCTCCGGCATGCACTGCCATCATGTCGTTGTTCTCGGGCGACAAGAACGCTTTCTATGATGAGAATGACGAGTTAGGACTGAGCGAGATGGCTCGTCAATATATGGCTGGTGTCCTGCATCATGCGCGAGCCTTTACGGCGATTACGAATCCGACGGTGAATTCGTATAAGCGTCTTGTTCCTGGCTATGAAGCTCCATGTTATGTAGCATGGTCAGCGAGCAACCGCAGTCCGATGATCCGCATTCCGGCTTCCCGCGGCCTTAGCACGCGCATCGAAGTGCGCAGCCCGGACCCGGCGGCAAATCCATATTTGGCGCTGGCGTCGATGCTGCGCGCTGGTCTAGACGGCATCGAGAAGAAGATGGAGCTGCCCGATCCGATCGACCGCAACATTTACATCATGTCGGATGAAGAACGCTTGGAGTCCGGGATTCCAAGCTTGCCGGAATCGCTTAGAGAAGCGATCGACGCCTTGCTGCAGGATGACGTCATTTGCGACGCGATGGGAGACCATGCGCTGGCGCATTTCCTTGAACTGAAGGAAATTGAGTACGACATGTATCGGACTCAAGTGCATCAGTGGGAACGCGACCAGTATATGTCGCTCTATTGAGAGTGGCTCATAAGAATATTACCAAGTTTCCCAAAGTTGGAGCGAAAACATAATGCTTTCGCTCCAACTTTTTTTGTTGTGCATGGACTATGCTGGCGTCGCGTAATGGGCGCATCCGGCAGGTTGCTATGGACGGCAGGTCGGAGCAGTTGGAGCGATGATTGCTTTATCCTATGACCCGTGAGGGAGCATCCTCTTGCTCTTGTGGCGCTCGGCAGCCGCTCGCAGGGTCGTGTTGTCGGTCGGATACGTGGTATTACGTGGTATTACGTGGTATTACGTAGAAATACGTGGATGAAGGAAGGCGTTTGAGTTGTACGATTTATCGTATAATATTTTTCGCAAATGGCGAAATATAGCCCTTTTATACGATTCTTCATACAAATCTCCTTGAAAATAGACTACCGAGCCACAATTTATATGATGATTCACACAAACCTCCTAGAAAAAGCAGTATCGAGACACATTTTATATGATGATTCGTACAAACTCCTCACACAACGTGCTTGCCTGTTCTTTATCCATGTGAATTGTGACTGTTCAGTAGGCATGAAGCGAAGAGAGAAGGGCTGATCCGATGATTCGCGTCTATTTCGTGATGCTCCGCTTGCTGAACGTTCGTACTCCTCAAATCGCCGGCAAATTCTGCTGGCAGTATGGCGAATATGGCAAGCTGTCACAGTGTACCTGATAAGCATGTGCTAATCCACTCGTACGTCTTGTAGAGTGTCGTTCCTGTAATTGATACCCGGTCATTTCCTCTTGAATAAGAACGTATATTCGTGTATATAATAATATAAAGGAGCGATCGTATGTTCGCATTCTGTGAATCATCGCCTCGTAGAGCGACTCACACATGATCCTTATCGGATCTTAATTCTAATAGCGACGAAGGAGGAGAGGCAAGTGATGAATATTCGACATTATATCGGTCAGAGCGTTGAGCTCATCTATATGGATCGTGCGAACAACTGCACGAAACGAACGGTGACCGTTCATCGGATTTCGGGGGATTATGTCCTTTGCTATGATCAGGGGAAACGCGCCTTTCGGCGGCTGCGTATCCACAATATTCTCGCTTGTCTTCCCGTCACAGCCTAGACAGTCGTTACCCATAAGATCAATGTTGGCTCTAATGGTGTTGGCACTATTATTGGCATCAGTACTAGTGCATGTGTTGGCGCCTGCGGATTTTGTCCTAGAGATTGATAAGATGAAAAGACCCCTAGCAAACAACCAACGAAGTTGGCGTTCGATAGGGGCCTGAGCAGCGTCCTGCGTCCTGCCAATTAAGCTAAGCAAGTGGTCGCTGCAGGTTATACATGAATATGTTCAATAGTTATCAATAAATTTCACGGTACAAACCTATGACTTTACCCAATATCTTAACATTAGGCAAGAGGATCGGTTCCATGGCGGAGTTCTCAGGTTGCAAGCGGATATGATCAGACTCTTTGAAGAAGCGCTTCACTGTCGCCTCATCGTCATCCGTCATCGCGACGACGATATCCCCGTTGTTGGCGGATGATTGCTGCCTGACGATAACGTAGTCACCGTCATGGATACCAGCTTCAATCATACTTTCCCCAACGATGCTGAGCATAAAGACGTTGTAGTCTCCTACCATATGAGCGGGCAAAGGGAAGTAATCTTCAATGTTTTCTGTTGCCAATATCGGGGCGCCGGCTGTGACCTTGCCGACTAACGGAACGCGAGCGACCGCTTGTGGCATCATCATGCTTGAATCTTCTGCACCGTCAGTAATCTCAATCGCGCGTGGCTTCGTGGCGTCTCTGCGAATCAGCCCTTTCTTCTCCAGCCTGTCCAGGTGACCGTGCACCGTAGAGCTTGAAGCTAGGCCGACTGCTTCGCCGATTTCCCTGACGGATGGCGGGTATCCCTTTGTGCGGACTTCATGTTTGATAAAATCAAGTATCGCTTGCTGTCTGGCCGAAAGCTTGGACAAATGCAATCACTCCGTTTCCTTTTATCTCCTAAGGTAAATGATAACATAGAACCGGAGTTCGCACAAACATAAGTTCGAAAAATGACGAAAATCACATTGACACAAACATTTGTTCGTGGTAAATTAAGAACAGAACAAATGTTTGGGGTGTGATTGGCATGACTGCTTATTACGGACAAGGTTATTTCCGTGAATATAAAGACGCGGATCGTCGCGTTGTAGCATTACATAAACATAACCGCTATCGCAGCCACCGCGATCAAGGTTATGAGCAGCGCATGGTAAAGCAAAGTCGGCCTGCATATATGAGACCAGTTGTCCTGCTTGCTGTATTAACGGTGGGATTATTGCTCGGATTATGGTTTGACAGTGTAACTGCCTCTGCTTCGTCATCTGTGCAACAAGATTCGCTGATGGATACGAGCGTGAATCAATGGGCCAATGGACAGCAGCTGTCCTTACATCAAGATCATACGTTCGCATCTCGCGACGATCAATCGATATTATCTGCATCTCAAGCTGTTACGGTGCGGGCAGGAGACTCTCTCTGGTCTATCGCAAAAGAGCATGCCCCAGAGCATAGAGACATTCGCGAATATATTTATGAGCTGAAGCAATTGAATCGCCTGAATAGCAGCACGTTGCACGAAGGGATGAAGCTGTTGCTTCCTTAAACGATGTGCAGCAAGGAAGTGACAATTACAATCCAGTATTTCCTGATGATATTATTCTTTCTCATTCATAATGATAGATTAGTTGCACAACGCCAGAGGAGAATGTTCTTGTATTAACCAATTTTAAATTCAACCTCTGTTTTATATCAATAAACAGAGGTTTTCCTTCTCCCAAAATAACAGGGTGAACAGATAATCTAAATTCATCAACAAGCCCTAAATCCATAAAAGTTGTAATGAGATTTGCTCCGCCATATAGCCACATGTCTTTACCAGGCTTATTCTTTAATTTATTTACTTCTTCAAGAATATTATCATTTATGAATATTGCTTTATTATTAGCCCCTTTTTTTGTCCTGGAAAACACATATTTTTCTTTACTATGATACTAATCCCCAAATTTCTTTTTCAGTATCAGTAAGTTCAGTTTCTGGAGTAAATTGTCCCCATAAATCATAGCTTTTTCTTCCATATAAAATAGTATCAATTTGATTTAAGAAATCAATAAACCCCATGTCAGAGTCCATGATGCACCAATCAACTTCCCCATTTTTCCCTTCAATAAAACCATCTAAAGTAACTGCTAAATCTAAAATTATTCTTCGTTTCATAATTTGTTACTCCTTTCGTTGATCTCCACCCATTATAAACCTTTAAAATGTCACCTTCTGTCATATATAAATCATAAATGGTATCTTATTTACTATCCTGACCGTCAGACCGACCATACGAACACTACCCACCTTAAACCCTGTAACGTTTTGTGCTTGTCCGTGCTCCTTGTTGTACCATCCGAATTGCTTGACATTGATCCGCCTGAATGTCAAAGTATTGTATGAACAGGGGGTTGGTCATCGTGATTAACGAAGAGGGAATCAAGCGTATTAATGAGTTGTTCCAAAAACAAAAGACAACCGGACTTACCGCTGAGGAGCAGCAGGAACAAAAGGAGCTCAGACAGCAATACTTGTCCGGCATTCGTTCATCGCTGCGCAGTCATTTGGATAACATTCGCATCGTGGACAAGAACGATGGACAAGGGCAGTAAACGATACGCTTCGTGAAAATGGGCGTTGAATAATGGGCTTCGATTACGTCGGTTTCACGTATTTCATTCGTCTCAGTCTTGTTAAGTCATTTAAGTTGGTTAAGCAAAGGGCGATCATACGATCGGACGCTAAGCTTTTGGAGCCGTCTCGCGCATACCTTTCGCGCACGGGCGATTGGGTTCACTATTTATTCGAGCTTACGATTTCACTATAATAGACAGTATATATATTTATGTGCAGGAGGCTTATCAATCTATGTCGTCACGCAAATGGGAGCGCGAAATTTACCGCAATCAGAAGAAAGTCAATGAATATCGAAAACGCGCTGGGCAAAATAAGGTTAGCAGTTTTCCTCAGTACGATATTTTCAAAGGGAGAAGCATTTTATTGCCGATCTTATTAATTGGCGTTGGGTTATTGTACGGGGTTATGTTTTACGGGCTGCAACAATCCGATACGCTGTATTGGATCACGTTTATCGCTTATATTTTGCTCGGGGTATGGTTTCTGTTCTTCCGCAAGCCTTATTTGAAAGTAGGCAAGAACGAACTCGCTACACGCAAGTGGGGAAGAGAGCAGGTTGTGAGTGCACAGCAAGTTGAATTTATACAAATTCAAGGCAACAATATTGTCATTAAGATTAGGCAAAACGACAAACTGTGGGTGTTCAGTCGAATCATTAATTTGTATAAGGTCGATGAGATGGCTGCACGATTGAAAGAATTTGCGTTGAAAAATCAAGTAAAATTCATTAACAGCAAGGACCAATAAGAACGGACAGTAGAACATAAAGGATGAGTGAGAAGCTGTGACGATAAAAGCTGTACTATTCGATCTGGATGATACGTTGTTGTGGGATGAGCGGAGTGTCGATGAAGCTTTCCAGGCAACCTGCCAAGTCGCCGCGGAACAAACAGGTGTAGATCCGCATCAGTTAGAAGAAGCTGTCAGGCGTGAAGCGAGAGCATTATATGAATCGTATGAAACGTATCCATTCATTCAAAATATCGGAATCAATCCGTTCGAGGGATTGTGGGGAGACTTTCGGAAAGGGGAAGCCGAAGGCTTTCGCAAGCTGGAGCAAATCGTCCCAAATTACCGCTCAGAATCGTGGACAAGAGGACTGAAGGCATTAGGAATCGACGATGCACAGCTCGGGGCAACGCTGGGAGAAAGATTTCCGCAGGAACGAAGAGCACGATCTTACGTTTATGAAGAAACATATGAAGTATTAGACAGCTTGCGCGGACGTTATAAGCTCTTGTTGCTCACGAACGGTTCACCGGATTTGCAGCAAGAGAAGCTGGATCGAGAACCGAAGCTGCCTGGCTACTTCGATCACATTATGATCAGCGGCAATTACGGCTACGGCAAGCCGAATCCGCAGCTGTTTGCTGAAGCATTGAAGCTTCTTGGCATCTCTCCGCAAGAGGCGATCATGGTAGGAGATAAGCTGACAACCGATGTGAAAGGCGCCAATGCGTCCGGTATTCCATCCGTATGGATAAATCGCCGCAATATGGTGAATGACAGCGATATTGAACCGTCCTATGAAATTCGTTCCTTACGCGAGCTGCAAGGCATCATTGATCGTTTATCTTAAAGTGTCCAAACAAGCTAATGTGAAGTAACGGATAGATCGTGCATCCACAGTTCTGGCAAGACCAAACCAAAAGGCTGTCCGCTACGTCAGATAACGCTGACTGATGCGAACAGCCTTTTGGTTCTTATTGAGGTTACATGTGATCAGGCTTTGACGAAAGTCGGATCATCGTATGGATGCGCGATCCAGCCGTCGGTTTCAATGAAAAGACGCACGGCGACAATTTTACGATTGTCCATTAGTGTGAAGAAATGAGGGGTATTTTCCGGCACCGAGATTAAGTCGCCAGCTTCGAGCTCGACGTCGAAGTATCCAACATCTTCGCTTCCTTTAATAATAAAGATCCCCTTGCCGCTGACAATTGCCCGAATTTCGTCTTCCGTATGCGTATGTACGGATTCGAATTTCTTCAGCAATTCGTCAAGATTCGGCGTCGCTTCAGACAAGGTGATGACGTCCCAAGTGCGATACCCGCGGCGTGCAGCCAAATCGCGAATTTCCGAATCAAAGGTTTGCAAAATTTCTTCCTTCTCTTCATCGGTTAGCACGAACTTCTCACGCAAATGTTCCGGAAGCTTGCTAATATCCCAATGTTCATAAAGCACTTCCTGCTGCTCAAGAAATTTACGTACATTTTCTTCGCCGGAAATCCGTTCATTCGTATTGCGAATTCTGATTTCTGCCATACATATCCCTCTTTTTCGATAAGATTAATGCTATATTAATATTATAGTAGAACAGTCGGGCGATGTCGATCATCTTCCCTCAACATATTTCATCTGTTAAACTATAGTCTATATGTTAACATGGCGCGGACGCATTAGCCAAACGACAAAGGATGGACGTCGTTCGCAAAATGAAGAACGGTAGGAGAAGGGATGGAACTATGCATAAGAAACGAGCGCTGCAAGATCAGTTAAAAAATAAAATACTTATTCTTGACGGAGCTATGGGCACAATGATTCAGCAAGCCGATCTTACAGCGGAAGACTTCGGCGGGGAAGCTTACGACGGATGTAATGAATTGCTGAATGTGACAAGACCGGACGTCATCCGTCAAATTCATGAACAATACTTGCAAGCAGGTGCCGATATTATTGAAACGAATACATTTGGCTCCACATCGGTCGTGTTGGCGGAGTATGACATCGCTCATCGTGCGAGAGAATTGAATCTGGCCGCTGCGCGGCTCGCAGTAGAAGCGGCGAATAAGTATTCAACGGAAGATTGGCCGCGTTATGTAGCCGGTGCGATCGGACCGACGACGAAGACGCTTTCCGTGACCGGGGGCGTTACGTTTGAACAGCTAACGGAGGCTTACTACGAGCAAGCGTTGGCATTGATCGAAGGCGGTGTTGACGCACTGCTTCTGGAAACTTCACAAGATACGTTAAATGTAAAGGCTGGCAGCATCGGCATTCGTCAAGCGTTTGAGAAGAGCGGCAAAACGTTGCCGATCATGATCTCCGGCACGATCGAGCCGATGGGCACAACGCTAGCTGGTCAAACGATCGAGTCGTTCTATATTTCGCTTGAGCACCTAAAGCCGATATCCTTCGGTCTGAACTGTGCGACCGGCCCGGAATTTATGCGCGATCATATTCGCACCTTGTCGGCAATCTCGGAAGTTGCGATCAGCTGCTATCCGAATGCAGGCTTGCCGGATGAAGACGGTCATTATCACGAGTCGCCAGAATCTCTTGCAACGAAGCTGGCCGGTTTTGCCGAGCAAGGCTGGTTGAATATCGCCGGTGGATGCTGCGGCACAACACCGGAACATATACGCGTAATCGCGGAGGTCATGAAGCAATACAAGCCGCGACAAACGAAGGGGCAACATCCGCCTGCCGTCTCCGGTGTTGAAACGGTTTATATTGAGCCGGAGAATCGGCCGCTATTCATCGGTGAACGAACGAACGTGCTCTGGCTCACGCAAATTCAAACGTCTAATCGCGGAAGGGAAATTCGATGAAGCCTCCGAGATCGCCCGGGCGCAAGTGAAGGGCGGAGCGCACATCATTGACGTCTGCTTGCAAGATTCCGACCGCGATGAAGTGGCGGATATGGAGCAATTTTTGCAATATGTCGACGAAGAAAGTGAAAGTGCCGCTTATCATCGATTCGACCGATGCCAACGTCATCGAGCTTGGCTTGAAATACTCGCAAGGGAAAGCGATTATTAACTCCATAAACCTTGAAGACGGTGAAGAGAAATTCGAACGGATCGTGCCGCTTATTCATCGATATGGTGCAGCAGCCGTTGTCGGTACGATCGACGAAACGCGGGCATGGCCGTAAAGAGGGAGGACAAACTAAAAGTAGCGAAACGTTCCTACGACCTGCTCGTCAACAAGTACGGTATGGACCCGCGTGACATTATTTTTGACCCGCTCGTATTTCCTGTTGGCACGGGGGACGAGCAGTACATCGGTGCGGCGGAAGAGACGATTGAAGGAATTCGTCTGATTAAACAGGCGATGCCAGAGTGCCATACGGTTCTTGGCATCAGCAACGTATCGTTCGGTCTGCCTGAGGCTGGCCGCGAAGTGTTGAATGCCGTATTTTTGTACCATTGCACGAAAGCGGGGCTCGACTATGCAATCGTCAATACGGAGAAGCTGGAGCGATATGCGTCGATCCCGGAGCATGAACGGAAGCTCGCTGAAGACTTAATCTTCCGCACGAACGATGAAACGCTTGCGGCGTTTGTCGCCTATTTCCGCGAAAGCAAGGCGAAGATGAAGGAGAATAACAAAGCGAACCTAACGCTTGAGGAGCGTCTAGCAGCATACGTCGTCGAAGGAAGTAAGGACGGCCTGCTCGAGGATTTGGCAGAAGCGTTGCAGAAGTATGCGCCACTCGACATCATTAACGGGCCGCTGATGAAAGGGATGGAGGAAGTCGGACGACTGTTCAACAACAATGAGCTGATCGTCGCTGAAGTGCTTCAGACTGCAGAAGTGATGAAAGCTTCCGTCTCATTTCTCGAACCGCATATGGAGAAGACGACGAGTGCCGTCAAAGGAAAAATTTTGCTCGCTACCGTAAAGGGCGACGTACACGATATCGGGAAAAACCTTGTCGAGATCATTCTTTCCAACAACGGATATGAAGTCGTCAATCTTGGCATCAAGGTTCCGCCTGAGCAACTGATCGAAGCGTACCGTAAGGAAAATCCCGACATGATCGGTTTGTCCGGACTGCTGGTCAAATCTGCGCAGCAAATGGTGCTCACAGCCCAGGATTTGAAGGAAGCAGGCATTGAGGTGCCGATACTTGTCGGCGGTGCTGCGCTTAACGAGAAAGTTTACGAACAATCGCATCGCTCCTGAATATGACGGTCTTGTCATCTATGCAAAGGATGCCATGAACGGTCTCGATCTTGCCAATAAACTGATGAACCCGGAGCAGAAGCAGCTATTGATCGAAGAGCTGCGCGCAGCGCAATCATCCGATGTGCAGGGGGCCGGCAGAAGCAGACGCTTCCACGAAATCCGTGACTCCTATGCGTTCTAATATATCGTCAAGATTTCGCGGTTTCCATTCCGCCGGATTTGGATCGTCATGTGCTGCGCGATTATCCGCTTAAATACTTGCTACCGTATATCAATATGCAGATGCTGCTCGGCCATCATCTCGGCTTGAAAGGAAAAGTGAGCAAATTACTTGCCGAAGGTGACGAGAAAGCGTTGCAATTGAAGGCGGTCGATCGACGACATATTGCGCGAGTCCGAGGAGAACAACATTATTACGTCCACAAGGTATGTACCGATTTTTCCCGGCGCAGTCGGAAGGAAATACGATATACGTCTATGATCCACAGGATACGTCGAAGGTTCTGCAAACTTTCACGTTCCCGCGTCAGCAGGTGGAGCCGTACTTGTGTCTGGCAGACTTCCTAAAGTCGCGAGAGAGCGGGGAGATGGATTATGTCGGCTTCCTCGTCGTCACTTGTGGCAGCGGCATTATGGAAAAGTCAAATGAGTGGAAGGAGAAAGGCGACTATCTTCGTTCCCACGCGTTGCAATCCATTGCGCTTGAGACTGCGGAAGGCATTCGCCGAACGGATTCATCATATGATGCGCGATGCTTGGGGAATTCCCGATCCGGCGATATGACGATGCAGCAACGATTTGCCGCCAGATATCAGAGGAATTCGTGTGTCGTTCGGCTATCCGGCTTGCCCGAACTTGGAGGATCAAAGCCAGCTGTTCGCGTTAATGAATCCGGAGGATATCGGCGTAAAGCTGACCGAAGGATTTATGATGGAGCCGGAAGCTTCCGTATCGGCGATGGTGTTTGCGCATCCTGAGGCGAGGTATTTCAACGTGGACAAGCTGGAACGATAACGGCTAACGGAACAGGAGTTCGATGTATGGAATTAATCTTTCTTGGAACGGGTGCCGGCATTCCGTCCCCGGAACGCAATGTGACGGGCGTCGCCTTATCCATGCAGGAAGAGAGGGGCGGATTTTGGCTATTTGACTGCGGGGAAGCCACGCAGCATCAAATTATGCGTTCATCGCTCAAGCTAAGCCGGCTTCAGCTCATCTTTATTACACATCTTCATGGAGATCATATTTACGGATTGCCGGGTCTAATTACAAGCCGCGCATACCAAGGCGGCACTGCGCCGCTAACCGTTTACGGTCCACCGGGCATTCAAGCCTTTATCGAGACCGCAATCTCGATCAGCGGATCGCGAATCGATTACGAATTGCACATTGTCGAAATCGAGGAAGGCATCGTGTTTCAAGACGCTCAGTTTACAGTCGAATGCGGCAAGCTCGAGCACCGCATCGACAGCTATGGCTACCGCATTGTCGAGCATGATGTTCCGGGAACTTTGCTCAGCGACAAGCTGTTAGCGGACGGCGTTGCCCCTGGCCCGATATACAAGCAATTGAAGATGAGCAAGACTCCAGTGGAGTATCAAGGGAAGCTGTATGATCCCAAGCAATACGTCGGCCCTGATATTCCCGGCCGCAAACTTGCGATTATGGGCGATACAAGACCTACTCGCACTGCTATAGAGCTGGCGCGAGACGTCCAAGTGCTCGTGCACGAAGCGACGTTTGCCGAGGATAAGGCTGAGCTGGCGCACAAATACTACCATGCGACAGCGAAGCAGGCTGCACAAATCGCCAAGGAAGCTGGAGCAGAAGCACTTATCATGACGCACTTTAGCTCGCGGTATCAAGGGGAAGCGGTCAAACAGCTCGCTGTAGAAGCTTCGGAAATTCATCCGGAAGTGTATACGGCTTATGACGGTTACCGCTACCAAATTGATCGGCTAACGACGAAGTAAAGAATGAGCTGAAAACATAACAATGAAGAGCCAGCAAAAGTGCGGCTCTTCATTTTTGTGCCTTACGTTAGAGGCGCTTAGGTTTGATGTTGATCGTGAGCTTCGTCCTTAATTTCATCGCGAAATCCTTCAATGCTAGCAGCGCGCCGTTCATTTTTTTCACGGATTTGCTCTGCTTCTTGCGGGTTCATCTCGTCTTCATGAGCCTGCAAATAGTTTTCCGCTTCCCGGTAATTTTCCAGCGTGTTTTGCGTCATTTCCTGCAGCTTCTGCACGTTGTCACTTCGGTTGTCTGGCTTCGCCATCTACTATGATCCCTCCTCAGAAATTAAGCAAGGAACGTACCCCTTCTACAGCTTACCCCTGCCAGCGATCCGTTTATGCTGTCAGGTTTAGGATGTGTAATAGGGATTGTTGGCGATCAGAGAAAAATATGGCAGGATCATGAATAAGCACGTGTCAATGCCTGCTGCGTCGGACATAATAGGAATGACTGGCTGGTTGCCAAAATAAACAAAAACGTGCGCCAGCACCTGTAGGAGGAAGCAGTATGCCTGAACTGCCGGAAATGGAAACGTATCGCCGCTTGCTGGAGCCGCGAATTGTCCAGAAATCGATTCTCACTGTCGAAGTCAGCCGCGAAAAGTCCTTAAATGTGACGGCTTCGCAATTTCGTGAAGCAGTGCAATACCAAACCGTCACCCGATTGGAACGTATGGCGAAGCAGTTGATCTTCTGGCTGCAAAACGATCGAGCGCTCGTCTTGCATTTGATGCTGGGCGGCTGGATGTTCTGGGGCAGCGAGGACGAAACGCCGAAGCGAACGGTGCAAGTGATGCTCGGCTTTGGGCGGGAGCGGCTGTCACTTATCCAATTGCGGCTCGGATACTTGCATTTGCACGACCAACGAGGCGTAGAACGAATTCGCGCCAAATACGGGCCAGATCCTTTCGAAGCTGACTTCACAGCAGACCGGCTATACGATACACTGTCACAAAAACGCGGCGCTTTAAAGCCGGTGCTGTGTGACCAAGCCGTGCTGGCCGGCATCGGTAATTGCTATGCGGATGAAATATGCTTTGTAGCGGGAATCCGTCCTACGCGAAGCTGCTCCACTTTAAGCCGTGAGGAATGTGAACACTTGCTTGCAGCGATGCGAAGCGTGCTGCAGGAAGCGGTCCGCTTCGGCGGCTATATGGACCATCCGCTTTATCAGGGAGATACGTTAACAGGCGGTATGACGGCTTATCTGCGCGTTTATGATCGCGAGGGCGAGCCTTGCCAAAGATGCGGTCATGAAATCATTCTTGAAACCATCCGCTCGCGCAAAACGTATTTCTGTATGTCATGTCAAAGGTGAGCAGTATGGATATTGGGACTCATATTAGCATACGCCATGGGTATTTGGCCGCGGCCAGATGGGCGCACAGTCAAGGAATGACCGCATATCAGTTTTTCGCCAAAAATCCGCGCAGCTTACTTGTCAAGCAGTTCGACGAGCGCGATGCTGCAGCCTGCCGACAGTTTGTCATGAAGCATCATATGCGATCTGTCGTGCATACGTCTTACCCAGTCAATTTAGCAGTGGAAGACGACGAATTGCGGAGTGTGACGATCGACAGCCTTCGCAATGACTTACAAATTTGCGAAGCCTGCGGGGCCATCGGGCTAGTCGTACATTTTGGCAAGTACAAAGGCGCAGACAAGCTGCTTGGCTATCAGCTTATTATTCGCTCCTTGAACGAATTGCTCAAAGATTGGCACGGGCAATCACTGGTCTTACTAGAAAACCAAGCAGGCGTTACAGGCAGTATGGGGACAACGTTTGAAGAATTGACACAAATTCGCAAGCTATGTGATTTCCCCGAGAAGATCGGTTTTTGCTTTGATACTTGTCATGCGTTTGCCAGTGGCTACTGGACGGGAACGAACAGTGAGGAATTGCTGCTGAAAGGAGAACGACTTGCCTACTGGCAGCAGCTCAAGGTCATCCATCTAAACGATTCGCTGTACGCTTCCGGAAGTGGACGAGATCGCCACGCACCGCTCGGCGAAGGAGAGATTGGCTGGGAGGCATTCGCGCAGCTACTAAGTGTCGAATTTATGCGAGAATTGCCACTCATTTTGGAAACACCAGAAAAAAATAGTTGCACACATGCACAACAAATCAAGCGCTTACAACGTCTTATATATATGGAGAAATAGAAAAGCTGGGGTCTTTATTTGGTAATGAAGGAGTTAATATGAAGATGACGATGATCAATGTCTATTTGGACGATTTTCGACCCTGCCCGAAAGGTTTTGTGTTGGCTCGGAACGTTGAAGAATGTTTATTGCTGCTCGGGAATTGCAAAGTCGATATCCTTTCTCTTGACCATGATTTGGGGATCGGGGAACCGACAGGCTTCGACCTGGTGAAGCAAATGGTAGAGAAGGGCTATTATGCGAACGAGATTTATTTACATTCTTCAAGTCGATCAGGTAGAATGAATATGTACGAACTATTACAACAACACAAGCCAGACAATGTGATCATCTACGAGCATCCCATGCCGGCTAATGTGTTGGAACGAGTTGCAGCAGGAGGGAAACCATTAACGTGATCGACTTGCACAACATTCGCTTTATACGTCATAAGCGAGTCATACTGGATGATGTCACACTTAGTATGAAGCCTGGTGAACATTGGGTCATCCTTGGCCGCAACGGCTCAGGGAAGACGACCATTCTCGAAATGTTAAACGGCTATACGTTTCCGACGAGCGGCACGATCACTGTACTTGGCCAGCGTTACGGCGAAGTTGACGTACGTGAAGTGCGCAAACAGATCGGTTATATGAGCCAATCGTTATTCGAGAAATTTGTGTTACGCGATCCGGTTTGGGAAATCGTCGCTTCGGGTCCGTACGGATTTTTGCGAATCTATCACAAATTGCCGCAGGAGACGATCGAGCAATGCGAGCAAATGATGGAACAGCTCGGCATTATACATCTGAAAGATCAACCGTTAGGTTCCTTGTCACAAGGGGAGCGCAAGAAGGTAATGCTCGCACGTATCCTGATGCAGAAACCGAAATTGCTCATTCTTGATGAACCGTGTTCAGGGTTGGACTTATATGAACGCGAAAAATTTTTAGAAGATATTCAAAGATTAGAAAATGAAGATTTGCAAATGGTGTACGTGACGCACCACAGTGAGGAAATTATTCCGATCTTTACCCATGCGGCATTGCTTCACAACGGGCGCCTGATTGCAGCTGGTGAGAAGTCAGACATCTTGACGCCGGAGCATCTGTCGAAATTGTATGAATTGCCGCTAATCGTCGATTGGGATCGCGGAAGACCGTGGTTGAAAGTATAAGCCAAAATCATGCTTGATAGATAAAAGCTGTCCTTGCTGCGGCAGAAAATTTCCGCCGCAGCAGGGACAGCCTTCAGCTTAGCGATGCGCTTGATGGTTCAATCGATAATATTGGCGGATGGCGGCTTGCTTGAGAAGTGTTTCGTGACTGTTCAAGCCTTTGGAGTTTTCCTTTAACACCATACTCGTAATTCTTTTCTTCAAAATCTCGCATTGTTTATTGATGTTTGCTTGATCGACTGAATTCATCAGGTTTCATCCCTCTCCCATTTTTTTCTCACGTAAAGATTATATAACGAAGCCAATCCGTTAGTAAATGGTAATCAACTCCTCTTCGTACGAAATTTCTTCTAACCCTTATTCATATTTTTTATCGCTTATTGAAAAATAGACTTGATTGCATTTATATAAAATGGTAATATATTGTAAAGTTGAACAATAGATCAGGTTTCCTAACTCCTGACATCTCTAAAGCGGAAGCACCGCATCCTGTCTTGTAGACAGATGCGTGTGCTTTTTTTCTTTGTATAGAGGGGGGAATGAATCATGTGGAGAGGCTTGCAAACAGGCGACGTACTGGCTCATCGTTACCGGATTGTCAAGTGCATCGGTCAAGGCGGCATGGGAAGAGTATTCGCTGCCGAAGATTTGAAGCTAAGCGGTAAGCGGTGGGCCGTGAAGGAATGGATTGCAGGCGAGAGCAGCACCGATGTGAGCGACAGAGAAGCAGAAATCTTGTTGAAGCTCGATCATCCGAACTTACCGGACATCGTCGATTACTATCACTTTCCCGAGCTCAGCAGGTCTTATCTGGTAATGGAGCTTGTGAAAGGTCAGACGATTACAGAGTGGACACGAGAGCGAGGCAAGGCTAGCGAATCGTTTGTCGTGCAAATTGGTATGCAGCTATGTAATATTTTGATGTATTTGCATGGACAAAAGCCGCACCCGCTCATCCACCGGGATCTGAAGCCGGATAACGTGATGCTTGATGGGCACGAGCACGTGCATTTGATTGACTTCGGCATTGCCAGGCAGTATAAGGAGAATCAGCAGAACGACACGATAGAGCTAGGAACACCTGCTTCGCTGGCTCCTGAGCAACGAAGCGGCAGGCAGACGGACGAGCGCACGGATTTGTATCAGCTTGGCGGTGTTCTATATTACATGCTGAGCGGAGGGAAATATTATGAATCTGCACAAGATGTATGGACAGGCTTGCCGGACATTTCACCAGCACTGCGGGAGCTATTGCTTAAGCTATTAAGTGAGCTGCCGGAAGACCGCCCTTCATCAGCAGCAGAAGTAAAGGCTGAGCTAGCTTTCCAGTCGGTAT
This sequence comes from uncultured Paenibacillaceae bacterium, assembly GCA_963755735.1. Classification (GTDB taxonomy): domain Bacteria; phylum Bacillota; class Bacilli; order Paenibacillales; family DA-C8; genus Insulibacter. The sequence goes on from CAVWLN010000023.1 coordinate 147,133, forward strand.
ATGCGAAGCTGCAATCGGATCCGAAGCGGTCAGGCGGACAGCGTGTTGAAGGCCAAGCAGGGTCGCATAAAGTCGGGTTTATCGTCGTCGCCTCTCTATATCCCGGAGCTGGCGCGACCCGTACGGCGTGCGGGCTGGCTGCGGCATTGGAGCAATTAGATTTGGCGTGTTCAGTCGTCGAATATGCGAAGCATCCCGAATACGTGTATATGCTGGGAGGAGAGGATAAGGCACCTAATGATTACACGTATTTGATTGAACGACGGGAGAGCAAGCACAAAGATGAGACACACGCCGAATGGAAGAGTCGATCTATCGTCTGGTACCCGATGCCGCCGCAAACGGAAGGATGCAGCATCGGGCTCGACAGGTGGTACAGCTCGCTCCTTTTCATCCGTACGCCTGTAACCATCATTGATGTCGGGCACAGACTGGACGATGAGTTCGTCAAAGATATGATGAACAGAGCGGATCATCTCGTCATTGCACTAGATGCTAGAACGTATAAGTGGTATAGGAAAGACATTGAACAGCGGTTGGAAAAGCTCGTCTCAAGGGCAGATTCACAAGGGTCGTTACATATTGCTGCTCATATGCAAAGCTCGACAGACGCTCGCATATGGCGGGAGCTGCCGCTACCGATTCGTGTGAAAATACCGCAAGACAGCGGCAGGCTGACTTCGTTGGATCTATATGCACCGCTGTTGAAAGCATGTGGCTTGAATCTGCATAAGAAATTGAAGAGAAGCTCGCGGCGTCGACTATTCGCCCGAACTTAAATGAAACGCAAGGGAAGCAGGTATCAGCTTCAGTAGCAAATCTGATCGATTTTCCCTTGCATTCACGAATAAATGATATTATAATACAAATATAGTTAAATATTACATTTAAAGACGGAAGCACCGTCGACACATGCTAAGTGTCGATGCGTGCTTTTTTTTCGTCTATGACCCAAGCGGAAAGGAGGTTAGAAGCTTGCTAGAGATCGTATTAGCTAGTGTCAATCAAGATTACGTGCAGAGGTTTGCGCGATATGTCCGCACCAGCCATTGGAACGACAAAGTACGATTGCACTCGTTTACAAAGGTTCAGAGCTTGATCGATTTTTGTACAGCTGAATCTACAGCATTCCGTTTTGTCTTGTTGGATGATCAGTTGTATGAAGCGTGTAACTCGCTGCACAGTTTGCAAGCAGAGCGCATTTATCGATTTGTGAAGACGGTTCACGACGAACAGCATGAACTCCAGATGTACCAGCCACTTTCACAATTGCTGCAAGCGTTGTATGACAGTTATGTAGAACAATCACAGCATGACCATTCGGAAGGTGTTGGCATTCGCGGCGAATGCAAGATCACCGCTGTTGTTTCACCATACGGGGGAAGCGGCGTGACGACGGTCGCGTTTGCGCTTTCCAGGGCGCTTGCCATGCGTGATGAGAAAGTGCTGTATGTCAACTTGGAATTATACCCGAAGCCGCACATCGTTGCAGACAGCAAATATGATTTCTCCCGCTTATTATACATGCTGACCACAAGACCCGATGAACTGGATCATAAATGGCATCTATATTGTGCTCCGCATGAGCCTTCATCTGTTCATTGCTTCCGGCCTGCGGTTGTAAAGCGAGATTTGCGAGATGTCAAAAGCGAGCATCTGAATATGTTGTTCGAGAAATTCCAGCAATACGGATTTAGCCAAATTGTACTCGATGCGGATGCACACTGGCTGGACGATCTGCTCGAGCAGCAAATTCAACATGATGAGTGTTGGATAGTCGTTCCATGGAACAGAAAGGAACTGCATGATTTCCCGGAACTCGCTGCGTTTGTGAACGAGCATCGAGTAAAGCTCATCGTGAATCAAGTGCAGGCGATGGAGCATGCACCGATTTCGGTCATTGAAGAGAATGCGGACATCGTCATTCCGCACATTCGTGGTGCCGGCGGACTGTCGGCGGATTTACTGTCAGATGAAGCGATACCGACGCAATTGCTACGGATGCTAGCTGATCCGGTGAGCGCGGGAGGTGAGTAGCAAGTGGATGACTCTGTAATCAAGCTGATTCGGGAACGAATCCAAAGCCGCATCGGTATGATGGGAGAGCTTGACGACGATCAAGTGCGCGAATGGATCGAGGATGAAGTGTTTCGTTATGCGGCTGAACAGCAAATGTCGCTAGATGCGAAGAGGCGCTTGATCGAGCATATTTTTCATGCGATGCGCGGCTATGATGCTTTGCAGCCGCTCCTGGACGATCCGACGATCACAGAAGTGATGGTGAATCGCTATGATGAAATATTTATCGAACGAAACGGTCGCATCGAGAAATCGGATGTGAAATTTACAGAAGCGGAAAGATTGGATGATTGCATTCAATTAATTGCTTCACAAGTCAATCGTGTCGTCAACACCTCTTCGCCGATCGTCGATGCCAGACTGCGTGACGGGTCGCGGGTGAATATTGTCTTGCCGCCGATCAGCTTGAACGGGCCTACGCTAACGATTCGAAAGTTTCCTGCGACTACGCCTGATTTGCCTGAGCTTGCTAGGCGCGGCATGTTGTCTGAGGAAGCGGTCAATTTCTTAACGAAGCTAGTGACGGCCGGATACAACATCTTCATCAGCGGAGGGACGGGTACTGGCAAAACTACGCTGCTTAACGCGCTATCCGGATGCATCCCTAGCGATGAACGGGTGATTACGATAGAAGACTCTGCGGAGCTAAGGCTTCTGCACTTGAACAATCTCGTCAGACTTGAGGCGCGCAATGCGAATATCGAAGGTAAGGGAGCTATTCCGATCCGTGAGCTTATTCGCTCATCGCTTCGCATGCGGCCCGATCGTATCATCGTAGGGGAAATTCGTGGCAGTGAAGCGATCGATATGCTGCAGGCGATGAATACCGGCCATGACGGCTCGATTTCAACCGGTCACAGCAATTCGATTCGCGATATGTTCTCCCGCTTGGAGACGATGGTCTTGTCAGACAGCCCGCTCCCGCTTCCGGTGATTCGCAAGCAGATCAGTGCCGCGCTCGACATTATGATCCATATCGAAAGGCTGCGAGATTATTCGCGCAGAGTTGTCGAAATTTGTGAAGTATGCGGCATGCAGGACGGAGAAATCCAGGTAAATCCAATCTTTCAATTTCAGGAGCAAGGGCTGACAGCGGACGGGCGACTTGCAGGGCAACTCGTATATACCGGTAACCGGCTGATGCGAAAGGAGAAATGGCTGAAAGCAGGTGGAAGTGATGATGAACTTTATCCGAAGCTTGCGTAAGCGGGGCAGTAAGCAGACAATTGTTCCGGCCGTGTGCGGTTGTTGCGCGTCTGGGTTTGTCGGTTGGTTGTTTTATCAGCATATGCTTGGCGTCCTCCTCTTGTTGCCCCTAGGCTTAATCTTGCTTCCGTTATGGAATGCACTGCGTCATGCACGCAAACAACGCTTACTGCAATTGGAATTTTCGAGATTCTTGCAATCGTTGATTTCTGCATTGTATGCCGGTCATTCGCTCGAGTCAGCCTTTCGGGAAATTGAACAAGATATGCGCCGTGAAGCTTGGCACGAAAGCAATTTGCTTCTGCCGCAAATCAGCAAGCTGAACCAGCTCGTGGCGTTAGGAGAGCCGGTGGAAAGGGCGCTAATCGATGCTGCGCATGAGTGGGAATTAGCGGATATGAAGGCGTTCGCCGAAACGTTGTCTGTCTTTCGCCGCAGCGGCGGCAACCTGCTGCTTCATTTGCGGCGTACGGCTGAACTGATCATTGACAAGATTCAGGCAGAACAAGATCTCGCCGTCATATTGGCCAAGAAACGACTGGAGGCTGTGATGATGAACATTGCGCCTTATGCGATGATCGCACTCGTCATTTTCGGTTCTCCCGCATACGCTGAGCCGCTTTATGTCGGAAGAGGAAGACTCGTCATGAGCTTGGCGTTATTGTTCATTATTGTAGGGCATGTGTGGTCATTCTGGATGCTGAGGAGGGGCAAAATGTGAAATTAAACTTCGCATCCATTTCGTTTCCGTTCGTACAGCCGCTTGCTCGCGTTGCAGACCGCATGCTGCCGTTTGTCTCCTTCCGGCTTGCAGCAGCGCTGCGCATTCAGAGAAGGCAAACAGCGGAGAGTGAATTTCGTTCGCTTGACTGGTGGACGCACGTCTTATCGGTCAGCAGTTTATGCTTATTCCTCGGGATGATTGGTGCGCTATGCTTGCACGACGGAGTTTGGCTGATCTTAGGCTTGGTGTGCGCCGCAGGCTATCCGATCATGCGCTATCAACGGGAACTGGGTGCAGCCGCAGCGATTCGTGATCAGATTACGTACGATTTGCCAGAATTTGTGCAAGTGTTAGTCATTTATTTGTTTGCAGGGTTAACGGTTGCCGGAGCGCTGCGCAATATAGGAGAGCGTTGGAAGGATAAGGCGGGCCCGCTGCCGAGCATGGTGCGAGAAGCTTCAGGTCAATTGTCCACGCAGACATCACTATCGCAAGTGCTTCATCAGATGGCAGGGGCAGCGGATACGAGCGACATGAAATCCGTCGTGACGATCTTGCTGACCCATACGACGCGAGGAGGTGATGCGACTTTAGATACGTTGCTCGATATTTCCAAGCAAATGTGGAACAAACGGTTGTCGCTCGTGCGCCAAAAAGCAGAAGAAACGAGCGTTAAGATGATCTTTCCACTCATGCTTATCTTTGTGGCCATCCTGCTGATCGTCGGCGCTCCAGCCGTCATGTTCGTCAGTGGTTAAAAAGCATTGCTACCATGCACATGAATTTTGATTGCCAAAGGAAGTGAGGTGAATTGAATGATGCACAAAATAAGAGCGTTCTGGTCAAACGAACAAGGAATCGGCACATTGGAAATTATTATTATCATCGCCGTTCTTGTCCTCGTCGCGTTCGCATTTCGCGAATGGATTTTGCAATGGGTGTCAGATCTGTTCCAGCAAACAGACGACACGATTACGAATATCGGGGAAGATTTGCCGCCAGGATTGTATCCAGATTGAAGCAGTCATTCGTTCGCAACGTCGGCGGGAGCATGACGCTTGAGCTGTCCATTTGGTTCCCCGTATTACTTCTTATGATCGTGACCAGCTTGCTTGCAGGTTTGATCATATATGCTCGCGTCATGTTGTACAACGTCGCAGAAATGGCAGCCGAGCGTGCTTCGTACGTATGGGATAACAGCTACAAAGATGCGGTTACGGGACACGTTGAACCCGGCAGCAGAGACGGACTGTATTGGCGGCTTACATCCCACGGCACATTGCCCTTCTTGTCAGGGGGAGCGGGCAATCCGGTCATGGTGCGAATCCCTCAGCTGGGAGAGGACGACAATGGATCATTGGCGGAACGGAAGCTACGGAGAAGTTCGTTTACAGTCCCGTATGGCATTACCGGTGAACTGTATTACGAAAATAAAATTGTAGAGAAGACTGTAAGTGCCGAGCTTCGCTTGCCGTTTCGCCTGCCGCCAATGTTCCAGAAGCTGTTCGGCTATGAACATCACGCGACGGCAAGCGTTCTGGTAGCCGATCCGGTGGAATATATGCGCGGCATCGATCTGATCCGAACGTATTCGGGCTTCGCCAAACAGTTCTTTACACCGGATGAAGCGGCGGCCTTGTTCCAGGAACCGCAGCCGTATGGACAAGCTGCAAATGTTGTTTCGGAGCGGGACGCCGCCAAATGGCTTCGCCTGCAAAAAGGCTGCAAAACTCATCAAATGGACACGTCAATTGGCGTAAGAGAAATCGATTGCTTCACGTCTGATCTTACGATTCATCAAGCTTTCTACACTTATAACGATTACATAATGGTGCAGCTCGAGAAGGATGCCGAGCTGCTGCGCAACGGAGAAGTTGAACAAGTCGTGTGGCATTTCTTTCTCGGTACAAACAATGAC
>CAVWLN010000024.1:0-68217 GCA_963755735.1 uncultured Paenibacillaceae bacterium
CACAGAAAGATTACAAGCGCTTACATAAGTTGGACAGGCTTGGCCATCCCCTTTATAATAAAGAAAATGTTGACTGATGCGTGGTCTCTGAATACATCCTTGCCGCTGATGCGCATATCAAGGAGTTGTCGTCCGTGGAAATCCAGATGTTGCAGCAATTAGCTCAATGGGAAATGTTTGTTCTGACCGTAATTGTAGTTACAACCGTTTGTTTGATGCAGGTGACAAGCCACACATCGTTGCGAGCGCTTGATCAGCTTCTCCTGCCCAAACCTCGTCTTGCTCTGTATAAGTTGCTTCGCCTCTTCGCCTTATACGTGCTGCTGAATGCATTGATGCTGTGGATCGGCCATGTCGGTTTGCCGCGACTCATTGTGCAGTTCATGTGGACACAGCTGCCGACCGTCATCATCGCTTTGGCGGCTATGGGGTCTGTATCGCCATTTGCTGGGTAATCTTATGGGGAACCAAGCGGAGGGTAAACTTCATCTTCATCTCGCTGCTGTATGCGGGAACTGCTTGTCTGCTTTTCTTCTTCTTCGAGACAAATATTCACTCGTCTTCCTTAGCGGAACCGCCACTTGGCACGATTATGTGTTTCAGCCTTATGCTTTGCTTATTCTCCTTCTCCTTTATACGTTATCCGTCTATGGCAAACGCCGCATTCGCATGAACAGCCTCCCTGTTCTCACCAGCGGATCAATTGCAAGGACAACCATTGGAATTGCTGTACACGCTGCGGCGCGATCAACAAATTCTTCGGCATTCACAAGAATTGGATCTGTATTATGTGCATGATGTATCTCTGAATTTGTATTATCCGTATCGAATTCAGGAGGTCAGTAAGCTACCGAAGGCTAAGCGCCGGACGAGCGGCCATACGCAAGACGCGGAAGCAAAGCCGCTGTCTCGCGTACGAGCCGCGCTAGAAAAAAATATAGAAAGCTGCCACCCTTATAGTCCTTATAGTCCGCATCACTTGATGCGAATTCTTTGATGCGAATGGTCGCTCGGCTGGAGCCTTCCCGCGTCTTCGTCACTTCGATGATGGCCGGGAAGGCTTCTTTGAGTTCCGGCACGTGCGAGATGACGCCGATCATGCGACCGCTCTTCTGCAGATCGATAAGCGTGGCCACTGCCTTGTTGAGCGATTCTTCGTCAAGCGAACCAAATCCCTCATCGATAAACATCATCTCGATCGATACGCCTCCTTGATGCGCTTGGATGACATCAGTCATCCCAAGTGCCAGCGCTAAAGACGCGTTAAATTTCTCACCGCCAGACAAGGTCTTCACGTCGCGATTTTGTCCGGTATACGCATCATCAACGTCAAGCCCAAGACCGCTTTGTCTCCCCCTTGCTTCCAGTCGATCGCTGCGCTGCAGCCAATACTGACCGTTCGATAGGGCTTGCAGACGCACATTCGCAGCCTGCAAAATCTGCTCCAAATATTCGATGAGAATATACCGACTTCAAATGACATTTTTGAGCGGATTATCGCCCTTCATCACTTGATAAAGATCCAGCACCTTGGCAAGCTCAGCTTCCAGCTGTGTTACACTTTGATAAGCTTGATCGACAGCATGAAGCAATTGCTTCGCATCCTTCTCAAAGCGTGCAGCTGATTGCAATTGTGCCGTGGCAATATCCAGCTCCTGTCGCTTCTCATTCACAGCGGCTTCAAGGACGGACAAGTCTGCCGGCTGCTTGTCTTGCAGCATTCGCTCCAAGGTTTGCACCTGCTCACGGACTAGCAAACATGCATCCCGGTAGTGCGAAAGCTGCTCGCGCCAGCTATCGCGCTCCCGCTCGCTAGCTTGCGCCGCTGCATATTGTTCCTTGGTGCCAAATCCGGCCTTCTCTATTTCCTCTATAAATCTGCGTTCAGCCAGCTCTGCTTGCAGCGCCGCTTCGTGCGACTGCTTGACTGCGCTGCTTAACAGCGACGATGCTTCCGCCGCTAGCTTGTCCGCTTCCTGCAGCCTTCGCTGCGCTTCCTGCCAAGCCGCTGTCAGCTTATCCAGCTGAGCTTGCTGCTCGCGGATTTCACTCGCAAGCTGCTCCGGCGCTTGCAGCCCGGCTGGAATGCGTTCCAGCTCGCTTTCCAGCAGCGCGCTTACTTTGCTATGCTGTACAGCGATTTCTTGCAAGCTTTGCAACGTTTGCTCGCGCTCTAATGCGATGCGCTCCGACTGTTCTAGCCGTTGCTTATGTTCCGTACGTAACTGAGCTAGTCTGTCGGATTGCTTCTGCAACTGTGCGACCTCTTGACTTAGTGCTTTGCCTTCAGAGATGACGACCGTAAGCTGCGATGCAAAATGCTCCGGCGCAATCCCATACTCTTGCAGAAGCTCAAGTTTCCCTTGTTTATTCGCCTGGGCTGCAGCAATTTGTGCTTGTGCAGCATGTAATTCCTGCTCTGCCTGACGCAATGCTTCCTTCTGCTTCGCCAGATGCTCACGAGACGGTAGTGGTGAATCTGCCGTCGCTTTCCTCGGATGATCCACACTTCCGCACACCGGACACGGCTGACCTTCATGCAGATGCATCGCCAGCAAGCTAGCTTGTCCTTCCAGCCATGCAGCTTCCATTTCATCATGCTCACGGCGCCTTATTTCCAGCTGCTTAACGCTTTGTTCCTCTGCTTCCGCCCACTTGTCAAGCTGCTGCTCGAGACCAACAAGCTCTTGCAGAAGCCTTGCTTTCTGCCGCTTGCGGTCAAGTCGCTCAAGCAATCTCGGCAAATGTTGGACGGCTGACTCTAACGAAACAATGTCGTCTGACATTTGCTGAAGAATTTGTTTGTGTTCCGCGATTCGTTGATCTAACTGTTCCTGCTCACTAATGAGCGCTGCTCGCTTCGCCTGCAGATCGGCTACTTCCCGCCGTTTATGGTCTAATGATGCGACTACCGGTTCCAGCTCCCGCAAACGATTCAACGCTGCCTCTGCACGCTTGCGTTCTTCCTCGCGCGCGGCTTCACGCTCATAATGCGCTCTGGCTTCCGCTAATTGTTGCTTGGCGGATTGCGCATGCCTTTCAGCCTCGCGATGCTGCCAGGCGATGCGTTCGGCTGCTTGCGCTGCCTGTACGGCTTGTTCTTCATACGGCTTCAAGCGAGCTGCCTGCTCGGCGCGCTGGAGCTGTTGCTCCATCGCCTGCATCGCTTCCTGACGGCTGGCTAATTCCGACATTTTGGCGCGTTGCTGCTCTAGCTCGGCGAACTTCATGTTCAACTCTTTGGCATCCAGATATTGCGACTCCAACGCTTGCAGCTTCTCGGCGAGCGCTTGCCGCTTCTGCTCTGCATGCTTCGTCTGCTCTGCATAATAGGCTTGTTCGGCTCTAAGTCCATCCATGACTTGCCTCGGACTATATACTTCTTGCTGCAACGTCTCGCTTAGCAAGCTACCTTCCCGCTCCGGCATCGTTTCCGCGGCATGATGCATCTGCACAGTAAGCTTCGCATTCGCTTCCGTATGACGGTCGCGCAGCTGCTTGCTCTGCTCATAAAACTTCGCCTCCAGCCGCTCATACAATTGCGTGCGGAATATGCGCCGTAGGATGTTTTCCTTATTCTCTGTTTCCGATGTCAATAGCTTGCGAAATTCGCCCTGTGGCAGCATGACAATTTGACTGAATTGCTCTTTCGTCAGACCGATGATCTGCTCCAGCTTGGCATTCACATCGCTTACTGTAAAACGTGCGCAAGGCGTCTCTTCGCCATTCGTCACTTCATAAAGCTCGATCTTGCCGCCCGTTTCATTCTTGTTGCCTTTCTTCCGATGTCCCATCTGACGAAATACGCGATATGTTCGATTCCCCGAAGCAAAAATGAAGTCTACAGACGTATGTACCTCATCACCAGCAAAATGACTGCGCAGCATGCGGAAGTCTGAGCGATCCTCACCGCTTGCCGTACCGTAAAGCGCATAGCTGATCGCATCGAAAATGCTCGTCTTCCCAGCACCTGTCATCCCCGAAATGACGAACAAGCGATGATCCTGAAGCTCAGTGAAATCGATCGTCTGCTCGTCCCGGTATGGACCGAATGCCGTCATCGTCAATTTGATCGGCCTCATGCCCGCTCACCTTCTTCCTTGAGCAGCTGTTGATATGTATCCATAAACAATTCCTTCTTCTCTTCATCCAGCTTAAGTCCGGTGACTTCCTGATAAAAGGCGGCAAACAATTCGCTCGGATCGCGCTCGTTGCGGCGTGGTCCTGCACCTTCATCAAGAGCCGTGGCACCGCCAACCTCGCCAGCTGAAACGCGCCGCTCCACATGCAGAGCGTTCGGATACACGGCTCTCACTTTCTCCATCGGAAAGAGTACCGGATGCTCATTCGTCAACGTGATGAACACATAGTCGTCGCTCGGTGTGTGCGTCTGTTCAATCTCTTCTATCTTCGCTGTGATGCGGCGCAACTCACGAAGCGGCTTGAAGTCGCGTTTTTCCACCTGCACTTTCCCCTGCCCGTCCATTTCGACCATGTAATAGCCTTTCTTGTGATGCTCTTCCGAGATCGAATATTTGAGCGGGGACCCTGCGTAGCGTATATGCTCAGCAAGTACGTAATGCGCTTGGTGCAGATGACCGAATGCAGCATAGTGAAACCGTGCAAAATATTCGGCATGAACGTGCTCTGCCCCGCCAACGGCAAGCGGACGTTCGGAATCGCTCGTATTGTCCTGCGACTGACCACCTGGGGTTACAAAGGCATGTCCCACATAAATATGTCTGGCGTTCGGATCCAGGTTCGCTTCAATTCTACTGACGATTGCTCGCGCCGCATCATCATGCGTACGGATCGCTTCATCCGCTAATATGTACCTCACTTGTGCCGGATCTGCATAAGGAACGAGATAAACATGCACCTCGCCGTGCTGATCGGAAAGTACAACAGGCTTCAAATCGGCCTTAAGCTGACCTGCCAAATACAGCCCTTGCCCTTCCATAATACGCGTCGCAAAGTCGAGCCTGTCCGGGCTGTCATGGTTGCCGGCAATTGCAAGCACGGGGGTTTGTAATTCCATCACTATCTTCTCAAACAAATCATCAAGTAGATCGACAGCTTCAGTCGGCGGTACTGCCCGATCGTATAGATCGCCCGCTATGATGACCGCATCCGGCCGTTCAGTCTGAACCGCATCGACCAATTGCTGCAAGACGTACCGCTGATCGTCTGTCATATATACACCTTGTACTAATTTGCCGAGATGCCAATCTGCTGTATGTATGAATTTCATCGTTACCATGCCTCACTTTCCACGAAAACTCCAGCTTTTCGTCAACGTATCAACCGTTCACTTTATTATAACAGATGAACCAGAACGTTTGTGCGGTTATGGCGCAGAAAATTTGTGGATGACACCGTTTCGTGATGGGACTAGTGAAGGGACTAGTGGAGGGACTAGCGAAGGCACTAATAGAGGCACTAATAGAGGAGGGAGCATTTGTATGAAATGTCATACAAAAATTTCGTTGAAAAGGCGAAATTGGCGATGTTGTATGAAATGTCGTACAAATTGCAGAGGAAATGGACGTTGACGCGGTTTTTTGTATGAGAAATCATACAAACCCGACAAAAATGGCCATTTTTCAAAAATTTTGTGTGATGAATCGTACAAAACGGGCAAATCGGGGAGACAGCTAGGAGACGAAGAGAGACTTACGAGGATACAACGAGAGACTTACCCTCCACGGCTTGAGCCAGTTTGTTCGATCAATCAGTACAAACTGGCTCCGCACGTGCAACGACTTGTGAGAAGTCGCGATGTCATCAAATTCCACTGCCGTCTTCATTGACGACACTTTTCTCCGCCCGCGCTGTATGATACAGACTCTTCAAGCCGAGCGTTGATATGAGTAAAGAGACAAGCAGGACGATAATAAACGGATCCGGCTCGATGAATGCTTTCACTAAGAAATATGACACGACCAGCGAAACAAGCGGAGAGACGATCCACACTTTCATAATTTTTACGATGACGCCTTTTTGCCAAATTTTGAATCCGTGATCTGCCGTGCCGATCCCGAGAATTGCTGTTGTCGTAACTTGCGTGAGCGGCACCGGGATGCCCAGCAAGGAAGCGATAGTTACAAGCAAGCCGCCAGTTCCCGATATGTAGGCGCCTTGCAAGAGGGAAAGATTCGTGATCTTCTTGCCATTCGTCTCCATCACTCTGCCGCCTAACAAGATCGCCCCTAGTGCGACAAACAAACCGCCCCAAAAGATGCCCGACTGAGCGTCCATTAAACCGGCTCCAACTAGTGGTCCTACAGCATTCGCAACGTTATTCATACCAGCCGAGAACGCTTCGAAGAAGCCTGTAAGGATGACCAGTAGCATCAGGATATTTTTCCAGGCTCCCGGCTTGCTGCCTTTCCATCTGCTGTCCTTCCGCTCAAGCCAGCGAATGAATCGTCCACCAACCCAAGCCATAATGAACGCAATGATAGGCACGAGAAACCAGAATGATACGATCTTGGTCACATTCATCACATTCAAATTTTGATAAGCGACACCAACTCCGACGACCGCTCCGACGGTCACTTCACTTGTAGACAGCGGAATGGCGAGCAAATTCGCGATAAATAATGTAAGGGTAGCCGATAACAAAATGATGACGACAAGCTGTACCGTGAGCAGATCGGACGGCACAATGCCTCCGCCGATCGTCTTGACGACTTCACCACCGCCCAAATATGCCCCGGCAAACACGCCAACTGCTACAAGCACGAGTGCTAATCGCTTATACGGGATTGCCCCGCTGCCGTATGCCACTCCCATCGTTGCCGCAGCCCCGCTAGCGCCGATATTCATAGCAAAAAACAATGCTAACCCTATAGCTGCAGCCGTAAACCACATGAGTGAACGCACCCCTATCCGAAAAACTATTTATAATCCCTAGTAATTATATATGAATTATAGGGTAAGGGTGACTGCGGAGTCAATATAATATTTCAATTTCTTATGCAAATAATTAGTGTTCCTTATATATGGAGAAGGTAAAAGGGAGGGAAGCTGCCAGAATGGATGCACCATGGAATTGCACCTTGCACCATTCGTGAAAGAAAAAGACTGCTCATCAGCAGCCCGTAACAAATGACGAACGTATCTTGTTTTCCTTGCTTGCATCGCGGCATCACTCCGCACGAAACCGACTAAAAAAGCTGACCTTTCCTCTACCGTTGCAAGGTTCGCAACGGATGGAGCCGATTCCCGAACAACTGTTACATTTGTTGTGACCGATTCCTAAGCCTTCTCCGGAGCAGTCTTTGCACTTCACCATTCCGGTACCGGAACATGACTTGCATTTCATGCTTGCACCCTCCATTCTCACCATACAGTTTCACTTCGGTAACAAACATCACTTAATACATGCTTATGGAATTTCCCAGTGAATATGCAACCTTCACCAGGAATGATTCGCGAATGACTGTATGATCATGGAGAAGTATGTCGAACGAAAGAGAGCCTATCTTCATCTACAGCGATTTGCTGCACCAGCATACTAGGATGTCCTTTCAATGGCAGTCGATGCAAGCAGCTGAATCGTCATATCGTCCATCGGTGGATTGTGCAGTCCAGCTCGGACGTCCCGATAGTAACGCTGCAACGGATTGCTTAGCGACAAGCTGTGCGCGCCAACTACCCGCATGGCAAGATCGACTACGTGCAGCGCGGCATTCGTAACCGCCATTTTCACTGCTCCGAGCTCCGGCTTCATGAGGTTTCGTGCTGCTTCATCGGACTCATCCCAACGACTTGCAATCGCATAAAGAAATTCTCGCGCACGCATGAGCTCGAATTCCATCTCGCCAATTTTCGTTTTTACATTGGGCAGGCTGATAATTGGCGCTTGCAAGCTATTGGGCTTGTAGTCCTTAGCGAATTGAACAGCATAGCTCTGCGCGGCTTGCGCAATGCCGAGATAGCAAGCCGGGATATGTAGCAGCCAGCCGGATGCGTTCTTCCTCGTTACGTCCAACCATTCCACCAAAAACCGATCTTCTAGCCGCACTTGATCGAGAAACAAGTCATGGCTACCCGTGCCGCGCATTGCCACGCTGTCCCATGTTTCCTCGATGCGCACGCCTTCCGCTGTGCGCGGAACGAGAAATGTCGCCGCCTCCCCTTTGCCCTCTACCGTCAAATTCACTAAAAAATAATCGAGCACCGGAGCTAACGTTGTGAACGTCTTATGACCGCTTATGACCCAGCAGTTGCCGTCTTTCACTGCTTTCGTCTGGAATGTCCCGCCGCGTGTAGGGCTCCCCGTCGCCGGTTCAGTGGCCGCACCGTTTATGAGCGCGCCTTTCATCGCATCTTCACACAGCATGCGAAAGACGGATTCGTCCCAGTTATTTTTCTCGCTTAAATTTTTCATCGTACCGACATGCCAACCGATCGACAGCGCTGTGGAACCATCCCCGGTTGCCAACACTTCCTGCAGCCGTACCATCTCAAGCATCGATATTTCTTGGCCGCCATACTTGCGGGGTACAGTTAAGGATGTGTAGCCGGACTGTTTCAATTCCTCAATATTATCAAAAGGAAATGCGCCTGCTCTGTCGATCTGTTCCGCTCGTTGACGGAATCGATCGGCCAGCTCACGCGCTAATTGTATACGCTCTTCTATCGTTTGTGCCGCATGAAATTCCATTTGTGACAGACCTCCCTCACTCCATTATAAAGTTCCAGACGCGAAATGTCATGGATGAGGGAGAGTCTTACCTATTTTACTTTTGCCTGCTTGCGCAAACTTCTTAATGCCGTACTCCATCCGATCACTTGCGAAAGCATGTTGTTCACATTCTCCAAATGTAGTTCAGCCGGGGCAAAATGCTCAAAATCTTGGAAGTCCGTAAAGATCGACAACGTCGGATGAACCCGTACATCTGCCACGTGCAGCTCACCGAGAATGCCACGCAGATGCTCCGCTGCCCTCGCCCCGCCTGTTGAACCGTAGCTGATGATGCCTGCCGCCTTGTCGTTCCACTCCTTGTAGGCCGAATCAAGTGCATTTTTCAATACCGCGGGGATGCTGTGGTTATACTCTGGTACGATGAATACGAACCCGTCCAGTTCATCAATCTTGCGTCCCCAGGCAGCTACGCCTGGATCATTGTCATCTCCTTCTCCATACATCGGCAGCTTATAGTCCGCAATATCGACCATTTCGTAGTCAGCGTCCTGTCTTGCGTCGGCGATGCTCTTCACCCATTCCCCAACTTGCGGACTTTTTCTGCCTCGTCTTGAGCTTCCTAAGATAATCCCGATTTTCAATCGTTGATTCATATGATTTCCTCCGATCATGTTCACAAATTTCTATTTTTCGTATGTTGCAATTTCTTCTCATGAAGAGCTTACATCAAGCGCGTCTTCATTTCGTCATTACATTGTCGGAAATTGTGATCAGACGAAGGTCGTATGTTGGCTTAAGACCCGAACCACAAATTCACTTATTTAAAATAACAACACCCTTGATTGAAATGCATCCTCTCTAGGACCCATTCCAATCAAGGGTGTTGTTCAGTTTATTTCGGCTCGATATGAATATGCACTTCGGCAACGCGATGCCGCTCACTCATCAGCTTCTCAATTTGCTCCGTTACCGTATGGCTTTCATGGACATTCATATTGTTATCTGTGAGGCAGATTACGGCGTCCACTAATATTTCATTCCCGAGCACGCGCGCCCGAATCTTCCTTACCGATCGAACCCCTTCAATGCTCTTGATCGTCTGCCGATATTCACGCAGCAAAGCACTGTCGAAGCCATCCGTAAGGCGGTGCGTGCTTTCGCGGAAAATATCCCATGCCGTCTTGCAAATCAAGATCCCGACGATGAGCGCCGTCAACGGATCGAGCCATGGCATACCGAACTGCGCCCCTGCAATGCCGATGAACGCGCCCAAGCTGACCAGTGCGTCAGAACGATTGTCCATGGCCGCAGCGTGCACAGCTTGACTGTCGATTCGCTTGGCAATGCGCAAGTTGTATCGGGATACGGCATATATCGCCGCGGCACATACAAGCGCCGTCCAGGCTGTAATCATGTCCGGTGCCTCCATAACATTCCTTGCCGCAATCTCGCGGATCGTATCGATGATTACTTGAATGCCGACACCTGCAATAATAAAGGATGCGATGAGCGAGGCAACGGTTTCCGCACGTAAATGACCGTATGCATGATCGTGATCCGGCGGCTTGCGGGAAATTCTAAGCCCGATCAAGATCGCCACCGATACGAAAACATCAGTGGAATTGTTCAAACCGTCGGCTAACAGCGCGTTGGAATGAAACCATAAGGAAACGGTAATTTTCACCGCCGCAAGCAATATATATGCAATAATGCTCAGCCACGCCGCGCGTTCCGCTAGCTTATAGTGATGGTTGTTATTCAAACCGCAATCCCCCTCTTCAAGATAGCATACACTGCTTAAGTAGTGTGGGTCTAGAGAAACAGTGTTGCCGAATGCAACGGATGTAGTCCTATGCAAAAAGAGTTGTCCACAGGAAAAATTTCGCAGGGATTTCGTTAGTAGATGAAAAGCAAACAAAAAAACCTTTGAAGCCGTCTATGATCGACGGTTTCAAAGGCTAGCGAAGACGCGGCGTATTCAAATCATCCTGTTGAGTAACGAGCCAAGCTTTTCGATCTCGACCGTTACGATATCTCCGGGCTGCAAATATTGCTGCTGCTCTTCCGGGTAACCGAGCACTACGCCCTCCGGAGTTCCTGTCAAGATCACATCTCCCGGCAATAATGTCATATGTTTGGATAAATAGCTGATGATTTCATCACAATGGAAGATCATATCGGATGTGTGCGAGTGTTGGCGCTGTTCACCGTTCACAATACAGCGAATTTCCAAATCATTCGGATCCGGCACTTCATCAGCTGTAACCAAATATGGACCGAGCGGACAAAATCCATCGCAAGTTTTGCCAAGCAGCCATTGATTCGTTCTTAACTGCAAATCACGGGCTGACAGATCGTTAGCGGCCGCATAGCCGAATACATAATCAAGTGCCGATTGTCTAGGCACATTCCTAGCTTCTTTGCCGATGACAATCGCGAGCTCAGCCTCATAGTCCAATTTTTCCGTCTCTTCAGGTATTCTGATGTCCGAACGATGTCCAGCAAGAGTGTTGTTAAACTTGCTGAAAATGATCGGTGTCTTCGGGATTGGAGCATTCGTTTCCTCGGCATGCTTGCGATAATTCAATCCGATGCAAATGATTTTCTGCGGATTCGTCACACACGGTCCCCATGTAATCTCGCCAGGCTGCAAATACGTGATCATCTTTCCTTGTAGCGATGCGATGTATTGGGACAATGCTTGCAAGGCCAGCTCTCCACCCGCTATAACTTCGTCCACCGTATCGGCTACGGGTGAAGAGGGAGGAAACAAGCTCTTTACTTGTTTGATATCGATAATGCCGTCATCTGTTTGCACACCTAAAGAGAGGGTTCCATCGTTTTGCAAAGTTAGCAGCTTCATCGTATGCACTCCTATCTATTCATTTCAATTTGGCAATAAACTCGATCTCGCAAGAGGCGCCCAGCGGCAACACATAAACTCCAATTGCTGCACGAGCATGCTTCCCGTTCTCTTCTCCGAACACATCTACGAAAACTTGGCTGCCCTCATTCAGGATGGTGGGCAGTTGCTCGACACCTTCCGCACAGCATAGATAGCCCGTCACCTTAAGAATCGATTCCACCTGCTCCAGCCCGACTTCCTTGTCCAATAATTCGAGCGTATTGATCGCCGCAAGCGCAGCGGAGCGCTTCCCCTCTTCAATCGAGAGCGATTCACCAATTCGTCCTTTATACTGTAGTTCACCGTTGGAAAAGGCCACATTGCCGGAGACATAAGCAATATTGCCGTCAATCTTGACCGGCACATAAGGCTTATATACGTTCACGGCGGGACCTTCGACGTAGCCTTCCCGTTTCTTAATCTGATCGTATATATGTCGATTCATTTCCGAAACGCCCCCAGTCTGTTTGTGAATTCGATCTTCACTTAATGAGCTCTCCGTGGAGACCGTCTAATATTTGACCGTGGTCTAACACGATCCGTCCATTTACCAGCACATAATCAATTCCTTTAGGCGCTTGCCTAGGCTGCTCGAACGTCGCCGTATCGATGATTTCATCGGCATCAAAGATGACCAAATCAGCATAATTACCTTCGTGTATCGTACCGCGCTTCGCAATTTGAAACGTCTGGGCGGGAAGTCCGGTCATCTTGTAAATGGCTTGCTCCAAAGTCAACCAGCCGTTCTTCCTCACAAACTCTCCAAGCACTCTCGGATAGGTACCAAAGCCGCGCGGATGCGGTTTGTCCCCGACATACACACCGTCAGTGGAAACCATATGTACCGCATGCTGAAACGTCCTTTCCAATTCCCCTACACGTTCTTGCGGCCAATGATAGATCATTAACGCTTGCAATTTCGTTTCCAATAAAATATGTGCGACGGCATCCTCTAGCGGCATACCAAGCAATTGCTGCACTTCGCCTAGCGATTTGCCTTCCCAGCCAGTAGGCTGCTCTGAACCGACTGCAGCGAAAACAACACGATCCAGCGGAAACGCCTGTGCCAAATGATCTTTCATCGCTTCACGCACGCTCCGCTTCTGTAACTTCTCTAAGATGGTCTCTGGCGGTCCCTGTTGTAACCATTCCGGTAGACCCATCAAAAGATGAGTGCATCCCGCCGGATACGGATACATATCGAACGTTACTTGTACCCCTTCACGCAATGCCTCATCTATGAGCTGCTCACCAGTTTCATTCATCGCAAAATGAGAAATATGCACCGGGATATCCGCTTCTTTGCCAATTAGGAACGTCTCCCTGCAGCCTTCACGAACTTTGTCTGCATAGCCTCGCTGATGGGCGACATAGATTGCTCCGTATTGCCTTGCTATCTTCGCTAGACGAATCAGTTCATTCGTATCTGCCCGCCGCATCGGTTCGTACTCCAGCCCCGTGCAAAACGACCTCGCGCCGGCCTCCATCCATTGACTAGTCAGAGCTTCCATCTGCATCAGTTCATCTTCAGTCGCGACGCGATCCGCCCATCCGAGAACCGCACAACGAATAGCACCGTGAGGAGCTTGCAATACGAGATTGGACGGCAAGCGTCCACGAAATAGATCCAAATATTGCGAAATCGTAAGCTCACTGCGCTCACCTAGACTGCTCTCATCCTCATAAAACACGTGCCAGGCATCTTTCATTTCGCGAAACCGCCTGCCGCTAAGCGGCGCCCAAGAAAATCCGTCCGGTCCGGCCAGCTGCGTCGTCACGCCCATCTTTAGCGGGGCGTAGCGATCTCTGCCGCCGAGCAAGGCTAATTCTGAGTGAACATGCACATCGATAAAGCCTGGTGCGACAATTTTGCCAGCAGCCTCTATGCGCTTCTCTGCGAAAGCACCTTCCAAATGTCCAATTGCGGCGATCTTCCCGTCCCGAATGCCAACATCAGCGAGTATGCCGGCCGCACCGGTTCCATCGATTACGGTTCCTTGTTGAATAATCATATCGAAGTTCATGATCCACACTTCCCCATATCATATGTGTGTTCCGATCATCAGCGATTCTTCCCTCTCGCTTTCACCGGAATTATCTTCTCCAGTCGACCGTCGCGAATGCCGAACAGATCGTCTGCCAAATTGATCACTGGACATACATGGTTCGGAATAATCCGGATCACATCACCAATCGTAAGGTCAGTGTGTCCTTGGACTTCAATCATTCCATGCTCCTCAGATAACGTTCGCAATATGAGATTTTCGTGCCCAACAATAAATCAGTGTCCGCCTCTGCGAAACGGATCCATCGCTAGCGTCTTGCTTCCTGCATCAATGATGATCCGATCCGTGGTAGGCTTCGCAGGAAACGACTGTGGCAAATACGCTCACTGCGCAATCTTCTACGGTCGCACCGCCTGCTTCCATCACGAACCGGTCATTAAACACATACATGCCCGGACGCATCTCGGTCGCGTATGGGATGTCCTTAATGAATCTTGCCGTCGCAGTTGCACCGATGCTAATCTCCGGAATGTCAATTCCTTTCTTCTGCAATTGCTCCTTCGTTTGCTGCATAAGGGTCGCATCTTCTTGTGCTACAGCCAATATTTCCGCATCGCTTTCCATCTTGTAAGCATGACCGGTATGGCTCATCAGCCCTCGCACTTCGATGTTTGGTAGCCTAGCGATCTGTACTATATGATCTACGCTGTCTTCTGGCGATCTCCCCATCCGATGTAACCCCGTATCGATGTCGATGTAAACGGGGATCGTTCTACCTAACGCTTGTCCAACATCGCTGATGCCTTTGGCAATTTCGATGTCATCGAAAGCTGTCATGACGTTCTTCGCTTTGCTTACCAACGCAGCAAATCTTTGCAGCTTCGCCTTGCCGATCAGCGGGAAAGCGACCAAAATATCGTCGATTCCCGCCTCTGCCATCACTTCAGCTTCCCCCAGCGTAGCTGTCGTAATGCCGGAAGCGCCATGCGCGATTTGCAATTGCGCGATATCCGGAGATTTGTGTGTCTTCGTATGCGGACGTAGCTTCACACCAGCTTCCTTCGCCAGCTTGCTCAGCCACTTTATGTTGCGCTCCATCACCGTCAAATCCACGGCAACAAACGGTGTATCCGAAATCAGGTCCGTATCGATGATGTTCAAGTTTTTCGCCCCCGGTTCGCATCGTATTCTTTCCATATGGCGATCATCGTCGGCATATGTTCTTCCAGTGTCAGCCCTTTCGGAATGTGTCCGCTCTGAATCCCCTCTAGGAATGCTTGAATTTCCAATGTTAAGCCGCGCAGCGTACGATCACTGAACGATTCCTCGGACCGATACGGCGCAAATGTTTCACAATGACCGGACTGATCATAGAGAGTGGCGTGTTGCCAAGTTTGCAATTCGATTCGACCTTCACTGCCGAAGATGACCGTTCTTTGCAATTCCTTCACTTCACTCCATTCCAGATGAATCTGGAATGGAGTACAATTCTTTAATCTTCCCGTCACATGTACGATATGATCCAAGCCTCGATCATCCACATAAGTGTTCGTGTGATGAATCGAATCCAATTCACTGTCCAGCACGTACTGCATGCGATCAAGCAAATGCACACCGTTGGTAATATAAATACCACCACCCGACAGCTTGCGATCCTCGTACCAAGCAGGCAAGCCTTGATTGCTCAAAATCATCGTGTCCTGGAATGCGACAGGCTCACCGATCTTCCCTGCTCGAATCCAGTTAGCTGCTTGCTGCACTTCAGGATAAAACCTTTGCGTAAGGCCGATCATCGTCTTCGTCTTGGCTGTTCCCGCCAAGCACATCATATACAAGTAATCGTCCTTAGAAGCGGACACCGGTTTTTCCATTAAAATATGGACTTCGTAATGAAGCAACGATTCGAGGTCAGCCCGATGCTGACCAGGCGGTGTGCATACGCTGGCCGCGCGGATATTCGGACGCACGGCAAAGGCTTGGTCAATCGTTGCTACAATCTCCACACCTTCGGACATGAATTTGCGTTTATCCGCTTCGGATATATAGGGATCAACCATCACACGGACTGGTATGCGGTTTGCTTGCCAAGCCTGGCGATGCAATTGCCCGATAAATCCAGCACCAATAACCGCGGCCTCCATATCAATTCCCCTCGATTCGGCGATTGATATTGCCGATCCACTTGAGTCGCGTACGTGTCAACAAGGATGCATTGTAATAATTGATAGAGCGAGGTTGATGCTCAAGCGCCTCCATGACATTCGCCGTTAACACGGCCTCGCTCGGCGCATCGCTTCCACCGGCATTAAATGCAGCATGAAGCGGCGCTTGCTTGGCGAATAAGCGCAGCCATTCGATATCCGCCTTAACGAGCGCTGGATCTGGAAAATACGACAATAGCATAATGCCGTCAATGAACGAATCTAACTGCTTAAGTCCCGTTCCTTCCATCCATGCTTTTGAGCCGGGACGGGTAAAGACCGAAGGGACGATTAACAATTCGCTAGCCTTGCTTTGCAGCATGCTCTGAATGTCTCGTAGCAGTTCGGTGACCGAACGAATCCTCATCTGTGTGTATGCATGAATCAGCGGTTCCTCGATCAATAAGGAAGCGAGCTCGGCATGTGTGAAGGTTGCATCGATGGCGCCGCGTTCCCTTTCAATGAGATAGGACACATGGTCGCGGACAATGACAGCCAGCTCCTCCGTGTCGATCCCTTCTTGCGCGGCTCTTTGTCGACATGCATCACAAAAGCACAGCGACATCAAGTACTGACCGACTTCTCCCATCTGGCTCAAGATTAATTCATGATGATGGCCATGCACGAAGCCTAGAAAATTCGGCGTTTCAATCAAGATCCGCGCCGGCATAAGGGTCTCCGCAACATTGCGAACAAGTCCTGCGAGATATTGTCTGACGACAGGCTGGCTCGGACATAATGCATAATCAAATGTCGTACCGAACACATTCGTCACGCAATATTCCGGATGCTCTCTGCCAAGAGAGGATTGATGAAGCCCGACCGTCCATGAATAGTACCGGATGCCGTGTTTCTCGCATGCTTCCCGGATTCGTTCATGGAGTCCTGGCTGCGCGTTGCCATCGATGACGGGCTGCAATTGCTCCGGATAGAAAGAGGCGTCTGGCATGAATGACACGCCAGAGCTGTGGCGAGTCAGCACGTCATGGCCGTGCATCGGCTGGAAGAAACGTCCGCTGTGATAGCTGCAATTAACATAAAGTGCATCAGAATGCGTTTCATCCTTAAGGAATCGAACGGTTTCCTCGACTCCTCTGTCCGCCATAGTCCAAGGATAGACGAACAGCGTTTTCTCAATAGCCATCATGATCAACCTCCTTGTTCTTGAGCGTGGATCGGATAGTGACAAGCGGCATGCCTTATGCTTCCTTCGAGCGAAACAAGCTGAGGCTTGTCGGTTATGCATCGTTCGGTTTTGAATGCACAACGGGTATGGAACATGCAGCCTGAAGGAATCTGGTACAAGCTTGGCACTTCACCCGCTAATACTTCTATACTTGACCCGTCCCCACCGTCCAGACGTGGAATGGAACGGATTAATGCTCTTGTATATGGGTGAGACGGATTGGTGAACACTTCTTTCGTTTCTCCCACTTCTACGACGTTGCCCATGTACATAATGGCAGTTTTGTTCGTAAATTGCTCAACAACCCGCAGATCATGTGAGATAAAGACGATCGTCAGACCGATTTCCCGCTGTAACTCTAATAGCACGTTCAGCACTTGTGATTGAATCGATACGTCAAGTGCGGCTATGGGTTCATCCGCAATCAGCAGCACCGGGTCCACGATGAGCGCTCGCGCGATCGCAACTCTTTGCAATTGTCCGCCCGACATTTCATGTGGATAGGCGTCATAAAGACGCTGTGGAATCCCGACCATCTCCATCATCCGCACAAACTTATTGTTCGCTTCTTCCTGTGTGACGCTGTACAAAGAGCGAAGCGGCAACGTAACGGAATGACGAATCGTTTTTTTGGGATTCAAGGAGGAATACGGGTCCTGAAAGACCATCTGAACCTTCTTTCGGTATGCTTTCAAGCTTTTGCGCTGTTGCAAAGCGATCTTCTGCCCGTCCAAATAGATGTCTCCGCTCGTTTGCTGCAATAGCTGGGCGATCATTCTGGCAACGGTAGATTTGCCGCAGCCGGATTCACCAACGATACCGAAAATATCTCCTTTATTGATCGAAAGGTTGACGCCGTCCACAGCTTTTAAGCTTTTGCCATACCCCAGCCCGCCGGTCCTATATACTTTGGTCAATCCTTCCAGCCTCAAAATTTCCGCAGCGGTTTCAGGCAACGCATCCCCCTCCCTCTGAATTCATCCGATATGCAATTGATCCTTTCCGACAGGCGTCATCGACATATTTGCAACGGTCTGCAAAATGACAATGCTGAGGCACTTCCGTCAGTTTAGGCGGCTGCCCTGGAATGGTCATAAAGCCTTGTTCTGTTCGCTTGTCCGGAATCGCCGCGATTAATGCTTCCGTATAAGGATGGCACGGTGTCCGCAGGACTTGATGTTTGTCTCCCCATTCTACAAGCTGTCCGGCATACATGACGCCGATCTTGTCACACATTTCAGAGACGACAGCAAGATCATGAGTAATGAGAAGCAAAGAAGTATTCGTACTTCTAACAATATGGTGCAAAAGCTTCAAAATTTGCGCTTGAATCGTCACATCAAGGGCGGTGGTCGGCTCGTCCGCAATCAAAATATCCGGTTCGCTGATCAGCGCCATGGCGATGGCAATTCGCTGCCTCATTCCGCCGCTGAACTCATTTGCATACCGTTTCAGATAAGCATCTCCTTGCGGGAAGCCGACCTGGGTTAACACTTCCCGTGCTTTCCGCCAAGCGTCTCTTTTTGATACGCCATAATGCTTCATCAGCGGCTCAGCGACTTGTTCCCCGATGGTGAGAACCGGATTCAAACTCGATAACGGGTTTTGCGGAATTAAAGCAATTCGCTTGCCGCGTATTTGCCGCATTGATTTTTCCGATATATCCAGTAGGTTTTGATTATCGAATAACACTTGTCCGCCGATCTCGACACCAGCATTGGATAGAATAGTCGTAAGATGGCTTTCGTCGTGACCGATTTGCCGCAGCCGGATTCGCCGACGAGGCCGATAATTTCTCCCGCCCCGATCGACATCGTCACGTCGGTGACAGCATGTACACGCTCCTCACCGCGGGCAAACGTTACCGATAAGCCTTTGATCTCCAGTTGACTGCTCATCACGCTTACCCCCTCACATCCATCTTGTCGCGTAAGTAATCGCCCAGCACATTCACACTAAAGACGGCAAGCATGATCGTAATTCC
Source organism: uncultured Paenibacillaceae bacterium (assembly GCA_963755735.1). Classification (GTDB taxonomy): domain Bacteria; phylum Bacillota; class Bacilli; order Paenibacillales; family DA-C8; genus Insulibacter. The sequence continues at coordinate 18,936 of CAVWLN010000024.1, forward strand.
CGGTGCAATCCCGTACCATGGTGCCTCATATATAAAACCTTGAGCACTTGTCAGCATGCCGCCCCATGACGGATCCGGAGGCTGCAGACCGAGCCCTAAGTAGCTTAGTCCGGTTTCAATAATGATGGCGTTCCCGACGAGCAGGGAAGTCTGAATAATAATCGGGGTGACGCAGTTCGGCAAAATCTCGAAAAACAAGATGCGAAAGTTTGACAACCCGGACAATTTGGCTGCCATAACATATTCCCGCTCGCGAAGTGACAACACATTACTTCGTACAATCATCGTAAATCGCGGGAAATTGACCAAAGCGATGACCACAATCAAGGTCATGGGGCCGGACTCCCACGCAGAAACGATAAGAATCGCAAGCAGCATAGCCGGAAATGACAGAGTGCCGTCGACGATTAACGTCACAAACTCGTCCAGCTTGCCGCGAAAATAACCCGCAAGCAAGCCGATTGGAACCCCGATCAGCATCGCCAAAAGCGCAGAGCCTAAGCCGATAAAGATCGTATCGCGCGCCCCATCGACGATTCTTGAATAAATATCCCTGCCATATTCATCCGTACCAAAGATATGTTTGAATGAAGGCGCTTGCAAAGCTTCCGTAGCATTGATCGTATCAGGATCATAAGCATAAAATAGCTGGGGCACGAAGGCCATTAACAAAAAAATGGTCGTCACTAGGAAGGAAAACCATACGAGTGCATTTCCACCAATTCGACTCAGACGAAGCGTTCGTTTTTGTTGCTGTAATGGTAATTGCAAATTGTGCTACCCCCTTCGTCCGTTTAAGCTGACTCGCGGATCAAGAATGGAATATAGCATATTTAAGGCAAAGTTAATAAACACAACAGCTGCGGAAACTAGAAGCACAGTGCCTTGCAACAACGTATAATCTCTTGTTGAAACAGCGTTCAGCACCAACCACCCAATACCTGTCCAGCTGAACACTTGCTCCACGATGACCGTGCCTGAGATCAAAATGCCGATCTCTAGGCCCAGCACGGTGATAAACGTTAGGAGCGTATTGCGAAATCCGTGTCTAACGAAAATTTTGAACGGTGACAAGCCTTTCGCTCTGGCGGTCTCCATGAACGGCTCTTTCATCACGTCAAGCATCCCGTTGCGCACAAATCGGAAAAATACGGCCGCTTCAAACAAGCCTAAAGCGGTAGCTGGCATGATGAGCAGCCTCAGATGCTCTACCGGGCCTTGTGACCATGGGACATAGCCGGACGCTGGAAGCCATTGCAAATTGACAGAAAAAACAGTAATCATCAACAAACCGAGCCAGAACACCGGTGTGGACATGCCCATAATGCTGAATATGGAGCTGCATTTATCAAACCATCCTCCGGGACGTGTGCTGGCTACAATACCGAGTGGAATCGCAAGAATGAGCCCGATGAGAATAGCAGCAAAAATCAGCTCGATGCTGGCCCCGATACGTGAAAAGATTATGTTTAGCACCGGTTCACCGCTAATCATGGATACACCGAAATCTCCCTTAATCACACCGCTGATCCACAAAAAATACTGCGTAATGAGCGGTTCATTTAATCCCATTTGTTCACGAAGCATCTCGGCTCTTTCCGCATTATGTCCTAATGCGCCAAGCACTGTCATAACCGGATCACCCGGTGCCATGCGTATGGCAAAAAATACGACGATACTGATAAAGAATATAATAGCAATCGATCTGATCAGTCGATTAATGATATACATCTTCCTTTAGTCCTCCCTTGGCGGCAGCCGGCGCTACCTGTAGGTACGGGATGCCGGCTGCGCGAAGAGTTGATGAATTCGTGCTGTCAGTCGTTCACTTGTACTTTGCCAAGGTAAATCGCGGATGTCGGGAAGATTTCCGCACCGCTGATTCGCTCAGATACCCCTGCGGCAATCGGCGTTTCCTGGATCGGAATGATCGGCATTTGTTCTGCAATAATATCTTGAATTTCACCGTACAGTTCAATTCGCTTTGCTTCGTCCATAGTCGTAGCCGCTTGTTCAATCAAAGATTGAAGCGGTGCCGGATCAGGCAAGCTCTTCTCGATCAACGGTGAGATGATCAAGTTCGCATAGACGGATGAATCGTTGCCAGCTTGCGGATAGATGTTCATTGACATTTGATAGTCACGTTCTACATATTTGGCTACCCAGCTGTTCAGCTCCATGCGCTCGATCTCCATCGTGACGCCAATTTGCTCTAAACTTTGACCCCAAATGACCGCAATTTGCTCGAGATCCGAAAATCCGGTCGGCAGAATCATAGTGAAGGTTAGTCCATCCGCATATCCCGCTTCTGCTAGCAAGCGTTTCGCTTCATCCAGGTCATATGGGATCGGAGTGCCTGCCTTGTAACCGAAATTACCGGACGGGAATGGACTCCATAAGATGTTACCAAAGCCATGATAGACGCTCGTCTGGATCGACTCTTTATCGAGCGCATGCACCAACGCCTTCATCACGCGTGGATCTTGAAACGCTTCATGATTGTTAATGACGACTTCCACTAGTGAGGTTTGGTTGGATGAGCTCGGCTGCAACAGTTGGAACCCTTGACGATTATCGACCTGAATCATCTGATTGGGCTGCAGCGTTGTCACCATATCAATCGTCCCTGACAGCAAATTACTCAACCGAACGGCAGGGTCACTGATCGGACGGATGACCAAAGTATCAATATTGGTCGTTTCGCCTTGCCAATAATCGGCATATCTTTGCAGCGTTATGCGATCGCCCGCAGACCAAGATTCAAATGAAAATGGACCTGTACCAATCGGCGAGTTGGATAACGAATCGAAAGAATCTTTCTTGATGATTGGGAAATTCGCAAAATTACTTAACATAACAGGATTCGGATTTTTCAGCTTCACGATGACTTCATTGCCGCTTCCTTCGACCGACTGAACATCAGCAAAGTAAGGAGCTTGCCATGATGCATTGTTCTCATCTTGCACCATATCGATCGAATACTTCACGTCTTCTACGGTCAATGGCGAACCGTCATGGAACGTAATCCCTTCATGGAGATAGAACGTCATTTGCTGATCTTCGACCTTCCATTCCTTTGCTAATCCAGCGACGATATTCATCTCCGTATCAAATTGCACCAGAGATTCGAACACGTTATAGCGGACTACAAAGAAATCGACAGCTTGATTCGTGTATGGGTTGAAGTTTTGAATATCCCCGTTAATTGCTACAGTCATGACATTTGGCTTGCCACTGCCACTACTATTCTCTGTTTGCGCATTGCCATTGTTCGTACTGCTAGCATTGTTACCGCTTCCCCCCTGGTTGCTCGAACATGCTGCCACCAATGCAAGAATCAGCACTAATGATGTTAACCATACCAGCTGTTTAGCCTTCACCGCTATCGCCTCCTATGTTCTCATTATTTATGGTCAGAAGTGATCGGAACTAAAAATGCGTCAGTTCCAGACTTCTTGCCAATTTAGCTGCTCCTTGCTTCAACTGCTGTCCCACGGAATCGAATTTGTCTTCCGGGAGCTTGCTCTTTAATTCCGTTACGCTAAATGCGCCGACCGTGCGCCCCCTGGAGTCAATGACCGGCACGCCTATGCATCTAATACCATATTCGCCTTCCTCATCTTCGATCGTATAACCCCTATGGCGGAATTCTTGGATTTGCTTAAGCAAAATTTCCGGAGAGGAAATCGTGTATTCCGTCATCTGGACGAAGCGATCTCTCGGAATCAGCTTCATGATCTTCTCGTCAGGCATGCCTAGCAGCATCGCTTTGCCAACGCTGGTGAGATGCAGCAAGTGTCGCTGTCCGACATGCGTGTTAAACTGCACGAACCCCGGCCCATCCGACTTCACGATATATACGGATTCGATGCCTTGCCTAATGGCAAGGTGCACGGTCATGCCTGTTAAAAGCGACAACTCTTGTGCAATCGGCGTGCCGAGCTCTTTCAGCGTATTCAGATACTCATTTCCGATAATCAGATCATACATTCCGCTGCTGATCTGATAGCGGTTGTCCTGCATCTTCTCAATTAGCCCTTCATGCTCCAACGTTTGCAAAATCATAAAGCAGGTCGTCTTCGGTGCATCGATCTCTCGTGATATCTCCGATACTGTTTTCGGTTCGGAGTGATTCAATATTTTCAGAATGGCCACGGCTCTTCTGACTGATTGTACTAAGTACATATTTGCATTTGAATCTTGCATAGCTGGTTCCTCCTTACCTACTCCGTATCAACGTCGAAACTCTCGATGATATCACTGTCTGTTCCTTACTTTACGACTCCAGTCCTAATAGTCGCAAAGTATCACGATGGATAATCTTTTCAATCTCTTCTTCCGGAATTCGCGGCAAGTTTGTACCTTCCACGATCTTGTTCACATTTCGCAATCCTTGCAAGGTCTCCTCCGTCGTCGCGATCGGATAATCGCTGCCGAACAGCAGCTTGTCCAGCTGTCCGTATTCATAACAGAGTGACATCGCTTGGTAAAACTGCCATGGCCGATAGAAGAGGCCCGAAATATCCGCATACACATTCGGCTGCTTGCGGAATGTGACGATCGCTTCCGCGAACCACGGATGGCCCATATGGGCAATGATCATCTTCAAATCTGGAAAATCTAGTGCGATATCTTCCAACAGTACAGGGTTCGCATATTTGAGCGGTGCCCTGCGCGGATAGGTCGCCCCTTGGTGAAACATAATCGGTAAATTCAACTGTTGGGCTCTTGCGTATATGGCATATGCGCGTTTATCTAGCGGATGAAACTTCTGATAGATAGGCCCAAGCTTAATTCCCTTCAGTCCAAGCTCAATACATCTGTCGAGCTCATCCAAGACATTCGGATCGTGCGGATTAAGCCCCATGAATCCGATCACGCGGTCCGGATATTTATTCGCATAGGCAGCGGTCGCATCATTAGGACTTTCAGGCCCGATCGCCATGTTGAAGCATATGACCTTGTCTGCGCCTCTAGTTCCTTCTATGTGTTCCTCATCGGTAAAGATTAATTTCACACCATCACTTTGATCCGGGCGCATGGATGAGTTCACTTCTGTTTTCCCTACTTCATCCTCATCAACGTTCATGAAAAAATTCGGAGCATGCGTATGCACATCTACAATCATCTGCTTACCTCCTCAGCTTCTTCATGACATCTTCCGCCGCTTCCAATGTTTTTTCCGCATCTTCCAATGTATGCGTATACATAACATGGTTACGTTTCATTGCCATAGGGAACATCAAGATACCTCTTTCGATCATTCCTCTGCGGAACGCCAGATCAAGCTCGTTGTCAGACCTCATCAAATCATCATAAGAGCGAATAGGGCCTTCAAGGAAGTACGGAACGAATACAGAGCCCATTTGCTTAACTTGAACGGGAATCCCCACGCGTTCTGCAATCTCGCTGATTCCATCAGCTAACATCTTGCCTAGGCGATCGTTGTGCTCATATACCGGTTCGTTCTCCAATATCTCGATCGTCGCAAGCACTGCTGCTGTTCCTACTGCATGTCCGTTATATGTACCTGCGAATAAGGTATCGCCTGTCGGATTTGTCGTAAAATGATCCATAATTTCTTTCTTACCACAAACCGCCGCAATCGGATAGCCGTTTGCAAGCGCTTTCCCCATTGTCGTTAAATCAGGCGTCACTCCGCAAATCGACTGATATCCGCCAAGCGCATGTCTGAAACCGGTAATGACTTCATCGAAGATGAGCACAATTCCATGAATTTTTGTAAGCTCTCGCAGTCCTTCTAAGAACGATTGCTCTGGCAGTAAACAACCTATATTGTGCGGGATAGGTTCTAAGATAATTGCCGCGATGTCATCCTTATGCTCTTGAATCGTTCTTTCCACATCGTCCAAATCATTAAACCGACAGACCAACGTTTGATCGATGACTTCATCGAGTATTCCTTTGGAACTTGGATCCCGCTGGCCAATCATCTCTTTCGAACTCATTACGTTGCGTGCTACATAATCGTGCCATCCATGATAACAACCTTGAAATTTAATGATCTTACGCCGTCCGGTATAGGCTCTGGACACTCGAATCGCGTGAAATGTCGATTCCGATCCACTGTTTGTGATCAAGACACTTTCTGCAGAAGGTACATGCTGGACAATTTTTTCACAAACTTCGATTTCCATTTTCGTTGCACCAATTCCAAACAGATCTTGATCTTCAAGCGCCTGCTTCACTTTGTTCGTAACCGGATCATAAGCATGTCCTAGAATGATCGGCCCGAATGCTGCATGGTAATCGAGATATTGCTTCCCATCAATGCTAGTAATTCGAGAGCCTTTACCGCTGCTGGGCATAATTTGCGGGGATACCCGTCTAGTGTTCGAGTGCACCCCACCTGGTGTATAACGTTCTGCCATCTGTAAGTCATATTGCTGCACATAGATCACTCCTCGGCACAGTTATGTCAGAATGCTTAACCTATGATTCATAATAGTAAATCACGTTCGTATATATGTCAATATTGAATATTTTTGTTTGTATATACGAACACAATGGTTATGTTTGCGTTTTCATTAAGCAAAAAAATAGAACCAAGCATCGAATTTCATGCTTGGCTCTATTTCTCACGAATGCTTACAGCATGCTTAACAATTTTCTAGGGGTATAAAAATTTTGAGTATAATATGGCGTTCCGTCTGATTTGATATAGACACCTACCCCGAGACGCTCATACTTCTCGAGCAAGTTGCTGCGATGTCCTTGCGAGTTCATCCAGTTGGCATGAACCTCCAGCGCATCCTTCTGTCCGTAGGCAATATTCTCGCCTGCCATGCTGTATTCAATCTCGTTACTCTTCAGGCGATCTCCATGATTGCGCCCATTGATCACATGATCGAAGATTCCTCGCACCGCCATATTGCGACTGTGACTGCGTGCTGTCTGTGCCGCTCTATCGTCCCATTCCAAAGGATTGAGACCTCGCAAGGTGCGCGACACATTGGCGAATTCAAAGACTTGCCGCTCAAAGCTCTCTCTTAGCTTATCGCTCGGGGGACCAAAAAATCCTCGCAGCCCTTCCTCCACTTTCTTATCAATGAGCTGGATCGCTTGAATTCGATTGTTCTCAAACTTATCAAAGTAGAAGGTCAAGTAATAGTCATCTCGCAAATAGACCGAGGTTTCTTCGAATTTATCCGGCTGCATGTAGCGCGTGTTCCCCTTCAAAATATACGTGAGCGGATCACCGTATAATTCATAAACATCGCTATATACACTATCAGGGTCAAGTCCACTCGGGGATTGCCAATTGTTGGAGTTCGTCAGCAATGCGACAACTTCTCCGTCCTGAATACCAATTTGAACATAATCGGCATAATCCTTGTTATAGACATACCACTCGAAGCCGTATTGACTGGCAAGCTTCAGCTGCGGCTCACCCAGCTTATTGAGCACGACTGCTTCTGTGTCATCCATCGTAATGCCACCGACCATAATGTCATCCGAAGAAGGGGCCGCACACGCTTCAGACGGTACTGACGGACGCTTTGACAGCTCAATGCCTTTGTCATACAAATTATAAATAAACGTGACCGCTTCCGCTCTTGTAAGATGATCATTCACACGAAAGCCGGCGATTGTCGATGACGTTTTTCCCTTTGCTAATCCGTTGTCCAACATGTATTGGACAGCTCCATACTGTGTGCAATTCAACCCCATCACACCCGTCAGCATCAGGGCTACATCACCGCGTGTAATGACTCGGTTACGCTTGTCTTGCGACACCGGCCAATTCATCCTATTTGCAAAAGTATAATCTCGAGAATCCCAAGCGGCGCTCGCAGGAACCCTGATCGAACTGTATTCTTGTTCATACGAGGAGCCTGGGATGAAGGCCCGATTGACCATCGCCGTAAACTCAGAACCAGTTACCAGTCGGTCGGGTACGACTCTTCCGTTTGGCAAACCGCTAACGATCTCGCGCTGCTTCGCCCACAGCATCGTCTGGTAAGCCCAATGCGATTCGGATAGATCCGGGAACCCTTTGTCCGTACCTGCAGCATAGATTGTTGTAGGCAGCATCATGGCTAGGCCTATGACCATTGATAGTATAAATTTTCCTAGCTTGCGCATCCGGGTGACCTCCAAGTAAACTGAATTTCCAGAACACTTATTGTTACTTCAATTCCACCCGAATAGTTGCGCTTTGCAGTGTGATTTTCTAATGTGGTCTAGTATTAACTTCGAGAATCCACACATTGCCTCGTCGGTCAATCCCGAAATCAAATCCAAGCTGTCCAATTCCTGGATAAGCTTGTTCAAGAAGGTGTGTGCAAGTGCGCGCAACACCAGTCATCGTATTTCTCTTACCTGCGACTTGCTTCGGGAATGTTGCCTTTAACGCCTGACGTCCTTTCATCAAATTCCCGCCTCTGCTCAAATTCGTCACGAACAACCCGGGACGAGCAAGACGTGCTACGACAGCTGTGATTCGCCAAGCGCGCTGTTGTTTGACAATCTTGACCCGGTAATCGACCTTACGACCGCTAATCGTAGCGAGGTCGATGCCCTGCTGCAGCATGTACTTTCTTTTTCTGCGAATTTTGTTCAGATAACGCAGCAATTGACTCCATGAAGTGTGTATTTTTTCTGCAAATTGATAATGGGACAAGTATCGATTGTCGCCAATTTTCTCAATTTTTACGACGCCGCCACCGCCTGATCCAACATAAGGTTTGGCCACTACGAAGCGAAACCGGCTCAGCATATCCCGCAAGGCAGATTCACTGAACGGCCGCATGTAAGGAATATGTTTGGCTACACCGCGATGCTTGTTTAAGACTTCGAACTTTCTCCATTTGCTAGCAATCATTCGCATCCTGTTTCAGCCCTCCTTCTTGCGCTCATTCTCATGATATTCAGCACGCGGGCGAAACTTTTGGACGAACGTCCAGTTGGGCTGCAAATTTGCCAGCACAATAATACCGATTAGAGCCATTTCATCTACAAAAAAGAAAGCGCACCTTGACCGCAACGTATGCGGCAGGTGCGCCAATCGCTAATGATTGATTATGAATGTTTCATTGTGATCCTCCCGTTAGCCGACGACTAACGCATATACGATGCCGGGTCCGTGCACACCGATCGTCAAGTCGTTCTCAATATCGGACGAACGGCTGGGACCGGTGATGAAATGCACGCCGGCTGGCATTTCCTCGATGCTCATACGGTCAAGGCCTTTAAGGATTGGACCAAGATTCGCTTCAATTACGTCAGCCGGAACAATCGCGATAAACGCCTTCGGCAGCAGGCTCGTCGATCTTCCCTTACTTGGGGACGAAAGCACTACCACCGTACCGGTATAGGCTGCGGCGTGATCGACGATCGCTATGCCGACGTCGGCCTGTGCAGCATCCTTCAGCAGCTGCTCCGTGTCGCTGTCTTCCTCCCATACGACCACGTTCGCTCCCGCGATGGCCGTTGATAGCTCAAGCTCTGCCAGCTCCGGCTGATCTTGCAGCAAGATGCTCTCCGCGCCTGTCTCTTCAATGAATTCCTGGAGGAATCCTTTGACTTCAGCCATGGACTGCAGACGGAAGGCGTGGCCGCCAAGGGCTGTCCAATTGTTCATAAAAGTCGTAATGCATTCTTCCTTGGTGAGCGTATACTCTCGCCAGAAGTCCGGTACTCCGCGAAACGGATGCTGCGGCTTTTCCGTCACTCGATCTCGCCCGAGCTGATCCGCGATATGCTGCAGGAACGCTTCCTGAGTCTGTGCAGATGACAACATCGCACGCACGGAGTCGGCTGGATGCGCATGTTGTCCGCCTGCTTCGCTGCGTGTGCTCGCAGCCTTAGTGTCATGGTCAGCCATGCTTCCCGCCTCCTCTCTCCCGCTCTTGCAGCACTTGCTTCATCCGTTGCTCGATTTGTTGGATCATCGTACCTTGCTGCTTCTCATTCGCGGTTTCTTGCGACAATTGTCCCCAGCGATCCCGGAACGATTGCTGCGGAATTTCCGGCAAGTCGCGGTAATTCGTCCATCCTTTCAGCGGTCCCTTGATCTTGATATATCCGTCGCGTGCCACAAGCTTCTGTCCGATCTTGCCAACCTTAAGCAGCCGTTCCAATCGCTTGTGATCCGACATCGCGTAAGAGAAGCCTTTAAAGGCCAGCTTCTCCGCTGCTGGTGCGGTTCCACTGTCGACTTTGCGGTTACGCAAATAGACGAGCATATCATGTAGCGGAATTTTCACCGGACAAGCTTCCCAGCAAGCGCCACATAAGCTGGAGGCATAAGCGATGTCATCCCACTGCGAAGCATCTTCTTGCAGCGCTGGCGTTAGCACCGCACCGATCGGACCTGAGTAGACGCTGCCATAGGAGTGACCGCCGATGTGACGGTAGACCGGACATACGTTCAAGCAAGCACCACAACGAATACAATTCAGCAGCTCCTGAAAATCAGGGTCTCCCAGCTGGCGCGAACGACCATTATTAATAATGACAATATGCAGCTCCTCGGGGCCGTCACCGTCTCGCTTACGCTTCGGGCCAGTAATGGCCGACATATAGGCTGTCAGCTTCTGTCCGGTTGCGGAACGCGGAAGCAGCGTAGCCATCACCTCGAGGTCTTCGAACGATGGGATGATGCGCTCCATGCCCATGAACGTAATTTGCGTCTTCGGTAGCGTGCTGCACATGCGGGCATTGCCTTCATTTTCAAAGATGACAATGGAGCCGCTCTCCGCAATCGCGAAGTTACAGCCGGTCATGCCGATCCCGGCACTGAGAAACTGCTCCCGCAGCTTCTGGCGGACAAATCCGGCTAGCACTTGCGTATCTGCTTCCAGCGGCTTCCCCGCAACTTTAGACAGCACATCAGCAATCTGTTGCTTGTTTTTATGAATGGCCGGAATGATGATGTGTGACGGCGGTTCATTGGCTAGCTGAATGATATATTCGCCAAGATCGGTTTCGATCGCGTCCACACCGATCTCTTCCAGCACGCGATTAATATGCAATTCCTCGGTTACCATCGATTTGGATTTGACGACAGAGGATGCCTGCTTTTCCTTCACAATTTCTCTTGTAAGGGCAGCTGCTTCCGCTGGCGTGTTAACAAAATATACATGCGCCCCTTGCTTACGTGCATTCTCTGTAAACAGATTCAAATAGTAGTCGAGATGAGCGATCGTATGAAGCCGGATTTGCCGGCCGCGCTCCCGCCACTCTTCCCAATTGCCGTGTTCCTCGGTCGCCTTCTTCTTGCCGGTCTTCAGTCGTTCTGTCGTAAACTTGACCGCCTTGCGGAGAAAATCGTCCTGCAGCGCGTGTTTCGAACGTTCCTTGACCGTAGAGCCCGGTATCGCAGCCATTTAAGCATTCACCCCTTCATACAAAAGCTCCGCAATATGCATGACTCGAATCGGCTTGCCCGCGGCATGAATGTTGCCAGATATGTTCATTAAGCAGCCCATATCCGTGCCGACCAGCACTTCCGCTTTCGTCGCGGCGACGCTCTCAACCTTCTCTGTAACCATGGCACCCGAAATATCAGACATCTTCACGGCAAATGTACCGCCAAAGCCGCAGCAAAGCTCGCTGTCCGGAAGCGGAATGAGCTCCAAGTCCTTGACGTGATTTAACAATTTGAGCGGTTCATCTTGAACGCCGAGCAGTCTGCTGCCGTGGCAGGACGGATGATAGGTCACTTTATGAGGGAAAGTCGCCCCCACGTCCTCCACTCCGAGCACATTCACCATAAATTGCGAAAATTCATACGTCTTCTCTTTCAAGCGCACCGCTTTCTCATGTAGTTCGCGATCATTTTCAAATAGCTTGGGATAATAATGATGGATCATCCCGGTACAGCTGCCGGAAGGAGAGACGACAAAATCACTGTCATCGAATGCTTCTAGCAAAGTCTTGGCCGAAGCGCGCGCATCATCCCAATAACCGCTGTTAAACGCCGGTTGACCACAGCATGTTTGGACTTTGGGGAATTCCAGCTGCACGCCGTAGCGAGCCAGCATCTTTACCATCGCTTCGCCGACGCGCGGGTACATGACATCGCTTAAACATGTAATAAACAACGATACTTTCACGACTGGTCACCTGCTTTCTCTTGGAGCTGATAAAAGTTCGGTTTACGTATCCGTCCATCAAGTCCGCTTAAATGGAAACGGGCATAGACCCGGATTTTCCGAGTCTATGCACCAGCTACAATCATTTTCGCAGCATAGCGTTGCTGCCAATCCGCAAGCAGCGTTTCGTCTGTTTTGCGATCCGTAATAATCGTATGAAACGCTTCACAGGAAGCGACAAGCGAAAATTCATTGACACCGAATTTACTGTAATCGGCTAGCAAATAGACTTCGTCGGCTATGCTGATCATTTTCTTCTTCAGTCTGCCTTGGAGCTCGCTCGATTCTGTCACGCCCCGCTCCAAATGAACGCCTTTGCATGAAATGAAGGCCTTGTTGACATGATACTGCTCTAAGCTGCTTTCAGCCAGCGGTCCGACATAGGACATCGAACGCGGAGCTAATATGCCCCCCGTTGACACCACCTCGATCTTCTCTTTGCTAGCCAGCGCGGCAGCTACTTTCATCGAGTTGGTGAGCACGGTTAGCGGGATATCCGGGATGAGCGAGGCCATATACCAAGCGGTCGAGCTTGCATCCAAAATGATCCGATCGCGCGGCTGAACGTGTTGAATCGCCGCTTGCGCGATTTCCTTCTTCTCCTCCACATTCGTCACTTCCCGTTCAAAGAACGGGATTTCCGGTGACTGATCATTTTGAACGCTGACGGCTCCTCCATGACTGCGCATCAGACGCCCAGCTTGCTCGAGCTTCGCCAGATCACGGCGAATCGTTTCCTCTGTCACCCCGAACATTTCGCTGAGCTCAGATACACGGACACCGCCACGTTCGTCAACCAGCCGTACTATTTTCTCGCATCTTTCCGCTGCCAGCATCTTGTCCCACCTTCTACTCCTGTATCACGTTCGCAAAACGCTCATAGGCTTCCTGCCAGTTCGATGCATCCTGCGGTTCATACGTCCTAATTGGGAAGGAATCTCTTACAATCTTGCGCGCTTCCCAAATGTCTTGAATATCACCTAACGCCATATATTGTACCAAAATATTACCGATTCCGCTTCCTTCTGTCGGTCCGGCCCATACGGGCTTGCCAAGCGCATTCGCTGTGAACTGACAGAGCATCGTGTTTTTGATGCCGCCGCCAACCATGTGCAAGCCAGCGAATGGCTTGCCGGACAGGCGCTCCGTCATTTCCAATACATAACGGTATTTCAGAGCCAGGCTTTCCAGCACACAGCGGATCGTCGCTCCTACGTCTTCCGGAACAGGTTGACCCGTTTGTTGACAGAACGTTCGGATCGCTTCCGGCATGTTGGGCGGATTCAGAAAGACGTCGGCATCCGGATCGATCAGGCTGACGAACGGCCTTGCCTGTTCGGCCTGCGAGATCATTTGCTCGTAAGAATATTCGTGTCCGGCTTTCATCCATGCACGTCGACATTCTTCTAAAATCCACAGTCCCATAATGTTTTTGAGCAGGCGATACGTGCCGTTCACTCCGCCTTCGTTCGTGAAGTTGAGGCGAAGCGCCTCCTCCGTCAGCACGGGCTGATCGACCTCCGTCCCCATCAGCGACCACGTGCCGCAGCTCAAATATGCAAAATCCTTGCTCAGCGTCGGCACTGCCGCCACTGCAGAGCCCGTATCATGTTCAGCAACCGCAACGACCGGAATAGCTCCGACGCCCAGCTCTCGTTGAATCGAGCTGCGCACAGAGCCGACGAACGAGCCCGGTTGCACAACATTCGGGAAGATCGCTTGCTCAAGTCCCAGCTTGCGGAGCAGCTCCTCGTCCCATGACTGGGTAAGCGGGTTAAACAATTGCGTCGTCGTTGCATTGGAAAATTCGCCATGCTTATCTCCCGTAAGAAAATATCTAAGCAAATCGGGGATCATCAGCAAGGAATGCGCCTGCTCGAGCACCGTCGCGCCGGCTTTGCGCAGCGCATATAATTGGAACAAGGTATTAAATTGCAAAAACTGTATGCCCGTGCGCTTGAAAATTTCTTCACGCGGCAAGCTTTGAAACACTTCTTCCATAATCCCGTCCGTATGGTGGTCACGGTAATGATACGGATTGCCGAGCAGTTCACCGCGGGCATCGAGAAATCCGACATCGACCGCCCATGAGTCGATCGCAAGGCTGCGAATGCCTAAGCTTCCCGCTTGCGATTCCCCTGCAATATGCTTGGCCTTGATCAAGCCTTGCTTCATCTCATGGAACAGGCGGAGGATGTCCCAGTGTAGCCGCTCCCCTACTTGCACAGGATCGTTCGCAAAGCGGTGAATTTCTTCGATCACCAATTTGCGATCGGTCAGACGGCCGATTAAGGCGCGGCCACTCGTCGCTCCCAGGTCATATGCCAAAACTGTCATTTTTACGGCACCCTCTTTTTTTTCAATGAATCATACTTTTGACCATGTAAATTAAGTGTCGCTATTCGCGTTTTGTAACGCTTCATGCCTTACGCACTCTGTCCCGTTGTCTTATCGATGTAAGAGCACGTCCTTCTCGTATTGCTTAACTTCGTCGAGCCATGCTTCACGCACAGGCACACCCATCTTGAGACAGTAGTAGTCCCAGATTGCACCGAACGGATACGTCTTGAATTCTTCCGTCAACGCCAGGCGCGTCGTATAGTCGCCCTCAAGCTCAGCCTTTCGAAGCGTCTCCACTGGCTCGAGCATCGCACGCAGCAAAGCCTTGATCGTATTGCGCGTTCCAATCACCCATGCGGCGATGCGGTTGATGCTGGCGTCGAAGAAATCAAGCCCGATGTGCGTCTTGCTCAGCAGGTTGCCGCGCACGAGCTCGCGTGCGATTTCAAGCAGTTCATCATCCATGATGACGACGTGGTCACTGTCCCAGCGAACCGGACGGCTGACATGCAGCAGGATGCCTTCACTGAACAGCGCGATCGACGACAGCTTGTTGGATATCACTTCGGTCGGATGGAAATGGCCAGCGTCGAGACAAATCAACTTGTTATTTTGCATGCCGTATCCCATATAAAATTCATGCGAACCGACGACGTAAGCTTCTGAACCGATGCCGAACAGCTTGCTTTCTACTGCGTCGAGGTTATGAGCCGGATTGAGCGGTTCTGCAAACACTTCGTCAAGAGATTCCTTCAAGCGCTGGCGCGGTGCCATGCGATCGACCGGAATATCCTTGAAGCCGTCAGGAATCCAGACGTTCGTTACACACGTTTGACCGAGCTGTTCACCAAAGTAAGCGCCGATTCTGCGGGACGCCTTGCAGTGATCAATCCAGAACTTACGGATGGCCGGATCTGGATGGCTCAATGTAAAGCCGTCTTCTGATTTTTCATGGGAAAAACAAGTCGGGTTGAAGTCCAGGCCAAGCCCATGCTCCTTCGCCCAATCGACCCAGCTTTGGAAGTGTCTCGGTGCAAGCTCATCCAGCTCCACTTTCTCGTCTGTGTCGGCGTAAATCGCATGCAGATTCACTTTGTGCTTACCCGGAATCATCGAAAACGCTTTCTCCAAATCTTGGCGTAGTTCATCTGGTGTACGTGCCGCTCCCGGATAGTTGCCGGTTACGGAAATTCCGCCGGTCAGCTCCTGCTCTTGATTCAGGAAGCCGCGCACGTCATCGCCTTGCCAGCAGTGCATCGAAATTTTGATCTTAGCCAAGTCTTCCAGCACTTTGTCTACATCAATCCCATGCTTGGCATACAGCTTCTTCGCCTCTTCATATTGTTTCTGAATTTGCTCTGGCATGTTAAAATCCCTCCGCTTATAAATATGAAAATCATAAGAATCGAAATGACCCGGTGCAAGCGTTGTGCTTGCACGGGGTCAATACAGGTTTTATCGGGTAAAGGCTGCCGGCACACCGCCGTCAACCGTCAACATGCAGCCGGTTGTCTTCTCTGCCTTGGAAGAAGCGAAGAAGGCGATGCCTTCCGCAACGTCCCGCGGATAGATGTTGACAAGCAGCGTCGTGCGTTTGCGGTAGTATTCTTCGAGCTGATCCGGCTCGATCCCGTAGGCAGCTGCCCGTTCGTTGCGCCAGCAAGAATTCCAGATGGCGGAGCCTTGCAGGATAGCGTCTGGCAAGACGGTATTCACGCGAATGCCATACTGCTCCGCCTTCCGCTGCGATGCAGCGTGCAAGATGCGCTTCGAGCGCTTTGACCGCACTGTAAGCCGTAGCATTCTTGCCGGCGTAGACGGAGTTTTTCGAACCAACGAATACCATGCTGCCGCCGATGCCTTGCTCCTTCATCAGCTTGAACGCTTCGCGCGCTACAAGGAAATAACCAGTGCCCAGCACATTCATGTTTAAGTTCCATTCCTTCAGCGAAGTCTCATCGAATGGGCTGGAAGTCGCGAGACCCGCATTGTTGACGATAATGTCTACACCGCCGTATTGCAGCGCGGTTGCCTGATAGGCTTCCATGACCATCTCTTCATTCGTGACGTCCACCTTCACCGGGAATGCGCGGCCTTCGCCAAACTCGTTATTAATCTCTTCCGCTACTTTCTCCGCGCCCTCGAGATTAAGATCCGCTAGCACGACATGCGCGCCTTGCTCCACGAACAGTCTAGCTGTTTCGCTACCAATACCACCTGCGCCGCCCGTAATAAAAGCAACCTTACGCGAAAATTCTGCTTCCGGCGGGGCCAAGCGTCAGCTTGTACAGCTCAAGCGGCCAATATTCTACGTTATAGGATTCGTTCTCGCTTAGCGACACGAAATTGCCGAGCGAAGTCGAATAACGCATAACGGCGATTGCGCGATGATAGAGCGCACCGCTTACTTTGGCCATAGCCAGGCTCTTGCCGGTATTGACCATTCCGATGCCCGGGATCAGGATCACGCGCGGTGCCGGTTCGGACATTTGGTCCCCTTCATTTTTATTGCGTTCGAAATATTGCTTATATTCTTCCTTATATGTGTTGATTCCTTCCTTTATCGCTGCTTTAAGTGCCTCCACATCCTTCGATGCCGGATCCCAATCGATAAACAGCGGCTTCATCTTCGTATGCACGAGGTGATCCGGGCATGCCGCGCCGATCTGTGACAACTGTTTGGAGTCTTTGCCACCTACGAACTTCAGTACATCGTCCGCGTCATCAAACGTCAGAATCATCCGCTTCTCATCGCTCACTGCGCCGCGAATTACCGGCATAACTTGCGCTGCGATACTGCGGCGCTCCTCTTGCGGCAATGGAGCTACCTTCGTACCACCGAACAATGTTTCTTCGTTGACGCGCTCCTCGATATATGTGCTGCTTCATTGATGATGGAGATCGTCTTGTTATACGCTTCCTCCGATGTATCTCCCCAAGTGACAAGGCCATGCTTTTCCATCAGTACAAGCTCTGCCTTCGGGTTGTTTTATCACGCCTTCCGCGATCATCTTCGACAGCTTAAAGCCCGGGCGAATGTACGGTACCCATACATAACGATCGCCAAAGATTTCTCGGCTAATTTGCCGGCCGTTGTCCGCACAGCACAATCAGATGATTGAATCGGGATGCGTGTGATCCACATGCTTAAACGGGAGAAATGCATGCAGCAATGTTTCGATCGAATGCGCGGATGCTTGTGTCGACCATGCAGTGCGTCAAATAAGCGACCATGTCTTCGTCACTCATATCTTCACGCTCGATCAGCGGGCGAATGTCCTCCATCCTGAGACCCGTAAAATGCTTCGCTTGCATCGTCCCAAGATCGGAGCCGCTGCCCTTCACCCACATGATCTCCGTTTCGCGCCCGCGAAATCGGTGATCGTCGTCTTCATAGACGTGTTGCCTCCGCCCCAGTTACAAACACGTCGATCCGTGCCTAGCAGATTAGAACGATAAACGAGCTCGTCGAGACCACTTTGGAGTTGTTTGGCTTTTTCCTGATTCCATAGATTTTCGACCATGATAACCCTCCGAATCAAAAATTTTAAGACATATTCAGTATAACACAAGTGGATTTATTTTTGAATATGTTTGTTTGTATGGTTTTTGTCTGTTTCTTTACTTTTGGATGCGCTCACGTCCAAAACCCTTCTATAGGGTGTGACTATGAGGAAACATTTATGAAAGAACGAGCAGGAAAAGGCTCTCTTTGAACTAACACGTTCGATCCGCAGTCTTTTGTGTAGCTTTTGCATACAAATCGCCAAATCGCTCGAGTCTCAGGTCTCTTCTCGGCCATTCGCAGCTTTCTTGGCCGTTTGTAGCTTTCTCGGACGTTCGCAGCTTTCTAGGCCGTTTGTAGCTTGATTGGACTCATCGCTTTTGTATGATTTATCGCACAAATTCCCTGGATTTCGCCACTTTTTATGCATCCTGTACGATTCTTCATACAGAAACATCCACTAAATGCCTGAACCCCCTCTTTTTGTACGACGTTTCATACAAAACACCACTTGGCGGAGCATATTCACGAGTTGAATCGTTCATCCATGCTGATCATGACGTTCACCTTCCGCCCTAACTTGGTGCAAGCCTATTCAGCCATGCATATTTCAACAGCTATAGCGAAACCTATATCTTATATGATGAATGCAACCTGCTCACCAAAGCAGGCAAACGCACAATTCGCACAACGAACGGAGGAAAATAGATGGCTTATAATGTCGCGCAGAAGCTCATCAAAAGTCACCTAGTATCCGGTGAGATGATACCGGGACAGGAGATCGGTTTAAAGATCGATCAAGCGTTATGTCAGGACGCGACCGGTACGATGGTGATGCTGGAGCTGGAAGCGATGCGGCTGATCGCGTGAGAACGGAAGTATCAGCGCAGTATGTCGACCATAACATCATTCAGGAAGACAGCAAAAACCCCGACGACCATCTGTTCTTGCAAAGTGCCGGCACGACGCTTCGGACTTGTACTTCAGCCGGCCGGGAAACGGTGTGAGTCATCCGGTGCACATGCAGCGGCTTGCGCAAGCCGGGCAAGACGCTGCTCGGTTCCGACAGCCATACATGCGCCAACGGCTGCATGGGCATGCTGGCGATGGGCGCCGGCGGCATTGGATGTCGCCATGGCGATGGCCGGCGAGCCGATCTACATTCAAATGCCGAAAATTTGGGGCGTGAAGCTGACCGGCTACGTTGCCGGATTGGGTCAGCGCCAAGGATGTCATCCTTGAGCTGCTGCGCCGTCACGACGTGAAGGGCGGCGTCGGCAAGATCATCGAATATTACGGCCCGGGCTTGAAGCTCCTTAAGCGCCATGGACCGGCATGTCATCGCCAACATGGGAGCGGAACTGGGCGCGACCAGCACGGTATTTCCGTCCGATGAGGAAATTCGCCGGTTCCTTAAAGCGCAAGGGCGCGAAGAAGACTGGATCGAACTGGTCGCCGACGAAGGGGCAACCTATGACTTGCATGAGGAGATCAATTTGTCCGAGCTGGAGCCGCTGATCGCGAAGCCTTCCAGTCCCGGAAACGTCGTACCCGTCACTGAAGTAGCAGGGCGAGCCGATCTATCAAGCGTACATCGGCTCTTCCGCCAATCCCGGGTTCCGCGATTTCGCAGTCGCCGCAGAGATCGTCAAAGGAAAAAAGTCGCACCGGGCGTTTCCTTGGACATTAATCCGACATCACGGCAAATGCTCACCGATCTCGTGCGAGAAGGCTATATCGGCCATCTTGCTGCAAGCCGGAGCGCGTCTGCACCAAGCCGGCTGCAACGGCTGCATCGGCATGGGGCAGGCTCCGGCGACCGGTCGCAACAGCCTGCGCACGACTCCGCGCAATTTCCCGGGTCGTTCCGGCACTAGGGAGGACAGCGTATTTCTGTGCAGTCCAGAAACGGCTGCGGCTTCTGCCCTCACCGGCAAAATTACCGATCCACGCACGTTAGAGATGCCGTATCCGAACATTCGCGACCTCGGAGCATCCGACGATCGACGACATGCTTGAAGAACCGCTCCCTCTGGAGGAAGCGACGAAAGGTCGAGCTCGTCAAAGGCCCGAATATCAAATCGATCCCGAGATATGGACCCGTTGCCGGATGAAGTCAACGCTACCGGTCCTGCTCAAAATGGGAGATAACATTTCCACCGATGAGATTCTTGCCGGCGGTGCACGGGTATTGCCTTATCGGAGCAATATCGAGAAAATCAGCGAATTTTGCATTTGAAATCATTGACGAAACTTATTACGAATCTGCCATGAAGCTGCGCGAGCAACGGCGGGCACGCCATCGTCGCCGGCTTCAATTACGGTCAAGGCTCCAGTCGCGAGCACGCAGCGCTCGGCTCCTCGCTATCTCGGTCTGCGCGTCGTCATCGTGAAGGACTTTGCACGCATTCATTGGCAAAACCTGATTAATTTCGGCATCTTGCCGCTGACATTTGAGGATGAAAGCGACTATGACAAGATTGAAAAGGGGGATATTATACAAATCAAAAATTTGCGCCGTCAAATTCGCGAAGGAAGGCAAGTGAAGGCAATGTTATCCGGGCAGGAGCAGATGCTTACCTTCACTCATTCGTTGTCCGACCGTCAAGTCGAGATCATGCTAAAGGGCGGGCTAATCAATTGGGTGCGTGACCACAGACAAGCAGCCGAATACTGCGCAACAACCCGTTTATATATAGAAAGGAGGGATCAAGAAAATGGCACAACGAGGTGAAAGATGCAAGGCATGTGACGGTACAGGCTTACTCGCTGACGATGAATTTTGGCAGTACACATGCACGGTATGCGGCGGTGACGGGCTAGTCAGTCCGGGGGAGAGTCCAGAACCCAAGCGAACTCATCAATGTAGACGAAACAAACCGCATCTTAGACTAATCGAATTACAAGAATGCGTCATGAGCCTATATAGGCGTCATTTTCTTGCGGCGCAAATATGTCTTGCTTTCCAGCTTCCCAAGCTTTCCAGCTTAATAGCTTTTTTTGCTTTCCATTTTCCCAACCTGCCAACTTTCTAGCTTTTCCGCTCCAGCTTCTCCCAGTCCACGAGCAGTTCCATGAAGATAGACAAAATCATCCCTACGATAAATCCGTTCGACACAAGCGGCTGCCAGAGTACGGGAAGGCTGCTGAACAGCTTCGGGTCGAAGCTTAGATGCCAAGTCCGATCAATACCGGAATAGCCAATCTGTAAATCGTACGGAGTTAAACGTGTGGCCATTTAAGCTATTCAGCGAGGTGCCGAGCAATTGTAAATAAGCTACCAGCAGCACCGCATTGCCGACGGTAACCGGCAAAGTTGCAAGCAGACCTGTCAACAATGGCAACAATCCGATCAAAGCGAGCAGTGCGCCGCCAATCAAGAACGGCTTGCGATCATAGATACGCGTGCTTTGCAAAAATCCGATTGTGGAAGCGAACGGTGAGTAAGACACAAGACCGAACACCCCGCCCGCTACGGAAAAAAAGCCGTTCAACAAGTAAGAGCGGTTCAGCAGATGGGACGAAGCCTCTTGCCTGAACATCCCGGCCGCTGTCTTCACCGCGGTTATCGTATTACTTAGATTAATTAAGCTCGCGAGACACGTCACTGCGATGATCGGCACATTCAAATTCGGGGCCCCAAGTGGAAACAAGTGAATATCGAAGGAGGCTCTGGTTAAGTCTGCGGATTGTTCGGCTGGAAACAGCAAAACATAGAACAGCCAGCCGACCGCCATGCCAATTAGGATCGAATAATTGCCGATCTTTTGTTTGCCGAAAATCGTCAATATGCAGACGAATACGACAACCGCGAGTGAAAAGAGGCTTTCGGGTAAAACAATCGTGCCGTCATCCGCAATCTTGAACATCCCCTCGAAGAAGATCAAGATGAGCTGGAATGTCAACAAAAACAAAAATACCGTCTGCACCATCGGGGTAAAGATTTTTTCCAGGAATGTGAGTGAACGAAAGACCGCCAGCACCATGACGAGCACTCCAGAGATCAGCATGCCCGTGGCAATTCCACCGCCAATCTCCGTCAAGCTCATGCCTAAAGAATGTGCCGAAGAAGCTTAAATTCAGCACAAATCCCCACATTAATCCTGAGTGTCCTTCCAGAAGGGGAAAGCGATGTCCGATCGTGCCTTGCAGGATACATGCGATGCCGGTCATTACCAATGAATTGCGGATTAACTCCGCAATTAACGGTGGATCAGCCATAAACGCTGTTCCGACCGATATCGGAACGACGACGATATTCGCAAAGATGAAGATAAACCATTGCAAGGATGCAAATGTCGTAGATAGAGATAAAGCTTTGCTCATGTCCTCACCTTTCAACGTTGTCCGACTAATCACATCAGTATATCATCCTTATCCGTATCTTTTCCACATTTTATTCATTTCGAGTTGTGCGTAGATGGGCGAGTGTACGGGGATGAGTGATGGAATGAATGAGAAGTCGATTGACGTAGATCGTGGTCGTTGAAATCGAGTCGTTGGAATGACGATAGTTGCAAATATCCAATAAACCGTAGTGTGATCAGTACTGTTCGCCAGTTTAATTGCAAAAGTCCAATTATATTTTCAAATTCGCTTAGAGAAGTGGTTTTTGCGTTATATAATTGGATATTTGCAATAATGTAAGGTGATCGGTATGAAAAAGGTAGATTTAGTTGGATATTTGCAATAATCTGATCATTGGCTGGAGTGGGATGGGAGATAAACATTCAGATTTCTGGGAAAAGTTTATTTTCGCTTATCCCGCACTCCTTGTCCGTCCGGCTTGCCGGACATCACAATTTAGCTCCAATTTCAAACTCTCAATCTTGCTGAACTAGGGGCGAGGGCACAATAAAAAAGAGCCGCAACCGCGGCTCAAGCTATTGCCATTATGATTACTCCACATAATCTGCTGTCGTGTCGATGCCTACTGTATTCGTCGTACCGTCCCAGCTTACCCCGATGTTAAACGTTCGCGCGAGATCACGGAGCTTGAAATAATTGTTGCCGTTGATCGTATAGGCCGTAAATTCAACCTCTGTGCCATCGACCAGAATCTTGGAAGCATTCGCTTGAACTTGAAGCTCTGAACGGGACTCGGCAACCGTTAATTCACCGCCTACCGGCGTGTACGCTTTGCCGGACTCCAGGGAGATCGTGTTGTTCGCTCCGTCCCAGCTTACTTCAAACTGCTTCTCGGTACCGCTTACGACATGTGCCAGATCACGCAGCTTGAAATAGTTGTTGCTGTTAATAACATAGGCATCGAACGCCACCTCTTCACCGTTCACAAGCACGGTAGATGAAGTTGGAACCGCCAGTACGGTTTGTTCCTGACCGCTGTTGTCTGACGCCTCTGGACTCAGACGAATTTGACGGCGAAGTTCGTGCTAAATCCACTGTCCGTTGTGATATAGATAAAGTATTCAAAGCCCTCATACACTTCAAGCACATCTGCGTACTCTTCGTCGATTGTAAATGCAATGTCAAACGTTCCATCTACGAACTCTCCCGTTGCGGTGCCATAGATGATGTATTCATCGGCAAATTTCACTTCCACCGAGGTTGCCGACGAATCGGTTGTGGTCAATTGGAAGAGAGGATAATTGCCGTCACTATTTGGTTCAGGCATCGTCATCACGTAAAGATCGAAATCTTCTCGCTCACCCGACAGTCCATATGATATGTAAGTGGACGATTTCTCAATAAAGCTCGGTATAATGATTTGATAGCCGGAAGCTTCGTCACCAATTGTAAATTCAGCCCGTGTCGGAGTCGGTGTGGCTTCGATAGAATCCGTTGATTCGACAGATGGAGCCGTTTCTACAGGTTCAACGGTTTCATTAGTGGAAGTAGATTCGGTAGATGGAGCAGTTTCAATAGATTCAGAAGATTCTGTTCTTTCTACTGATGGAACTACCTCTGGAACTACCTCGCTCTCGCCTGCATCAGAAGAAACGAACATAAAGTTTAAGCCACCCACGGCAAAGCCGCTGTCCGTAAAAAAGTCCATAGAATAAATTTCGTCCTCTTCCAAGTTGAAGCTGACCGTATAGTTGAATCTTCCGTTAATGATTTCACCTTGAACAAAGCCTAACTGTTCGTATGCGTTGCCAGGATACGACTCTAATGCAGTCGCTTCGCTATCGGTTGTAACCACTTGAAAGATTAAGGAATTGCCTTCCTCGTCCTTTTCCGGCATTCCCTTCTCGACGACAATATATTCAAAAGTTTCTTCATAGAAGTCATCATATCTTTCAACCGTCTTTAAACCGATATAGTTCGGTACGATAATCTTATATCCAGAATTCTCACTGATCACAGAAAGTTCTGCTCCTTCGATCGGCTCGATGTCTGCGAAAGCAGAAGCAGGCAATAGTACGAGCAAGAATAATAGCAATACAGCAAAATACGACACTCTCTTAAACGTTTTCAAATAGCTCATCTCCTATCAATAAATTCATAAAATCAATACATGTCGATTATAGAGAAAAAATTACTAATCGTCTATACAAATTAACTATATTTCCACATTTCGTTAAATTTTTTTGTGAATATTGTCCAATTTCATTAGGACTAATGAAATGAACGAGATGAAAAAAACGGGATACTAGGCTTCCAAGCCTAATATCCCGTTTGCTTCTCAATTGATCGTTTCATTCATGGCCACATTGAGCAGTGGCTTGTTCGGCAAGTAATGGATCGATTTTACGAAACGAATCGTCTTCGTCTTGGCGCGCATGACGACCGAATGGGTTTCCGCGCGCTGATGCGGCAAATAGCGTACTCCGTCCAAAAATTCACCGGAGGTCACTCCAGTAGCGGCGAAGATGACATCCTGAGTGCCGACGAGATCATCCATCGTCAAGATTTTGCGCGGGTCACTAAGTCCCATTGAAGTACAGCGGGCAATTTCATGCTCGTTAGCTGGCATCAGCCGGCCTTGAAATTCTCCGCCTAAGCAGCGCAGCGCTGCCGCAGCTAACACTCCTTCCGGGGCGCCGCCGGATCCGACGTACAGATCAGCACCGGTGTCCGGAAACGCCGGTGCAATCGCTCCTGCTACATCGCCGTCTGACAACAGTTTAATGCGCACCCCGTGCTTGCGCAAAGCTTGAATTTGTTTGGCATGACGATCTCTTTCCAAAATCAAAACGGTCAAATCTGCTATCGGTTTTTGCAAAGCTTCCGATGCCTTGCGCACCGTCACTTCAAGCGGATCATCGATGCTGATCTTCCCTTTGAGCTCCGGACCGCCAGCCAGCTTCTCCATATACATATCAGGGGCATGCAGCAGGCCGCCTTTCGGGGCTACGGCGATGACGGACAGCGCATTGTTCAACCCTTTGGCAACGATCTCTGTCCCTTCCAGCGGATCTACTGCGACATCAACTTCGGGGCCTTGCTCATTGCCGACTTTCTCGCCGATATACAGCATCGGCGCATTGTCCATTTCCCCTTCCCCGATGACGACTGTTCCACGAATTGAAACGGAGTCAAACATCGTTCGCATCGCGGTCGTTGCCGCATTGTCGGCATCGTCCTTGTTACCTCTCCCCATCCACGGCGCAGACGCCAATGCAGCAAGCTCTGTTACCCGTACGATTTCCAGCGCTAACTCTCTCTCCATCTTTCCTTCTCCTCTCCACCTGAGAAATGGTCTCCCTAGGTCTCCTCTTCGCTCCTGCAAGTGAACACGTTATTCCTGCTGTATGACCCTTTGCATCGAGGCCATAATAATTCCCGCTGTTTCTTCGATTGCCCGGTTGGACACATCGATCACCTGACAACCGATCTTCTCCATGACCTTACGCGCATACTCTAGCTCTTCCACGATTCGCTCATACTTGGCATATTGTGCATTCTCACTTAGTCCGAGCGCTTTCAGCCGTTCCATACGGATGCGCAAGATGTACTTGGCGTCCATCGTTAATCCGTAAATTCTTTCCGGCGCAACCTCAAACAGCTCTTGCGGCACTTTCGTTTCCGGAACTAACGGCAAGTTGGCCACCTTTAAGCCTTTATGAGCTAAGTAAATGCTGAGCGGTGTTTTGGATGTGCGGGATACGCCGATCAGCACTGTATCTGCTTTCAAAAGACCCGTCTTGTCCTTTCCGTCATCGTACTTTACGGCAAATTCTACGGAATCGATGCGACGGAAATAATCTTCATCCATGCGATGCAGCAGGCCAGGCTTGGCGATCGGATTCGTATTGAAGGAATCCACAAATGCTTGCATCATCGGTCCCATAATATCGACCGCGCGAACGCCCATGCGAATACATTCCTGCTTCATACATTCGCGCAGCTCCGGTTGCACCAAAGTGTACGCGATGAACGATGTGCTAAGCGCTGCCTCTTCGACGATCAGGCGAATCTCATCCTCATGTGAAATATTGCTATGACGCCGAATGATCGTCGGCACGGCTTCGAATTGCCGCATCGTGGCTTTCACAACACCTTCCGCAGTTTCTCCTGTAGAGTCTGAGCATACGATGATAGCTCGCTCTTGTATTGGTTGATTCACTTGCTTTGCCCCCTATCTCCTATCGACGATGAACGATCGGCAGTCGCAAGCTCCAACAACACCTTCGTCATCGCATGTGTGCTGATGAAGCCGGTGACGACGCCAGATTCATCGATGACCGGCAGACTGTCAACTTGATGATGGATCATCAGCCACGCTGCCTCGATCACCGTGTCCTCCGGCGAGACGGTAACGATCTTCGGTCTACGAGTCATGGCCATGCTGACAGGCATTTGCGGCGCATTGACATTGCCAAGCGTCAGCTTCAGGACGTCCTTCCTGGAAACGACGCCGAACAGCTCTCCCTCATCATCCACAACCGTCAAATTGCCAACATCCTCGAGGAACATCGTAATGACCGCGTCTTGCACCGTTGTCGAGCCTTTGACGACCACTGGTGGGGATTGTACTTCTTTCACTTTTTTCGTTTGCAGCTCCTTGAGCGCCTCACTCGCCGTGCTCATGCGTGAACCGAGAAAATACCCTACCTTCGGCTTCGCATCCAGCATGCCAAGCATGACAAGCACAGCCAAGTCCGAGCGGATAGTCGGTCTGCTGACACCAAGCATTTCAGCAATTTGCTCACCGGTGATCGGTTCATACTGTTTGACGAATTCGACGATTTGAAGCTGTCTTTGCGTTAATTCCATCAGCGCCCACCGACCTCCCCACTTTAATGACATCCTTTTTATCATAAAGAGGTGCTTTTCAATGATTAGATATTATATGTTGTATCATATATCGATCTTCGATTCAATATATAACATACTATATTTTTCTGAATCAAGCGGTCTAATACATACACCATTTTTGTCCCTTTGTCTACTAAATCCAGCCGTTGTATTTACCTAGTAAAATCTATATGATGAATACATGTATATTTCCAAAACGATTTGATCGGGAACAACTTACGGTGGAGGCAATATGAAGATCGATATTTCAGACAAATCACTTCCAGTTTACGAAGCACTGGCCAGTGATGTACGACTTAAGATGATCCATCTGCTAGCCGAACAAGAAATGAATATTAAACAGCTGGCGGAAGCACTCGGGCTCAGCAGCGCCATTATGACGATGCACGTAAAGAAGCTGGAGAAGGCGAAGATCATCAATACGAAGATGGTACCCGGTCGGGGCGGGGCGATGAAGGTTTGCTCACTGGCGACTAGCAAGATTGAGATTACCTTCCCCGTCAAACAATCAGCTGGCGCGAGACATTTCCACGAAATGATCGTCTCTGTTGGACATTATACTGACTTTCATGTGGAGCCAACCTGTGGCCTTGCTACGGTAGACAAAGTCATCGGCATCTTTGACGATCCACGGTGCTTTCTTGATCCTGAGCGGGTGAATGCCAAAATTTTATGGTTCGGAAGCGGATTTGTTGAGTACAAGGTGCCTAACTACTTAAAAAAGAATGAACAGCCGCAGGAGCTTGAAATCTCGTTTGAAATTTCCTCTGAAGCCCCTTTCGCCAACGAGGACTGGCCTTCTGATATTTCTTTCTTCTTAAACGGCCAATTGCTCGGCTCATGGACGAGTCCGGGAGATTTCGGCGGCAAGCACGTTCGCGGCAAATATACGCCGGACTGGTGGTTTGCTGACATTAATCAGCACGGACTGCTCAAAGTCCTGAAGATTAACGACAAGGGGACGTTCATCGACGGCCAGCAAATCTCCGAAGTGACGCTGGATGAGCTAAATATACGGCAAAATCAATGGACATTTCGCTTGTCCGTTCTGGACAGCGCGAACAATGTCGGAGGGATGACGCTGTTCGGTACTGGCTTCGGCAACTACAATCAAGATATTGTATTCCGTCTTTATTATGAGGTGGAAACCGATCTGACGACGTCTTCCAATTAAAATGCACTTCAAATAAAGAGGCTTAGCCGAGTGAGGTGCTCGCGCAGCATCACACTCGGTTAAGCCTTGTTTATTAACGTTAATTTGCTAGCTGCAAGCGGATCACATTCCACGATTGCGGCTTGAGAGCTGCTTGCACCATTCCCCCATCGAGCTTGGCGTCACCGCTTTCCTCCGGCTTTACGACCTCTCCCGCAGCGGAATTTCTCGCTTTCAGATCCGTATGGTGAAGGACGAGATGTTCAACAAGCTGCAATCCTTCGAAGCTACGCAAGTCACATTCCAGTGCTAATCCTTCAGTCAGATGACGATTGACGGCAAAGATCGTGACTTCGCCTGATGCTTCATTGAACACGGCTGTCGATTCGAGATACGGCACATCCGTGAAATCTTTCGTGTCGTAAACGGGTGATGACGACAACGTATGCAGTGCGGTTCCGCGCCCGTAATTCGATACATGCTGAAACGGATAGTAGATCGTTTGCCTCCACGCCTTGCCGCCCTTCTCCGTCATAATCGGCGCGATCACATTGACCAGCTGAGCCAGGCAGGCCATCCTCACACGATCCGCATGTTTGAGGAACGTAATCAGCAGCGTGCCGACGAGCAGCGCATCCTCGAACGTATAATGATCCTCCAGCTGCGGCGGGGCGATCGTCCAAGGCTCCAGCTTCCGGTCATGCTCATGCGAATGATACCACACGTTCCATTCATCGAACGAAAGATACATCGTCTTCTTGCTGCGTTTCTTCGCCTTCACGTAATCCGCAGTCGCGATGACCGTCCGGATAAAGCGGTCCATCTCCAGCGACTTCGCCAAGAAGTTTGCAGAATCTTGCTCGGCATTACTGAAATATTGATGCAGTGAAATATAATCGACATGCTCGTACGTATGCTCCAGAACAGTTGCTTCCCACTGTGGAAACAGCGGCATCGAAGAATTGGAGCTGCCGCATGCGACGAGCTCGATGGTAGGATCGACGAGCTTCATCGCTTTCGCCGTTTCCACCGCGAGCCGGCCGTATTCGTCCGGCGTCTTATGACCGATCTGCCAAGGGCCATCCATCTCGTTGCCGAGACACCAGGTCTTGATCTTGTGCGGCTCCTTGTAACCGTGAGCGATTCGCAAATCGCTGTAATAAGAACCGCTTGGATGGTTGCAATATTCGATGAGATTGCGAGCCGCATCGATGCCCCTTGTACCGAGATTGACCGCCATCATCACTTCACTGCCGGCCTTCCTTGCCCAATCGGCAAATTCATTCGTGCCCACTTCATTCGTTTCGATCGTTCGCCACGCGAGCTCCAGCCGACGCGGCCGATCCTTCACAGGTCCAACGCCATCTTCCCAATTGTATGCCGACACCATATTGCCGCCCGGATAACGGACGATTGGCACTTGCAATTCTTTCACCAGGTCCAAGACATCGCCGCGAAAGCCTTGTTCATCAGCCGTTGCATGACCAGGCTCATAGATGCCGCCGTAGACCGCACGACCGAGATGCTCAATGAACGAACCGTAAATTCGCTTGTCAATGTCAGCAATCCGATAATCTTTGTCGACGACCATTTTCGCTCGCTTCCAATCTTTCACCATGACGTGACGCTCCACCTCTCCTAAGTCTCATTCTGACTACGTTTTTGGTTAACCATTATATTAATATATGAATATATTTATTACCAATATTAGTAGACCGAGCCGATGCTGTCAACAATGAAATGCTTGACTATGTGAGCCATCTTCCGGACGCTGGTGACTGGATAGGCTCCGAAAACACTA
Source organism: uncultured Paenibacillaceae bacterium (assembly GCA_963755735.1). Taxonomy (GTDB): domain Bacteria; phylum Bacillota; class Bacilli; order Paenibacillales; family DA-C8; genus Insulibacter. Next base: position 49,076 of record CAVWLN010000024.1, read on the forward strand.
AAGAAATACTTGGCTAGCGCCAAGTCCTTCAGGACGCAGGTGACTGCTTAGTATTTCTTATGCTTGTGAGGTTAGCGAATGTTATAAACTCTATATGGACGAAAAAAACAGGTCACAGGAAAGAGAATCTTCCCCGCGACCCTATGCTTAGAGAGCGCGTATCACTCCCAATCTTTACGTTTCAGCAGTGCGGCTAGGAAAGCGAGCGTCATGCCTTGCCCCCAGCCTTGAATGCGCTTATAGGGTACGTTCTTATACCCTTCGGCATCATCCATAACGGCGGTGCCAGCCGATACGCCGGTCACCGTGCCGTCCTCCGTAATCCGTTTCAGGATACCATCGATAGAGCGTTGAATATATTTGTTGTATAGAGACCCCCGCGACAACAGCCCCAAGGCGATTCCTGCCGAACCCGACGTTTCGAGATAGGAGGTCGGATCATCGACGATCGTATGCCACAAACCTGATTCATGCTGCAATCTAACTAATGCGCTAAGCTGATCGCGAAGCGAGCCGTCGATAATCATATAAGACGGATGCTGGACCTTCACGATTTCTAACGCCTTTGCCATCGTAAGTGACGCCCAAGCGTTCCCGCGCGCCCAGTAAATGCCTGACATATGATTTTGCGCGATATTGTCCCATCCGTGATAATACAAATTCGTCACCTGATCCTGGAGCAGCTCTTCATGCCCGTGATACTGACGCAGTCCGTCCTCGAAATAGTCGTCCCGCTTCAGCAAATCTCCGATGCGTAGCAAGAACAGACCCGCCATCATCATCGTATCGACCCATGCTTGCTCAGGGAATACGTACGTTTCCGAATTAACCGTATGCTGGAAGATGCCATCGCCGAAGCGAACCGCATCGTTCTTAAGATACTCGGCCATCTCGGTCGCAATCTCCAGGTATCGTTCGTCTTCCGTCGCTTGATATAGCGAGATTAAAGTGTGGCCGATCGAAACCCCATTCACCGACAGCTTGGGCAAGCCGTCCTCGAGCTGTTCATCGACCCAGCCTTTTAGCAGCTCGATATATTTTTTCTCTCCTGTCGCTTCGTAAGCTTCCGCCACACCGTAGAAAGCGACGCCTCCCGGCCAGTCCCAGTTGAAATCCATGCGAAACGTTCGCTGGACAACCTTATCTATGACAGTACGAATGTGCTGTTCATCAAACGTTAAAGGCGGCATGCAAGTCTCTCCTTTCTCCTTGTGCGAATCGATTTGGATCACCTTCTTACTCTCCTAACACCGAGGACATGACGTGTCCCTATCCTTTCAATCCGGTCGTGCTAATGCCCTCGACGATCTGCTTCTGGAACATAAAAAATACGATGACGACTGGAATTAAGCTGACCACTGACATGGCGAACATCGCCCCCCAGTTCGACACCGTCTCCGCGTCGAGGAACATTTTGAGCGCGAGCGACACCGTATACATTCCAGGCGAATTAATATAGAGAACAGGCCCAAGCAAATCTTCCCAGCGCCAATAGAAAGAGAAGATCGCGGCTGTCGCCATGGCCGGCGCAATCAGCGGCATCACAATGCGGAAGAACAAGCGGAACTTCCCGCACCCGTCGATCGTCGCCGCTTCATCAAGCTCCAGCGGGATCGTGCGAATGAACTGCACCATCAAGAAGATAAAGAAAGGAACGCCGAAAAACTGCGGCACGATAATCGGTGCGAACGAATTGAGCCAACCAAGCTCCGAGAACAAAATGTATTGCGGAATCATCACGACTTCGAAAGGAAGCATTAACGTCAGCATCATGATCGTGAACCATAGGTTTTTGCCGATAAAGTCGTTGCGCGCAAAGCCGAAAGCGACGATCGCCGAAGATAGAACGGCACCGACTGTCGACAAGATGACGAGAATCAACGAATTTTTGATAAAAATTGCGAACGATTGTCCGGCAATACCTGCCCAGCCTTGTACGAAATTCGTCCATATCCAAGGGTCTGGGATGAAGATTGCCCGCTGTTACGAAGATCAAGTTGCTCGGTTTGAACGAGCTCATCACCAGCCAGATGACAGGATACAGCATCACGATAGCAAATATCCCGACAAACAAATGATAGCCCAGCCATTTGAGACGCTTGCTGCTCACGTTAATTGCCTCCTTTCGTCTCGTAATGCACCCAAAATTTTGATGTCTTGAACAAGATGAAGGTGAGCAGCGCAATGACGACTAGCAGCACCCAAGCCATCGCCGAGCCATACCCCATATGGAAATACTCGAACGCGCGTTTGAACAAGTACAAGGAATACAGCAGCGTTCCGTCCATCGGGGTTCCTTGCCCTTTCGTAATGATATATGCGGGGATAAAAGTGATAAATGCCGAAATCGTCTGCATGATCGTATTAAACAATATAACCGGACTGAGCATCGGAATGGTGATCTTGATAAACTTCTGTAACCCGTTCGCGCCATCAACGCTCGCTGCTTCGTAATACGTCGGCGGAATGTTCTTCAGCCCGGCCAGAAAAATAAGCATCGAGGAGCCGAACTGCCATACAGCAAGAAAGATCAACATCCATAGTGCTGCGATCGGATCGCCGAACCATCGCACCGCATCTGCCCCAAGTGCCGTCAACACTAGATTAATGACGCCTTCATCTCCGAACAAATTGCGCCACATGATGGATACCGCAACACTGCCGCCGATAATGGATGGCAAATAAAACATCGTCCGATAAATCCCGATGGCCCGCGAAGCTCGAACGAGTAGCATCGCGATCAACAGTGCGAATGCAAGCCGTAGCGGCACGACAGCTATGACGTAGTACAAAGTCACCTTGACGGACTGCCAGTACCGATTGTCATTAAGAAACATGGTGACGTAATTGTCCAAGCCGACGAACACCGGCGCCGTAAACATATCGTATCGGGTAAAGGAATAATAAAACGAAGCGATGATCGGAAATGCGGTAAAGATGAAAAATCCGATCACGAACGGGCTGATGAACGCGTATCCGGTCGCATTCCGCCTAAGAGCATTTCTCATCTTGTTTCACTCCTGTTTGAAGCATAAACTCTCATGAGCTGAAAAAAATCGGGGTATGGCACCAGGGCGTGTTCCTTCAGTTCCATACCCCATTGATTCACCGACTAAACGTGGTGATAAGCTAAGCTGCTGTTTACCCGTTACGGCTCAAGATGCTGTTCGCTTGCTCACGGAATTGTACCGCCGCCTGCTCCGGCGTAATTTGATCAAAGTACAGCTGCTCGGTAATAGAATCTATCGCATCGATCACTTCTCCCGCACCGATCGGATCCGGTCCGTTGCCTGGAGAGCTGTTTTGTTCCGCCCAGCTGATGAATTCAAACACTTTCGCCTGCGCAGGCTCAAGCTCTGGGATCAGCGCTTCTTTGACTACAGAGGATACCGGCACGCCGCGCTCGCCAAGAATAATCTTGTTCGCTTCCACATCGTTGATGAAGAAATCGATAAATTTCGCTGCTTCTTCTTTGTTTTGCGAATTTTTCGTAATGGACCAGAACATACTCGGCTTCAAGAACAAGCCTTCCTTGGCTCCCGGTCCTGGAAGCGGATGCATCTCAAGCGGTCTGTCTGCTACTTGCGACAGTCCGACATATTGGTTCGTCCATTGCCAGATGCTTGCGGCCTGCCCTTTGACAAGCGGGTCGTCCTCCAGTCCTTTCACTTGCGCAGTAATATCCGGCGTCGGCTTTGCGCCAGCTAGAACGAGACGGTGCTGCATGCCGAAGAAGTCGATGAACAATTGGTCATCATCATAACCGAGCTGTGTTCCGTCTTCGCTATAGAGGCTCTTGCCATGTGTACGCAAGTAATAGTTGAAGAATACATCCGCCTTGAGCGTCGTATCGAACCAGATTCCAGCTTCTGCAGCCTTAAGCGATAACGCTTCATAATCGTCCCAAGTCCAATCGTCGCTAATGTCATCCATCGATATGCCTGCTTGCTCTAGGATTGCCGGGTCGAAATGGACTTGCAGCGCATTTACACCCGCGTTGAACCCGTACAGATGATCTCCGATCCTCCCTCCGGACAGAGCGCTCTCGCTAATGTTCGACACATCAATCTCATTGCCGAGGTAAGGCGTCAAATCTTCCAGCTGCCCGCGTTCTCCATATTGGGTAATGTAGCTGAGATCCATCTGGATAATATCCGGCAATTGGTTGGCTGCGGCTTGCGGCGCCAGTCTCGTCCAATAGTCGTCCCAGTTGGCGTATTCCGGCTCGATGGTGACATGCGGATTTTGTGCCATATACATGTCGATGACTTGCTGCGTATAGTCGTGCCGCGGCTCGCCGCCCCACCATGCGATGCGAAGGGTGACCTTATCCGGCGTCTCGCTGCCTTGGCCGGCTCCGCCGTCACCACTCGCACCATTGTTCGCACCGTTGCCTGCGCCGTTGCTGGATGTATTGCCCGTACCAGCGCCGCTGCAAGCAGCGATACTCATCACGAGGATGATGGACAGCAGTACCGTTAACGTTTTGTTCATCGTTCTTCCTCCCCTTTAACGATTATTCGTTTCCTTACATGGTCGATTATAAATTGGATCTCTTTGCATCATAAGGAAGAAAACCGTTCGAAATGTATAGATTTCCGACACGTTATTGACAGGTACGCTGTGCTTACCCCGACTTGAATTCTGACGGTGTCATCCCCGTATACTTCTTGAACACCTTGCTGAAATATTGCGGGTTATCGCCGTATCCGAGCGACTCCGCAATCTCGAAAATTTTCACATCACTCGTGTCCATAATCATTTCAATCGCCTTCTCCATGCGCAGCTTCATCACATAATTGGAAAACTTCTCGCCGGTTTCTTTCTTGAACAGCTTGCCGAGATAGTCCGGATTCATATACAGCATCTCGCTAGCCACACTGCTTAGCGTAAGCTCCGGATCGCTGAGATGTTGATGGATGATGTCCAGTACCTTGCGAATGATGGCGGAATGCTTGGAGCGGTTTGATTCATAATGCTTCTCACTAATCGCCAGCGCTGTCTCTGTAACGACTTCCTGCAAACCAGACAGCGTCTGAATGTGGTTCAGCCGTTCGATCTCCTCCATCATTCGCTTGATGCGCTCCGGCTCGTGACGCATGATCGATAAATATAAGGTAATGACATAAGTTTTGGCCATCGCCGCATCGAGCCGCATGCTGGACAAACGCTCGAAAAAGTCATGGATCAGCTCTCGCACGTCCTTCGAGCGGCCTGCTTTTAGCAGCAAGCCGAGTCGCTCCTCGTCAAACCCGATGTCTGTATCCGTACCCTTTCCCCCTGCCGCATCTACGATATCTTGCTTCGTAATTAGCCCGCCTTCCGCCAGGTAGAAACGATGATTCAAACAGGCTAACGCATCCTTGTACATGCTTCGTGCGTGCTTGATGTGATCTGCATCGCTAAGCGCAATCGACGTATCAAGCTTATAGAAATCATAAAACGTACACTTCATCTCCTCGATATGTCGGTATAGATGCTCCTTCTGCAGCGCATCTTTCACCATCAAGATCACTTGTGAACCGATCGTAGTGCTCAGCAGCAAAATATCCTTGCCAAAAATGTCTTGTGCGATGTTCTTCAGCGCGAACAAATGCTCAAATTCATGTCGTCCTTCCGGCTCGATCACGATCAATCGAACGGTCATTTGCTCAGACGGTATACCTAGCAAATCACCGTATTGTGCCAGGTCCCTTCGACCATACGTTTTGTTCGTGACGAACTCCTTGAACAGCTGCTCTTTCGCATGCGGCAGCACTTGCCTTAGCTCCACCTGAAGGCGCTCCATGAACTGTTCCTTCGATTTGAGACGGTCCATATCCCGGATCAGATCGGTGATGGCCTTCTCGATGGACGCCTCATTGCAAGGCTTCAGCAAATACTCTTTCACTCCATAGCGGATCGCTTGTCTTGCGTAATCAAAATCGCTGAAGCCGGACAGCATGATGAATTGTACAGGCAAATTGTGCTCGCGAGTCTTCTCGATCAGCTGTAGCCCATCCATACCGGGCATTAAGATGTCGGTGATGACGATGTCCGGCTGGTGAAGCATAATAAACTCGTACGCTTCGATTCCGTTACGCGCTGTTCCGATCAACTCGGTGCCGACCCCGCTCCAATTTACAATCTTAGAAATCCCGTCCAAAATCACACGCTCATCATCCACCAACAACACTTTATACATGAGCATCCCTCGCATTCTTCGGTATCGAAATGGTCACCCAGGTTCCACTTCCGACTTCGCTTTCAATCGAAAGTCCGTACGGCTCACCGAACATCAGCCGGATGCGGTCATGAATGTTCCGAATGCCAATACCTGTGCCACGTGAGCGCAGCTTACCGTCAAAAATTTGCTGCACGTCCTCCTTGCTCATACCGGGCCCGTTATCCGAAATGATTAGCCTTAGCACCTGATGGTCCGCTTCGGCTTTCACTTCGATGGTGCACGTATTGATCATTTTCTCGAGTGCATATTGAATGGCATTTTCTACGATCGGCTGCAGGACTAGCTTCGGTACGACACAAGATTCTAGGTCTTCAGGTATGTCCATACGAAAATCTAACCGCTCCTCGAAGCGAAGCTTCTGAATGGTAATATAATGTAGGATGAACGTCTTCTCCTCCGCCAATCGGACGAGCGGCTCCTTCTGATTAATGGAGCTGCGCATGAGATAGGCAAGCGCTTCGACCATTTGCGAGATTTGCTTCTGACCGCCGACCTTAGCCTGCCAATTAATCGACTCTAGCGTATTGTATAGAAAATGAGGATTGATCTGCGCTTGCAGCGCTTTGTATTCCGACTCTTTCATCGCCAGCTGCTTGCGATAATTTTCGTTGATCAGGTCATTGATGCGGCTGATCATAATGCGAAAATTGCGATGCATCTGACCGGTTTCATCCATCGGAAACTGCTCGTCCCCGCTGACTGATGCAAGGTCAAAATTTCCTTTCTGCACGATCTTCATCTTCGCATTCAGACTCTCGATCGGCCGGGTAATCGTTCGCGCATACCGAATGGACAACGCGATCGTGACGACGAAGATGACGGAAAACAAAATCAAGACTATGCGCTTCACGTTCGCAATCGCTTGGAACTGTTCGTCATAAGGAATGAATATGATATAATCCCAATTCGTATAAGCGGACGGAACGAAAGTCATGAAATAACGGCGATTATCCTCTTCGATAATCTCATACCCTTGTCGGGATGACATCGCTTGCTGCAGAGCGCTTAGACGCACAGGCAGCTCGCCTGAGAACAAAGGTTCACCATCGTTTAAAATAAGAAAATGAGCCCCCTGTCGATCGAGTCCTTGTGCGTAATCCTGCACCAGCTTCTGCATATCGATGCGCACGGCGAGCGTCCCGAGGCGTACGAATTCAAAATTCGAATAGTCGCGAATTTCCCGCGCTGCGATCAACGTCTGCTCGAATTCATCTGGCAAGATCCACGTATTCCCGCCTTGCCTTTCACTCGTCAGCTGCTTCATCTTCTCCAAGCGTCCCGGATCTGTTTGATTCGGCCGCATACCCGAACGGTATTCACGATTCGCAATGTCAAACGTATGCACCGACAGGATGTACTTGTCTTGCACCCCAAGCTCCAGCATTCGCTTGTTGAGGTCATCTGTGACCCGAAAAAAATCGTAATTGCTTGTGTTATCACGCACGAGCCTTAGCGTGCTCTGGACATTTTGATCTGTCGCAATCCGGTAGGTCAGCTGCTCCATCGCGATCAGTTCGTTATCCATACCGAAGGACGCCACATTAAGCGCTTGCGATGAACGGGTATACATTTCCTTGTCATAAACGTCGAATACGTATTGGAAGACGGCCAAACAGCAAATACACATCGTCAGCATCAAAGTCGTAATCAGAACGAACATCTTATGTTTGATGCGGAGATTGGAGTAAAGCGTTTTCAATCGGACATACCGTTTTCGCATAGGCTGATTCTCCTCGCCTCTTGTCTTCTCATTATAAAAGCTTTCGACCGCTCAACAATGTGTAAAATTCAGACATCTTTGTATACTTTTCCGTTCCAACTTTGATGTTAATGTACCCGGCTAGGCGGGCGTTCTAACTTTTTCGATATACAGCTTCGACTTCCTTCCTCTTCTTATCTGTGATAATCTAAGTCTGACATGCAACAAATGAATTCGCCTCACCTCAGACATACTTGCAATACACCCCGCAAACTAATCTGACATGGGATGAAGGAGGATCATTCTCTGGAGATGAAACAACCGATTTTTTTGGAATCTGTATTTAAAGAACGGATCTGGGGCGGCAGCAAATTACGAGACTTGTTCGGCTATGAAATTCCTACGGAATGGACGGGGGAATATTGGGCGGTCTCTGCACATCCGAACGGGCAAAGTGTCGTTCAGAACGGCCAGTTGAAAGGCAAGACGCTGGGCAGCTTGTGGGAGGAACATCGCGAGCTATTCGGAACAGCCGCAGGCAAGAGCGACGTGTTCCCTCTCTTAACGAAAGTGCTCGATGCATCGAAAGATTTGTCCGTGCAAGTTCATCCCGATGACGCTTACGCGCAGCAGTACGAAAATGGGGAGCTCGGCAAGACCGAATGCTGGTACATTCTCGATGCCGAACCCGGCGCGGAAATTGTGTACGGCCATACGGCTAAGACGCGAGAGGAGCTAACGCGAATGATCGAAGACGGCCGTTGGGACGAGCTGCTATGCAAGGTGAAGGTTAAGCCAGGTGACTTCTTCTATGTGCCTAGCGGCACCATTCACGCATTAGGTGCAGGGATCGTCGTGCTCGAGACACAGCAGAGCTCCGATACGACATACCGCGTATATGACTACGATCGCACCGACGATGCTGGGAATAAGCGCGAGCTGCACCTGGACAAAGCGATACAAGTGACGACCGTGCCGCACGTGGCGGGAACGACAGAAGCGCAGCAAACGAAGCTTGAAGATGCCGTGATCACGACATATGTGGCGAATGAATTTTTTACTGTTCAGAAGCTCGTATTGAACGGGCATGTTCAACTGCCGGAAGAGGTAACATTTAAAATATTCAGCGTCATCCAAGGCAACGGGCGCTTGGAGCTTGGAGGCGAAACGTATGAGCTCGCCAAAGGCGATCATTTTATCGTCCCTGCGCTCGCCGGGAACGGCAAGCTGTCAGGGGAGCTGGAGTTTATCATATCGTGGACATAACGCGGCTAATCTTACATTAATATTCATTTAACTTATTTAACATAGAGCAGAAAGGAAGATGCAAAATGCCAATGATCGATATGCCTTTACATGAACTACAACAATACCAAGGAATCAATCCGCGTCCGCATGACTTTGATGAATATTGGGCGCGCGCAATGGAAGAGATGAAAGCGCAGGATGCCAATCTTGAGCTCGTACCGAGCGAGTTCCAGGTTCCTTTCGCAGAATGCTTTGACCTATATTTTACCGGGGTTCGCGGAGCACGCATTCATGCGAAATATTTGCGGCCCAAACAAGCCGAGAAGCCGCATCCAGCGGTAGTGATGTTCCACGGTTACTCCGGCAATGCAGGCGACTGGTTTGACAAGCTGCCATACGTTGCACTCGGCTACTCTGTCTTTGCTATGGATGTGCGCGGGCAAGGCGGAAGCTCGGAGGATGTGGGCGGCGTAATTGGAAACACGCTGCAAGGACATTTTATCCGCGGATTAGATGATCACGAAGATAACTTGCTGTTCCGCCATATTTTCTTAGATTGTGCACAGTTGGCCTATATCGCCATGGATATGCCGGAAGTAGACGAAACCCGCGTCGGCGTGACCGGATGGTCGCAGGGCGGGGCACTCACCATCGCCTGCTCTGCTCTCGTCCCTGAGATCAAGCGGCTAGCACCGGTATACCCATTCCTGAGCGACTATAAGCGGGTATGGGAGATGGATTTGGCACGCGGCGCTTATGAGGAATTGCGCATATACTTCCGCAGATTCGATCCGCGTCACGAACGCGCAGATGAGGTGTTTACGCGACTCGGTTATATCGACATCCAACACTTGGCAGATCGCGTGAAAGGCGAGGTGCTGATGGGGGTCGGATTGATGGACCCGACGTGTCCGCCATCGACGCAATTCGCTGCGTACAATAAGATTCAAGCGCCGAAACAGCTCGTCATCTATCCGGACTACGCTCATGAAGCATTGCCGGACATGCACGACAAAATTTTGCAATTTATGCGCGGCTTGTAAGCTTGTCTATACGCTCGCCACGTTCATACTTGCAATTGACGGCCGGGGCTTCAAGCACACCTTTAGCTTGAGCCCCTTTGCCATACGAACCGCATGGCGAACTTCATCGCCGGCGACGGGTGGCGACGGTCAGTGACCGTTGGTGACCGGTGGCGACAGTCGATGACAGTCGATGGCGGGTGGCGACAGTCGACAGACGGGTGGCGACAGTCGGCGACAATCGATGACGGGTGGCGACAATCGGCGACAATCAATGACGGGTGGCGACAGTCGGTGACAATCAATGACGGGTGGCGACAGTCGGCGATAATCGATGGCGGGTGGCGACAATCGGCGACAGTCGATGATGAGTGGCGACAGTCGGCGACAATCAATGACGGGTGGCGACAGTCGGCGATAATCGATGGCGGGTGGCGACAATCGGCGACTCCGATAATCAATATGCGTTAATTCGTATCGTCTCTTGCAAAGCGCCCGTCCAGTTGACCCGAAGCTCGCATAATGCCCGCATAGACATCGCGGACGCCCGTCCACCCAGCTGCGACATGCAATAAACCAGCGCGAAAGCTTAAATAAGGGAACACAAAGTTCCCTTATTTAAGCAATTTCGCCCTTTTTCCTCAAATAGCGGAAGTCAAATTTCCTCTATATCTAAAAATCAGGCGAAAAACAGTGGTTTTTTCGTGTTTCAACCATAATAGCGGAACTTCGGCTGCCCTTATTTCATCAAAATCGCGAATTTCAGGCATTTAACGGAAGTTTCCGTTCCGCTATTTATTTTTATGAATGGATTCATCGTCACTCTCCCCTTCCAAAAAAAGAAACCTTGAATGGCATAAGGCCAATCAAGGTATGAACTCCCCGGAAACTATAGCTTTCTTTTTATACTTATCGGCTAGCTCACAAAGACGCTGACCGAGTATTGATTTTGCATCCCACTCATCAACAACATACCTTGAAAATGCTGTAAACCTACTTTCTTTAGGAGGAAGGTTATTTGTCAAAGCAAAGTTCCTAATTTGCTCCAACTCATCCTTAATAAATTCTAATTTGCTGTATACTGTCGTCACCTTGAATTCCTTTCTTACGATTAGGAGTTGATTTTGCTTGGTCTTTTACAGCTCCATTCATCCTTGAGTTTGAGCGAATGGTTATCCATATCCCTCTTGCCCTTAAAAAGCCTCAGAAGCTTGAAATTTCCTCCGAGGCTCCACCAATCGATTAATCTCGCAAATCTTCATGCATATTACTTATCGGTCGTTATTCTTCATCATTTCTTCCGCCGGTTTCTTTAGCACCCTTACTATGATGAAAATCAGCAAAAGTACTATGATGGACACCAGTGACAATGCTATTGCTTGTACTAAGACTCTTCTATAAGATTGGAAAATGACTTCCCAAGGGATTGGCGGATCAACTCGTCCCTCACCCACGATTATTACAATAAAAAACAAGACGAATTCCCCGAACACGACTAGTAGAAGCCATGCAGGTGCTTTAACTATTGTCGGCCAACCAGCAAGTGACTTCAGCACCGCAAAGGGCGTTCGGTACCAATACAAAAATGCACTCCATTTATCTTCTCTCCAGCGCTGCTCTATCTGTTCCTTATTTGCCATTAAGTATTCGCGCTCTTCTTATTTCCGCTTCTCGCGAATCGCTTCTTTATAGCGAATGTATCCAAATACATCGAAGAAATACCATAATAATATGCTTGGAACTAAGCAAACAATAAATACCCATATCGGAAAATCATTTTCAAAAGGTTCTTCGCCAATAATCAAAATGATAAATTGTAAGATGATGACAAAAGTTACCATGACCAACATAGATGATTGAAAATATTCCCCTGATACAAGCCGCACTTTACAAGCTGCCCATTTTAGGTATGCATAAAGAAGTCTCATATAAAGAAGGAAATACAAAATATTAAAGATCATTGAAGATGATCGGAACAATGCAGCCGCTAGCAATGAAAATATAAAAGCATACAAAAAAGGAAATATCGCATAATATATTCGTTTCGTAGCGATCACCTCTATAGCTAAATCATGAATAATTGCATGAGCTTATGGGTGTGCAAGAGATAACTTCCTACCACTTTCTCGGATTTTCCCTCACAACGAAATTAGATATCTTTCATTCTCATTGCAGTTTTTCATAGTGGTATGCTATACCGCTAAACATGTTGTAAATGTAATATATAGCGTAATCCATGTAGTGGTCTCTAACTAAGCCTGAAGCCAGATACACATTCCCATATCCGCCATACCAAACGCCCTTCTCCAGTTCTAAAGGCTCAGAATGAAACCAATTATCCAATAAAGCACGACTAGGATCTTCTGCGGAAATGATCTTAAATTTAAAATACGTACGCATCAGCATCAAACCGTCTCCGGGCTCTACTTGGGAGTTTTCCGGATCTGCATACCCTTTGACGATAACTTTATTCTCAATCACCCAATCGACGTATCTTCCTATCGCTTCTCGCCGCTGCATTTCCTTGTAATCACTAGAGGTTGACATATTTTCAATGAGTGTATCGGTGAACTTCTCCTTGTCGATCGTGCGGTAATCGACATTTAACACCGCTGCATAATATTGCCGGACATGCTCCGCCCATTCATTAATCCTATTGTCAAGTCTCCAATACGAATTTTCCTCAATATACTGACGATTTGTAATACACTTCGTCATCTCGGAAGTAAAATTCCGTACCCTCCAAATCGCTCAGCCTGAGCCAGTACGAATCTGGATGCAACTTGCTGATCTCACGCCCCCATTGGTCCAGCTCGACTTCTCCCGAATCGATCTTCTTCTGATACTCCTTATCGGTGACTTTCACAGCATGTGCAGCCTGGTCCCACTCTACGGTAGAGTCCAGCACTTCACTGACGAAGCGGAGAGGCACCATCGTGCGCCCTTCATAAAGCTCCGCAGCAGTGTCCAATCGGATGGTTTCTCCGTTTACGGTCACCTCTCTCGAGCCGATCGTCATGCTGATCGTTTTTTGATCATGTATGATGTGAACAGTCTGGGTCTCATTGTCCCATTCCACATCCGCGCCCAGCTTTTCACTGACGAAGCGAACAGGCACCATCGTACGTCCGTCGGTATTAATATAAGGCTCGGTATCGGGAAAGCGAACTTTATGGCCATTTACGATAATCGGGATGATGCGCAGGTCGTCCCCTGGTTCTGCATATACATTCGTAGAAAGTCCGAGTAATACAACAGCAAGCGTCATCATCGAAGCTACTAGTTTTTTCATCATGGATCATCGTCTCCTTTTCATTCATTGATTGACACGTATGTATAACCAAATACCCACAGGAATCGACTATTTTCCTAAAAAATTTGTTGCTCAACTCGATTATATTACTTGGCAAAATTTATTTAAATAGTGTTATTTTGTATTGTTTTGTCTTTTTATGTCGTTGTAAGTATAACTTTGTCAAATAATATGAACTTTTCATCTAAATTTCATCTATGTCTGTAGGAAAATGACAAAGATTTTGACCTAGTCCATTAGATATTCGGATCAACGTTCTAACAAATACAAAACTCCCAATCGCAAAATAGCGATTGGGAGTCTAAGATAGATCAATCGGTCACTCGCCGATTCAATCGTTATAAATAAGGTTCTGCAACAAATCCGATATCATCAAGGACAATTCTCGCAGGCCCATCTTCAAACTGAAACGTAATCCTTTCGAGCTCGTCTGGCAAGAGTTCATCTTCCATCTCCGGGAATTCGTCTAACGGAATTTCCACTGTTTGCAACACCGGAATTACGTTGTTCTCATATTTGCCATCCTTCAATCGATCCTCAAGGATCGGCAGAGTAGTATAGGTCGTTTCTGGCACAGGCACGATCTCTGCATAATCGGACAATGGAACGCTGAACGTGTCGCCATCCTCCGTTTCTAGCTCGATGTGGATTTCCAGTTCCTCCGAAGGCACCTCATCCTCATGGAGTTCAAGCTCATGCTCGGCATTCATGATCGAGAAGGTCAGCATGCAATCCTCGTCATCTAGCACCTCGTTTCGGAATTGCTCGGAGAGCTCCACCGTAAACTGTGCTTCATCACGGAACTCCAATATCGCACCTTTCGTCCCTTTGCTGCGGCCGTCCTGGTTCGTAATATCACTAACTTTCCACTCTGTGAATCCTTCCGCAACGATCCGCGAGCCGTACCTAGCGGTCGAAGCGGCATTAGGCTGGTCGAAATCGGTCAGCAGCTTCACCGCTCCACTCTGAAATCGAGTGAAATAACGTCGATCCGGAAGCCACTTGCTGACATATTCGTCATCCCGAAACACTTTCTCATATTCCCTTTCACCATGAAAGACAATTTCGAGAAAAGCGGAAACGTATACTTTCGTCACCAACTCTTGCTCTTCTCTCGTCATCGTCTCCCGCTGATTCAAGAATATGCCCTTCGGCATCGCTTGATCGTGCGGCCCCCAGGAGGCGTTAAAGAAGCTATGGTTAGCATCCTCGATAAAAACTGCTGCCTTAAATCGTTCAGGATCAGAAAGATGCACCCGTGCATACTGTTCATCACCGGTGAGCGTATTGACGTCGGCATCTCGCCCGCCATGCAGCATCAAATAGTGGATATTATTCAGTATCGGCGCTTTCTTATCGACATTTACATCCGTCGGTGCTAAAGCCACAATCGCTTGGATCGTATAGCTCGCTGGATCGAGCAGCGAGGCATCATCCGCGAACCATTGCCCAGCATCCGCAGCCATCGCAGCCGCTTGCCCGCCCCGTGAATGTCCGATGATGGCGATCTGGTGCAGATCCGTCTTGCCGAAGAAAGGAGTTCCTGGCTCATCACGAAACTCCGCGATCTGTTTGATATGCTGCAGCAGCATCCATGCACGCAGCAAGTAGTTATCGTTCGGAATGCCAGACCAGTGAGAAAAATTCAAAAAATTTTGATCCACGGAAACCGCGATCATGCCTCTTGATGCGAGCAGCTCACCGAGATAGGCATATCCTTCGTCTGAGAATTTTTCCATCGTATGATTGCCGTGGACGATCAAGACGAGCGGAAACGGCCCTTCTCCTTGCGGCATCCATACCCTGCCGTTCAGCGGTAGCTGACGCTCATCAAATCCCCAGAAAATCTCACGCCAGGAATTCCAATTGTGGATATAGAGCGATGCATCTACAGAACCTGACTTCAGCGTAGTCTGCTCGCCAAATTCAGGGCGATGCTTATCCGTTCCATTGCTGTACGTAAATGTTTCATAACGATAAGTGCCCAGATGAGCTGGGTTGTCCGGCGCAAGCTCTTGCATGCTCAACATCGTGCTTCCCGCTTCAGGTGGTTGGCTGCTTGATTGCGGCAGAAGATGCAGAAGCGGCCAAGCCAGAATACCAGTTATTAAGCAGATCGTGAGCATTCCGCTAACTACACGGATGCTGAGTTTGGTCAAGCGATCCGCGAGCAGCTTGATTGCAACTCCTAGAGCCGAGAACGATACGATGATCGCCGCAGTCAATACGACAGATGCGATCAAGTCGTAGCCAACAGAATGCCGCATGATCATGTAGAGCACAGCCGCAGAATACAGCAAGCATCCAATATAAAACCTAGGTAGAGGAAGCCTGACCATAGTGAGAAACCAGGCGATCATGACTGAAATCATCAAGTATGCCAACGTATGCAAGATTAAGATCGCAGCAATATCAAGCCCCGTTCCAAGCCCTGTCGGCATGCCGATCGCCAGCAAGGTTAACCAGAATGCACCAGCCAGCCACAAGCCAGCAGCTGCCATACGTGAGCTGCCGGTGTCTTTTTGAAACATTCGCAAGCGGATACTTGCTTTCATAGCATGATCACCATCTTTTAAAATCAAGCCGTCTCTAATCCTTTCGCAAGTGTGCGAAGCGCAGCATCCATCCCCGCTTCCACTGCCTTGTCAACCGCTTCGGTATAAGGATCATACACTTCTGCAAGGTCCGCATCGGCATAGCCGTCCGTTGCCAGAATCGCCGCTGCTTTCGCGCCGCGTAACGATGCGATGACATACAAGGCGGACACTTCCATTTCTACGGCCAAAGCACCGGATTGTTTATATTTTTTGTGCGGGAATTCCTCCACGCCGTTAAAGAAGACGTCCAAGCATACCGTAATGCCTTGCTTCACCGCTATGTCTTGCACGGCAGACGCTTCATTGAACAACGCGGTTACGAGCTGCGTATCCGCGACAGCCGGGAAGCCTTCCGGAACGAGCTGTCTGGTCAAGCCGTCTGTGCGAGCTGCTGCTGTACTGACGACCAGGCTTCCTGGAGGTAGCTCTTCCGTGTAAGAGCCCGCTGTGCCAACGCGAATGATGGTCTTCACCCCGCCGCGAATAAGCTCCTCGAAGCAAACGGCCGCCCCCGGGCAGCCAACGCCATGGCTAACTACTGCGATCGGCACCCCTTCATAAGTGCCAACGAATGTGCGATATTCGCGGTTGAATGACAGCTCCTTCGCTCCTTCAAGACGCTCCGCGATCAGCTTCGCACGCCCCGGATCGCCACATACGATTGCTCGGTTAGGTAAATCTTCTGCATTTAATTTCAAAATCGGCAAGAACATGACTTTATCAATCTCCTTCTGCTATGTAAGTCAATCTTCATTATGGATGATACTACCTGAATATTGTAACAGAAGGAGAGCAAAATTTCCTCTTGCTATTCAAGCTACCTATTGTCCAGCTAACCTGCACATGCGCGTCAACATCAGGGCAATCCGGCTGACGCTGTCTATTGCCGGCGATGCACGCCTGCAGTATCTAGCACATGACCGATGATGCGTATAGGGACTTCCTGCGACTTGACCGTTCCGTTCGAGTACGTTACGGTGAATCGAATATGATGCAAACCGTTCGGCAGTCCGGCCGTCAATGAAGAGAAGCGTTCGTCATACATGGTTCCTTCATATCTGCTTGGCTGATTCTCTTTTAAGTTTACAGTAACATGAAGCGATTTGTCGTCTAAACCGGTTGCTTGTAAAACAGCGACGACTGTATCAACCGGAGCCGGGGATGTCACTGCCTTAACGATAAATTTTTCCCCGCTGTAGAAGTCCTTCGGATGTGTCTCCGTTTCGTGCCCTGCTTCAAGATGGTAGGCGTACCACCGCTCCGTATGCTCCACATCGGCGGTAATCGTAAGCGGCCTCACATGTAGCGTATATGTGACCGCCGCAGTATGCATGCCGTCTGAAGCCGTCAGCGTGACGGTGTAGCTGCCTACTTGCGTCAATTTCTGGCTCCAATGCTCAGTCGTAGAAGTTCTGACATTGCCGTCAGGTTCGGTCATCTGCCACTTGTAAGTGAGCTCATCTCCGTCAGGATCGGTTGAGCGGTTCGTAAACCTCACGATATCGCCTTCCCATATCGTCGCCGGCGACCACGTAAAATCTGCAATCGGTGGCTGATTGTCGATGATATACAAATACTTCGGCTCGCTCCAAGCAGACCAATCGGTGCCATCATACACTCGGACTTGCACCCTGAGCGTTTCCCCGCGCGGCAAATCGTGAACTTGCCGCTTCCTGTCTGAGCTGCTAACTTGTCCGGAATCAAATAGAACATGGTTATTACTATGCTGGATGATCTGCAGCTGATACCTTGTTTGTGGGTCATTGTCCGGATCGTTGTAAGTCCAGTGAATGATGACCGGATCTTCGTATTCATATTCGGTTGGATTCGCTGCAGAAGAGAATCCTGGTGTAGTGACTTCTTCAACTGGCAAAAGGTTCGATACTCGTAACATTTCGATATGCTGCGCAGAATACCATTCCGTTCCGTGACAACTTGACGAATCGTATATACTCCTTCTTCGGGGAAGGATATCGTCAAATCCGCTTCAGTCGTATAGGCGTACTCTTCTTGCCCGTCCGGCTGAATATAATATTGATGCGTGATCGGTTCATTGCCCTTTGCATGTCCGGCAGTTGACGTAATCTTCGCAAGCTGATTCCGGAAAAGCACCCTCGGCTCTACTGTGAATCCAGCGATCGGCAAATAGGTTCCGCTTCGATTGATGATTCGAATGGCTGGATCACTCCATGCCCCTTCAATATCTTGCACGATCAATTGCACGTACACCGTAGAGGTGCGATGAATCGTACCCGGAGGCTTACCGGGCGTCCATTCTGATCTTCCTCGTATCCAGGTCCATTGTTCTTGCGCAATCCCTGCGCCCGGCTTGCTCTGATGATCCAAGTCGTACGATGAGCTTACGACCTTCAGATCATAATAGGTGGCGTAGCGATCCTCCCGATCAAGGAATACGTCGATGTTTGCAATCGGTTTGCGATGCACATACAAATCGAGCACAGCACTCGCAGGACTCCACTTGCGAAATTCATCGAACCGATGATCGTCTTTGGGATTGTCGCGATTGCGAAAATCGATCTGATAATGTCCGGGTTTCGACAACGATTCATACCGATGACGCCATATACCGGAATCAGGAATTTTTCCTAAAGAATTATCAAAATAATGTTCATCGTCAATATCTGAAATTGTTGCTCATAAACCGGATCATTCTCGTAGTCAGAATATTCTGTAAAATATAGCAGCGGTGTATCAACGAGTACGTACCGATTCGCCCCGACGATCGATGCAACTTTGATCGGATACGTTTTCGTCACTCGTCCTTTGTAATACATATCGTGCCGTAATATCAACGATATGCTCTCCGCCGGATATGTTGTCAGCTATAACATCGAACGGAATGGAAAACAATCTTGCGACCTGTGTTTGTTGGATCGTCTGACTTTTCGTCACTCCGTCGATGGTGACAGTGGACAGTCACCGGATCGTTGTCTAAGTCTTGCACATACCCTTCCACCTGGATCTGGCTGTATCCTTCATAATTGGCATATACGTTCGTGTTGCTATCAGAAAGAAT
>CAVWLN010000025.1:0-88003 GCA_963755735.1 uncultured Paenibacillaceae bacterium
TCGAGTGGCTGCAATTGAATCATAGCCATAAACCCAACTTTGTCGTTAGGAGATTCGACGATAGAGCGATAACCTAACAATAATACGATAAGCGGGATCGCTGCGCCGATCAGTCCACGATAGCCCCTTCGATAAAAACGGCCAGCGAATGAAACCATTGGTTGCTCCGACGAGTTTCATAATGCCGATCTCACGGCTGCGCTCCATGATCGTCAATCGGATCGTATTGGCGATTAGGAACAGGGCGGTGATAGCCAGGCCAATGACAAGAACGATTGACCTGTTTCCGAAGTCACTGAACATAAACAAATCTTCGACGGTTTCGGCGCCGTAATCCGTCTCATCAATCGGCGGCGGATCGTTCACTGCATTCAGCTGATTAATCTTCTGATCGACTAGGCTGATATCTTCCGGATTCTTCACTTCTACGGTGAACGAATGGGGAGCGGATTGTTGTCTCCTTCAAATCCTTCCACCCAATCTTCGCCGATTCTCTTCTTCAGCTCCTCCAAGCCTTCGTTCTTATGGATGAACGTCACTTTGGCCACTTCAGGAATCGAGCCGATGTCGTTCTGGATCTTCTTCACCTGCGAATCCTCAATATCGAGATTCAGATAAACGCGAATTTCCACCTGGCTTTCTACATTAGCCGCAATGTAGTTGACATTGCTGGTCAGCAGTACGAAAACGCCAAGGACAAAGAGCGAAATGCTGATCGAGCTTAACGAGGCAAACGTCATCCAACCGTTGCGAAACATGCTGCGCGTACCTTCTCGAAGGTGACGGCCAAACGTACTAATCTTCATAGCCGTAATCACCTCTTTGCTGGTCGCGCACGATAACTCCATCCTCGATGGCGATGACACGCTTGCGCATCGTGTTAACGATATCTTTGTTGTGAGTAGCCATGATGACCGTCGTCCCTCGCAAATTGATCTCTTCCAAAAGGCGCATAATCCCCCATGAAGTCTCCGGATCTAAGTTGCCGGTAGGCTCGTCCGCTACAATAACAGCCGGATTGTTCACGATCGCTCTAGCGATCGCTACGCGTTGTTGTTCCCCGCCAGACAACTGAGATGGATAGGAATCTCGCTTATCCTTCAGCCCGACAAGCTCCAATACTTCAGCTGTTCTTTTGCGAATAATTTGGAAGGGGCCTCTATGACTTCCATAGCAAATGCGACATTTTCCGCCGCTGTCAACTTTGGAAGCAGGCGAAAATCTTGGAAGATAACGCCGATATTTCTGCGCAAGTATGGAATTTTACGTCTTTTTAGCCTTGCAAGATTAAACCCGTCAACGAAAATCTGTCCCTTGGTAGGGCGCTCTTCTCTATACATCAACTTCATAAAGGTGGATTTCCCAGCGCCGGACGGCCCAACAATATAGACGAATTCATTCGCATCGACCTTGACAGATATGCCGCGCAAGGCATGCGTCCCGTCCGCATATGTCTTCCAGACATCTTGCATTTCGATCACAATATCACTTCCTGATCATAGTTAGCCTTTAATATTTCGACACTATTTGGCCAATTCCTTTAGAGAAATTGAAAAAGTAACAACTTCCATCAGCAAATTTCAAAATTTGAGCGGAAAGTCGAAGTTTTTGTCTTTGTTTCATAATATTGGTTTGATGAATGGGGGGCTTTTTGCAGGAATCCAAAAGCGATCGTGCGCTGCATTGGATTCGAAGTGTGTTCGACACCAGCGGAAATGTGTTCTATGCTCCGGAGACGGTCACAGGCTGTGTTCGACGCCACCGGAAACGATCATGCGCGACCTTCGACGACGGATGTGATAGTCGCCGCTTTTGGCGATGGTGATTTAGGGGGAAGGACACCATTGAGAAGGAATGATGAAGGCCATTTCATGCCAAACAAAAAAGGATCGCAGGGGTTGCATCCTTTATACGTTTACCCTTTATACGTTTATTCGGTTCGGTATGCAGCATCCATGGCTTGCTTGAATTCATCAGGCCTTTGCGTGCCAATCACCACAGTTCGATTGTTCAATCTCACTAATAACCCTTGTTCTCCATGCATATTATATGCTGTTTCACCATTGAGGTTTTGCCGGGATCCCCCCATCCGCCGAATCGTTGGACAGAATTGTAGTGGATGAGTTCGTAATGTTCAATTTCCTAAAACAAAAACTTTCTATAGCTAGATGTGAAAGGGCATAAAGCGGACATAAAGGCCGTCATGACGAACTTCGACAGTCAATTTAATCATACCAAGCATGATGACTGGGAAACAAAATCCCAAACAAAACCCAAAGAACGACGAGCATCGCATCCGGAGCTGGTTTGTCACCTAATGGAATGCCCAGGATAATTTGTTGGATGAAGCCGTACCATATGAGGATTGCAATCAACAGGACGAGCAGCTGCCACCAATACTGCCTTGGTCTTTGAATTTCTCGAAATGTTACGTTATCGCGATTTGCCATACGTGCTAGTCCCCCGTTTCTTTGCTTACTCATATGGAGTCGGAAATCATCCTTTTGCGATGCCCTTGGGATAGTTCCTCAAGCAGCGCATCACGTGATCTGAGCATTCGAGCAAATCGCGGAACGGAAACGACTGAAAGCTCCGCGATTTGCTCATCCATTTGCTCGCCCACCATCTCGCCGGTCAATCGATCACTTAATCTTATCGGAATATTCGCTCACCCAAGCGGCCGTTTCGTTCAACATAGCTTCCGCCCGCTCGATCGCTTCGCGCACTTGTGCCGTTGCCGTTCCGCCGTAAACATTGCGCGCATTGACGACTTGATCGGCTGCAGCACGGCATAGATCGATCGTCGAACAGATTGGAGAATTGCTGTAAATTCCTCCAGCGTTAGATCCAGCAAATATTTGTTGTTCTGAATACAATACAAGCACGATTTTGCCGATAATTTCATGCGCTTGGCGGAAAGGCGGTTCCCTTGTTCACTAAGATAGTCCGCAATATCCGTCGCATTGGAGAAATCCTGATTGACGGCTTCGCGCATCCGCTCGCTGTTCACTTTCATCGTAGCGACCATCGGCGCGAATAATTGCAATGCGCCTTGCAAGCGTGTTGACGGTATCAAGCATGCCTTCCTTGTCTTCCTGCATATCTTTATTATAAGCAAGCGGCAATGCTTTCAGCACCGTCAGCAAGCCGAACAGATGGCCATAAACGCGGCCTGTTTTGCCGCGTACGAGCTCGGCGACGTCCGGATTTTTCTTCTGCGGCATAATGCTGCTGCCCGTACAGAAAGCATCATCCAGCTCGATAAATTGAAATTCTGTGCTCGACCACAGGACCAGCTCTTCGCACAGACGAGAAAGATGCATCATGATCATCGACGCATTGGACAAGAAATTCAACGATAAAATCACGATCGCTTACCGCATCCATGCTGTTCTCATATACGCTGTCAAAGCCTAGCTGCTCGGCCACAAAATGGCGATCGATCGGGAACGTTGTGCCTGCCAAAGCTCCTGCGCCAAGCGGCAGCACATTGATCCGCTTATAGCTGTCCTGCAAACGTTCAATATCCCGTTGGAACATCGACACATACGCCATCAGATGATGCGCGAACAAGAATCGGCTGTGCCCGTTGCAGATGCGTATACCCCGGAAGGATGGTGTCCACATTGTTCTTCGCTTGCTCCAATAAGTGCTTCCTGCAGCTTGATGAGAAGTCCGACAAACTCAACAACGCGCTTGCGCAAGAACAAATGCATGTCTGTTGCCACTTGATCGTTGCGGCTGCGCCCGTATGCAGTTTCCCGCCGACCGGATCCAACTTCTTCAATAAGCTTTTCTCAATATTCATATGAATATCTTCATCAGCGATCGAATACTCCATTTCGCCGCGGCGAATGCGTTCTTGAATTTTATGCAATCCGTCCTTGATCTTCTCTACATCTTCTGCAGGAAGAATTCCGCATTTGCCCAGCATCGTCACATGCGCCAAACTGCCTTGAATATCTTCTTCCGCCAATTCTTTATCGAACATGATGGAGGCTGTATATTCCTCCACCAGCTGGTCGGTTTTCTTCGTAAAACGTCCACCCCATAATTTTGACACGTGTACTGCCCCTTTCTAGCCATCTGCATTCACTAAAGCTTTACACTTAACAGCACTGAACAATCTTTACTTCTTAGCGTTCTGCTCAACGCTGGAAGCTACTTTCAAACGCAAAGCATTCAAGCGGATAAAGCCGGTTGCATCATTCTGATTGTAGGCTTTCGTCGGATCGGCTTCCATCGTCGCAATGTCCGGATTGTACAGGCTGACCGGGCTTTTCACGCCGGCGCCGATCACATTGCCTTTATATAGTTTCACACGAACGGTACCGGTGACATTTTTCTGGCTTTCGGTCACGAGCGCTTGCAAAGCCAAACGTTCTGGCGCAAACCAGAAGCCATTGTAAACCAACGAGCTGTAACGTGCGATTAAGGAATCACGCAAATGCATCACTTCACGGTCCATGGTGAGGGACTCCATCTTGCGATGGCGGCGAACAGAATCGTCCCGCCTGGAGTCTCATAGACGCCGCGGCTCTTCATGCCTACGAAACGATTCTCCACCATGTCAACCCGGCCGACGCCGTGCTTGCCGCCAAGCTCATTCAGCTTCTCCATCACTTGAAGCGGCGTCATCGCTCCCCATTAATCGCCGACACAATTGCCTTGCTCGAATTCAAGCTCGACATATTCCGGCTTGATCCGGCGCATCTTCCGGTGAAACGCTGAGCACGATACATATCCTCGTTCTCTTCTGCGCTTGCGATCGAACCACGGATCCTCCAGCATGCCGCTTTCAAAGCTGATGTGCAGCAAATTGCGGTCCATCGAATACGGCTTCTCCGCTGATGCCTGCACGGGAATGTTGTGTTTCTCCGCATATGCGATCATTTCGGCACGTCCCGGGAATTGCTCGCGGAATTCGTCCATGCGCCACGGTGCGATCACTTCCAACTCCGGAGCAAGTCGCAGCTGCCGTAAGCTCAAAGCGCACTTGGTCGTTGCCTTTGCCGGTAGCGCCATGAGCGATAGCGATCGCACCTTCCGCACGCGCGATTTCGACCATGCGCTTGCTGATCAGCGGCCGGGCGATGCTGGTGCCGAGCAAATATTGCCCTTCATACAGCGCGCCGGCCTGAAACATCGGGAAGATGAAATCTCTCGCAAATTCCTCCCGCAGATCGTCGATATATACCTTGGACGCGCCGGTGCGAGCGCTTTCTCCTCAAGTCCGTCAAGCTCATCCTTCTGCCCGATATCGGCTGTGAATGCGATGATTTCTGCATCATAGGTTTCTTTCAGCCATGCTAAAATTACCGATGTGTCCAATCCGCCTGAATAGGCTAGTACAATTTTCCGTTTGCCATTGTCATTTTACCCCATTCTACTCCTTATGAAATTATTGTCGCCATAATCGCTTTTTGCGCGTGCAGCCGGTTTTCTGCTTGATCAAAAACAACCGAATGTTCACCATCGATACTGATTCCTGACTTCTTCACCGCGATGTGCTGGCAGGCAGTGCATGAACAAATAATCGTGCTTCGCATACTCGGCTATTTTATCGTTAATTTGGTAATGCTAAACGCGAGCTCGCGCGCCTGCTGCTCCTCTTCAAAGCCCATGCTCGCCCATACATCCGTGTAGATCACGTCGGCATCTGCTGCCGCTTCCTCCGCATCGCGATAAATGTAACTGATCCGCCACTTATTTCGGCTTGTTCCTTTGACAGCTCCAAGATCTCAAATCCGGATCATAGCCCTCCGGAGATGCTACTGCAACATGGATGACCGAGCTTGCAGCCGCCAAGCATCAAGGAATGCGCCATATTATTGCCGTCGCCAATATAAGCGATCTTCAGCCCTGCCAGATTGCCTTTTTTCTCATAAATCGTTTGAAAATCCGCCAACGCCTGACAAGGATGCAAAGTCTGTTAAGCCATTAATGACAGGAATCGTTGCTGCTCTGGCCAGCTCGATCAATGTCTTATGGGCAAAGTGCGAAGCATAATGCCATCCAAATAGCGGGAAAGAGTCTGCGCCGTATCGGCGATCGTCTCGCCGCGGCCGAGCTGCAGATCATGCTGCTTAGGAACAAGGCGTGCCCGCCAAGCTGGTACATCCCCACCTCGAACGAAACGCGCGTGCGGGTGGAAGTTTTTTCAAAGATCATGCCGAGCGTTTTGCCGGCTAACGGCTGATATAGCTCGCCGAGCTTCAGCTTGCGCTTCATTTCAATCGCACGCTGGATTAAGTAACGAAGCTCCTCAGGCGTATAATCAATCAGGGAAATAAAATCGCGCCCTTTCAGCTTGTTGCGCAAGTTCTTCCTTTGCTTTATCGCTAATGATTTCGTTCATCAGCTTCCTCCTTGGATAACTGGCTTGAGAATACTTGCGTCAGCACATCAACTGCACGCTCTGCCTCTTGTTCACTCACGAGCAAATTCGGCAGTAGCCGTACGACATTAGGTCCAGCTGGTACGACGAGCAAGCGCTGCTCATGAGCTGCGGCGATCAAATCTGCTGCCGGCCCCTTGCAAACAATGCCGATGATCAAGCCTTTCCCGCGAATTTGTTCTACATATGGGTGATCATGGAGCCGTTCCTGCAAGGCGCGAACTAAGCGCTCACCTATTTGCGCCGCTCTTGCCGGCACCTGATGCGCTGTCATATACTCGACTGACCGCAGCGCCAACGGAAGCTGCGATCGGTGTCCCGCCGAATGTAGTCGCGTGGCTGCCCGGCCCGAAATGCCTCTTGCAGCTTCGCTTTGCCCATCATGGCGCCGATCGGGAAGCCGTTGCCCAAGCCTTTTGCTACTGTGAAAATATCCGGCTCAATGCCATATTGCTCATAAGCAAACAAGTTCCGGTCCGGCCCATACCAGTCTGCATTTCATCGATAATAAGCAGCAAGTCGTGCTCATCGCATAGCTGACGAAGCTGCTTCACAAATGTCGGATCAGCCGGGATGACGCCGCCTTCCGCTTGTACCAGCTCCAGCATCACGGCGCATGTGCGGTCGTTAATCGCTGCGCGCACCGACTCGATGTCGTTATAAACTGCGTCACAGACAAAGCCTTCCGGCAGCGGCGCAAAGCCTTCCTTCACTTTATCTTGTCCAGTCGCCGTGAGTGTCGCCAGAGTGCGGCCGTGGAACGATTGTTTGAACGTAATAATTTCATAATTTTTGCTCGCCGCGAACTTTTTGATAATACCGTCTGGCAAGCTTGATCGCCGCTTCATTCGCTTCTGCTCCGCTGTTGCAGAAAAAGACGAGATCGGCGCACGTATGCTCGGTCAAAAGCCTGCGCAAGCTTCTGCTGAGGTCGGAATATGAAACAAGTTCGACACATGCCAAAGCTGGTCAAGCTGGCTCTTAAGCGCTTCGCGACCGGCGCAAAGCTATGACCGAGATTGGTTACTGCGAGCCCGCTGGAGAAATCAAGGTATTCTTGCCCCTTGTCATCCCAAAGCTTGCTGCCTTCTCCTCTTACGATCGTAATCGGATATCGTGCATACGTTGGAAACATCGAATGATTTGGATGCTGATTCACCGCATCTCACTCCTTATATTGGAGATTCTTCTATTTTGATCGTGATACGATTTCCGTCATCGGATGATCCGCGTGCCCAGCGCCTCGCCGTTCATAACGCGGCTCAGCACCTCAGGCTCAGCGCCATCCACGATGACGACTTCCTGCACGCGGCCTTGCAAACACCTGACGGCGGCTCGTACTTTCGGAATCATACCGCCGTAGATCTCACCGCTTGCAATCATCGCTTCGATGTCCTGCTCCGTGACCTGCGGTACGACTTGCTTCTCCCCGTCTACCGTACGCAAGATTCCCGGAACATCGGTTACAACGACCATGCGCTGCACGCCAAGATGGGAGGCGACAGAGCCGGCCGCCGTATCTGCGTTCACATTGTAGCGCTGCCCGTCCTGTCCGATGCCAAGCGGTGCGACGACAGGCATGTAGCCCATCTTGATAACCCCTTGCAATAAGTTCGCATTGACTGAGGTAACATCGCCGACCAAGCCGACTTCATGCGCATTCGCCACCGGAGTCGCTTGAATTAACTCGCCGTCGATGCCGGACAAGCCGAGCGCTCGGCCGCCCGCCATGCTGATGCGGCGGACGATCTGCTTGTTGATCTGACCGGCCAGCACCATCTCGACGACATCGAGCACACGCTCATCCGTCCGTCTAAGGCCGCCGACGAATTCCGTCTCTATCTGCATCGCCGAAAGCAGCTCGTTGATCGCCGGACCGCCACCATGTACGATGACCGGCATCGTCCCCGCTTCCTGCAATTGCTGCAGATCATGAAAAAATCGATCGGGCAGCTGGGCCAATGTACTCCCGCCGCACTTCATCACAAAACAGTTTTCTGCCACTTCCATTCACTCCGTTCAACTCGCCGATTTATGTTCTCTGCAACCGCTATGCAACCGCGATGCCGATGTCTTATGTCCGATAAGCGGCATTAATGCGCACATATTCATAGGTCAGGTCACAGCCCCAAGCGGTCGCCCGAGCCTGACCGTCATGCAGATTGACATCAATCCGTACGAAATCACCTTTCAAATATTCCATCGCCTGCTCCTCATCGAAAGCAACCGGTCGCGACTGCTCCAGCGTCACAAAGTCTCCAATGCGAACATCGACCGTATTCGGGTTGACCTTGTGTCCAGCTTTGCCTATCGCCATTACGATGCGGCCCCAGTTTGCATCTGCACCAAACGCAGCTGACTTCACCAGGCTGGAACCGACGATCGTCTTGGCGATCGCACGCGCAGCTTCCTCGCGAGCTGCGCCCTCCACATTGACTTCGATGAGCTTCGTTGCTCCTTCGCCGTCGCGAGCGATCTTCTTGGCAAGCTCTTGACATACGTATTCGAACGCAGCTACGAAATGCGACCAATCTGGATGGGAGGGCTGCAATGGCTGGTGCTCTGCGAGCCCGTTCGCCATGACGACTACCATATCGTTCGTGCTCGTATCGCCGTCCACAGTAATCATGTTGAAGCTTACGTCGGTCGCGCGTTTCAACAATTGCTGCAGCGTGTCGGCAGCAATATTCGCATCCGTCGTTATAAATCCGAGCATGGTCGCCATATTTGGATGAATCATGCCCGAGCCTTTCGCCGCGCCAGCGATGCGTAACGGATACGCCGTCCACGTTCACGGATACGCATATTTCCTTCTTCACCAGGTCGGTCGTCAAGATCGCCTCACAAAAAAGCTCGCTACCCTCGCTCTGATCATTCGTTACCTCAGGTAAGCGATCGATGCCGCTCAGCACCTTCTCCATCGGCAGCAATTCGCCGATCACCCCTGTCGACGTAACTCCGACGAGATGCGGCGCAAGTCCGAACGCGCGGGCGGTCGCATCGCGCATGCTGCGGGCATCTTCCAAGCCTTGCTCACCCGTGCATGCATTGGCATTCCCGCTGTTGACGACGAACGCTTGCAGCTTTTGCTCCTGCGCAATGCTGTCGCGCGTGACGGCGAGCGGTGCAGCTTGAAACTGATTTGTCGTATATACACAGGCCGCTGCTGCCGGCACATCGCTCACGATGACTCCGAGGTCATTGCGACCGGTCTTCTTCAATCCACAATGCAAACCGCCAGCGCGAAAGCCGCGCGGCGTTGTAACAGAGCCGTCCGTAACGACCGTAAATTTTTCATTCGACATCATGTTGTCCCTCATTCTCCCTATTTAAGGATATACCGGTGCGTGCAACAGCCCGAGCGACTCGTCCCAGCCCATCATCAAGTTCAGATTCTGAATCGCCTGACCTGCTGCTCCTTTCACGACATTATCGATAACCGAAATGATCGTCACGCGTCCGGTACGCGCATCTACGGCAAAGCCGATATCGCAATAGTTCGATCCGTATACTTCCTTCGTCGCCGGCCATTTCCCTGCTTCACGCACACGGACGAACTTTCTGCCTTGATAAAATTCGCGATACAAATCGACAAAGTCCTGATCCGTACGATTGCCGTTCACTTCTCCGTACATCGTCGACATAATGCCGCGCGTCATCGGTACGAGATGCGTAGTGAATGTAGTCACAACCTCGCGACCAGCTGCCTGACTAAGCGCTTGCTCAATCTCTGGAATATGCTTGTGCTTATTGACATTGTACGCTTTAAAATTTTCATTCACTTCCGCATAATGCACTCCGAGGCTAACGCCTCGCCCTGCACCGGAAACGCCGGACTTGGCATCGATAACGATCGTGTCCGGATCAATCCAGCCTGCTTTGACCGCGGGAATCAAGCCAAGCAGTGTAGCCGTCGGATAGCATCCCGGATTGGAAATAAAGTCCGCGCCCGCTACTTCTTGATCATAAATCTCGGACAGACCGTATACAGCCTTCTGCAAATACGTATCCTCAGCCGGCTTCAGTCCGTACCATTTCTCGAAAGTCTCGCCTGACTTCAATCGGAAGTCACCCGCGAGATCGATTACTTTCAGCCCTGCTGCAAGGAGCTTCGGCGCCAGTTCGGTCGTGACTCCCGCAGGTGTCGCAGTAAAGACCACATCCGCTTTGCTCTGAATGAGGTCGATATCTACCGCGTCCAACGGGTCGGTAATGATTTCCGCTAAGTGTGGATAACCGTCTGTCAAACGTTCTCCAGCACTAGATGAGGAAATGACGGACGTAATCTCTACGTGCGGGTGCGTCAGCAGCAAACGAATCAGTTCCACACCGCCGTATCCGGTTGAGCCGACGATCGCTACTCTAAGTTTATTGCCTTCGGTCATAGCCGCTCATCCTCCTGACGTTTTCAATCTTTATCCGTTGCCATGAATAATATGAATTATTATACGTTAATGGGCATAAAAATTCAATCGTTTTATGCGGATATTCAGACTCGCTTTCCCTTGCTATCTCGACCAGTCAAACACGGCCTTCCGGCTTACTTGCGTACTATGTATGACTGGCCTATCCTGGCCATTGCCCCGTGTTGGCTGCACAGCAAAAATTCAATTTTGGGCTTGTCTAATGCACGCAAACCTTACTGCCATAAATGAGGGAGTCACGTTAAAGTGACTCCCTTGCAGCCTTACTCCTTATTCGCACGAGATTCCTTGTTGATCTGACCGCGCAAATAGGCATCAATAAACGGATCTATATCGCCGTCCATGACGGCTTGGGTGTTGCCGGTCTCCACTCCTGTGCGATGATCCTTGACCATGCTGTATGGATGGAACACATAGGAGCGAATCTGGTTGCCCCAAGCGATATCCGTCTGCTCGCCGCGAATTTCCGCGAGCTCCGCTTGCTGCTCCATAATCTTTCGTTCATAAAGCTTGGAACGTAGCATGTTCATCGCACGGTCACGGTTTTGAATTTGCGACCGCTCGGATTGACAGGCGACGACGATCCCCGTCGGAATATGCGTAATCCGCACTGCGGAGTCCGTCGTATTGACGTGCTGACCGCCAGCGCCGCTGGAGCGGTACGTATCAATGCGCAAATCTTCCATGCGAATTTCGATATCCGCCACATCTTCGTTAATTTCCGGCACCACATCGCAAGAGACGAAAGACGTATGACGACGACCTGAGGAGTCGAAAGGCGAAATGCGCACTAGCCGATGCACGCCCTTCTCAGCTTTCAGATAGCCGTAAGCGTTATGTCCCTTGATGGACAAGGTGACGCTCTTCACTCCCGCTTCGTCACCAGGTAAATAATCGAGCACTTCGACTTTGAAATTTTTATCCTCAGCCCATCTGCGATACATGCGCAGCAGCATGCTGGCCCAATCCTGCGATTCTGTGCCGCCTGCACCAGGATGCAGTTCCAGGATGGCATTGTATTTGTCATACGGATTGTTAAGCAGCAATGTTAGCTCGAAGCTTTCGAGCTTAGACTGAAGCGCCTCAAGCCCTCGCTGCAATTCTTGCGCCATGCTGTCGTCCTGCTCTTCCTCGATAAGCTCCGCCATTAGCTGAAGCTCCTCGAACTCGGACTCCAACTGCTCAAAGTCCGATACGACCGACTTCACGGCGTTCATCTCGCTGATCAGTTGCTGCGCTCGCTCATTATCATCCCAAAAATCAGGGGCAGACATCTTGACTTCATAATCGGCGATCTGTTCATGCTTCAGATCTAAGTCAAAGAGACCCCCTTAATTGTTGTAATCGGACGCTTGCATGCTGCAAGATGTGACGCAGTTCTGCTTCTAATGCCATATAAACCACCTCGTAAAAAATATGTGAATTGTCATGATCCAATTATCCAATTCCAAAACATCGCATATTACGTTTATTATTGCAAATATCCAATTAAACCATGGGATTACGTCATTTTCCTTCCATCCGACCGATTTTTATTGGGTATTTGCAATTATCCGCTGTTCCACTCGTGAAATGACGAAGAATCGTTGGACATTTGCAACTATCCTCGCTCCGAGGCGCCATGCCTGCTAGTCCGTGCTCAGCCCGCGGCACCGTGACAATGCTTATATTTCTTGCCGCTGCCGCACGGACATGGCTCGTTGCGGCCGACCTTCTCTTCACGCCGCACCGGTGTTTTCGGCTTCGCCTTGCTGCTGTCGCTGTTCGTCGTAACGGCTTGCCCTTCGGCTACCGCTTCCCGCTTCACGTTCGCCTCGACATGCGCCTTCATAATATAAGTCGCCACTTGCTCCTGAATGCTGGCAATCATGTCTTGGAACATTTCATAGCCTTCAAATTGATACTCACGCAGTGGGTCCGTACCACCGTAAGCGCGCAGGTGAATCCCTTGGCGAAGCTGATCCATCGCATCGATATGATCCATCCACTTGCTGTCGACCGCACGCAGGACGACGACCTTTTCAAATTCGCGCATCAATTCTTCGCCCAGCTGTTCACGGCGCTGCTCATACAATCGACGCACGAGGTCTTTCATGAGCTGCACCATTTCTTCCTTTTCCTTGCCCCACAGCTCGTCCTTGGTCAATTGACCTTCACGCAGGAACGTCCCGTTGCAGTAGTCGACGATGCCCTGCAGATCCCAATCCTCCGGCACATCCTTATCGGAGCAGTGCGCATCGACCGTGCGCTCGATCAGCTCGTCGAACATGTTCAGCACAATCTCGTGAATGTCTTCCAATTCCAAAATATCGCGGCGCTGCTTATAAATGATCGTCCGTTGCTGATTGATCACGTCGTCATACTGAAGAACGACCTTCCGCATATCAAAGTTGTGCCCCTCGACACGCTTCTGCGCACCTTCGATCGCGCGCGTCACGAGCTTGCTCTCGATCGGCATATCATCCTGGAAGCCGAAGCGAGCCATTACGTTCTGCATGTTCTCCATGCCGAAACGGCGCATGAGGTCATCTTCCAACGAAATATAGAACTGTGTGGAGCCCGGATCCCCTTGCCGTCCGGCACGACCGCGCAGCTGGTTATCGATGCGCCGGCTTTCGTGACGCTCCGTACCTATAATATGCAGCCCGCCGAGCTCCTTGACACCTTCACCCAAAATAATGTCTGTACCGCGACCCGCCATGTTCGTCGCAATCGTTACAGCGCCAAGCTGACCGGCCTTGGCGACGATCTCCGCTTCCTCCGCGTGGTGCTTGGCATTAAGCACTTGGTGCTTGATGCCTTTGCGCTTCAACATGTCGCTTAACAGCTCGGAAGTTTCGATCGAGGTCGTTCCGACAAGCACCGGTTGTTTGTTTTGATGACGCTTGACGATCTCTTCGACGACCTTTTCGAATTTGCTCTTCTTCGTCTTGTATATGACATCCGGCAAGTCTTGACGGATCATCGGCCTGTTCGTCGGAATGACTACGACATCAAGCCCGTAAATCTTCTGAAACTCTTCTTCCTCCGTCTTCGCCGTACCGGTCATCCCGGCCAGCTTGCGATACATGCGGAAGTAGTTCTGGTACGTAATGGAAGCCAGCGTCATGCTCTCGTTCTGAACCTTCAGCCCTTCCTTCGCTTCAATCGCCTGGTGAAGACCATCGCTGTAACGACGCCCCGTCATGATCCGTCCGGTGAATTCATCGACGATCATTACCTCGCCGTCCTGAACGACATAATCGACGTCACGCTTCATGATCACATGCGCTTTCAGCGCTTGCTGGATATGGTGATTGATATGCGTGTTCTCATAATCGAACAAATTTTCAATGCCAAATGCCTTCTCGGCCAGCGCCGTGCCGCTGTCTGTCAGTATGACATTCCGCGTCTTCTCATCGATCGTATAATCATCCTCCGCACGCAGCTTGCGCACGAACCGATCGGCAGCATAATAAAGCTCTGTCGACTTGGCTGCCTGACCCGAAATAATAAGCGGTGTTCTGGCTTCGTCAATCAAGATGGAGTCCACTTCGTCAATGATCGCATAGTGAAGTGGTCGCTGCACCATCTGCTCTTTATACTGCACCATATTATCGCGCAAATAATCAAAGCCAAATTCGTTGTTCGTTCCGTATGTGATATCGCAGTTATAAGCAGCCCGCTTTTCTTCCTGCGACATATGATGAAGATTCACGCCTACTGTGAGACCAAGGAATTCATACAGAGGTCCCATGAGGTCACGGCCTACCGATGCCAAATAATCGTTTACGGTGATCAGGTGTACGCCTTTGCCTTCGAGTGCATTCAAATAGATCGGCAGCGTCGCAACGAGCGTCTTCCCTTCACCCGTCTTCATCTCGGCAATATTGCCTTCATGCAATACAATGCCGCCCATCAACTGAACGTCAAAGTGACGCATGTTCAATACACGCTTGCCAGCTTCACGCACGACTGCAAAAGCTTCCGGCAGCAAGTCATCAAGCGTCTCGCCTTGCTGCAGCCGACTGCGAAACTCATCTGTCTTGCTTCGCAGCTGCGCATCGGACAGCTTCTCCATCTCCGGCTCCAGCTTGTTGATCGGTTCAATCCGTTTCCATAAGCGCTTAACTGCGCGCTCATTGGCATCGCCAAATATTTTGGTCAGCAAACCCATGGTCTTTAGACCCCTTTCTTTTACGCTATCGCATCTTTAAATTGTAACAATACTAGGAAACTTGAGCAAGCAAATGACAAAATCCAGTTTGTCAAGCTTGTGGTCAGTCATCCTGCATTGATGATCTCGGTTATGGCTTCTGGCTGTAACGGTTGTCACAAATGCTATTCACACGTAATCGCACGTTTGGAAGCTCTAACGGTTGCTATGGAGGCTATTCAAGATAAAAATGGCACATTGGGCGGAAAAACAGCGAGATAGCCGCCATCACAACCGTTACAAAATAAAACCTCGCTCATTCGCTATAATAAGCTCTACTGCAACCGTTAGAGCAAAAACGACTTTTGCATAGTTTCTGTTTCGGTGCTAGTTTCCTCGCTTTACATTCGCCAAATTCATCTCCGCTACAGAGGCTCCGCAGCTCCCCTCTACATCTCTCTACATGTACGTTATACGTTTGGATGTACGGACAGTTGCAGTAAGGGCAAAAACAGGAAAAGGGAGCCGACCAGCGCGACTCCCGTTACGATTGCTTCTATTTGGTTGGTTACGTTATCTAACCGGTTCGATGAGTCCATACTTGCCATCATCTCGGACGTAAACAACATTCACTTCTTCCGTCTCCGCATTGGAAAATACGAAAAAGTTATGTCCCACAAGATTCATTTGCAAGATGGCCTCTTCCACGTCCATTGGCTTCAAGGTAAATCGCTTCGTTCTGACAACTTCTAATTCATCTTGCTCTTCTGCTAAGTCTTGTTCAAAGGTGTCGGTTCCGTAATTTTCTTTAAACAGCGTGCGCGCGCCTTGGCGGCGTGAACGCCGGTTTACTTTCGTTTTGTGTTTGCGAATTTGCCGCTCGAGCTTGTCAAGCACCATATCCACAGAAGCGTACATGTCTCCGCTGCGCTCTTCGGCTCGAAGCACCACACCGCCTGGAAGCAATATGGTTACCTCTACGGTATGCACATCACGGTTGACGCTT
Organism: uncultured Paenibacillaceae bacterium; assembly: GCA_963755735.1. GTDB lineage: Bacteria > Bacillota > Bacilli > Paenibacillales > DA-C8 > Insulibacter. The sequence continues at coordinate 15,963 of CAVWLN010000025.1, forward strand.
AATGTAACATTCACATCGTTCGTAAGGGGAGATTCAAAATAACGCTGCAGCTTGCTCAGTTTCTTTTCGACGTAATCTCTGAGTGCATCTGTTACTGGAAGTTGATCGCCGCGTACTTGAATATTCATATCAATCCCTCCTTAAGCTATATCTTTATCATAACATATGGAAGGGACTAGCTTCAAAGTATTATGAATTTTTCAATAATTTTTATAGGTTCATCTGAATAGGCGTAACTCCTTGCATGGCAAGGGATTCAGCCGTTCTTACAATTTCTTCTTCCATTAAAATTTCATAAATATTCAGATTATTTGCGAGTAATGAAAACACCCCGGCATCACCGGGGTGAGAAGTTGCGATTCTGTAGTTCATTCACATCTATACCAGCGACCCGTGCGGGTCGGGGTTGATTAGAGTTTTACTACGTTCGCTGCTTGTGGTCCGCGAGCGCCTTCCACGATATCGAATTCAACTGCTTGACCTTCTTCAAGCGTCTTGAATCCCTCTGATTGGATTGCAGAGTAGTGTACGAATACATCTCCGCCTTCGTCAGACTCGATAAAACCGTAACCCTTCTCTGCGTTAAACCATTTTACTTTTCCTTGCATGTAACACATTCCCTTCGTAATCAAATGCGTGAAACTTATGCTCACAAGTTGACTATAACACTCGCCCTTCATAAAGTCAATCGCGCCGAAGTGTCCACAGACAAAAAAATGAATGCGTTTACTTTCGCGTCAAATGGGCAATTGCAGTACATCGCCTGATACAGCCAGCCTTAAGGAGAGCATGAAGTAAAGATTTTTTCTGAGCACATTCAGACCCGGGTCGGAGCTTGCAGGGATCAGCATATGCTTGGGGATGGAGCACATGCTTTAGTATCCTTTTGAAGCCGGAATTTTATTCACATGTTTTTCAACATCATGAAAGCTTATTTTCATTGTTATTCACAGCTTTATACACATTATCCACAAGGTTGTGGGTAGAATAATGGGGGTAAGTTGGGGATTTTTCAGAGGGGAATAGATGTTTGTTGTGGATAACTTTATCGGGCGGAGAAGATTGCCAACCTAAAATAACGCATATCCTTTTTGGATATGCGTTCCATTCTGTAACATTTATTCGTTCCACAAGCATTTCAAGGTGGGTATTAGGTCAAGCCCCGCTCTTTTCAAATTCATCATATGCAGCAACAATCCTCGGATTACTCACTTCCGATCTGGAAATGTCAAACGACTCTGGACCGTGATACTCGTTGTCGATTTCATAGCCTTGCGCTTTTAACTTCTTATATAACTCTGCATAGTATTTGTGCGGATGATTACAAAAGTCCTCATAAGGGACAATCAATTTCTTATGGTCATCCACTTCTTCTAGTCCCGGAATTTCAACTGCTCGGTTAATATAATAAATTTGCCCGGCAGTCTGGGTTATCGGATCTTCGATTTTAATCAACTCATGGTATTCTGGTATTTTAAATGAATACCAATGCTTTTCACTTCCATATTGCCGTTCACGAGCTTTTAACACGGACTCTATATTGGTATATGGATTTCTCTTAGTGTATATAAAAACTGCTTTATCGAATACTGCGTTTAAAAACCCAATGTTATAGTTACATATCAACGCTTTAAGTGCAAATGGTTTTTCAAATACGTCTGCCACCCCAAGAAGCTCATTACGAAAAGTCTCGATATCCACATTTTGCAGCAATTCATGATCGGGTAAATAATCTATGTCCTGGAATTTAATAAATCTTCTCCAAAAATACCAAAACTCATTAGGCGATAAAGCTCCCTTGGTTTTTCCATTCTCAGATTTAAAATAAACTTTACTGCTGAAATCTAATATTTCATCCCGAAAATTATATTTTTTATCTGTAAGCAGCTTTTGAATTTTGGCTCCAATAATGGGCGCATGGTAAAATCTCGAGAGCATGTTAGTCGGATAAGAAAAACTCCCGGTATTCGCGAGCCATTGCGTCATTAAGGTGGTGCCTGACCTTAAAGGGCCTACAATAAATACGATCGGCAGATCCTGTTTTCTTTTCCCAGAAGAGATTGTTCTGCAATCCAGAGATCACTATTTAATTCATTCAACAGCAATTCTAAATGTTCATTTTTTTTAAATTCTTTTGTCCGTTCAGTATTATCTCTTGTTTGGCTCATCATCTTACCCTCACTTATCCGTTAATCTCCATTGATGATTTATATTCTTGCCATTATTTCGATGGACTCTTCCCTGACCTTTATAAACCCTGCTTTCTCTTTGACATATATACGAGGCGGACAATTAATAAAACTGTTGTTTAATGTCATCGTATAAGCCCCAGTATTGTGTATCAGAATCAAGTCCCCGGTTCTGAACTCATTGTAAGACTCAAGATGAAGGATCCTATCAAATTCAAGACATGTACTTCCACTTATAATCTGCTTAGGTATCACTTTTCGATCTTCCATATTTGACGTGGAGAATTCCGGCTCTCGATGATTTATGAATGGATTAATATGTAACAAAATCCGTCTACAGTAACAACTTTAGTTTGTTGGATGTCTCGTATATTTATGACTCTTGTCAAATAATGAACAGTTGTCGCTAGAAGTGAAGAACCTGGCTCCAGTATAAGTTGCACTTGATGAGGAGAAACGACCTTCTTTAGCTCGGTGGCGATCACTTGACTATACTCTTTCATTGTAGGTTTACCCGGAAGCTTCCTCCCTCCCCAAAAGCCGCCACCTATATCGATGTATGTTAAAGAATGTTCTAGTTTATATTGTCGAATTAATTGATTGGCTTTATTTGCTATTGCCTTAAATACGCTTAAACTCCTTGTTTTAGTCGTGTAGTGAAAATGTAGTCCACGTACAGGACAGCCCAACTTGTCTAAATAGCGTAATGCCCTCTCAAAATCGCCATTTTCTACACTAATCCCAAATCTACTGAATCCATCTTTAAAGTTGGTTTCGCCTTTACATACCCTTTCAAGATCAAAGTTCACTCTGACCCCGATCTTCAACCGCTCTCTATCATTAACTTCAGGCAATATATCTTCTAAAAGTTTGATATCTTGAAAGTTATCTACATTTACGATACTGCCTTCAAAAATCGCCTTTCTCATCGTATGACGATCTTTCTGCGGACCATTGTATATAATTTCTTGCGGGCTGTAGCCTTGCGATATCGCATATTCATATTCATCGCCCGAAACGGCTTCTGCAAGGAAACCTCTCTGCTTGGCGTGCTTCAAAAAAAAAGGGTAGTGGTTCGTCTTGATGGAATATCCTAATACAACAAGTTCTCCCCAGCTTTTTTTAAATTCGGTTTGTATGTCGTCAATGTTCTTGTTAAACTGCTCTACATCTATTACATAACATGGTGTAGTCAGCTTTTGATTCACCAAGTGTTCAACAACATACTCCATAACCACCGCCCCCTCTCTATGAATGATTGCGCGTGATATATTCCGTATACTTTCTAGCTATCGTCATTTTTTTAATATTCTTTGTATCAATAGGTTGATGCTGAAAGCATCGCCAATGGTTCGTCACCACGTCATAGCCAGCCAGTTGACTAAATACGACTCCACCAGAAAAACGCGGATTGATCTCAAGCAGATGGTATCCTGATTCATTTTGAATAAATTCAAAATTTACAGCACCAACAATCCCAACCATTCGCGCAATTTCGATGCAGATCTCATCCAAATCACGATCCTCAAAAACTTCAACCGTTGTGCCTGCACCTGAAACATTTCTAAGCAATTCGAGACGAGACACACAAACGACATGATCCTCCTTCGGATCTCTAACCACATCTACCGTGACTACATTTCCCTTTAATAATGGCTGCACAACGTACTCATTCTCATTTAATCTTTCCTTGAAATACAGAAACTCTTGTGCATCGTTGACCGTTCTGCAGCCCTGACTGCTTCTTCCGGATCTCGGCTTCATAAAAACCGGAAATTGCAGATCTTCTAATTGTGTATCACGTAATAACTTTGTTGGGATTGTGTGCCGTATGCCCTGCTCAGTCAAGAATTGAAACAATCTATACTTATCCCTGCAAATTTTAATCGTCCGTTCGTCAGAAATACAAATTGAAATGCCCTGATCCTTAAACGAATGTTTTTCATCAACAAGGACGTCTACTTCGGTGTCAGTCAGTGGAAAAATAAATTGAACATCGTGTTGTTGACAAATATCTCGCAAGGCTTCAACATAATTTAGCTTGTCGGTCGAATACGGTACTTGATGAAAGGAATCGACTTGATAGGCGTCCGCAATCCATTCCTTCGGATAGATGTCACATCCTATGACCTTGTGACCGGCATCCTGTAATGTTTTGATGATCGTGCTCGCTGCGAAAGATCCGATAGCCGTTACCAGCACATTAGACATATCGTTCTCCTTTTTGTCATGTTTAACCATCTTTGTGGCGTTATCGAAACACGTTGTGATAGATAGAAATGATCTCTTCAGCATTTCCTGTAGAACGAAAATGCTTTTCAGCAATTTTCTGCCCCTTCTCAACTAAATCCATTCGGAGTGACGTATCCTGTAAGACCCGGTTGACCATTTCGGCTGTCTCAGCAATATTTCCCCATGTATAGAATAAAGAAGACCCCATCAAATCAGGTATCTCCTCAATTAAATCCGGCATCAGAGACGAGCATAATACAGAACCATTGGTAATCGAATGCGTGATCCGTTCGTGTGCATAGAAAAACATCGGAGTAACATTTAATACAACCTTGCTCTTTGCATAGATTTGCAAGACATTCCTTGAAAGGCACGGGGGAGAATGATCTCACGTTTTGATAACTGCTTAATCTGGCTTTTAAGTAATCATTCCCAAACACATACATCGGAACGCCATGTTTTGCGAACTCCCTTAGTACATACGAACGGCTATAATTTCGATAATATTTATCTAAATATGGATAAAGGTTTTGCAATAAGACGATCTTTTCCTCAGGAGAAACAAGATTGTCCAAATCCATAAATTCAGAAAACATCTGATCAATAGGCTTGGGCAGGAATATGCCATGCTGCTGCATCCATTCCGGGAGGATATACATAAATTCAACTACCTTATCCCCCAAATTACCGGTAATATTTTGCTTTGCCGATTCAATAATGGCTTCTGGGGGCTCAATGGATCCGAAAAAGACCATTGGATAAGGGCGAAAGGCATGTATATCTTCATTAAATTGTTTACTTGAAGCATAGTTCTTTAATCTAGAGCACCTCTCAACGCCCATAGCTTTCAATTGAGTAAAAAATGTAGTCTCCGAAGTTAATGTATATACCAGAGGGTGGTTCGGATTTGTCAACGCTCTATTGTACACATGGTAGTAAGGACTATCTCCTAGGCGGACAAAATGCGGTATATTCGTCTTCTCGTAATGTAACTCTTCATCATAGGAGTAACATACGGGATTGTTCCCAAAGGTGAAATCTGGTTTAAATTCACGAACAATATCCAAATAATCTTCCGAATTCAATATTAGCATGTCAAAAAGGAACACTTCGTGCCCTAACTCACGAAACGCATTTGCGATACGTCGACTCGATTCCCTTAATACATCAAATTGACTCCGTCCTTGAAACACAATTATTTTCATGACCATCTCTCTTTCAATTAGCGTAATGTGGGCAATGCTGCTGATCTATTTAACTGTTAGCCACATCGAGCAAATATTTCCCATAATCCGTTTTGATCAGGGATTGAGCCAAATGAATCAGTTGCTCCTTCGTAATATATCCTTTGCGATAGGCGATTTCTTCAATGCACGAAATGTATAGTCCTTGCCGTTTCTGCACCGTTTCCACAAAATTCGATGCATCCAATAGAGATTCATGCGTTCCTGTATCCAGCCAGGCAAGTCCTCTACCCGTTATCTTGACTTGCAATTCCCCTTGTTGCAGATACATCTCAAGGAGAGAAGTAATTTCTTTCTCTCCTCGTGGGGATGGTTTGACTTGTTTAGCATACTCAACGACTCTGTGATCGAAGAAATACAAGCCAGGGATGGCAAGGTTCGATTTAGGACGTTCTGGTTTCTCTTCGATCGATAAAATGCGATGTTGTTCATCTACTTCAATGACGCCATAAGCTCTCGGATCCTGCACATAGCAACCAAAGATGAGTGCGCCTTTGGATATTTCAGTCGCTTTCATCAGCATGTTGCCAAAATTCGAGCCGTAGAAGATATTGTCGCCAAGAATCAAGGCAACCTTAGAATTGCCAATAAATTGTTCCCCGATAATAAATGCCTCTGCAATCCCATTCGGTTGCTCTTGAACGGCATATGTAATGCTCAGTCCAATTTGCTTTCCATTTCCTAATATGTCTTGAAAGAGCCGCTGATCTCTTGGCGTTGTGATAATGAGAATTTCCCGTATACCCGCAAGCATCAATACGGATAATGGATAGTAGATCATAGGCTTATCGTAGACTGGCAGTATCTGCTTGGAAATCGCTTGCGTCAATGGATATAATCTAGTCCCTGATCCTCCTGCCAAGATAATGCCCTTCATCGCCCCTCACTCCCATGACCAATATGACGTTTCAAAAGTTCTCATATCGACTGAAGCTGCTTGATAATACGGCAAATCTTCCGTACTGAGTCAGTACCCAAGTCTCCATAGAATGGCAGGCAAAGCACTTCTGAAGACACTTGATGCGCCACCCTCAAGTTGTCAGCTTGAGCAGACTCCAAGTGCGAATACCAGGAAAACTCACTGCAAAGCGGGTAGAAATATTTCCTCGAATACACATTAAATTTTTTCAAATCGGGCTGCAGATCCCGCGACTTGCCAAATGACTCCTGAACGACTCTGACGACAAAATATTGCATACTCGTACTTAGATCATTTTGTGTGGTGACGATTTTTTAATGCCAGGTACATCCCGAAGCTCGTCCATATACACATTCATAAGCTCTTGTCGTTTCTTCTTCTCGTCGTTTACCAACTGGAGAACTTGTAAGCCTATGCCTGCTTGTATTTCATTCATTTTCGCATTAAGTCCGGACAACAAGACTTGTTCTTCATTTGCAATGCCGAAATTTTTCAGGAGATTCAAGGTTCTTTCAAGCGCCTGATCCTTATATGTTAAAGCTCCGCCTTCAATCGTATTGAACAGCTTGGTCGCATGAAAGCTGAACATACTCATATCGCCGAATGCACCGATCGGTGTTCCATCTCGTGAAGCGCCAAAAGCATGCGCAGCATCATAAATAACCTTAAGACCATAACGTTCGGCAATGTCTTGTATACGATGGACGTCGCATGGAGTGCCAAATACATGTACACCGAGAATCGCTGATGTACGTTCGCTAATTAAAGCTTCGATCTTAGAAGGATCTATATTCAAGCTATGGGGCTCCACATCACAGAATACTGGCGTGAGCTGATTCCAGTCCAAAGCTTGACAGTAGCAGGAAAAGTAAAAGGAGTCGTGATGACCTCCCCTTGAACTCCTAGCGCTTTGAGTCCTAGTAATAAAGCCATTGTGCCATTATTGAACAACGTAATATGATCAACATTCAAATAACGTTGCAATTGGACTTGCAGCTCTTTATGCTGGGCTCCCATATTCGTGACGATCTTGCTGTCCACAATTTCATGAACTTTGCTAGTGATTTCGTCTATAGGTGGCAGCAAAGGGCGTGTGATGTATATGGGTGATGGGAATCCTGATTCCAACTTATTCACTCCTAAACAGTCGTGTGGTCACCAGTCACAGCAGGTCGATGGTTATACATTCGACAGTCTTAGACATTTTCCTACTATTGCAAATCACTTTAGTTCTTCATCAAGTAGCTCCACACAACTCTCAATCTCTCAGCCTCTGACGCAACACGATATCCGCAAACTCTAAATCAAAGGGAACATCGATATCAATCGAACGTTCCCCTAGGCATAATAAATGGCAGTGTTTCTTCACTTAAAAATGACTTCTTCAGAAACAACCATTCAGTTTCAGCCACGTATATCGCTCCGTTCAAAACGTAAGTCTTCGGAATTTCTTGACGACGATAATATTGATTTATGTTGTCTACATAGGTTGTAGCTTATTTTGCTCATTCACTATGTACATCCAATGTGGCGGTTGATCTACTTCGCATAAGGATACACAAGCAGGTGCTCCGTTAGAAACTAAGCTCTCCAGACATTGGTCAATATCCTCGGTCATGCGAAGCGGAGAAGTGGGCTGTAACAAGACCACGTAAGAATACCCTTGCAACTGCTCCACAGCATGCAGAACAACGTCTATACCGGGCGTGTCATCTTGCGCTAGCTCCTCTGGACGGAGCAAAACCTCTGCCCCATATGACCGTGATACTGATGCAATTTCATGGTCTTCCGTTGAAACAACCAGATGATCGATGTACTTCGACTTTCGCTGCTTCAATCGTCCAAGCAATAAGTGGCTTCCCGCCAATTTCTCTGACATTCTTTCTAGGTATGCCCTTGGAGCCGCCTCGAGCCGGTACGATCGCCAATATCCGCTTCCCGTGTATCATGCAAATTCCTCCATATAGTCCCTGTTTGCTCGCTCGTAATCACTCATCCTTCCAATATCCAACCAATATTCGCGAACAGGGAAAACACTCACTTCTTTCCCTTGTGCAAGTAGTGTCTCGAATAGGGTTGGCATATCGTAATCTGTTTTCTGGAATCAGGGAAACACTGCTGGATTTAAGACATAGATCCCAGCGTTCACAAAATAATGATGAATCGGTTTCTCTTCTATGTTGACTAGACGGTGCTCCTCTGTCTTTACTACTCCGTACGGGATTTGATGCTCTAATTCTCGCACACACATCGTGGCTGACATCCCGTGCTTCTCATGGAAATGGAGCAATTGATCAAAGTTCACCTTCGTCAATAAATCTCCGTTCATAATAATCAGCGGCTTGTCCGGTTTCTCAGGAAGCAAAGATAACGCGCCCGCTGTACCTAACCTCTTTGTTTCATCAATATATCGGATATTGACTCCCCATTTGGAGCCGTCCTGGAAGTAATCTTTAATTTGCTCGGCTTTATAGTTAACGGACAAGTAAAAATGAACAAACCGATGGTCAGCGAATTCCATCAGAATGGTTTCGAGAATTGGCTTGTCTCCAACTCTAAGAAGCGGCTTCGGGGAATAATCCGTCAGCGGACGTAATCTCGTACCTAATCCTCCAGCCATGAGCACGACCACATTTTCTCTTTTCTCTTCCGTATGAAGTTGATCATATAAATACAAATCTGCGAGTCGATATTCATCATCTACTATGGGGATGTGTCGGATGCGTCTAGCTCTCATTAGCGCTTGTATTTCTCTCGGGCTGACATCGATACCGGCAACGATCGGATCTTCGTTCATGATCCTGTTGACAGAAGCCGTCAGTGGAATATTTTTCAAAATTCCTCTGCGAATATCCCCGTCTGTGACCGTTCCTAGCAGTCGCTGGTGTTGATCTACTACTAGGGCAATTTGCAATGAATTTCGATCGATAATTTGTAGCGTTTCCAATATAGAAGTTTCAGGTGTCACGATGACATTCGCCCAATCTTTCATGATTGCACCTCCCTGGCTGGAACTCCCATTACGGTTGTCTTCTGTTGAACATCTCGAACGACGACAGAGCCTGCAGCAATTAAACTTTCTTTGCCAATTTTGATATTTTGAATGACGGTGGCTCCGGCACCGATCAATGCGCAATCACTGACCCGTACATTCCCAGCAATCACTGCACCTGTTGCCACGTGCGTATGATCACCTATAACCGTATCGTGGTCGATGGAGGCTCATATTCACAATCACATTATGACCAATCCGAGTTCCTGGTTGGATGACAGCCCCGGCCATAATTTGCGCTCCTTCCCCAATCGAACAATTTCGCGCTACGATCGCTGAAGGATGAATGAGCGTCGCAAATCTATGTTTAGCCTTCAATCGAAATATTTCGAAAATGGATTGCCTTACATAAGGCTGTCTAACCGAGCCAACCGCATTGACTAACAGGACGTCATCGGGGCGAATTCGTTTTCACGACATCTTCATCATTTCCGATGACAGGATAATGGGTTGTAGGCACTTCATCAGATTGCTTTAAACTGATTCCTAAAATCTTGGTCTTCTGCATCTCCAAGATCTCGATGAGAACCTTCGCATGTCCGCCTCCGCCCAGCACGACTACCGGCAATCCCATATGTACTCGATCCTTTCCTCGCATCATCTTTCTATAATCTGATCCTTCTCATAGTCTCGGTTTGCTTGCGTACCTAATAGAGACCAATATTCCATCAGGAGAAATCCCTTTCCCGGATCGCTTAATCGTAAGATTGTCGGGACTATACGTTTCCCCCTTATGAATCGTCCTCGCTGCAACAATGCTTTTGCGAACGACGGCTCGGTTGTCCACTTCCTTCGGAGTTGCCATCTTTAGAGGAGAACCAAGGGAAATCTCCACATCTCGGATCGCTTGGACCATAGATTTAAATTCACCAGGCTCTAGTGAAGACCGATGGTCTGGACCCGGGAGCGAACGATCCAATGTAAAGTGCTTCTCTATCACTACAGCTCCCCGGGCTACAGCAGCAATTGGGATCGTAATGCCATCCGTATGATCGGAATAGCCAATAGGCAATCCAAAAGCCGACTTTAGCGTTCCCATCGCTCGTAAATTAACATCTTGAAGCGGAGCAGGATATTCCGTTGTGCAGTCGAGCAAGCGTAACGTTCTGGCTAAGTGCTGCTTGTCCCGCAGCACTAGCATACGCTTTTTCGAATTCATCTAAAGACGGCCCCTTGCCCGCTCCCACATATCCGAAAGCGATGACCATCAGAGCTTGCTCAACTTCACTGAGCGAGCTCATCCCTGTTGAGAGTATGATTTTCTTGCCAGTCCTTGCAGCTTCAAGGAGCAATAATGCGTTAGTGATTTCACCTGAAGGAATCTTGATGAAGTCCATCTCACATTCCTGAGTCAAGAAGTGCAAGCTGTCTATATCAAAAGGAGTCGACATGAAGCCGATGCCTAGTTCTTTACAAAGATCCAGGAGCACCAAGTAATGCTCTTCGCTTAGTTCCAACCTCTTAATCATCTCGTACTGCGATTCATGCCCATCGGTCGTTACTTTCTGATACGCCGCCTTTTCTGTCGTAGCCGTAAGCAGCTTGTCTGCCTTAAAGGTCTGAAATTTTACATAGTCCGCCCCACATTCGTGAGCGGCCTTAACTAATTGTATCGCCATATCCAATGAACCGTTGTGATTGACCCCAGCTTCAGCAATGATTAATGTTTTGGGCATGTACCTACTCCTCCCAGCAACGCGGCTTCCACGTGAAAGCTTGCTACGATGACACCGCGAAGATCACAAATCATAAAAAGATTTGAATAAAATCCCTTCAAGTGGATACCGCTTGAGCGTATCCTTGATGCGTACGGAAGCATTGCCTTCTCCATAGACGGACTCAGAATTCTCCACCACTTCGCGGAACGGTTCTGACAATGCCTTTCGAATCGCCCCTATTATCTCATCCTTATCTTCTGGAACATTAATGATCGACGGTCCCATCACTCGGCCTTTCTGCCTGTCCCCGATATTAACCGTAGGCCTCTTAAGTACAGGAACTTCGATGATGCCGCTAGAAGAGTTCCCGATCACCACATTACAGTGCTTGACCGCACTCAAATAACGGACTTGTCCAAGAGAATGTACGGCTAATACGCGATTCGGATTGGCGGCTGCATAGCGATCTATCATTTCATTAATTACGCTATTATTAGGATCGGCATTAGATTTCGTAATGATCAGCTTTGCATCCGGGAACGCAGACAATGCTTCAAGCACTTGCTCAAAAGCATATTTCGGACTCATCTTATTTAAAGTAACAGGATGATAGGTCAGCAAAAATGTCTGCTCTCCAAATGAAAAACGTAATGATTGCTCCAATTCATCACGACTCATCAGTTCGAGCTTCCGTATATTATCAATACCAATAGCTCCGAAATTGTACACAGCGTCCGGTTGCTCCCCCAATTGAATCACCCTGCGTCTATATTCTTCTGTAGATACAAAGTGCATGTGTGACATCTTGGTAATCGAATGTCGAATCGCCTCATCGATTGCCCCTTCCGTTCTTTCACCGCCATGTATATGTGCAATTGGGATCTTGGCCACCATGGCAGCTTGAGCGGCCGTCATCATCTCATATCGATCCCCTAGAACGACGAGAATATCCGGTCTTAATCGTGAGTAGGCTTCTGCAAATCCGATTAATGCCAGTCCCATTGATTTGCTCACACCGACCGCAGTATCGCTGGCGAGTAACATCTCGATACGTTCATGAATCGGAAATCCGTCTTTTTCAATTTCTTGCACAGTATAACCGAACTCATGAGACAAGATGTGCTCCCGTAACGATCAGCTGAAGCTCAAGCTCCGGATCGTCTTGGATTTCTTTCAGTAGCCAATATAAAATCCGTATTCTGCTCTTGTTCCAGTCACCACACATATTTTTCTTCTCGTCATTTAATCCTCGACCTCCGGAGCAAGGTTACCGCCAACTAGTTCAGCACTGCTCGGGATGTTAATTAATCGACTTTCGATCTCTTCGGCAACAGAGGTATCCATCGCAGGACACTCTTTGTACATCTCAAGCTTATGCATCAACTTCCATGCTGGACGCGTCATGATTCCCGCTTCGTTCGTTGCCTTGAGAAGGTCATCTCGTTGACGACTCACCGATTGATCAAGTAGTATCGCATTTAACCAATAATTGCTGCTTGCATAGGGTGGCTCTGAGAAAAATGTAAGCTTCTGGGTAATCCTTCCAGTGCAGCTTTATATTTTTCAGCTAATTTGCGCTTGTTGCTTATCAATGATGGCAAGTACTCCATTTGTGCACATCCGAGTGCCGCATTAAGGTTAGGCATTCGGTAATTGTATGCGACCTCGTCATGAACATATTCCCATGCATGCGGTACTTTCGCTGTCGTAGTCAGATGCTTCGCTCTCCGCGCTAATGCCTCATCGTTCGTTAGAACTGCACCGCCACCGCCCGTTGTAATAATTTTATTCCCGTTAAAACTAAGTGCCGCCAACTTTCCGAAAGAACCAGTATGTACGCCCTTATAGTAACTGCCTAATGACTCCGCCGCATCTTCGACTAATTCCAAATGATACTGCTGACAAACTTCCACTAATGGATCAGATCAACCGGATGTCCGAAAGCATGCATAGGCACAACCGCTTTGATCCTTCTTCCTGTTTTTCGGTTATAGCATGAGCCGCTCCGAAGTTCAGATATCTCATTCAAATATAGCTGCAGCTTATGCGGATCAAGTCCGAGAGTATCGATTTCAACATCTGCAAAATGAGGAATGGCTCCACAATACGTTACTGCATTTGCAGTGGCTACAAATGTTAAATCCGGAATAATGACTTCATCATTCTGTTCGACACCTGCAAGGATCAACGCAATATGCAAAGCTGCAGTACCGTTGACTACCGCTACAGCATGTTTAATTCCAGTGAACTCCGCAAGCATGCGTTCAAATTGTTCCACATATTGTCCGACAGACGATACCCAGCCGGAATCTAAGCAGTCTTTGACATAAGCCCATTCATTCCCTGTGAAGCTCGGGGCATGAAGTGGGACGAATGAATCTTGTTGGCTTATAACGCTCCGTAGGCGACTGACGATCAGGTTGATATCCAGATGGTACGCCATATTGTCTGTACCCCTTATCACGGTTATAACGAACTGATGATTTGAATCAAATATTGTATAGGTGTGATTTGTACATGCTTAAATTTTGCTTATCCGAAAACCAGTCTATCGTCTCCGACAATCCCTTTTTAAACCCTTCCAAACCGCCGAACTCAGGTGACCAACCGAGCAATTGCTTCGCTTTCTGATTTTCCGCCCAAAGTCGCTCTACTTCACTTTTGGCTGGTCTGACGCGACTTCGCTCTGTCTCAATCTCTACCTTGACATCCATCAATTCTGCTATGATATTCACTGTATCTCCGATGGACACTTCATAATTACTGCCAATATTGATTACTTCACCTATCGATTGCTCGGCATTGGCTACGGAGATGAAGCCTGCGACTGTATCCTTGATATAGTTAAAATCCCGAGTCGGTTCTAAAGCACCGAGCTTAATCTTGCGAGCACCGCTTGCAATTTGCGTAATAATCGTGGGGATTACCGCACGAGCCGACTGTCTCGGTCCATAAGTATTGAAAGGTCTTATGATGGCCACCGGAGTACCAAATGAATAATAAAAAGACATCGCAATTTGATCTGCGCCAATCTTGCTGGCCGAATAAGGTGATTGCCCATGTAATGGGTGCTTCTCGTCAATCGGTACATACTGCGCTGTCCCATATACTTCACTGGTTGACGTATGAATAACTTTGCGAACGCCAAGCTCTCTAGCCGCTTGTACGACATTCAAAGTTCCCTTCACATTCGTATCTATATAAGTGTCCGGTGAATGGTAGGAATATGGAATCGCGATGAGAGCGGCAAGATGAAATACGATGTCGCAGCCTTTCATAGCTTCTTTCACACCGTGAGGATCACGTATATCTCCAGAGAATACTTCGATTTGGTTTCGAATGGGTTCAGGGGTTTGATCGAGCCAACCCCACGAGTTGAATGAATTATAATAAACGAATGCGCGGACTTGATAGCCAAGCCGCACAAGTTCTTCCGTCAGATGAGAGCCAATGAAACCGTCTGCACCTGTAACTAAGACTTTGGTCATCGCAGATCAACCCTCCTTGATATTCAGACGTTCCATCAACCTCTGGAAACTTCTCTCTACTACAGGTATGGTTCGCTGCATCCCATGCAGCAACGGCTCAATACATCCCTTTAGCTTATTCAGCCGGTTGATCGCATTCGATTCATCTTTCACTTCTGGCCACTGACGCATAATATAATTAATCTCTCGTTGAAGCAAAAAGGTGAAAATATTTTTAAATACTTTGTGTTCTGTTAATGAATTCCACTGCTTATCGAATGATGTAAACCAACCGTCCAGCATATGCGGTTTTTCAAGTAAAGAGCTCGATTCGGCAACATGCAGCAAGATTTCCTCCACTTTCTTAGACAAGATCGGGATGTCGCTTGCTGTTTTTCGAATTCGATCGTGGACTTCCGTAACTTTGCTATCAGGATACTTGCGTAATCGATCTCTCATTCGTTCCTTAAACCAGTTCGTTTTTTAATCTGATCGATTTTCGCTCTTCATAGAGCTGTTCAAGTGTTTTGAGCTTCGTATGTTTAATAGCGGCTCCTACCTTGGAGGCATTGTAATATTCCGAGTAATTAAAGCTTTGGATAACGGTTTCCACGCTTTCTTTTAACACTTGCATATTGAGAGCTCGTACGATTTAACTGACCATTCACATTTTCAACAAATAGATCAGATTTTTGCAATTTCCCACTTAATTCTTCTGGTCTAAAATGATCCACTCCATCCGTATAAATCTGATTATTCGGATACGAGAAATCCTGCCCAATAAACACAATTTCACTGCAATTCATATAGATCGCTGCTTGAATCGCAGTTCCGGTAACGGTCGCCGTGCTTAAAAAAGTGACATCATCGTCACCGAAATTCATCAAATATTTACTGATCTGATCGTTTGAAAAATACCCATGCATAAGATACGGAAGAGATTTCTCTAAAATTCGATATTCTAATGTCTGCATATACAAGAACGGTATTTCTTCAATATCCAAATCATAAAAATACTTCATAATTTTTATCAGAAGGATCCATTGCAACAATAAGATCCGGCTCTATGCCGTGTTTCAACAACGCTTGTATGCTGGAGCCTGCCGCGATAATACAAACATGGTTTTTCAATCTACGCAATGCTTCAATTTCCATCCCAAGGGAAGGGCCTGATCCTACCACTACTGCTGGAATATTCTCTGCTGCTCCTTTCATGGGTCCGAAGAAATAGCTTTCAAGATTATGACAGTATTTAGAATAGTGTTCTCCGCCCAATCTACTTGGAACGTAGACATAGTTTTTAAATTTGCTCGAACGGTGAAAACAGATTTATTCAAATTATCTCTGAACTCTTTCACCGAAGATGGTTGAAATTTTTCATACGCCGGCAAGATTAATGGGATCAGAGGACCATTGATCATACCTAAAGTAAGCTCGAGCATATGCGATTGAACGATGAAGTCCTCACCGACTGCGAACACTTTAATCTGCTTATTCCCGAGCAACGGTCGCAAATCACAGCATTCTATCGCGGCGTATAAGATATCTAAGTTGGGCTCATATACAAATAACTTCTTCTCCGGATATCGATGAAGAATAGCCTCAAGATGATATCCAAAGCCAAGACCATAGAGCAAAATATTGTCTGCATCAGAGATATCATCATGGACCGTTTCCAGCCATTTCTCAGCTTCTCGCTCAGGATTATAGCGACTGTATAAGTAACTCTCAGTACCAGACTCATCAGTGATGACTAAATTGGCTTGCTCGTTCCTAGAATGTACGATTCGATATCGCTCTTGGTTATAAAATTGATTGCGTACAATCTTATAAATTTCCGGATAATGCTTTCGCAAAAACAGCAAATTGTCTGCCGCATATTTCTTCATATGTTCACCTTTGATTCTAATGCGATAAGTAGTTGTTTAATCGAATCGCCAATTTCGTATTTGACGATATCCGCAATAAATACATGATCTTGCGATTCCACCGCCTGATGAAGCTCAACCAACAGCTCTTGGAGCTTCTGCAAGAAGGCGCGAAGTGAAGTCAATGTCTCTTCATCGTTCTCTTCTCGCTCTAAATGAGTGATTAACGTTTGCACAGATTGCGCTGTATATTGAAGCCCTTCTGTTAACTGGGAAAAATATGTCCATGCATCTCGATCGGGATTGCCATAAAACAAGTCCGAGATCGAGTCCGTGGCCTTGTATACCTTCTTCACATATTCATATGTATCTTGTAATAACAGCTTAAACATCTCATTTGTATGAATGGATCGGATGTCAATTGTGCCTAAGCTGGTTACATTCTCGGATATGTAATGCTCAATAGCTCCGGTAACATCTTGCCCATCTATGAAAATCTCCGTTACCACTTGCTCGTTTTCTTGAATGGAATGTATCGAAGTATTGATTCGTTGAACCACTTCACTCGGATCCGTGGAGTCGAACGACTGCACCGTCTTCCCATTATGTTGAATAATCATCATAATCAGCACCTTATCGGATAATCTACTATTTATATCGGTAAGAGAAAGGATTATTTGAATAGAAAAACTCCCCAATCGAATTGGGGAGTTTTGGAATACATTTCGTGCGAGCTATTAGCCAAGCAGACGCAGTACGTTTTGCGGAACAGCGTTCGCTTGAGCCAGCATTGCAGTGCCCGCTTGAACCAAGATTTGGTTTCTTGTGAATTCTGTCATTTCTGCAGCCATATCTGCATTGCGAATACGGGATTCGGAAGCAGACAGGTTCTCAACGTTAACGCCGAGGTTGTTGATCGTGTGCTCCAGACGGTTTTGCACGGCACCGAAAGTCAGCGCGTAGATCGGAAACTGTGCTGATCGCAGCTTGTATCAGCGCTCATTGCTGCACCAGCATTAGCAGCTGATCAACTGAAATGCCAGCCAAGTTCCAAGTGCTGCAATTGTCACACCACTACCCAAGTCTAGCAGAGATTGTCGTATCTTTCTCGAATCCAACTTGGAATGTAATTCACCAGCAGTATTTCCGTCCAACAATGCAATTCCATTGAACTTGGTAGTTGCCGCAATGTTGTTGATTTCTGCAAGCAATTCGTTGAACTTCCAGTTGAATTTTCTCGCGGTCCTGCTGCTTGCAGTGTTCCGTTCTTTGCTTGCGTAGCCAGCGTGTTCATACGTTGCAGCATCGAATGAACTTCCGTCAGCGCACCTTCTGCTGTTTGCAGCAAGGAAATACCGTCTTGCGCGTTGCGCATAGCTTGGTTGTAACCGTTGATTTGGAAACGCATCTTCTCGGAGATTGCCAGTCCTGCTGCATCGTCAGCTGCACGGTTGATACGGTAACCGGAAGACAGCTTCTCCATTGTCTTGCCCATCTGCGTATTGTTGAAACCAAGGTTACGATGAGCGTTGATCGCTGCGACGTTAGTGTTGATGTACATCGACATACTTATCATCCTCCATGATATGTAATTGAATTAGCCACATCCTTGCGGCCTAATATAGTATATCGGTATGAGTTTCTCATAAGTTTATAGTTCTAAAGGATTATTTTTGAAAAATTTTATTAAAATCAAAGATTCACTTCTTTTCATCCAAGAAGAGCGGAATATGCTCATCATATGCTGATGAATTGTATGCTTTGCTGATTTGCCTATGTTCGGATGCGGATCGAATCGATGAGCCGATTAAGGATAATGACTGCTTCAGTTTTGTTTCTGCTTGAGCGATGTTCGCTTTGGCCTGCGATGCTAAAGGTGCAATTCTCTTATACAAATCCGCCACTTCATCATCTGAAACGAATGTACGAAGCTGACGTTCGTCCTCCGTGATTCGTGCTTGCAATTTCATCCACTGTTCCGCCAGTTCCTGAAATTTGTCTTGAAATGTTTCGTTCTCCGCAGCTTGCTCAACCCATTTCAGTTGATGCTCGCTTAAGGCCAGCAGTTCCTGATAACTGATCTTCAACCGATTGACAACTTCCTCCACCTCAGCTCTGCGCCCCAACGCCAACATCCTTCCCAATCTCTAGCCAAGCTTGTCGCAAGTTATCCACGTGACGTTCAACTTCGAGAAGCACTGACTTGTCTTTACGAATATTTGCTCGCACTAATTGATTCACGCAGTACAAGTAAATTTCCTTAAGATTTGCTGCTATCTCTCCGCCCTGCTCTTCGTTCAAGCAAGATAACAGCTCATACAATATATCTTGCGCCTTCAAATTAAATTGGTTGGCATCAGCATACTTGCCTTCATCGAGCGCCTTCGCCGCTCTTTGTATGTTCGATACAGCAGCGTTATAAAGCAACGAAATGAGTTTATGGGGTGAAGCGGTCTCGTATTTACTTTTTTGGTAAGCTTGATATCCTGACCGATTTGGCATATTCATCTTCATAACCCCTTGCTATTTTTAGATTCCCATAGATGCTAATTGACTGGCCATCCAAGCTTGCTGGTTCTGTAGCTGAATCAGCGCCGATTCCATCGCTGTAAATTGACGCTTCAAGCTATCTTCCCTCATCTGGAGACGAATTTCCATATCTTCCATCTGTTTGTTCAAGAACGAAATCTCTGAATTGTATCCATCGATTCGCGAGGTAATAATACCCGAGCCTGATCTTGTCCAATCCATCAATGAATCACCGAACAATTCGGCAATACCAAGAAGATCTCCTTCATCTTGCGCGAACAGCTTGAACACTTCATCTGGATTTTCTGCCAATGCTTCTTGGAACTTTTCTTTATCAAAGCGGATGGTGCCAGTCATATCGCTGCCCTTCGTTACTCCCTTGTCAATTTCCAATCCGATGTCGAACATATATTTTATGACGTCTACCTTATTATTTTCGCCACTCTTTCTCCCCAACTTTCACGCCACGGTTAAAGATATTGAATAAGTGGCTTTGCAGAGAACGAAGCGTGGAATCTCCTTGCAGGTTCTTGCCTTCCGAGTTGTTCGATCGGATCGTATTGATGACATCATTATAGGCTTTAACGAAGGCGTCAATCTTCTCCGCGATCTTGTCAACGTCTTTGGCAATATCGACGGTTGCCGACTCTCCTTCTTTGAGAAGGGTTAAATTCACACCTGGAAGCACATCATTCAGTTGGTTGCTGGAAGACGTAACGGTTACGCCGTTGATTGTTAGTTCCGCATCTTGCGCTGCGGTAGCCAACGTAAAATTAAATTGATTAGCCGGAGGAATCTCAGGATCTTCAGATATCTCATCAAATTCAACCAAATTAGCCGTACCTGATTCCTTAGAGGTAAGCACGAGCGTTATACCATTTGAGCTTGTTCTAATCAGGCTTGCAGTAACGCTAGCCTCTTGATCACCGTTAATCTGATTCATGAGATTCGTTAAGATGGCTTCGTTGTTGACATTCTCGCCATCTCCCGCTAATTCATAAATCTTTCCATTTATTTTGACTTTGCTTCCAACATCTAGATCTTCACCATCAGTAGTAAACTCGTTAGATTTAATACTATGATGCTTTGCCAGCTTTGTCACGCTAATCTGATAGCTACCCATCGGTGCGGAATCGTTTGCTGTTACCTTCAACACACTCTCATCCGAAACCTTTGCACTCCGGATATTAAAGTTGCTGCTCAGCGTCAAATCCTGTGCAGCTGTGCGCAAAACACTCAGCTTCGTATTGATCGATCGAAAAATAGAGAGTTCTGAATTAATCGTATCTTTTTTCGTTTCTAGCTTCTTATATGGAATCCGCTCCAACTGCATTAATTGCGATATGATCGTGCCAGTATCGAGTCCAGATGCTATTCCGTTCAGACTGAAGGACATCATGTCCACCTCCTAATAAAATATTATAATTACAGCTTCTCGTCAATATACATGCCAAGAATCTTCTTCATCTTGATCGACAGGTCGATCAGAAACTCCGGTGGAAGACTGACGATGACTTCATGCGTGGCCGAATCGATAACATCGACAAAAGTCGTTTCCGCTTCCTCATCGAATCGGAATTTTAGATACTTGCCTGTAAAGGCGAACTTCTCGTTATTTCTTCTGCAGTTCTTCTTCCAGTTGAGCCTTATCCTCGTCGCTTAGCATCGCCAGGTCAAACTTCTGTTTGCCACTCGGCTCTCCGACCTTACTCGGACCTTCTGACAGCTTGTTAGCAAGTCCTCCCAAGGTTGACCGGACGAACGGCTCCTGCATGATTATCCTTACCCTGCAAATGTCCACTTTGAATGACATTCATGTTTATCACTCCTAGTTACCTTCTGATTGAATGGATTTATGTAAAAGCCGAAGAAGCTGCGCCTGATCAAGCTTTTGGCTGCCTGCCTTTCGGTTTTCTTGCAGAATGCTTTCCACCAATTCTTTGCGAAGGATCTGGATGTGTTCAGGGGCGGAAAATCCAAGCTTGACCGTTTCTCCCTCGATGCTTATCACTTGTACTTCAATACTATCATCGATCATGACCGACTCCCCGAGCTTCCGCTTCAGTATTAGCATGTTAGATGCCCTCCTTAAGCGAAAGTGGATGACGAAGGGGGTATGCTGCATCATCGATAATGTGCTGTGCTCCTTGGCGATTGACGCTGTTGATCACAAGAGGGGCTTTCAAGTTGACAAATAACTCCTCATCGACCACATTGACGATGACGAACGTCATCACATCCTCTGGTCGCTGAATGCCCAGAAGATCGACCATGCTTTGGTTGATGCGGAATCCGTAATCGTCAATCACGACGTTTGGCGGCAATACGATAAAACTTATTTGCTCATCCAAAGCGTGGAGCACCCAATACGGACCTGCTTCAACTTGAATTAACGCATAATCGTGATAATCGTCGAACCCGATAATTCCTTTCGGAAAATGATAAATTTGTGACTCATGCACTTCAAACGTGCCGTACGCCTCGCTCTTAATGATGTGAACCGACTGCTGATTAGTCAAAAGTAGTTAGCCCCTCCTTTCACATTAGTGTCCACGGTAATGTCCAGCGGATAGATGCGAACATCGATATTTGCGCCAAATCTTGGAGCGGCATCGATGCGGATTTCCTTCTTTCTGTCTGCCAGAAATTGTTCAAAGGCGATCCGGCCGAATACATTTCCTTGCTCTTTATGGATATTCCGGATGCGCAATCCTGCTTGAACTCGATCGGAGATGCCTTCCACCAAGGCTTGCTGAGCCATATTGCGAATTTCGCGCATCTGCGCATAAGGTCTTAAGTATCCAATTTCCTCTCTCGCGCTATCTAACTCAACGATAATCTCCGGATCTCGTTTCTTGATCTCAATCGTGGCAGGAATATATCTCGCATCGACCTCCACTTGCTCCTTCTTAATCGGGGGCAGCTCCATTCGATTGGACGACTGAGCTGCGCTTCCACCGACTGCAGCAATCACGGAACATTACCTCCTTCAGGCATCCCTATTCGGGCTATCTGAGAAAATCAACTAATGATACCTGCATAACTCTTGCTCCGACAGCAAGCGATGCTTGCAATACGTTCTCGCGCTGCTGCAATTCAATAATCGCTTCTGCCATATCCACATCACCAGTTTCGGAACGGAGCTCCTTCAGTGACACGATCTGGTCTTCAATTCGGCTTCGCACGAGTTCAAAACGATTCGTTCTTGCGCCAATTTCTGCCCAGTTGTTGTTGATGCGATCCGAGGCTTGATCGATCCGTTCCAGGTCATTTAACAAATCGTCCGTTTGATTGTTCTCCATATGGGCGATGATGTCATCAAACACTTGAAACACATTGTCCGCGGAACCAGCCTCACCGAAGATCAGTTCACCCGTAATGCTGACCGGAACCGTGACATGTTCACTCACATTTAAATAGTACACGCCTGGATCGGTCTCATCATTCGCCGCATTCGCAATCGAATAAGGCTTTTGATCGGTCTTCTGTCCATTGAACAAGTATCTGCCCGCAAACGTGCTGTTGCCAATCATGACTAACTGTTCCTTGAGCTGGCGAATTTCGGCTACGATATGCTGCCGGTTATCGTCCGGCAAAGTGCCGGTAGATGCTTGCTGAACAAGGACTCTCGCGCGATTCAGCACATCGCTCGATTGCTGCATCAGCTCATCCATCGTGTTCAGATAACCAAGGGCCGTCTTGGCATTCTCCAAAAATTCATTTGTGCGATTCAATTCGCTGTCATATCGCATTAAGTAGCCGATTCCGACGGGATCGTCACCTGGCCTGTGAATGCGCTGACCCGTTGCCAGCTTATTCTGCCAATTATAAATGCCTGAATGGTTATTTCGCACATTACTCAACAATTGCAGGTTTTGCATCATGCTTGTTACGCGCATCAATGATCACTCACTTTCTATCTGCCGACTATGCCCATTTGATTAATGACGCGATCCAGCATCTCATCGATCGTCGTCATATGACGGGCTGAGGCGTTATAGGCATGCTGGAATCGGATCATGTCTGCCATCTCTTCATCCAGTGATACTCCGCTGACCTCGAAGCGTCTTAGCTCTGCTGAATCTGTCAGCTGCTGCGAATTTTCCACATTCTGTATTGCGGTGTTGGAGCGTGTGCCGAGATCCGCCACGAACGCCCGCAAGTAATCATCCACCGTACCAGACGATAAATTCGTCATATTAGGCGGGAATGAAAACACATGGTCACGCACTCCAGTTAGTGCGTGGGAGATATCGCCGTTACCTCTGATTGCTACCCGATTGCCACCTTGCATCTCATACTGGCCAGATGCGGCAATCAGGTTCGTATCAGCCTGCAGTGCAGGATTGACCTGAATGTTGCCAATCGTAAAATCTGTGCTTCCGTCCTTCGTTGTAAAGAACGGAATGTTCGTCTGTCCATCGAGCGTGTATCCGAGCTCATGCAGCCCGTTGAAGCCTTGGACTAGAAACTCTACCGGACTTGTGATTTTCACATTTGCAGGGATCGGATTGCCCGCTGGGATGACGGTGCCGTCCTCCAGCGTCACATCATTCAGCGCCGTCATCTCCCTGCTCGTCATATACCCGTTCTCTAGACGCACGGTCATGTCGCCGGTTACGAGCGTATTGACCATCGCATTCAGCTGATCGCGCACCTTCTGCACTTCCTGCGCTGCTTGCGTATATCCCGCTAGCTTGCCAGCCGTAGCTTGTAAGGCATGGCCAGCTTCAAGCATAACCGTCGCATCGCCTTGTACGACATTGACACCAGCGGCCGTAATCGAGTACGTTCCGTCTGCCATCTCCGTCACTTCGATATTGACGAGGCTTGACAGCTGGTCAACAAGTCGATCGCGCTGGTCGCGGAAATCGTTCGCATTCCTGCCCGGACCTTCATTCTTCCGGATGATCGTATTCAATTCACCGATCTTTCGGATGAGTTCATTCGCTTGCACGATCGTCGTATCAATATTCGCTTGGGCATCAGCAGCGATATCCGCTAAGCCTGTGTCAATTTCATTAAATGTATTCGTGAAATTGACAGCTGCGCCAATGAGATCAATACGTGCACTAAGCAAGGAAGGATCGCGGTTCAACACTTCAAGTGAATTCCAAAACTTATCCATCACTGCTCTCAGTCCATTGTCGGATGGCTCGTTGAGCAGACTCTCGATGGACATTAGCGTTTGCTCGCGAACCTTCCACATCTGAAGCGTCTGATTCTCTCGTCTGTACTGTACATCCAAAAAGCTGTCGCGAATCCTCGTAATGCTCTCATACTCGACCCCTTGGCCGATCTGTTTAGGCGCTGTGCTGCTGTACATGCCTTTCACATCGTATGGCCGCGCCGCCACCATGTTGACGCGTTGACGGGAATATCCGTCTGTTGATGCATTGGCCACGTTATGACCAACAGTTTGCAAAGCCGCTCTATGTGTCAAAAGTGAACGCTTGCTCGTTTCAATGCCGTGAAATGTCGAAGTCATGCTCTACACCTCCATTAGTTTGACGCTTTTTCTGCTCGGCTGCGCCAGCCGCTTCGCCTCTAGTACCGAAAGTCAATGCCCTTTGTCCTCTTGACAGAAGATGCTTCTGCATTCGGATGTTCATATGTATATTCCGATTCAATCGGCCTTCCCAGGATCGTATCCAGCCGATCGCTTGTCATCGCCATATCTTGTTTCAGTAGCAATAGATTTCGTTCGTTTAACGATTGCAATTGCCGTGCCGATGCAATGAGCTGCTGCTGCACATCACGAAGAGCGCTTCGCGCTTGCTCATCGGTTAGCAGGTTTCCGATCTCCGTCAATGTCATATGCTGGTTTACCGCGACGCCGTTGAAGGTTTGAATCTCACTTATGGCTTCGATTCTGCTTTGATCGGCTTGTGCGAATTGATTCAGCAGCTCGCTTTCCCGATTCGTCAGCTGCTGTAATTGATCATCTTGTCCTGCGATCAGCACATTTCTCTTGTCTTCTGCACATTTGATGAGATCTCGATAGATCGCAAGAAGCTGCTGTAAAGCTTGCAGTAACTTCGTCACTGAATCTGATTGCTTGGTTGTCATCGCATTCTCCCACCTATCGCCCGTTACGCACGGGATTCGAATCGCTTCATCGTTACGCCCGTAGGCGCTTGCCGATGACCTGCCGGATGACCGTAAGTAAAATCTTGATCGACAGGGTCATGATATAGCTCCATCATATGGTCGATATATTCAAGCTGTTGTGCGGCCAATTGCTGATTCTGCTTATTGCGCCGCTTAATCTCATCATGCAAGTCGATCAATTGTTTCTCGTAAGCAAGCAGCTCGTTCCTAGCCGCTTCCGAACTGATCTGAGCGATGACGCTTCTGAAGTCCAGCGAATCGCCTGCATCTTGGACGTGCATCCCGAACAGGTCATGAACCGCAGAGCGCCATTCGGATTGTATCTTCACAATCTGCTCCAGCACGCGAAGCTCGGCTTGATAGCATTGCGGCAATTCATCGACATGATGTTCGAGGAGCACGCGCCGCTTCCGATCGACCTGAGCGAGCAGTTCACGATATGCGGTAACCAGTTCATTCATAAGTTGCTGCAGTTTATTCGCTGTCATCGATCCGCACCACTTTCGTCTCAAAGTTATTCACTCGCCTGTTTTACCGGCTTATTCCGAAATCTAGGCGCTTCTTGCCTTACTTGCTTCTTACGATAAACGGTAACAGCTTCGCAGCTAACTTCTCAGCCTCTATATGATAAGTACCTGCCGTCACGGATTGTTTCAGTTCCGCAATCTTCTCTGCTCTGGACGGATCAGCAGCTTCTTCAAGCATCTTGCGCGCCTCATACGAAAACTCAACGCCGTCCCTAGCCTTGTCCTTCTTATTCACTTGTCCTGCTTGTGAAGCAGCTTGATTGCGGTACGGATTCACCATACCTGCTTGATTTACATGATTAATTTTCATCTAACATCTCACCTCATATCCTAACCGAAACCGTCACACGATTTTCACTTATCCTTATTATCGGTTGATTTTTTCAATTAGTTTAGATTTTTATTGAAAACACCCTTCTAGACCTAGGTAAGGCCGTTATAAAGAAATACTTGGCTGGCGCCAAGTCCTTTAATTATAAACTCAATATGTGGAACGAAAAAAAACTTGAAGACTTACGCCTCCAAGTTCCTAAAATGTTTATATTGTTTATACATTAGTCCGAGTCCGACTTAATCTCATAACCGGTGCCTCTCTTAGGCGGCTGGTGTTCCCGCTTGTGCCTGCTCTCGATCTCCTGTTGCAGTCTTTGTGCTTGCTTGGTGAATTTCCTCCGGCAATCATCACAAATATTCCCTTGACGGATTAATTCGCCGCAAGACTCACACGGATACCCCAGATTCGGTGTATCGATTAATGAGATTCTTCCTTCTCGAATAAACTTCGTAATTTGTCGCACCGATACGTCAGTCGCATCACTTACTTCCTGAATCGTAGCTCCGCGATTCTCGCGAAGATATTCGACGCAACGCTCGTATTCTTTTTCAATATCCTTCACACAATTATGACAAACATCCCGCAACCCTTTTGCAAATATTTTGCCGCAGCGCGGACAATTGGCGATATTAGCGTACATACATCCTCGCTCCTTATCAAAGCTAGATTGTCAGGATCCTAGCACACACATCCGCTGATATGTACTGATTACGACTATATTACAACAAATTATAACAATTGTATATTGAAAAAGTCGAAATCATTTGCGAGAATTATTGAACACATTATGAACGCATATAAACTACGCAAGACATAAAACACATCCCTTTGATAACATTTCGATGTGAGTGAACCGATCCCTTCTTGGTAACATCTCTAAGTGATTGCGCTGTCTAGACTTGCAGCCGAACCCCATTGTATAATTATGGATATGAGGCGAAGAACGTCCTGTTTTTACTTTTAGGTAGAAACAGGACGTTTTTTATTCTGCTGTTAATTGTTGCTAATAAGGGAGGGTTCGAATGATGTCATTTGAGGAAGCGCACAACGCTTTTGTCCAACATCATCTGCAAAGGAGGAAGGGAGAACGAAAAAGGCGGCTGGAGGTTGGTCACGCTCATGCTGAAATCTTGTTTTGTCGAAACGTTTGGTGGGCATTGTTCGGTCATTTTCATGATCTTCATCCTGAATACGAGGTGCGCGATTGGCGGGGCAGATCATATTTTGCAGATTTCGCGTGGCTCAAACCATTTGTTAGGCTGATTATTGAAATTAAAGGCTACCAGACACATGTGCTTGATATGGATCGTAATAAATTTAGCAATGAGTGCAACCGCGAAGCTTATTTGACCGGGATAGGATTTGAGGTCATATCATTCACCTACGACGATGTGAAACACCGCCCGGATGTTTGCATCAACCTACTACGCATCATTATGAGCAAGTACCAACATGCGCCAGGCCCTGTCTCCCAACCGCAAATTATTGAAAAAGAAGTCATTCGATTAACTGCGACACGGAGCGGAAAAATCAGAACAAAGGATGTGTGTGAGCATTTTCAAGTGGATTTTCGAACTGCTCGAAAGTGGCTATCTGCATTAGCGGACAAGGGTTGGCTAAGGCCAGTCTATAGCGGACAACGAATACGAGTCGTATATTACGAACTCAGCGGCAATGTTTTGGATTATTTAATCTAAATCGATTATCCAAGCTAGATGAGCGAAGGCAAAGGAAGAACGAAGAGTCGATCGTTCGCGGAACTATTAAATGTGCTCGATCTGGCTGCAGTAAGCGGCTATTCAGCACCTTGGTTGGGCTTTGCTTTATCGGTTGTCATCCTAGTAGAACTAGCTCGATTTGGTTGCCAACTGGATTTTATGTGTTTATTTTTTCTGAACGCGATGGATAAAAATGTTCTAACTGGATTTCATGTACTTATTCACTGAAAAAATGCCTCGATTCGGATCGTGTCAATGATTTAAGTACATAGAATCCAGTTAAACCCGATATATTATAGGTTTTGATCTGGAATAGATACATGAAATCCAGTTAGCTTCATGGATTTCCCCCAGCTCTCCCTAGCTTCATACGACTGGGCGTGCCGAATAACTATATCTGGTATCCATCCACACAAATGCTCATAGCAGCATATGCATGTTTGAACTTTTGCCATGTTCGCATGCTATGCCCTCATACCATGTTGACGTTATGCTAGCGTGCCATGCATCGTCCATGCACGCATGCTCAACCATTTAGCGGCTTGCCACCTATTGCTACCTCGCCCACGTAAGTCCGTATATCGGGATGGGCAGATGCTGTTGCAGGACCTTGGCGCATTCGTGCAAAGTACTGCCCGTCGTATACACATCATCGACGATGATCACAGCATTGCAATCACGGATACGCCCTGTATCCAGCAGCTGCTTCCGGTGCTTCTCATCCCAGACGAAAGCACCTTGCAGATCCGCAAGCCGTTCGCGCCTTGTCTTCATGCTTTGCCGGCTCGTATGGCGAATGCGCTGCAAGGTCGGCGAATATAGCAGTTTGTGCTTGTCTGCCAGCCGGGCAGCCAGCTGTTCTGCTTGGTTAAAGCCTCTTTCCTGCAAACGGGCAGTATGAATTGGCACGTAGGTGACCAGCGGTCGTATAGGTTCTTTACTAGCTTCTCGATCGCCCCGATGTACCGCAATAGCTGCTAGAAGATGTTCGTATGCCCAGTCAATCATCTCGGTAAATATAGAAAGCAACCGTTCATGACCGCGGTACTTATAAGCGGCAAGCCATTCTTTCATTTGCTCATTATATTGCACTGCAGAGCGATTCAGCATTAGCGGTGATGCACCCCGGCGCGGACAATCGAAACAGTGCTCGAAACGGCCGCATACTATGCACTGAACGTTAAGAATCCAAGGAATCGCCGTCAAACATCGGGAGCACAGCATATGCTGCAACGTCTGTCTAGGAACGGCATGTGGCATCTTCTTAGGCGGGATCGCCCCGTTGCAAATTCGACATGGTCTGCTGCTGCTAATGAGTGAGTCGAGCAGAAATGACCGCCATTGATTCCATTTTTCACTGAGACCACTCATCTATACTCCCCGTCCTTTGTCTCAATTTGTGGCATAGAATGGCGTGCGAATCTCTCCCACGAGGCTATGCATCCTTGCAGCCGAAAGGCAGTTGTTCTTTCACTCTCGAGCCGGCGCTGTCTTGCAGTCGAAGTCGGCTTCCCCTTCACTCTCGAGCCGGCGCTGCCTTGCAGCCGAAGTCAGCTTCCCCTTCACTCTCGAGCCGGCGCTGCCTTGCAGCCGAAGTCAGCTTCCCCTTCACTCTCGAGCCGGCGAAGTCTTGCAGCCGAAGTCAGCTTCCCCTTCACTCTCGAGCCGACGCTGCCTTGCAGTCGAAGCCGGCTTCCCCTTCACTCTCGAGCCGGCGCATCCTTCGGATCTTGCAGCAGCAAGCCGCGCTGCCGCGCGAGTTTATTCATCGCGCGGATATGACGGACGGCTGACGTTGTCCCGTCCGTCCGCTCACGGGCGCAGTAATAGACGCGCCCGTATGGATCATCGGCCGAGCGCCCGGCTCGTCCGGCCATCTGCACCAGCGCCGCTTCGTCGAACAAAGGAGCATCCGCATCCAAAATATAGACGTCACTGCGCGGGATCGTCACCCCGCGCTCCAGGATCGTCGTCGTGACCAGGATGCGGATGTCGCCGCTGCGGAAGCGGCGCACCTTCTCCGCGCGCTCGGCATCGCGCGAGGACGTTCCGTCGACGGCGGAGGCGGCGACGGAAGAAGCGAACGCTGTGCGTAGCACGCGGAGAAGCGGCAATACGTGGTCGATGCGAGGCACGAACACGAAAATTTGCGCGCCGCGCTGCAGCGACTCGTCGAGCGCGGCGCGCAGCTTGCTCGGCAGACGGCCGGTGCCGAGCGTATGAGCCAAGCCGCGAAATCGTAGGATTCGCGGCACGGGCAAGGGGTGCCGGTGGTAGCGGACCGGCACCATCGCATGAGGCAGGCGGCGCTTGCGCTGCCTCATGCGCAGCTGCTGCTCACGCGGCGGCGTGGCGGTGAGCAGCACGGTTTTGCCGCGCGGCTTGCAGGCGCGGCGGGCGGCGAAGGCGAGCATCGGATTGTTGTGATACGGGAAAGCATCAAGCTCGTCCAACACGACTAGATCGAAGCAACGCTCCAATCTTAGCAGCTGATGCGTGGTCGCGATTGTGATCTCCCCGAGCTGCCACCGCTGCTCACTTCCGCCATACAGGGCAACGACCGATGTGTCTGGAAATGCCCGCTGCAGCCGCGGGGCAAGTTCCAGCACAACGTCTCGCCGCGGCGCAGTCAGGAGCACCCGGCCGCCTCGAGACAACACATCCTCTACGAGCGGATACACCATCTCGGTCTTGCCAGCTCCCGTCACCGCCCAGATCAAAAACTCTTCCCCTTCCCGCTCCGCTGGCTTACGGATAAAAGCTAAAGCTTCCTGCGAAGCGGCTTGTTGTGCAGGACTCAGGTTCCACTTATGTAAAATAGCTAAAGGCGAACTAGAGGTGAGCTCAGCTTGGCCATGCCGATCCCGAGATTGTGGATACGGTAGACCTTTATCCGAGTGAGATGACTGCCAATCTCTCCGAATCTCCCGAGGAAGCAGCGCGGCTGATAGCTGTGCTTCGTTGCGCTGCTTATCCACATGTGGAACACTACTGCTGCTTGCCACTCGCTTCGTCCATATCCAGCTTGTGGGCCCCAACGACAAAAATCGAGCATTCACGCACCCTCCCCATCTGCAAGCACGCTTCGCAATAAACGCATTCCCGGCCACATATCGCACATGGTGTTTGATAATGGTTGTCCGGGCTGCTGTTGCACCTACCGCAGCGAAGCTGCGAATCTGTCATGCCGGGGAGCTTAAGCTTAATCCATGGACGCAGGAGCCAAGAGCCATTCAGCTGATCTCGGCCCCTATGACGCATGCCGCTGTCCAATCGCACTGCTCCCCTTAACACAAGCCGCTGAATCAAATCCAGCAGGGCTTGCTCCTCATCGATGCGTGCAAGCCCAAAATCCAAGCATAGCTGCCGCACTTCTTCGATGAGCAGTCTTCTCCCGACCAACTGATCCGCTACACTGGACAACGTTTCTTCCGTCCAAATCCCGTCCGATGACGCGATATGACCGTGGGATAAACTCACCTCTCTAGTCCAAACATCGCGCGATATGGACATCCAGCCTTCGGACCTATGAGAGTCACGATGTATCTTGTCCCGATGACGTTCCCGTTGCCACAGCAAAGCATCGCGCAAGACCATTCGTTCGGATCGAACGAGCAAGGTGATATCTTGACTGCTATGTTCATGAAACCAATATGTATAATCTGTCATCATATTAAGACTGAAATGTCTCTCCTGATCCGATTGCGACCGCCGCCTCACTTCATATACAGTAACGAGCAACTCCCTTCCCCTCTTTACCTCAATTTGGATACGTAGGTGGTCATCAAAAACTAAGAAAACGACAAAAAGCCAAGGCAGTGAACCCTATAAATCGAATAAAGGTTATTCAAGTGTGGTCATCCAGGTACGAGGGCTATTAGGTATCTACAAGGTTGCAAACGACTTTCATCTGGATTCGTAAATGCCGCTCCCCTTGTGCAAAAAGTGAAAACACTCCCCTTACGGAAGCCCGTACTTCAGGCAGTCTACTTGCCCAACATCTCACTGACCAAATTGGCAGATGAACGGCAGTAGCTGACAATTGGCATCCTGTGGACTTTATGTCATCCACACTTCATGCCGGAACTTCCAGGGAGTGCTTCTACCTGAGCTCGAACGCTCAAAAGCTCAAATGATCAAAATGATGAAAACAATGGAACCTTCGCACGATCCGCATGACGATTTACATAGATGACGGTTACCTGCTCAAGTTGACGCTTATTTCGCACAGATGTGCGCCCTTTCTGAGTATGGGCCACAGATTGCGTATCTGGGCCACGGCCTGAGGTTCAGAACCGATGGAACGGGAATTGGCAATTTTCGCACCGCGATAAAAATGACGTACGACACGCTCCGTCTCATGCCAACTCCCTGTCTGGACAATCTGCATGCGTTGATGAACGTCCAACCTCTCCATAATGTCCAATGTCTGATCCTTAGATCCTTCATCGACGACCGTGATTCGCGCCTCTTTGCCGCACAGCCAGGCATACAATGAAATCGCTCTCAGCACGAGTTCTGCCCGAGCTTCACTGTCTTTCGTCACCAGCACATAGTGAATGCTTGATCGTTGCCAATGGGGATTCCACCGATGAACCGCATGAACCATCGCCGCACTGAACAGGTAGCAGCCGATTATGATAAAGACACTTTCAATCATCGCGTCTACCTCCCTCGAATATAACACCAGTATATGCCGAGGGTTAGTCTATCGTTCCGATGCAGCGATGTCATGCGTAGTGCATCACGTATAAATAAATCCGCTCCTGAGCCCCCTTTCAAATTTGGATTTTGCAAGAATGTTCTACCACCCCCTATACTTAATCAGATTTTGGAAACCTACCTCTAAGAAGAACGTCCGCGAATCCATATCGCTTCTACACACTGATAGAAATAACGCCCGAACCTAAGAAAGCAAAAAAGCCGCCTACACACGGATTCATCCGTATATAAGCGGCGTGTACTTCACGACCGACAGAGTCATATTTTATTCTCCCTCAATTATATCAGTAAAAAATAATATGTGCAACATAAAATTTCCATATAGAAGTTGGGTAGACTGCTATCTCGCATGAGGATCTATGTTGACCTGCCATAAAGTGAATGCATCATTTCTAATTGTGTACAGAAGCAGAATGAGTCCACACGCACAATGCGAGCGCGGAATGCCCATTAGCATACGGGCCGAAAGAAATTAGAATGCCCCCAGCACATATCCGTATCATTAGCTGGCTATATATCTCTTCATACCGCTAGAATACATGCAGACCGGACATGCTGGTTAACTCCAAGACCTGATCAATCAGATAGAGATCCAGCCATTTTTAATAGAATTAACGACTGCATGCGTACGATCCTTGACCTTCATCTTCTTCAAAATACTGCTGACGTGATTTTTGACCGTCTTCTCACTGATGATCAGTTGCTCGCCGATCGCCCGGTTATTCATCCCTTCTGCCAACAATCGCAACACTTCCGCTTCACGGCGCGTCAGCGGGTTGTCTTCAGACGGTACGATATGCGCGCCTCTGTCTGCCGTACGATCATTCACTACACCCATCTCATCGAGATAAGTCATACGGCGCAGCTGATTGATAAGCTTGCCTGTGACACGCGGATGAATATAAGCATGACCGTCCAGTACCGCACGGATGGCATGCAGCAAAGCGTCAGCCTCCATATCCTTCAACAAATATCCTGACGCACCCTTGCGTAACGTCTCAAAAACATAAGATTCGTCATCATGGATCGACAAGATGACCACTTTAATATCGGGCATGTACTGAGTCAGCTTATCCGTGGCGACGACACCATTTTGCACAGGCATATTAATGTCCATCAGCACGATGTCCGGCTGGTACACATTGCACAGCTCGATGATCGACACGCCATCTGCCGCTTCCGCTACAACCTCGATATCGTCCTCCATGTTCAGGATTCGCTTCAGTCCTTCGCGAAACAACTGATGGTCGTCCGCTAGGATTACACGCGCCTTCTTAGTCCTTTCCTTCAGTGTCGTCTGTAGTCCCATTTCCATACTCATCGTGATTCTCCTTTCGCTCTTCAACTGGTATTTTCAACGTGATCTGAGTTCCCTCTCCCGGTTGACCCTCCATTTGAAATTCGCCTTCTAGTAATTCCACTCGTTCTTTCATCCCAATAATACCAAAATGATTGCCGGATGACACTTTCTCATTTAGTTCTTCCAAATCAATCCCAATTCCATTGTCACGGATTTGGATCTCCATCGTTTTCTGGTTGACTGACATCCGCATGTGAATTTCACTCGCCTGTGCATGCTTCAGTGCATTCATAAAGGCTTCCTGTACAAAACGGTATACGGCAATTTCGAGCCCGGGCGGCATCCGTCTCGCTCTCCCGTGCGATTCGAATGTTGTGCGAATTTTCGTTCGTTCCTCGAAGTCTTGTACAAATTTGCGAAGCGTCGGCACGAGACCAAGATCATCCAGCGCCATTGGCCGCAAGTTGAAAATAATTCTGCGCACTTCCTCCAGTCCGCTACGCACCTGACCTTTTAAATATTTGAACTCGTTCTGCACCTGTTCGTACTCTTGCTTGGTTAACATCCGTTCCGCATACTCTGTACGGAGGACAAGATTCGCCATCGATTGCGCAATTCCATCATGAATTTCCCGGGAAATACGCTTTCTTTCTTCTTCCTGCGCCATGATGATGCGTAAACCGAGCAGCTGTCGGTTCTTTGCTGATTCGAGCATCTGAGTAACGGCTGATAAGTCACCGGACAAATATTCCGATACGATATTCATTTGTGAGGCGACCAGTTCTGCCCGCTCAATCGTCTGCTCAATGTTCCGAATACGGAGCTGCAGTTCATCTCGTCTGTTGCGTAGTGTTGTTTCTTTCTCCCGTTGGATGGTCAGGTTCAGCTGTGTTTTCGTCGCAGCTTCATATGCACTGCGAATGTCCGCTTCCTGTGTACCTCGTAAAGTCCCTGCTCACTTCGGATAATCGATTGCGAGATTGCTTGAAATCCACCTCCATTTTGTCCACGATCTCGATCGTCGTCTCAATCTCAGCCATCACCTGCGCGAGCTCTTTGCGCATCATATCGAGTTCTAACCGAGCCCCTTCGCTGATTTCGAATATTTGGTAACGGCTTTTCTCCATGACCTGTATGGCATTCTTTATGATCTTATCGATGTCTTCAATGGTAGAGCTCAATCGCTCACCCCTCCTCGTGATCCCGAGCAACACACGCTTGGAGCAGCGAACCTGCGGGCCGCGAGGCTTAGCAGCTACCTAAGCCTCAGCTGCACCGCAATGTTTGCCTTATGCTTACTGCCTGCCGACCAGCTTAATGGACCGCGTATCGTTGTCCCAATAAACTTCCCAGCCGAGCTGCTCGGACAGGATGCGCAATGGGACAAGCGTCCGATTGTTTAGCGCTGTCGGCGCTACAGGCGCCTTCATTTTACGGCCGTTAAAAGACATTTCCGGCTCATTCAGCCACATCTCCACGTATTGGTTGCCGCGGATCAATGTTACTTTGTTGTCATCCGGGTTCCAGAACACTTCACCTTCAAGCGCTTCGACGATGAAGCGGATCGGCACCATAGTCGAACCGTCTAAGACGACTGGTGGCTGATCGATCGTTAACTGTTCCCCGTCCACCCATACGGTCGGATTGTCGATCTGCATGTCGATTTGTTTGTTGTCTAATTGCGGCGGATAATTGACTGACTGGAAGGAGATGTTATCGACTGCAATCGTTCCTCGCACGTTGCGAGGATCCACCATCTCTCGTAGCTTCTCTTCCGTTACGAACGCCCGATCTATGCTCGGCAACGGGTTCTCAGGTGACTCCTGAACTAGCCTGCGAACTGCGAACGGATAATCAAGTTCCAAAGAACTGAGATCCACATTCACCGTACGCCATCCAGTCCAGTCTATCTTGCCTAAAGAAATCGTATAGTCTTTTCCGTTTATGTCCGTAGCTTCCAGGAAAATTTCACTGGACTTCCCATCGCCGTAAATGTCGATTTCCAGCTCGTTCGGGCTACCCTCCACAAGTACGCCTTCGTCACCGTTGAATTCGAAAGCGATCTTCGGCAGAGTCATCGTCAAACTGTAAGATTTCACTAAAGTCGTAGTCCCAAACTAACATATTCGAGCCGGTTTCCTCATCATTCAAGACATTCGTAATCTCATAATCCACAATCGCTCTCGGCGATATGCGATCAAGAGAAATTGGAGGCATCACAGTATCGAAATCCGCCCATATCTTCTTCGTCTTCGTCGGCAGAACAACCGTAGTGCTTAATCCGTCATACGTCGCGATCAGTCTCGCGGTAGCATATTCCTCTACTTCCTCAACGATCAGTACTCCATCCTCAACCGATCCTCGGAATCCTTCGATTTTCCACTGGATCGCATCCAGCGGTACTTCGCGAGAACGTCCGTCTGTTAGTTGAGACGTAACGGTCAGCTCCAGCATGCTGCCGCTTGCGATCGGCGCATGACCGGCATCGATCGTCAGTCGTGCTATATCTTTGCGATCGACGATTTCTACGTCTGTCGATGCACTCATGTTGCCTTTGCTCACAGTGATGACCGCTTTGCCTTTCCGATTGGGGATAAAATAACCATCCTCGAAGCTGCCGTACCCTTCGGTTACCGAAAGCTCTAAGCCCGACTCCAAAACATCCACTTTGCTGACGGGATTGTAATATTCGTCGTAGCCTCTCAGATTCAGTTCGGCCTTCTCGCCGACAAACAAGAACGGCATGGAATCCATAATCAATCCCTTGATCGCCCCTTCAGGCGCTGTCGTATACACACCAATGCCGTTAACGACTTGACGCATTGTCGTATTGACCGGCTTATTGGCAAGGTGGGCAACCGTATCACCTAGCGGTCTTGCAACCATCGTGGTCGATCCGCCGCCGTCAAGATTCAGCCCTTTCCATACGCCTAGTTGCACCATGGCCTGCTGCAGCTCAGCTAAGGTCATGCCACGACTCGCGCCATATTTGTCAGCGGTGATCAAATAAACATATCGCCCATCTGCCGAATATCCTACCGCCGTTCGTGCAGCTCTGCTATTACCTGAAATGTTAGCAATGTTCGCTGTAAATGCAGAAGGCTGGCCGTTATCGACAAGAAGGGTATGGCCGCCGATCAACATTTGAAATTCATCCGGCTGGATATATTCCCCAGTATGTCGATCGCGCATCTCATAATGCGTCTCGATCTCGTCTCCTACATTGACGTGTTCCAGCAAGAACTCCCCGCCCTTGCCTTCCCCTCGCAAAATATACCCGTTATCCGGAATCGAAACGGCGAGCGGTCCGTCCTCCGACATTTCCGTCACAACGCCGTCTACGACCAATACTTCCACAGGCGTGAAGTAGCTTTGCTCCGCTCGCGCATGATCGCCCCATGCCGACGTATACATGAAGATGCTGTCCGTATGACTCTGCACACTGTTCTCATCCCACATAATCGGCTTGTTAATCCCGAACAATGGATATTCTTCTCCGTCGTCCGCTCGAACACTGCCGACGAATGAATATTCGCCTATCACAGGCTGACGATCAGACGGTAATGCCAAAGGAATACCAACCGTTCAAGAATAAAGGCGACACGGTCATCTGACGATTCTCGATCTGTCCGCCAAGCGGGTTACCCGGTGACGAATTCATATGGAAGAACGAAGCGTTCACACCTGCTACAGCTTTGGTCTCTCTAGCCATGCCAAGCACAGACTGCCTGCTGTTCAGCTTGCCTCCGCGGCCGTTCATCACACCAAGTTCCACGTACGGCGCATCGAGATCAATCACAAGCACGCGCAAATCGGTATATTGCTGTTGCTCCGGTGATGCATACCATTTATATGTGCGCAATGTTGCGCCTGACGTCACGATGTCCTCCTTTACTAGTTGAAGTTGGTTTTGCGTAGCTTGGGTCGCTTGGGCAAGCTGTACAGACAATAAGGCTTCCCCATTCGTCGCCTGTGATGCATGAGCCACCACCGACGCTGTTTCAGCAGCGAATACGCGGGATTGCGGCACCATTACGGCCAACGATGAGAAAGCGGTAACCGCTGACAGCAGCAAGATTGCCGTGCGGCTTGCCATTTTGCTTGCTACACCAGCACCTGTGCCGTTTGCTTTGCGAGTGTAATGCCTGCTTGTGTCGGCAGCCATCGTGCCAGCTTTCAACCGGTAATTCTTATGATCGATGGGTTGCAATTGTTCTTTGTTGCGATTGCCAGCCTGATCGCCAGGTACCCTCATGATGCAGTAAACACCTCTCCCTAACTTATAGTTTCTCTTGCTTACACTATCCGACTTGCCGAACAGGACTTAAGCGCATGATACAGTCACCCATCTCATGTGGACTTAAGTCTATCTCTCTAAAAGGTAATGATGCACACGATCTTTCAGCTGGCATATCTTATGCCATGCCACAATATGGCTGCTGCGTCGCATCGGGTTGTGAGGTGCCGCAAGTAGTGGTGTGCAATCTGCTGCGTAAAGATGGTGCATGACAGACAGACTACAGACCGCCTCATTTTAATAGACTGTTATTTTGGAAAAAAGTTACGAGATTTTCGCTTGGTAAATATATTTTTTTGAGGAATCTATTAGAAAGTAATCAAAAATTGAATAGGAGGAAGGAATCGAAATAGCGGAACCCAAAGTTCCGCTATTTCGCTAAATTCGCCGAAATCGGCGAAATAAGAGAAGTCGAATTTCCGTTATTTTATCAAACCGGGCCAAAAATCGGCCTTTTTTGTGCGAATCTGACTAATAGAGGAAATTAGGCTTCCGCTATTTTGCGATATCCGCCTTTTTCGGGCAAATAGCGGAAATTTCTCTTCCGCTATTGTGGGGTTATCGCGATCGCCGCTGTCGTCATCACAATCCGCCGCCATCGTTATCGCTGTTTCCACTATCGTGGTGGTTACGCGACCCATCGTCGCCGCTATCGTTATCGTCGTCACCGCCGTCGCCGATTCAGCTATCGCCGTCTCCATCGTTACATCGTCACCGCGATGCCGATTCAGCTATCGCCGTCTATATCGTTACATCTCACCGTCGATCCGCTATCGCCGTCTCCATCGTTATCGTCGTTGCCGCCGGCGCCGTCATCCGCGATCCTCGCCACCAAGTTCCAGGTGCTGACGCATCCTCTTTATGACGCCGGCATCGCATCGGTGATAAATTTCGGTTCGATATATTGCAGCAGATGTTCCACGTTGTAGACGTTCAACTCACCGCCGAACAAGTCAATCAAGCCCTCATCGTTCATCACATTCAATAGCATGCCGATGTTCAATCGCTCAGCCTGCGGCACGAGCTCCATCAACTTCAACTCGATCGCTTGGGCTAGCGCCTCAGTCATAATCTTCACACGTTGCTGCCCTTCGCTGAACGAGCCTCCTTGTTGACGGATCAATACGTTGTCAAACGTAAAGTACGCTTCTGTGGAAGCGTTCAGTTGTTCGATCAATCGCTCAAAATCAACAGGCATATCATCCTGTGCACATAGTTCAACTTGCACGGACGATGCATCCCATTCATCGAGGATCATATTGCAAGCCGGGATTTCATAGACTTCACCAGCAAATTCATATTCAACCTTCATCGGTAGCTCCAGCGTTTCATTTAACAATCCGATTATGGTTCGCACAGGCAGACCCGCATATTCAGAATCCAATTCCTTGTCGAAACGCACGTTGATCATGATCGTATCTCCACTCTCTTCACTGATCGATGCGGTCAAGGCCTTTGGATCTGGATGCTGCGGGAGGCTGCAAATTGTGCCGGTAATATGCTATCCACTCCGCCCGCAGTTACGGTGTATTCATAAGTTCCTGCATCGAGCGGCGTCGGAATACCGGCATCACCTAGCACGATAGCCATGAACGCATAGGTTGACCGATCCAAGAGCAAGTGCACGGACTGACCATCGACGATGATTTGCTCTACTTGTGGGTCACCTTCAATCATGATTGGCAGGATGTCGATCGCATCAAGTGAGATCGTATCCGGCAATTCGACTTCATCCGGGAAGTGAATCGTCAACTCGGAGAACGGCTCATACAGCGCGCTCGCCATTAGGAGATATTCTCCATTTTGAATCCCCGCATAATTTTCAGCCATCGCGATCATATGAAGAGGCATAACAATTTCCGGCGAAGCCGTACCGATCGCTTCACCCAATCGCAATTCCAGTAAAGGAGTCATCCCCTCTCCTTCTCCATAGAACTCTGGGTTGTTCATGGTCACTTGCAGTTCAAATCGATCGCCTTCGTAAATAACGAGCGACTCTTCGGAGCTAGCCGAATGAATGTATACGGTCGATCCATCTAATGAAGCTTCAACCGGCACCTCGGTCTCGTTAATCTTTAACGAGACATCAGAGATCGTTGGATCGTCCCAACCTTCGTTTAGAAAATAGATTTCATCGAGTGTCAGCGATAGTTCTCCGGATGTGACTGGCGCTGTTCCCGTGAACGTGTATTCCACATTTTCTCCGTTGCCAAACAGATAAAGGAACTCGCTAAATATCGGCAAATATTGATAACTGTTATAGTTAGATAGCTTCAGCTCCAAATCTTCAATTACTAGCGGACCAGCCGGATCATCCCCCGGATCTGGCGTTTCATCTTCTGCTGGTTCAATGGTTACGGCGAAATGGATAAAACTTTCATTCCCGTTTAATTCCACCATGCTAAATACATATTGCCCCGGGAGCGATGGGTTGACAAAAAGATCCTTAAACAAGATCGTCACTTCGGAATGTGCCGGTATGTCCCCCTCCGTAGTTATTTCGAGGTAGTTCACTTCTAAACCAGTGGCTCTCAGCCACGGTGCGTAATATACGGTATCCGTTACCGTAATCTCTACATATTCCTCCGCTTCCATTTGGAGTGATGGCGGAAATTCACTCTGCCCGAGTAGACCAAATCCGTACGGGACGTCCAGTTGCAACATATACCCTTCTTCAATATCGACCTCCGTTGTAAAAGTCAGCTCATACCAAGTCGATTCCCCTGTGATGGCAACCGTCTCTTCTCCATCCACCGTTACCGGAGTCATTTCTACATTCACAGGATGCTTGCCGGAGTTGTCATAATAGGACATCACTGATCGCTACAGTCGTATTTTGCGTCGTGGTCAGCTCGATAAACTGATACGTTTCCGTATCCGTCAATTCCACACGCTCCATCAAAATCGTAACCTTTTCTCCCTTGTCAATCGATACGGGAACTGTATGTTTATGGTTCCTCCCTCCGATGGACCGTAAACCGGATATGTAGCTCCGTTTACTACAAGACTGATGAATTCAGGCTCATAGTATTCCAGTATATAATCCAACCCATCGACCTTGATGACATCTTCATAAGCAACAAGCGACCTTGTCGCTACAAATGACATCATGAGATCCGCTATGGAGCCTGTTCAAGGCTGCTCAGCGATACGTAAAAGTCTTTTACCATGTCATTTACTACATTCACCGTAATCGACTGTGAATTTGTCGAATCCCAATTTTCTATCGAATCAGGTTCGAAATGGATGCGAAATTCTGTATAATCTTCTACGTTGTTGTCTTCGATTGTCACATTAGACCGATTCGTCCGGCGTGACTCAAGGAGATTGGAACCGGATACCATTGCCCGTTCTTTAGCCCCTCAGCAGAAACACCCTCTTCATTGACTCCCGACACTTGTACCGAAAATTCAATCTCCACTTCTGAATACCAAAACATTTCAACGCTCTCAACATCGAACTCTTGCGCACTAACACTTGCCGGAAATCCGACCAAAAGAACGGACAGCATGATTAGCCAAGCCGTCAGCAAGCTACATGACCTGCGGTATTTTCGTCGCAACGTGATTCGCCTCACTTTTTTCAATAAATTATGACTAAAGTCTGTTGACAACTGACAATGTTAGGTGTACTACTATAATAGAACACCGGTACAACTGAACGTGACATATCCATGAATAATTGCCTATCATTAGCATTATACTAAGGGAGTGGTGCTCTGAATAGAAACAATCAAAAATTTTTATCAAAGAAAAGTCGCAATAACAGGAACGATTGGCAAATGATCTGCATTGTCTCTCATATGTTGATTTCAGTCGAGTGAGAATGATGGCAACTGGGGTCAAAAAAGAACCGAAACCAATGACGTACAGCAGTCGTAACTTAATATAGTAGAATTCGGATGAAATGAATATATCTTAAATTATTTTATCATATCATCCGTTCTCGTTATTTGTAAACGGTATTTCATCATTTTATTTTGGGTAGATATTTAGGTAGAAACTAATGAGGGAGAGAAGAAGAACAATGAAAGCAAAATGGAAGTCGCGGTTTTCAGGCGTTGCGGTCATCGCAGCGCTAGCGATCTTTGCGGCCGCCTGCAGTGCCCCGCCACAAGCGCCGGCCAGCGGATCGGAGGAGGAGCCTTCAATACCTGTAAAGGTACAGGTGGTCAAGAAAGGAGCGCTGAGTGTACGTAATGAGATTATCGGCGTTACGATGCCGAGTCAAACGCACAGTGTAATGCCCAAGCTGAACGGTGAACTGGCAGAAGTTCGCGTAAGCAAAGGGGATCATGTGCAGGCCGGTGACGTACTCGGCGTGCTTGACACGACGAACCTACAAACGCAGAATCCATTTGAGCGAGACACAGCTCGCACAAGCGCAAACACAGCTGAAGAATGCGCAAATTTCCTTGGAGCAAGCCAAGGACAGCGTTGAGAAGAAAGTATTGTCAATCGATGAAGAAGCTTCAACCGATAAGGCGCAAAATGCCGAAGCGGACAATGAGCAGGCAGACGGCACTCAGGACGTGGCCGCTCAGAGTGATTCATCTAACGCCCAAGATACGGCTTCTGACACACCTGCTAACACCTCGCCAAGTGTTTCGGGAGACGAAGCGCAAGGAGCTACGGAAAATACGGAATCTAGCACCGAACCAGAGGGCGTCAATCGTACCGATCTTGAACTGCAAAACATCGAGCTCCAGCTTGAACAAGCCCAGAAAAATCTTGAACGCATGACCGCCTTACACGCGGAAGGACTGATCTCGGATCAGCAATATGAGCAAGCTGTTTCCGCAGTACAACAAGCGCAAATTGCGTATCAACAAGTGCTGCTCGCCTCCAGCAGTCAGAGTTTGGCGTAGAGCAAGCTCAGGTAGGCGTTGAAGCAGCGAAGATTAGCGTCAGCCAAGCGGAAATTAATTTGCAGCAAGCTCGCCGCCAGCTGAATGACGCGACGATCACAGCACCGATAAGCGGTCAGATCACCGAAGTGAACGCTGAGCCTGGTGAGATGGTTGGAATGCAAGCGCCGTTCGTCACGATCGTACAGACGAACCCGATTACTGTGACCGCAGAGCTCAGCGTCGGACAGATGCTGCTCTTGCAAAACATGGAACAAATAAACGTTGAGCTTCCAGACCTCGGGGAAATCTTTACGGCGACGATTACGTACATTTCACCGACGACGAATCAAACCGGTTTTTATACGATAGAAGCCGAATTGGACAATTCCGACAACCGAATTCGCGCTGGTATGGTGAGCAAAATATTAATGGATCAAAATCTTGTAGAAGAAGCGATCCTCGTTCCAACCTCAGCGATTATCGAACGTGCCGGTGAAACTTATGTTTATATTATAAGAAATGATCGCGCGGTACGCGTCGACGTGGAAATCATTGAGCAGCAGACCGACTTCACTGCGGTATCCGGCGATCTGAAAGATGGCGATCAAATCGTCACCAC
Source organism: uncultured Paenibacillaceae bacterium (assembly GCA_963755735.1). GTDB lineage: Bacteria > Bacillota > Bacilli > Paenibacillales > DA-C8 > Insulibacter. Next base: position 59,598 of record CAVWLN010000025.1, read on the forward strand.
TGGTCAAATGACCCTGTCCCCTGATAGCAAAGTACGTATTGTTGATGGGGAGGGTTAACCATTGAAGTTAGTTGAAACATCGGTCAAACGCCCCGTCGGCGTTCTGATGATCGTATTAGGAATCATTGCACTCGGTTTTGTTAGTTTGCGCAGTTTGGCTATAGACTTATTCCCGAAGATTGATATTCCGGTCGCAGTCGTAGCGACTTCTTACACCGGGGCGGCTCCAGAAGAAGTTGAAAAGCTCGTGACCAGGCCTCTAGAACAGTCGCTAAGCTCGGTGACGGGAATCGATACGATCTCGTCCCAATCGCAATCCGGAGCATCCATCGTCATGTTGATGTTCCAGAACGGGACGAACTTGGACAACGCGCTATTGGAAGTGCGCGAGAAGGTCGATCAGGTCAAATCGTTCCTGCCAGACAATGCCGGGGATCCATCTGTTCTTCGCTTCGATATTAACCAAACGCCGGTTGTGCAGCTTGCATTGACCGGAGCGGAAGCGACCGCGCTACAAGATTTGGCGGAAAATACGATCGTTCCGTATATGGAGCGTCAGGACGGAGTCGCCTCAGTTGGTACGATGGGCGGCAAGACAAGGGAAATTCTGATCGAGTTGAATTTGGCCAACATGAGTCAATACGGCTTGACGACCCAACAAGTCGTGCAAGCTTTAAGCATGGAGAATATGTCCGGTTCTGCAGGCGTCATTACGAAGGGCGAGCAAGATTTGCAGGTGCGTGTAGAAGGCGAGTTCGAGTCTCTTGAAGACATCGCCAACACGATGATTCACTTGCCGAGCGGACAACAGATTAAAGTTCGTGATATTTCTACCATCAAGGACACGTTCAAGAAACAAAATTCCTTAACGCTTGTCAACGGCAGTGAAGCGCTCGTTCTATCAGTCATGAAGCAATCGGATGCGAATACGGTCGCCCGTATCGCAAGAGATTAGAAAATCTGTCGATGCGCTAAACTCTCAATTACCGGAAGGCGTGGAAATTAGCTACATTATTGATACTGCTGAGTTCATTGAGCAATCCGTCGACTCCGTTGTAAACAACATGATGACCGGGGCCTTGCTGGCGGTGCTCGTCCTGTTCGTCTTCTTGCGCAGTGTGAGACCGACGGTCATTATTGCGGTGGCGATTCCGATTGCGGTAATCTCTGCTTTCGCAATGATGTACTTCTCCGGGCAAACGCTGAACGTCATCACACTCGGGGGTCTTGCACTCGGGGTTGGGATGATGGTCGACAACTCGATTGTCATCTTGGAGCACATCTTCTCCTACCGACAGAAGGGAGCGTCCCTGAAGGAAGCAGCGATCAAGGGTGGTTCTGAACTCGCATCCGCCGTTATCGCGTCGACTACGACGACAGTCGTTGTGTTTTTGCCAATTGTGTTCGTTCAAGGGCTGGCGGGCGATATCTTTATGCCGCTTGGCCTGAGCGTCGCATTCACCTTGATTGCTTCACTCGTTGTTGCGCTGACGATTGTGCCATCCATGTCAGCAAAGATGCTCTCTGGCAAACGGTTTAGCAGCGAACGTAAACCTAGCCGCATTGATCAGTTCTTTGGCCGTTTCCTAAAGGTTTACCGGAAGGTCTTGAAATGGGTAATCGGCCATCGCAAGACTACACTAGCCCTTACGTTCGTGTTGTTCATTGGAAGCTTTATGCTGGTGCCATTCATTGGTGCAGCGTTCTTCCCAGCCGCTGATGAAGGGCAGATCAATGTATCGATCGAGCTGCCGAGCGGTACGCAATTGGAAAAAACTTACGAAGTGGCTTTGCAGGTAGAAGCAGAACTGGACAAATATCGTGATATCGTCGATGTCTCGTATCTGGCCGTCGGCAGCTCCGGCATGATTGGCGGCGGTGGAGGCAGTAACACAGCATCGTTGATCACTTTGCTCGTAAGCAAAGATGAACGCGAGGTCACGACAACGCAGGTGATGCAAGATTTACATGCAGCGACTCGCGACATTCCGGGCGCAGAAATCACGGTATCGGAAGCGCAAACGGGACTTGCCGGTGCCAGCCCGATTCAGGTGAGTATCAACGGACCGGATCAAGATGTGTTAGCAGAAATTGCTGAGCAGGTCGTCTGGGTAATCTCGAATATCGAAGGCATTCACAATCCGACCACTTCACTAGCATCCAGTCAGCCTGAGCTGAACATTCAGATCGACCGCGGTATAGCCGCTAGATACGGCCTGACATATCAATCCATTATGAGCCAAGTACAAATGAATGTCACAGGTCAGCTTGCGACTTATTTCCGTTCGGATGGCAACGAATACGATGTACGCGTCATCTTGCCGGAGGAGCAGCGCTCCAGCATCGCGGATCTGAACAACATGCTGATTCAGACGCCGACTGGCCAGATGATTACTTTGTCCAGCGTTGCAGAACTCGAGCAGGTTCAAGCGCCTACGTACATCCAACGTGAAAACCAACAAAGACAAGTCAATGTGACCAGTGATATTGTTGGGCGTGATCTGGGCAGTGTTTCGGCCGATGTCCAACGCGCGCTTGATAACATGCTGTTGCCAGACGGTTACTCGATTAGCTACGGCGGTCAATCGATGGATATGATTGAATCGTTTATGGATTTGGGAATGGCACTCATCTTCTCGATTTTCTTGGTCTATGTCGTCATGGCTGTGCAGTTTGAGTCATTGTTGTTCCCGTTCATTATTATGTTCGCTATGCCGCCGACCTTTATCGGTGTATTGTTCGGTCTGTTCATTACCGGAGCGCCGCTCAGTATGCCAGCTGCGATCGGGGTCATCGTACTCGCGGGTATCGTCGTCAACAACGCGATCATCCTTGTGGATTACATCAACATCTTGCGTAGACGCGGTATAGAACGCAATGAAGCAATCCTCGAGGCAGTCTGCAGCAGGATGCGTCCTATCTTTATGACGACATTGACAACCGTTCTCGGCTTGGTGCCGCTAGCGCTCGGTATTGGCGAAGGTGCGGAGCTGCAAGCGCCAATGGCGATCACGATTATTTTCGGTCTGTCCTTCTCAACATTGATTACCTTGTTGCTAGTACCGCTCATGTACACTTTGCTCGATGACTTCTCGAACTGGACGAAGCGCTTGTTCAGAAGGAAGAAGAAGGAAGTGCAACCGTCCGGTGAAGTGACGGTCTAATGATATAGGAGAGACAACAAGCTACGATTAAGATTACGAAAGAAGGGACTCATATGAAGAAAGTCGTCCTCATTATCGCTGCGGCAGCTCTCCTGGTTCCGGCTGCCGTCAGCTTGGCGGACAGCCCGGACAGCTACACATTCGCGGAAGCAGTCCAGACTGCGGCCAAGAATGATCTGTCTTCGCAAATTAAAGACGTACCTGAACTGTCGAGCGGCGTTCAGATGTATATGGGACAGTTGCCGCTGCGCGGCCTAGAAGACGCTGCTGATATTCAGAAGGAATACGCGGAAGCTTAGCAGAGATTGGAGCTCTGAGCTGTCCAACTACCGGGCAATATATGATTATGTCATAGCCAAGGAAGGGCTTGATATCGCCGCTCGCAGCCTTTCGCAAACCGAGAACGATCTGAAGATCGTGCAAACGCGGCGAGACAACGGAGTCGCTTCGGATCTCGATATTCTGCAAGCGCAGATGGCTGTGACGAATGCCAAGAAAAGCTACGAAAATGCGTTGATGGGCTATCGGATCGCGGAGAAGACCGTACAACAAAAGTTAGGACTCGAGCTGAATGATGACCCGGTAAGCATCTCTCTTCCAGCCTTTTCCTTGCTGGATGAAGAAGATTATGATCCGGTGAAGATTGCCGATGAAGTAAGTCGGACACACGAATCGCTGCGCACGGTTCGCTACTTGATTAACACTTATGAGAGAATCTTAAATAAAGTAAACAACTTGAGCCCGATCCCATCGTACTCTATGGATACGAGTGAGTTGGAAAAACAGTTAAGAGATGTAACAAGCAAGCTTAGCGAGCTGAAATCTGCAGATCCGGCGACTGTGAATCCGACCGACATCCTGCAATTAGAAGCCCTGGCTGCGTCGTTGCAAACTCAAATTGCGATGGCGGCTGCGCAGTCCGCACAAGCACCTCAAGCTGCTTCCGTGTCGAAGGCGGAAAAGGATTTGGAAGAATACTACGAAATCGAATTGCAAAACGCGCGAATCCAACTGCTGCAACAAATTCAGGGCTTAGAGCTGCTCAGCCACTCCTATGCGGAACGATTTAAGGCTATGGAAAGACAAATTGAGCTGCAAGAGCAAGCAGTTGACGAAGCGTATGACCTGTATGATGCAAACCGCAAGCTGCTTGAGAACGGGATGATCGCACCAGCCGATCTGGAACAGATGCGTCTCAACCTTGCGAACGCCGAATTCCAGCTGCTGCAGCTGCAAAAAGACTACATGGTGCTGCGTAAGGAATTCGAGCTGTTCCTAGACGGATACATCGCGGGTATGTAATTATACAGTTGTGTCCTGCCATTCGACTCTTTTTGGCGGGTATGTAATCGACTCTCCGCGCGCGGTTTGCCGCATGGTGGTGGGTTGTTAAAGCAAGTTTAAGCTTAGCGAAGCAAGTTCGTGACGAAGAACGTCCAGTATGTACTCTGAATTTATAGTCAGAGTCATCCTGGACGTTCTTTTATTTATATTATTGAACAAAGGGAGGAAATTGTAAGAATGAGAATGAACAGGATGAATTTTTCTCAGGCACATGACGCATTTATCAAACATCATTTGTCTCGCAGAACGGGAGAAAGAAGACGTAGGTTGGAGCTAGGGCACGCTCATGCAGAAAAACTGTTTTGTCGAAATATTTGGTGGCAAGTCGTCGGACATTTCCACAACCTCCATCCAGAGTATGAGGTGCGTGACTGGCGAGGACGTTCCTATTTCGCAGACTTTGCTTATATCACGGCACTGATCCGACTGATTATTGAAATCAAAGGTTATAAAGCGCATGTCGTCGATATGGACAGGCAGAAATATTGTAATGAACTCAACCGCGAAACGTTTCTCTTCGCTGCAGGTTATCATGTAATTTCCTTTGCATACGACGATATAGAGCAACGTCCAGATATTTGTATAAATCTGCTTCGAATGGTTCTGAGCAAGTATATGAGTCCGACAACGACAATATTGAATGCTGAATCTAGGACAACCATTATAGAGAGAGAAATGATTCGGTATATGGCACAGCTGGCTAGACCTGTTAAGCCGCTCGAACTTCGAAGCTATCTCGACATTGATTATCGCCATGCCAAGCGGATTCTGACGGGTCTATGCACCAGAGGCTGGCTCAAGCCAGTATATGGTCCGAATCGCAATCGGATATCCTATTACGAGCTGGCGAGGAACCCTCTGGATTATTTTGATCGTGAATCCTGGTGAGCCCCGTAGATCGAGTCCGTTGCCGAGCGCGTTATTGAGGCAAGGAACATATGCAGAAACATAACGTATATGACGGCCACCGGACAGAACATTGCTGAACATCGTTGCGAAGCTTTCTTGACACATCGCATAAGCTCAGAGCGAATCGCCGATTTTTCGCAGCGCGTAACTCCCAGCGCGCTGTTTGCCGCATGGTAGTGTTCAATCACATTGCGATGAAGCTTACGCTTATTGTCTATGCGCCGATCCGCCCTGATGCAGGTTGATGCGGTTCGATGACCAGATAATTGCAATAATCCAATTATATTTGATCTGCAAGGCTCGGATCGATCGTTTAATTGCAATAATCCAATTATATTTGTCCTCTAGCGCGAAAACGAAGGTTGTGGATGTTTTTTATTGGATATTTGCAATTATATTGGTGAAATGGGCTAAGTACGCTTCATTTAGTTGGATATTTGCAATTATCCTTGATTCGTTCGTTGCCAATTGACAGGACGCACGAGGGAAGCCCCACACAAAAAAATCCCCTCATCGCGCTACCAATTCGGCTCGATATTTCTCTTCCACACTAAACTTACTCAATAAGAAAAACTGCACCTCCAACTGTTAGAATGTGTCTAACAATAGGGTGCAGTTCAATTCACGTGCGTGACTAGGGGATTTGTGATTGCTAGATTGGCTCACTCAATGATCATTCAGCCAAGCGCGTCGCGCTTCAGATCTTCAACCTTGTCTGTGCGTTCCCAAGGCAAATCGAGATCCGTGCGGCCGAAGTGACCATAAGCAGCCGTCTGCTTATAGATCGGACGACGCAGATCGAGCATGTTGATGATACCAGCCGGACGAAGGTCGAAATGCTTGCGGATGATCTCGACCAGCTTGCCTTCGCTAACCTTACCCGTACCGAACGTGTCGACGTTAATCGATACCGGCTGGGCAACGCCAATCGCATAAGCGAGCTGAATCTCGACCTTGTCGGCCAGCCCTGCTGCGACAATGTTCTTCGCTACATAGCGAGCTGCATAGGCTGCCGAGCGGTCGACCTTCGTTGGGTCCTTACCGGAGAAAGCCCCGCCGCCGTGACGCGCATAGCCGCCGTACGTATCGACGATAATCTTACGTCCAGTAAGCCCTGCGTCACCTTGCGGACCGCCGATAACGAAGCGCCCGGTAGGATTGATAAAATACCGCGTAGCATCATCTAGGAACTGCTCCGGCACGACTGGACGAATGACGTGCTCCTTCATGTCGGCATGAATTTGCTCCTGCGACACTTCCTCATGATGTTGCGTGGAAATGACGATGGTATCGATGCGAACCGGCTTGTCGCCTTCGTACTCAACGGTCACTTGCGTCTTGCCGTCAGGACGCAAATACGGAAGTGTGCCGTTCTTGCGTACTTCAGCAAGGCGGCGAGACAAGCGATGCGCTAGCGCAATCGGCATCGGCATAAGCTCGTCCGTCTCATTCGTCGCGAATCCGAACATCAAGCCTTGATCTCCTGCGCCGATCGCTTCGGAAGCTTCTGTCGCATCTTTTCCTTCGCGAGCTTCAAGCGCCACATTGACCCCTTGTGCAATATCAGGAGATTGCTCATTCAACGAGGTCAATACAGCGCAAGTCGTCGCGTCGAATCCGTATTTGGCGCGGACGTAACCAATATCTTTAATCGTATTGCGTACAATAGCAGGGATATCGACATAATCCGCCTTCGTGCTAACCTCCCCGATCACAAGCACAAGGCCTGTTGCCACACTAACCTCACAAGCTACACGTGCATATGGATCGACTTCGAGAAATGCGTCTAATACCGCATCAGAGATTTGATCACAAATTTTATCTGGATGACCTTCCGTAACCGATTCGGAAGTAAACAACCGACGTTCAGCCAACTCGAACCAACTCCTGTTCCTATCAGAGAAATACTTGGAGATTCCAAGTTCTTTTACAAATGTCGAGCAAATTTCTTCCAACAAGGAGAGAAAACCTCTATCGAGGCCGTCTCACGAAGGATCGGACCGCGTGTAGAGGTAGGTTTTTTTATCGCCAATAGAAAATTCCTGCTTTCCTATTCTGTCGAAGTGAAGATTCCTATATGGCAAAGAAATACTTCGTGCCATCTTAGTCTTTCCAGACGTCGGTGCCATTCGTATTTCTCGTGCAGATGCGGATGAAACACTTCCCTATCTGCTAAAAAAACCTTTCCTGTCGGAAAGGTCGTCTCGCGTAAACCTTCAATTCATTATCATACTGGATATGTCTAATGCTGTCAATGAATTATCAAGTCGGAAATCGCCATGAAAAAACTTATCGAAATGAATAATGAATCTTATGATTTCAAGCCGTACAACAATTGCTCCGCTTCTTGCACAAGTCTTCTTGTGATGTGGCCACCGACGGCTCCGGCATCGCGCGAGGCGATATGCCCCCAATAATCTTCACGCACAGAGCTCGCGGGAATGCTGCCAAGCTCCGTCGCAAACTCCACGCTTGCGTCGGCCACACGCTTGCCGACTGGAATTCCAAGCTCTGCGGCAATTTCATACTTCCATTCATTGATGATCTTCTCACAGCCCGGAACGACTTTGCGGTTGCTTCCAGATTGACCTTTCGCCATGTTCAAGCACCTCCATCGAATGTTCGTCTAAATGATTCGCACCCCGCATCATCAAAACCGGCACATATATCAGCCAAGGAGCTATTGCTTCAGCTGCAATGTGATATAAGTGACTCGATGCATGATGATGCGACATATCGTTATTATCGCCATCTGACCTTCGCTTAGACGCATTATTTATTGTTAATGAGGGAAAAATGAGACGGATAAACCTAGACAAAAAAGACGAAAAAATAGCGGAACCCGCTAATATTAGCAAGCTCCGCTATTCGCTCCTTATCAGTTCATCATTCACCGGAGGAGTAATCAATCGTACCGTCCTCATTCATAATATAAAATCCGCCCGTTACCATGACGTAAACAGTCGTTGAATGAACACTCTTGATGCCGCGCCCTTCGCGAGGAAATAGCAGCATATGGTTCAATTCAACAGGCGTTCCGTCCATCAAATCTTTGCCGCCAGTAACGTCCGGAATGCCGTTCGCATCAGTGCTTACGGCTACTGTGTTCCCATTGCGCACGATTAACGACGTTCCTTCATTGGCGAACAAAGTTTGATTCGGCTGAAGCTCTACTATCGTCATTCCGCCTGCCCCAGCAAGCAACGCTTCAAGCTTCTTCTCAAACTGCGCAATCTGCTCGTCCATTTGCCGTTCTTTCTCTGCCAATTTCGCATCGATTTCCTTCAATCGTTGTTCCAACTGGCCGGACAATACTTCATTCACCTTAACCGTCAATGCTTCGTCCACATAGCTCTTCGTCACGAGCGGATCATTCGCTGAGCCGGGCTGATTCGAATCGACTAGGCCAGAGTTGGCCGCGCTCGTCGTCCAGATCACTTGACCCGAAACTGCGCCGATACATAAGATTGCTAATACGAATAATGTCTTCTTCATCCAGTTTAACTTCATAGCTCTCCTCCACCATGACTAATATCGCTGCTTCTTCACTTCACCTATCTGCAACAACTTTTCCCCAGCCCTGCTTACATCGCATTTGTGCTGCATCTTACCGGAACATCGACATCACTGACTGTACCTTTGAACCTGCACCCCATTCAGCTAACTTGCGGAGTTGATCGGGGCTGTGAGTATAAGGTTCAATGTTTTATACTCGTCTGCTTGGCAGTTGGTTGCGCTGCTTGTCCGATTCGCCGCCATAAGCGGTTCAATAAGCGTTCTTATTAATAAATCCGCGCAAAATGGTTCTCAGGATGATCTTAATATCAAACAAAAATGTCCAGTTCTCGATATAGAACAGATCGTGCTGAATGCGCTGCTCGATCGACGTATCCCCCCGCAGCCCGTTGCTCTGAGCCCATCCGGTAATTCCGGGTCTGATATGGTGCTTGACCATATAGCGCGGAATCTCTTCCTTGAATATCTCCGTAAAATATGGACGCTCCGGCCTTGGACCGACGACGCTCATATCGCCTTTAAGCACATTGAAAAACTGTGGCAGCTCATCGAGACTCGTCCTCCGCAGAAGTGCGCCGAAGCGTGTCGTTCGCGGATCATCTTCAACAGTCCAACCTGTATCCGATTCGCTCTGCTTCATCACCTTCATCGTACGAAACTTGTACATAAGGAAAGGTCTGCGGTTACGACCGAGCCTTTCTTGTTTGAAGATGACCGGTCCTGGTGACGTCAGCTTCACACCGAGCGCAATTAGCGCTAGAAGCGGTGCGGTAATCACAAGTACGATGATCGAGAACACAATGTCGAATGAACGCTTCAAGAAGCGGTTACGCATCTCGTCAAGCGGCACATCCCGTACATTGATAAGCGGTATACCGGCAAAATGATCGAAATACGGCCGCGCCGGTAGCACATCGAAGTAATCCGGAATAATCAGCGTCTTAACGCCGGCCTTGTCGCAAATATTGATCAGCTGCCCGAATCTGTGATGAGCGGTGAGCGGCAGGGCGATAATGACTTCGTCGATAATCTCCCGCTCCAAAATTTGCTCCAAGTCGTCTACTTTGCCGAGGATCGGCTTCATGTATTGGTATTTCTCCTCATGCTCTGTCACATGGTCATCAAGGAAGCCGACCACTTCGAACCCGAGATCCGGGTATTGCTCCAGATTGTCATAAAACCTGCGACCTAAGGAACCGGCTCCCAAGATCAAAACAAATTGTTTGTTGAAGCCTTTCTCCCTCAAGATGCGCAGTGATTTTTTCAATATATATCGATAGATGGAGATCGTCGCCATGTTGCTGACGAGGAAAATCACAAGGAAGTCGCGCGAAATATGCATTTCCTTCAAGATGTATAAGAAGCTGAGCAAAAAAAGCATACTGATAAAATGAACCTGCAGCACTTTGAACAATTCGAAGGCGAATCGCTTCTTCCGTTTCGACGAAGTGTACAGGCCGAGGAAGAAGCCTACGCCGACTGCGATCAGAGCATAGATCAAGCTGTACTGCCAATAGGTCAAAAAGGTTAGTGAAGGATCGTTCTCTATCCAGCCGCTCGCGAATTTCAGCCACCATGACAAAACAAATGCAACCTGCATACAAAGAACATCGACAATTGCGTAAAGTTGAAACAGAAACGATTGGCTTTGTCTAATCATGGCGCTTCACCTCACCCTCTTCGAAATTCATTGACTACTGTTGCCAGCATATATTTCAAGCCAATACCCGCATAGACCAAGCCGTTGACCAGCCACGAATACTTCTTCTGGAAGTGCTTGCGGTGAAACAACAGCATGGCGCGGTGAAATTCATAGACGATCTTCCTCGCTCTGCGCTTCTTCCCTGCACCCTTATAATGAATGATCGAAGTGCGCGGGTAATAATAAATTTCCCATCCTGCTTGCTTCATCCGGTAGCACCAGTCGATATCTTCGCCATACATAAAAAATTGTTCGTCCAGCAGCCCGACCTGCTCGAATGCTTCTCTTCGTACGAGCATAAAGGCTCCGACGAGACTATCAACCGGATATTCCTCATCCGGATCGAGATAGCTTAGCTGATATTGTTGAAATTTTCGCACATGCGGAAAGAGCTTCGCCAAGCCGAACGCATAATAAAACGATGCACTAGGCGTCGGGAATCCCCGGCGGCAAGCTTTGTCCAGCGATCCGTCTGGAAGCACGACCTTGCAGCCGCTCGCTCCTACGTCCTTGCGCTCATCCATAAAGGACAGCATCACTTGCAGCGTGTCTGGTTGCACGACCGTATCCGAATTCAGCAGCAGTACATACCGACCGCTCGCTCGTTTGATGCCTTGATTGTTCGCTTTAGCAAAGCCGACATTCTCATCGTTCTGAATGATCGTGACTTGTGGGAATGCCTGTTGAATCCGATCGACGGACCCGTCCGTCGAATGGTTGTCTATCAAAATCACTTCATATTGGTAATCTGTCTTTGATTGAAAGACGGATCTGAGTGCGTCCATCGTCAAATCGCACGTATTATAATTCACAATCAGGATGCTGAGATCCATGAGCTCGTTTCACCATTTTCCCTAAAATACTCGAATCTATTATAGCATGAATCGACAGCAAATTGATCGTTCACCATAAACTTCCCTGAAAGTTTAGAAATATTTTCCTTGGGGTAATTTTCACCTACTGTTACCGACGTGCTACGGGTCTATGGGGTTGCACTTTTTATTGTACATATCGTAATGAGAGGAGAGGAATGGCAGTTTGGCAGCGTGCATCTAAGCGAACATCAATTGGATGCTCGCCAAGCCGACACTGCCTGGTTGCGAGGATATTTGGTAGACTTCTGCCTGCGGTTTTTTTTTGCGATCCTAAGCTGACAGCAGCTTCTGCTGCTTTTCACGGGGCCGAACGGCCGGTCTGCTATGCATTTCTGCGCTTGATCACATCGGCATAAACTGCGACAAGGATCACAATGCCTTTCACAATATATTGCCAGAAGGAGCTAACGCCAATCAAATTTAAGCCGTTGCTGAGCACGCCAATGATCAGCGCTCCGATGACCGTGCCGCCGATTCGGCCATAGCCGCCGGACATACTCGTACCACCTAGTACAACGGCTGCAATCGCATCGAGCTCTGCCGCATTGCCCGCCGTCGGTTGGCCGGAGAACATGCGGGAAGCGAGCACGATGCCAGCAACCGCTGCCATGAAGCCGCTGAATGTATAAGCGAAGAACTTTATCTTCTTAATGTTAATGCCAGCGAACCGCGCCGCTTCCGGGTTGCCGCCAACCGCATAGATATACCTGCCTAGCTTCGTCCGATTCATAATGAGATAGCAGATCAGCAGGAAAATCAACAAATACAATACCGGCGTCGGCAAGAACCCGCCAATATATCCGGACCCAATGAAGTTAAAGGAGTCTGACATCACGCGCACTGGTTGACCGTCTGTCAACACATAAGCAGCGCCTCTCGCTGATATTCATCGTGGCCAATGTGATGATGAATGGAGGTATAATCGTCGTCGCCGCCACATACCCGTTGAGCGCACCGAACAGCATGCCGACCAACAAGCCGCACAGAACAGCGACCCATACCGGAAATCCTAACATGTCGATCAGCATCGCTGTAACGACCCCGGTGACCGCCATCACCGACCCTACCGATAGGTCAATGCCGCCCAGTATAATAATCATCGTCATCGCTAAAGCAAGATAAAGATTCGTTGAAGTTTGGCGTAGCACATTGAGCAGATTGCTGGAAGACAGAAAGCTCGGATTCAAGATCGCAATGATCACACACAGCACGATTAGGCCAATGATGATCCCGATGTGCTCACGAACGAAATTTCGAACACCGCTAAGAACCAACCGACTCACCCCCAGTGGCGTAGTACATAATGGTCTCCTGACTGAACTGATCTCGATTCAGAATGGTCTGAATGCGACCTTTGTGCATCACCGCGATGCGGTCGCTCATATTCATGACTTCAGACAGTTCAGACGAAACCATGATGATCGATACTCCATCCTTTAGAAGGTCATTCATTATCGAATAAATTTCAGCCTTCGCCCCCACATCTACACCTCTGGTCGGCTCGTCAAGGATAAGCACGCGCGGCTTAGTCGCCAACCAGCGGGAGATCAGCACTTTCTGCTGATTGCCGCCGCTTAAGTTGCGAACTTCCTGGTTACGGCTTGGCGTTTTGATCGCTAGCTTCTCAATATAATGATCCGTCTGCTTGTGCTCGTATTTACTCGATACACGCAGCCACTTCATAAATTGATGCAATATTTTGATCGTGATGTTATATTCAACCGAGCGGATTAAGAACAACCCTTCTTCCTTGCGGTTCTCCGTCACATAAGCGATGCCGTGACGGATCGCATCATTCGGCTGCAGAATCGAGACCGGTTGACCGCCGACATGAATTTCTCCCTCGTCGAACGGGTTGAGTCCGAAGAGACATTGCATCAGTTCCGTTCTGCCTGCGCCGACAAGCCCGGCAAAGCCAAGTATCTCCCCTTGCTTGAGTGCGAAATTGATGTCGTGGAGCTGCCCGCGTTTCGTAAGATTGCGCACCTCCAATATCGGGATGCGTTGTGGTGCTGGTGTCAGTGCCGGCGGCGCATCCGTTTCTGCGCTGTCCACTTCCAATGTGAATCTTTCTTCTTCCTCATAAAGCTCATCCGCAAAGTCTCGTATGTAGTAGTTCGTCAGTTCTCTTCCGACCATCATCGTAATCAGCGCATCGGATGAGGTCTCGCGTGTATGCACCGTGCCGATCAACGAACCGTCACGCAACACGGTAATCCGATCCGTAATGGCAAACAACTCGTTCATGCGATGCGAGATGTACACGATCCCGACACCGCGGCTCTTCAGATGCCGAATCGTGCGGAAGAGAAACTCGACTTCCTTGTCCGTCAGCGAGGAAGTCGGTTCGTCCATGACGATGATTTTCGCTTGGAAAGAAACCGCCTTGATGATTTCGATCATTTGCTGCTCCGCCACCGTCAGCCGTTTGACAAGCGTTGAAGCAGGCATCGCCAAATCATAGTCCCGCAGCAGTTGGTCGGCTTGCTGATACAACGTTTTCCAATCAATGAGTCCGACCGTATTCAGCGGTTCACGTGCGAGGAAAATATTTTCGGCAATCGACAAATATGGCACCAAGGAAATTTCTTGATGGATCAGACGGATGCCGATGTGCTTGCGCATCCGTCACCTTATTGATCGTAACCGGCTTCCCTTCGATCTCTATCGTCCCTTCGTCGATTCGATAGATGCCTCCGAGAATTTTCATCAACGTCGATTTACCCGCTCCGTTCTCTCCCAAGAGCGCATGTACTTCACCGCTTAAACATTCAAAGCTTACACCTTTAAGCGCATACACACCGGGAAACCTCTTGTGGACGTTGTCCATACGCAGCAATTGATTGCTCATCTGAGCTCACCCCATCCATTGCCTTATCGCCACACAGGTGACCACCATTCGACCGTTTGCATGCTACCGCAGACATACACGTGACTACTCTTCATCAGTCAACATGCAGCCACTTCTCTACTGCCAACCGTCAATGCCATACTCCTCTACGTTATCTTCGTTAATCAGGAACGTTTCAACCGGTGTCCGCTTCTCGTACTCTTCACCGTTCAAGATCTTATAAGCCACATCCACAGATATTTGACCGATCGAAATCGGCGATTGTGCCCCGGAGCCGATGAACGCTCCGCCTTCCGCGATCGCAGCTTTGGCGTCCGGCGAGCCGTCCACCCCGTATATAGCAATATCTATTCGGTTGGCCGCCTTCACTGCGGCTAATGCGCCTAATGCTGACGGGTCGTTGCCGCCGAAGATGGCGATGATATCCGAATGCGCTTGCAAAATATCTTCTGTAATACCCAGCGCTGTTTCCAGATCACCTTTGGCATCCTGCTGAGCCACAACCTTGAAGTTATGACCTTCGATCGCTTCCATAAAGCCCGCTACGCGGTCATTGATCGAGTTCATCGTCGGGCTGTCCAGAATGACGATATTGCCGCCTTCGGGAAACCGTTCCACAAGATCCTCGCCTGCTACGCGCCGGCATTTTTATTGTCCGAACCAACGTAAGCGGTCACATATTCAAAGTCCTTTACTTCCGTGTCATAGTTAATGATCGGAATCCCCGCATCCTTTAACATTTGTAGCGCAGGTCGAATCCCTTCCCAATCGACGGGATTCAAGAAAATGGCATCGATCCCTTGCGCGATCATATCCTCCACTTGGTTGATCTGCAGCGCCACATCCATGGCCGGGTTCAGTGTAATAAGCTCATCGCCGTTCGCCTCAACCTTCTCTCGTATCGCCTCTTCCAAGACGATAAAGAACGGATTGTTCTGCGTCATCGAAGTGTAACCAAAAACATAATGATCCTTACCTCCGCTGCCCGTATTCGCGCATGCCACCAGCGTCAAGGTCAGCAGCATAACGGCTATGATGTACAGTCGCTGCCACAAAAAATCCGGTGAAGCTGATGCTTCTGTTTCATCCTGCTCTACCCCTTTCACGTGCCTGTGATGGACTTGTCTGTACCGCTATGTATATGCCCGACCACGGACAATCATGACCAAAAAGAAAACAACCGCTTTGCCTCCTGTATGGGATGGCAAAGCGGTTGCGATTGTCACATCAATCGACGCTAGACATCTCTCGCGAAAAATTCCTTCAACCCTTCCCGCCAATGAGGGAAGTCGGTAAAGCCGTTGGCGCGAATCGCTGCGTGATCCAATACTGAATACGGCGGACGCGGTGCCGGTCTTGGGAAGTCCTTCGTCTGTATCGGAGTCACGCGAATTTCCTCCAGTCCCGCTCCTCAAAGATCGCCTTGGCGAACACATACCACGAACACGTACCGGTGTTTGACGCATGATAGATGCCGTACTTCTCCGTCTGAACAAGCTCCTTGATAAAGCGCGTCAAGTGAGCAGTATAAGTCGGTGAGCCGATCTGATCATCTACGACTTGGACTTCCTTACGGTCCTTCGCTAGACGGAGCATCGTCTTCACGAAATTGTGACCATGCAGACCGTATACCCAAGAAGTGCGAACGATGAAATATCGCGAACATAGTGATTTCACCAATTCTTCCCCCGCTAGCTTCGACTTTCCGTACACGCTGAGCGGATTGGTCTGATCATATTCGTGATACGGAGATGCAGTACGTCCATCGAACACATAATCCGTGCTAATGTAACACATCTTGGCTCCTGCTTCTTCTGCAGCGACAGCAACGTTTCGGCTGCCAAATGCGTTCACCCGATAAGCTTCATCGCGCTCCGTCTCAGCTTGATCGACATTCGTATAGGCAGCTGCGTGAATGACCACATCGGGTTGTAGGCGACTAATCACGCTTCGTACTGCGGTGAGGTCGGTCACATCAAGCTCCTGACGCCCATAACCATATATCATAAAGTCTGTGCCTGACAGTCCCTTGACTAAATCTTGTCCGAGCTGTCCGTTCGCTCCGGTCACGATCACTTTCATGAGGCCATGCACTCCTGACGATCAAAAGTTTAGTTCCGCATGTTTCAGAGGCGGGTTTTGGCGGTCTTTATCCGACAAGATCGGATGTTCTGTCGGCCATTCGATCTTCAAATCTGGATCATTCCATAGGATGACTAGATCATGCTCCGGTGAATAATATTCATCCACCTTGTACAGACGCTTCCGTATTCTCCTCCAATGTGCAGAACCCGTGTGCAAAGCCTTTCGGTATGAGAAGCTGGAGCTTATTGTCCGCACTTAAGTGAAAAGACTCCCACTGGCCGTAAGTAGGCGAATCTTTGCGCAAGTCGACCACCACATCGTATATAGAACCGGCAATAACACGCACCAGCTTGGTCTGCGCCTTCGGTTGTAGCTGATAGTGCATGCCGCGTAAAGTCCACTTTGGAGCAGATAAGGAATGATTGTCCTGCACGAAATGAATCGGAAATCCAAGCTCCGCCATCTTGCGCTCATTAAAGCTCTCCATGAAGAAGCCGCGATGATCCGCGAATACGTCTGCCTCAAGTAAGACGACCCCGTCCAGCTTCGTCCGAACGATCTTCATCTTAGTTCCTCATCCGCCACTGATTCATGCACCGCCGTTGTTCCTCAACCTGCCCACGATCCATGCACCTGCGCTGTCACACCTTATGCCATGTGCAGCTCCTTTCCCTTACGCCTGCGATTTGCGATTAAACTCATCTCCGTAATTCAGCTCCTTCGCCAATTCATTCGCTCTTGCATAAGATGCATGCGTGCCTGCATCAGACCACCAGCCTTGCAGAATATCATATGATAATTCACCTTGCTTGATGTAGGCGTTATTGACATCCGTGATCTCCAGCTCGCCACGGCGGAAGGCTTCAATGTGCGAATCGTATCGAACACCTTATGATCGTACATATAAATGCCGGTTACTGCGTACTGGCTGCCCGGAGTCTCCGGCTTCTCCTCGATCTTCACAATCTTCCCATCTGCCAGTACCGGGACGCCAAATCGCTCAGGATCAGGAACTTCATGCAGCAAGATTTTCGCTCCGACGTTCCTGCTGTCGGAATCGATCCACGAACGGCGTAATACTGGCGGAGAACACATTGTCCCCCAAAATCACGACCATCTTATCGTCACCCACAAACTGTTCTGCAAGTCCAAGCGCTTGTGCGATTCCGCCTGCTTCATCCTGCACTTTATAAGTAAAAGTGACTCCGTAATCCGCTCCACTACCTAACAAATTGACGACATCGCCCATATGTTCTTTGCCTGTAACGACAAGAATATCCGCGATGCCCGCTGATCGCAATTGATAGATGGCATGGAAGATCATCGGATACCTGCCTACCGGCAGCAAATGCTTATTCGTCACTTTCGTTAGCGGAAATAGCCGCGAGCCGGTGCCGCCAGCCAAAATAATGCCTTTCATTGGAATCCTCCATTGTGTTCAATAATTATGATTAAGCGATGACCAAGTTCGGGGTACCCGTGATTTTGACCCCATAAGTTCTCTCAGTTCCGTTAACAAGTCATCCTTCAGCAAAAATAACCCATCACATCAAGTTTACCAATTTTGATGTGATGGGCAAAGACTACGAGCAGATTCTTTTTATTTTATGGATGAAGCTCCAGTGTCTTGCGTTCGGACACACCGTCACGATAAGTGGTGTAAAGAGCTGCCCGTCGATGACCTTCAAAATAGAATAAATATCTTCAACTGTAGCGAGCTCTTGTGCGGCTCCACCGTTCAGAGGGAGACGAATAAGATTTGATCGATTCCGCCTAGCCGGTTGTCTTGATATTGGTATAAATAGATATAAGCATCATCAAGCGCAAAAGTATCTGAGATCCTGCCTCTGATAAGTTGCGAACTTTCCAAGCTCTCCAAATCAAGTGCATGCAAGCTGTATTCTGCCTTTGCACGATATGTATTTCGGTCAATGACCGTTTCGTCATACGTGTAATAAAGCATGTTGTCCACAATTTCGGGATTCTTCGCTCCTTGGACGACCGACTCTGGCGCCCCTCCGGTTAACGGAATCCGAAAGATGTTCAGCCCTAGATCTTTGGAATAATCTACGCCGGAATAATAGTAAAGATAACCACCAGAGATGTGCGGATCCCAATAGAAGAAGTCACCCTCAAGATCTGAGAACAAAATGTGGATATCTCCGTGTCTGTCGATTTTGATTAAATCGATTTTCTGCACAATCGGACTGCGGTCTTTTCTGTATCTCTCCCACTCCTCATCTGTAAATGGGACTTTTCTCACAAAATAGAAATCACCTTCATACACTCCTATGAACTGCCCGGATTCAAACACCTCGTCGTACTTCGTATCGTCTTGGATCAATCCCCGAAAATACAACTGGTGATCCGCCATCCCTTCTTCTGAACGTAAGAAGTACTGAAAACTCAAATCCTTCCAACGTGCTAGATTCACTTGATGAATATCACCAGAAAAGGATAGTGGACTTTGTTTGAACTCTCTTTTTAGCCCGTAGTCCATGTCGTTCCATGTAGGGTCGATGTAGTACCATTGCCCGTTCAGCTGCACCGCATTCCATGCATGGGAACCATTAGGAACTGACCCAGACACGACGTAATTTGGAATGCCCACGGCATTCAGCAGAGCAGAATATGCGGCGGCATACCCCTGACATACTGCGTCAGACGAAGGTTGACGGCTCACAGAACGGTCATTCACCGTCGCCGTAACTCCATCCTTAGCGGATACGGTGTTAACTGTGACATCACCGGAAATATTCGTGTTCGCTTCGGCAACCAATTCAGCGATTTTACCAGTAGCCGAGATGCTCACTTCCGGCGAGTAATTGACGACTTGCTTGAAGTTTCCATCTAGTACAATGTTGGCTCCCGCCACAATATCAGCAGGAATTTCGATCGTTTCAAATCCGCCGCCTGTTAAGTCTCGGGTCACAATCATCGCACCGTTTTGCAAGGTGGTCACAGACACGGATGTATTGCCAGTCGCGAGTATACGTACAGTTCCGTTGTATTTGTTAACAACAAGTGCTCCTCTAACTTGCACATTGTTGAAGATGATCGAATTCGCACCGCCGCCTTCAACGATGACCTTGCCGCCGATGACCACGTTGTTTAAAGTGACCTCCCCTTCCCCTACACCTTGTGCGATGAAGAGATCACCTGTGATTTCCATATCGTTCAGCACGACATCGTCCGCATTCACAACGACGTTGCCGTCTATATCACCTGTATATTCGCCAGGCTCCGCATACAGCTCCTCGATCAAGTTAGAAATAATCGTCACAGCTTCCGCGCGAGTCAAAGGTGCTGTCGGATCGAAGGAGCCGTCCGGCTTGCCTTGAATCGCTCCAGCGGCAACCAACGCACTTACAGCATGAAGTGCCCAGTCTGCAATTTCAGCTTGATCTGCAAATGTCTTTGTTGCGGAGCCACCGGAGGATATCGAATGCTCTGGCGACCAATACCGCCGCTTCTTGCCTGGAGATTAATTTCTCAGGCATGGCTTGCCCACTGTTTCCAGCCAAGACCCCTGCAGCGTTCAGCTTCACCATAGCACCATAGTACCAGTCGCTAGAAGAAAGGTCAGTGAATGGATTGTCTATGGATTGTGTATATTTCATGATATTGTGTATTATCGTCGAGAATTCGGCTCTAGTAATCGGATCATTCGGTCGAAACGATCCGGCATGGCCTTTCAATATCCCTTTCTCGCTCCACTTTGCGATATTTGTCTGCGCCCAGTGTCCATCTGTATCTTTAAACGTAGACGCGGAAACGGGCATGACAAATCCGGAAATGACAACGAAGAAGGATAACAACACTAGTAAACTCTTTTTCGCTAGTCTCACGCCACATCTCTCCTATCCTATATTGTTCTAAGAGTTCGGAATCAGCTCATTCCATTGATGCACTAGAAAGTTACTCCCTCCTTCGATGAATGCCACTAGTCCCATGTTTACAACAATAAGAGGGTGTCCAGAAAGTCAATGTTCACTGACTTAGTGGACACCCCCGATTAACTTATGCTCTAACGGTTGCATTAGGGCTTATAATAGCGAATGAGCGATGGTTTATTTTGTAACGGTTGTGGTAGCGGCTATTTCGCTGTTTTTCCGCCAAATGTGCCATTTTTTCACGAATAGCGTCCATTGCAACCGTTAGAAATTCCAATCGGGCGTTTACTGGCAAATAGCCTTTGTGGCAACCGTTACAGCCTAGCAGCCATAATTGACTTTCGGGACACCCCCTCTAAAATTGTCCTCGAAAAATATGTCATTTGCACTAATTTGTGAGGTGAAGAACGCCTGATTTCACTTAGAAATAACTGGATTTGTCGACTTCGTTTCATTTCATCATATACATTGCCATATGCGCAAAGAAAAAAAGCCCGCGTATTCACTCACGCTGGCTTTGATCGATTCAATTTCTGCTTATTTCTCCTTACGCTTACGATCCTACAATGAAGAAGTCGTTGCGTAAAATTTCCTTGTTATAATGCACTCGCTCACCGTTTAACCACTTGACGCTGCCGCCCGCCGCTTCCACGATCGCTTGTCCGGCTGCCGTATCCCACTCCATCGTCGGCCCCATGCGGGGATATAAGTGCGCCGAGCCTTCTGCCACTGCACAGAACTTGAGCGAGCTCCCTTTGCTGATCCGGTCAATGCTCGAATATTTCTGCTGTAGCTCGCTCATGAACGACTCCAGCTCGGGAGATGGATGTGAACGGCTTTCCACAATCGTAATCGCGCCCGACTCCGGCTTCCTTACGGCCAATGTTTGTGCCATCGAACCAGACGCGATCTTCACCGCTTCTTTACCCGCTTCACCGTAATACAAAACACCTGTCACCGGCACATAAATGACTCCTAGAACCGGATATCCTTGTTCAATAAGAGCAATGTTGACCGTGAACTCCCCGTTACGCTTCACGAACTCCTTCGTGCCGTCCAGCGGATCTACAAGCCAGAATCGTTGCCAATTCACCCGCTCCGCATATGGGATGTCCTTCCCTTCTTCGGACAAGACGGGAATCGACGCGTCGAGCTCAGCAAGACCTTCCACGATACGCTCATGCGATAAGCGGTCTGCTTCCGTGAGCGGCGACCTGTCGTCCTTATATTCTACTTCGAAATCTTTCTCATAAACGCTCAGTATTGCGGCTCCCGCTTCCTTCGCGATTGCCATTAATGAGTCACGCATCGCTTCTCTCCTTATATATAATGATGGTCCTTCAAATATTGGATCACCTGTGCTACCGACTGCTCCAACGTTTGCTTGTCTGACTCTACGACGATCTCCGGATTGAGCGGTTCCTCATATGGCGCGGAAATTCCGGTGAATTGCTGAATTTCTCCTTTGCGCGCTTTTTTGTACAAGCCTTTCGGATCTCGCGTCTCGCATACTTCCAACGGACATTTCACGTAGATTTCAATAAATTCATGTTCTGCGAAACGTTCCCGCACCATCTGCCGATCTTCACGATATGGGGAGATGAAAGCTGTAAGTGCGAATAAGCCGGCATCAACAAACAGCTTGGACACTTCTCCGATGCGGCGTATGTTCTCCTTCCGATCCTCCGGACTGAATCCGAGATTGCTGTTCAGTCCGTGCCTAATATTATCTCCATCCAGTACGTAAGAGCGGATGCCGTAATCGTACAATTCTTTCTCAACCGCTGTAGCCAAGGTAGACTTCCCTGCGCCGGACAGACCCGTAAACCACAACAAACAGCTTTTATGATTGTTCAGCTTATACCGATCTTCACGGGATACTTTCGTTTCTTGCCATACGATGTTTTTCGTTTGATTCATTATACCGGTTCACCCCTGCATTTTATAGATAAAAGATGGACACAATGGCTATGGTGATTACGAAATAGATCAGATTCAGTGGTATCCCAACCTTCATGAAGTCGGTAAACCGATAACCCCCTGGTCCATATACAAGCAAATGTGTTTGATACCCTATAGGACTTGCGAAAGCTGCGGAAGCCGCAATCGTAATCGCGAGGATGAACGCCAACGGATCTACTTGCAGCTTGGCAGCAGCCTCAACCGCAATCGGAAACATAATAACTGCGGCCGCTGTATTGGTAATCAGCTCCGTCATGAGGTTCGTTAATAAATACACAACGATCAACATGACTATCGCATGCTGGATGCCAGTTAGATTGATGATCGTATCTGCAATCCAGCTTGCCGCTCCTGTCTTCTGCACCGCATAACCGACGCCTAATGAGCAAGCAATGACGATTAAAATATCCAGATGGACAAATCGCCTCGCGTCCTCAAGTGTAACACATTTTGTCACAAAAAGTGCAAAAACCGTTAAGATTGCCGCCTCGAAAATCGACAATATATTCAGGGATGCCAGTACAATCATCAAGGCCATGGCAGAGACGGCGAAGATCGATTTCCTGTTCGATAGACCTGTCGTGGTATCGCGCGCAGCTAGCGTATAGAAATCTCTTGTATACTGACTGCGTTCGCGGAAATCTTGTCCGGCTAATAGCAACAATGTATCCCCTGGTCTGAGGACAATATCTCCGACTTTCCCTTTGATTCTTTCATTCTTGCGATGCACGGCGAGGACGACCGCATCGAATTTCCCGCGAAATTGATTGCGCTTAATCGATTTATGCAACAACGACGAGTGATTAGGCACCACAGCCTCCACAATCTCCGCATTGCCATTGCGGAGATCGTCCAGTTGCAGCGTCTTTCCTACCGTATGCTTCAAGCCTGGAATCTGATAAAGATCTACGACAGCTGAAGCTTGTCCGGTAAAGATTAATCGATCACCAGCTTGAAGAGTTTCGTTGGAGGATACGGGCGTAATTCTCTTTCCATCACGCATAATTTCGAACAAATATAAGCCTTTCAAGTTCCTCAGCTTCGCTTGCTTGATCGTCTTCCCAATGACGGGACTGTCCGCCTCTACAATCATCTCGACCAGATACTCCTTTGAATCCAATTGGGTATCTGATCGTATCTCGATTCGGTAGTATTCGCTTCCCCAATGAGATCATGTAAATGCACCCTGCAGCTGCAGCCGGTAAGCCGATCACAGCGAGCGCAAAGAGGGAGAATCCATCCATGCCGATATCGATCATTAATCCGTGAACGATTAAGTTCGTGGAGGTTCCGATCAACGTGATCATTCCTCCGAATATGGCTGCATAAGACAGGGGCAATAGAAGCTTCGAAGGTTTGATGCCATGAATACGGCACCACCCACGAACCTCGCCCATTAACATCGTGACAATCGGTGTATTATTCATAAAAGCAGATAAAGCCGTCACAGGTACCATGAGACGAGTCAATACAGCCGGGAGATTCCGGTTGTTACCTAGTATCATTTGAACAAAACGAGAGAACAGATCGCTCTTCTGAACCGTCCCGCCAATGATAAATAGCAGTGCGATTGTCAGCATGCCAATATTAGAAAAACCCTGCACAGCTTCCGCAGGGGTAAGAATACCCAGCAGCATCATCACGGATACAGTCGCTCCAATGATGATGACGGGTCTGGCAAATTCGAGGATTAAGCAGATAAACATCACAGCTATGATTAGCAAGACTAATCCGATTTCCCACGTCATGTTCAAAACACCTTTGTTTACAATAAAATTTAATTGTTTCTATTACTCGTTCTCAGCAGCGGCAGCAGCTTCTCGCAATCCTGGATTGGCTTCCTGGTTCACGATCTTAATCAAATATTTCAAAAAGTCATCACGCAGACTCTCTCTTCTCAGCGCATACTCAATATTCGCTTCCAGAAAACCTTGCTTATCCCCTACATCGTATCTTCTGCCTTGAAATTGATAAGCATACATCGCTTCTTGACGCGCCAATTCACGCAGTGCATCTGTTAGCTGAATTTCACCGCCGGTACCTGGATCTGTTTGTTCCAGGATGTCGAAAATCGCAGGATTGATAATATACCGGCCTAGTATAGCCACATTCGACGGCGCTTGGTCAACGGATGGCTTCTCCACCAGATCCTTAACCTTATAGACTCCGTCTTCAATGTGCTTGCCTGCCACTATCCCGTACTTGTCGACTTCACTTGCAGGAACCTCTTGAACTCCGAGAACGGTCGTCTTATATTCGTTATACACTTCGATCATTTGCTGTAAGCACGGCTTGTCTGAATATACGATATCATCCCCAAGCAAGACGGCAAACGGTTCATGACCGATAAAGCTCTTTGCACAATAGATCGCATGACCAAGACCGCGCGGCTCCTTCTGACGAATATAATGAATATTGACCATTTCAGAAATTGCCCGCACTTCGGCGAGCAAGTCTTGCTTGCCTTTGGCTTCAAGCTCCAATTCAAGCTCAATCGATTTGTCGAAGTGGTCTTCAATTGATTTCTTGTTCCTGCCAGTGATCACAAGGATTTCTTCAATGCCAGATTGCACAGCTTCCTCGATGATGTATTGCAGAGTTGGCTTATCCACAATCGGCAGCATCTCTTTCGGCTGTGCTTTCGTCGCTGGCAGAAATCTTGTGCCAAGACCTGCAGCAGGAATGACGGCTTTGCGAATTTTCATGGGTAACTCCTTTTTCGTTTTAAAAAGTTTATCTATCCTATGATTGATGACTTGCACCAAAATAATCTTTCAAGCCTTCCCGCCAATGACGTAAGTCTGTAAGACCGTTAGCGCGTATCGCCATGTGATCCATGACCGAGTACAATGGGCGCGGTGCAGGACGCGGGAAGTCCTTCGTCTTGATAGGTGTAATTTCTATGTCGATCCCAGCTTCCTCAAAGATCGCTTTCGCAAACTCATACCATGAACAAACTCCGGTATTCGATGCATGATAAATGCCGTATTTCTCAGTCTGAACAAGCTCTTCAATAAACCGAGCTAAATCTATCGTATAAGTCGGCGATCCGATCTGATCGTCAACTACCTTAACTTCATTTCGCTCTTCCGCCAAGCGTAACATCGTCTTTACGAAGTTATGACCATGCTGTCCATAAACCCATGAAGTACGTACAATATAATAACGGGAGCAAAGCGATTTGACTAACTCTTCGCCTGCTAACTTGGACTTGCCATATACACTTAACGGATTTGTCTGATCATACTCTTGATAGGGAAAGGAGGCGCTACCGTCAAATACATAATCTGTGCTAATGTAACAGATCCGTGCCCCTATTTCTTCCGCAACAATGGCCACATTGCGGCTGCCGAATGCATTCACCCTATAAGCTTCGTCCGCGTCGCTCTCCGCTTGATCAACTTTCGTATAAGCGGCAGCATGGACGATAACATCAGGTTGAATTTGAGTGATCACTGGCCGTACCGAGTCAAGATTGGTCACATCGAGTTCCTGACGCCCGTACCCATATACACTTAATCCAGATTGTGACAGGATGCTAACCAGATCTTGCCCAAGTTGCCCTGCTAAGCGCCGGTGACTAGTACTTTCAAAATAAATCACACCTCGATTCGGTCAGCATACTGTTTCTGATAGTATTCTTGATACGCACCTGATACAATTCTCTGCCACCAATCCTTATGCTCTAAGTACCAATGAATCGTTTGTTTAATTCCACTGTCAAATGTGTATTTCGGCTCCCAACCCAATTCAGTCTTGATCTTAGTCGCATCAATAGCATATCTCTTATCATGACCAGGTCGATCTTGAACGAATTGAATTAATGTCTCTGGTTTGTTCAAATGCTCAAGAATCGTTTTTACAATCTGCAAATTCGTTCGCTCATTATTACCGCCTACGTTATATACTTCTCCGTTTACACCTTTATGAAGCACTAGATCAATTGCACTGCAGTGATCTTCAACATGAAGCCAATCCCGGACGTTTAAGCCATCTCCGTAAACAGGCAAAGGCTTCTCATCTAGTGCATTCATGATCATTAGAGAATTAGCTTTTCAGGAAATTGGTACGGACCGTAGTTATTAGAGCAACGAGTTATGTTCACTGGAAGTCCGAAAGTTTCATGATAGGCGCGTACCAGCAGGTCTGCTCCCGCCTTGCTCGACTTATACGGACTGTTAGGTGCTAAGGGGGTTGTTTCCGTGAACAATCCGTCATCCCCTAATGTTCCATATACTTCGTCAGTAGATATTTGTACAAATTTCTGCACACCATAATTTTGGGCCAATTCCAATAATACTTGTGTTCCCAAAACATTCGTCTTAACGAAAACATCCGGCTCCATTATGCTACGATCGACATGAGATTCAGCAGCGAAATTAATAACGGCATCAATGCCTGATTCGAATAACGGTTGAAGAGATTGGCGATCTGTGATATCTCCTTTGATGAATCGATAATTTTCTTTTCCCTCTATCTCTTTCAGATTCTCTAAGTTACCTACATAAGTTAAGCTGTCTAGGTTGATTATTTCGTAATGAGCGTACTTCTTAACCATATACGTCACAAAATTGCTACCGATAAACCCGGCACCGCCATTACTAGAATCTTCATATTCTCATACCCATCCTTTTTTCTTATTCGAAATTTATTTCAGCATCTTTAAGCACAGGATGTTTACGATCCTTATCTGACAAGATCGGACTGATGTCGGCCAATTAATGCCTAAGTCCGGATCATTCCAGAATTCCCCGATCGTGTTCTTGGGAATAATATTCATCGACCTTATATAGAACCTCCGTATTTGGTACAATCGTACAAAATCCATGAGCAAACCCTTTGGGGACAAGTAATTGTCTCTTGTTTTCAGCACTTAGAATAAAGCCTTCCCATTGCCCGAAAGTAGGTGAATTTTTCCTGATGTCCAGAACCACATCGTATATTGCGCCTGCTAAGACACGAACCAGTTTCGTCTGAGCCATCGGATTGAGTTGATAATGCTGCCTCTAAGCGTACCGACTCCACCGATAAAGAATGATTATCTTGAACAAATTCGTAACGATACCTAAATCCTAAATTGTCGTTCATTATAACTTTCCATGAAAAATCCCACGGTTATCACCGTAGACTTTTGGCTCTAATAGAATGACACCATCTAAATTTGTCTCTATCACATTCATGGCTATCAACCTTTATATTTTCTTATTAAAATCATCGCCGAAATCTAAATTTTTCGCTAGTTCATTGGCTCTCGCCAAAGATGCATGTGTACCCGCATCCGTCCACCAACCTTGAAGAATATCATAAGTCAGTTCATTTCGTTCAATATATGAGTTATTTACGTCTGTGATTTCAAGCTCTCCACGCCCAGAAGGCTTTAATGTCTTAATGATTTCAAATACTCTTGCATCATACATGTAGATGCCGGTAACTGCGTAGCTGCTTTTAGGATGACTCGGCTTTTCCTCAATAGAAACAATCTTGTTGCCATCCAATTCAGGTACGCCGTAACGCTGAGGATCGTGTACTTCTTGAATCAGGATCTTCGCTCCAGCTTTTTGAATTCTAAAATTATTTACATAATCGACTATGCTGTCGGAAAATACGTTGTCGCCAAGAATTACAACCATTTGATCGTCGCCTACGAACTGTTCTGCTAGTCCAAGAGCTTGAGCAGTACCTCCTGCTTCATCTTGGACCTTATAAGTAAATGTAACGCCATATTCGCGACCACTGCCCAACAGATTGACAACATCCCCCATATGATCTTTCCCTGTTACGACCAATATATCCCTGATGTCTGCTTCCCTAAGTTTGTGTATTGCGTGAAAGATCATTGGATATTTGCCAACAGGCAATAAATGTTTGTTGGTGACCTTAGTCAATGGATAAAGTCGAGAGCCGGTTCCACCGGCTAGTATAATCCCTTTCATTCAGGTAGTCCTCCTACTTTCTCAATATTTTTGAGTACCAATTTAATATTACTATGATATAACCTGTTCGAAGCATAGTTTGACATTATCTTCTACATATTTTAAGTTTCAGAGCTGATTCACTAGTTGTAAGCCAAGTATTTATGGGCTGAAATCTTATATTGTTGAATCC
>CAVWLN010000026.1:0-19492 GCA_963755735.1 uncultured Paenibacillaceae bacterium
CAATGTATTGCTCAGACCGCGTGGAACTTGCTTATTGAGCGGCATGACATGCTGCGTGCTGTCGTGACCGAAGACGGTATGCAGCAAGTGCTGGAACATGTCCCGGTATATGAAGTTCCGGTGCTTGATTTGCGCGGCAAGACGGAAGAGGAAGTGGACAAGCTTTGCTTGCCGTCCGTGGCCAAATGTCGCATCAAATGCTGGATACGAGCCGCTGGCCAGTGTTCGATCTTCGCCTTACGCTGCTGGATGGAGGGCGTGCCCTGATTCATCTCAGCTCCGATGCGCTGATCTTCGATGCTTGGAGTTATGTCATATTGCTTAAGGAATTGTCCGAGCTTCATCAAGATCCGAGTGCACCATTACCGGAGCTTGGACTGACGTTCCGCGATTACGTGCTTACGGAAGCGAGCCTCAAGGAGACGGAACCTTACAAGCGTTCTTGGGCGTATTGGAAAGAGCGTGTGCCGCATTTGCCGCCGGCGCCGGAGCTACCGATGGCACAAAGTCCAAGTGCGCTAAAGAACCCGACCTTCTCACGATTGCACGATTCGCTTTCGGCTGATAAGTGGACCAGGCTGAAGTCGAAAGCGACGCGCATGGGGCTTACAGCGTCAGGTGTGCTACTTGCCGCGTATGCCGAGGTTCTCGCAGCATGGAGCAAAAATCCGGATTTTTGTCTTAATTTGACGTTTCTCAATCGTTTGCAAATTCATCCACAGGTCCATGATGTAGTCGGGGAATTTACGTCATTGACGTTATTGGAGGTAAGCAGGTCCGGGCATGAGCAAGCATCCTTCATTGAGCGGGCCAAGCAGACACAGCAAACCTTGTGGAACGACCTCGAGCACAATCATGTGAGTGGCGTTCAAGTGCTGCGCGAGTTGGCGCGAGTGCAGGGAGGCAGCACGCGGGCTTTGATGCCGGTCGTCTTTACGAGCGCTTTGACGTTGCCGATACCGGATCGCGATACGACGGGCTTCGACCTAAAGCCGCTTTACAGCATTACGCAAACATCGCAAGTGTGGTTGGACTGCGGCGTCTGGGAAGACGAGAAGGTGATGTACTGCAACTGGGACGTCGTGCGTGAATTGTTCCCTGAAGGGCATGCTGGAGGATATGTTTGCCGCGTATTTTGAATTGCTAAACCACCTCGCGGATGAGGATGATATCGGCATGACACGCAGGTCATTCGCCTGAAGGAAGTGAAAGAATCCGCTGGGCAACGCGCTAGATGGCGGCGACGCTAACAGGGAGCTGGTACCAAACGTGCTGATGCATAGCCTATTAGAAACAGCAAGCAAAGTCTGATCCGGCGCGAATCGCCATTGCAGATGCGCGGCGCAAGCTGACTTATGGCGAACTGATCGTGTGACGACGAAGCTGGCGCATCAATTGCGAGCCAAGGAGTGAAGCGAACGATTTAATCGCTGTTGTGATGGAAAAAGATCGGGACAAGCCGTCGCCACATTAGCCATCCTGAAATCCGGTGCGGCACTACTTGCCCATTGATCCGGAGTCGCCGCAGGAGCGGATCGATTATTTGCTCGACTTTGCGCAAGTGGGCATCTCCCTGACACAGTCTTGGATCACCGCCAATGTATGTGGCAAAGCCGGACATGTACAGCGTATGGACGTAGATTTGTTCGCGGCGGCGGACGACGGGGATTCGCCTGAGCAGCTGCAGCCGCTATTAGCGGATCTCCAACGACCGGATGATCTCGCGTACGTCATCTTTACGTCTGGATCGACCGGTATGCCGAAAGGTGTGATGATCGATACGCGGCGCAGTGAATACGCTATTGGATCTGAATGAGCGGTTCCGCGTAACAGAGGGGATAGCGTTCTGACACTGTCTTCTCTAAGGCTTCGATCTGTCGGTATACGATATATTTGGCACGCTGGCGGCGGGCGGCACGATTGTCTTCCCGAAGGCTGCAGATCGCAAAGATCGTCGCATTGGATGGAGCTGATGCAGCGTGAGCGCGTAACCATTTGGAATTCGGTGCCGCAACTCATGTCCATGCTTGTGGAATATTGTACGAGTGAAGGGAAACGAATACCGGACTGTTTGCGCCTTGTGCTGATGAGTGGCGACTGGATTCCGATTAAGCTGCCAGATCAGATTCGTGGTCTTAGCGCAGATGTGGAACTGATCAGCCTAGGCGGAGCGACGGAAGCATCGATCTGGTCGATCTTCTATCCGATTGGTGAAGTGAATCCAGAGTGGGCCAGCATTCCCTATGGGAAACCGCTGAAGCGGCAAGGTGTACACGTATTGAACAATGCACTGGAGCCTTGTCCGGTCTGGGTGCCGGGTCAACTGTATATTAGCGGCGTCGGACTTGCGAAAGGATATTTCCGCGATGAGGACAAGACGAATGCCAGCTTTATCCGTCATCCGCGTACTGGTGAACGATTGTACCGGACGGGTGACCTCGGCCGATATTTGCCTGACGGCAACATCGAATTCCTCGGTCGCGAAGATTTTCAGGTGAAGGTTCAAGGGTATCGCATTGAACTCGGTGAGATTGAGTCGGCTATCGCTCAGCACCCTCAGGTACTGGATGCTGTGGCCATGGTGGTTGCCGATCAGGAGGACAAGCAGCGTATTGTTGCCTACGTGGTGTTGCAGAGCGAGGGACTGGAGCCAGAGGAGCTGCACCAGTATTTACTTAGCAAGATTCCATCTTATATGGTGCCGTCAGCCATATGCATGATGGATTCACTGCCGCTCACCGCCAACGGCAAAGTCGATCGCAAGGGACTGCCGCCGATCGAGTGGGGGGGAGCGGATTCGCGGCTAGTTCATCAGAGAAAGCGTGATGATCCAGAGACGGAAACGGAGAGGCTGCTTGCAGGCATTGTGGCAGGAGCTGATCCCGGCCCAGCACATCGGCGTGCATGACAACTTCTTTGAACTAGGCGGGGATTCCCTGCAGGCAGTACGGTTTATGATGCGGTTGAAGCAGACGACCGGGACCCAGCAGCCGCTGCGCATTCTATTTGAACGCCCGACAATTGCAGAGCTTGCGGAATACTTGGACGAAGTGCGCGAACCGGAAGTAGAAGGTCAGGCCGGGGCATAGGCCACCCGGCTTCGGCCGTTTGTACGAAATATCGTACAAAAATTGAAGAAAAAGTCCGAATTTGGATACATTTGTACGAAAAATCGTACAGAATGGCGCGGATAGAGGCGAAATCCGGCTCGTTTGTATGAAAAATCGTACAAAACATCCAAAACGAGCCGTTTTCAAGAAATTCTGTACGAACAATCGTACAGAATCCCGCGGATGAAGACCGCTGTCGTCACTCTCTCGGCTCAATCGCAACAAATTTTCGTACAAAACGTCACACATCCGTCCATTGCAGCGTGCCTTAGTTCGAGATTTCATATGAAGTGTGAAGTGTGTCGCTTCGGACGAAGTCGTTTGAATTTACTAAGAATTTATCCGCTTTCTGATCTGCACGACTTTCTATAAAGACCAATCTTGTAAGGGAGGGATCTCCTCATGTCAATGAATATGATGGCTGACAGCCGTTGGCTGATGAGCACGAATCCGAAACCGAACGCAGCACTGCGGCTCTTCTGTATTCCGTATGCCGGCGGAAACGCAGCGATCTATCAGACACTGGCACCGCGGATTACCGCAAGATGTGGAAGTGTTTGCCTTGCAACTGCCGGGCAGAGGAAACAGATTGCTGGAAAAGCCAATTACGGACTTGGATGAATTGACGGATTCAATCATTGCGTCAATGGAGCCCTATTTGGACAAGCCATGTGCGCTGTTCGGACATAGCATGGGGGCGATGATCAGCTATGAAGTTGCCTGCAAGCTAGAGGAAAGAAAGCTAGGAGAGCTTTCGCATCTGTTCGTATCGGCATTCCGTGCCGCCCATCTGCCGCGCCGCAATCATAGGCGCTATATGTTGCCGGATTCAGATTTGAAAGAGGAACTCAGACGTTTGAATGGTACACCCGAGACGCTACTTCAGAACGATGAACTCATGGAATTGTTCCTACCGGTCATCCGTGCGGACATGCAGCTGTGCGATACGTATGAGCATCATCCGAAAGCGCCGCTTCGCTGCGGGATGACTGCATTCGGAGGAGAGGCGGACAGTGGCGTCAAGTTGGACGACATCGCCGCATGGAAAGAGCTGACGACAGGTCCGTTCACGCTTTGTGTTTTTCCTGGCGATCACTTCTTCCTGCACAGCGATGAGCAGATGGTGCTGCAAGCGGTCAAAGATCAGTTAAACAAATTGTTAAACAGCAGGTCTTATTGTTAAGGATCGGATTTTGTTAAGGAACAGGTTTTGTCACTAGGCAGCAGGCTTTGACACTTGAAGATTTCAGTCACGTACACATAATGTTGTATGTCGTGATGTTGTAGGTCGTGGACTGCTCTTCACCACGTCAAGCGGAGGATCGATGCTGATCAAGTGCCTAGCATGCTATCTCTAGTAACGGACGTCGGCTGAAGGGCTTTCCATTGAAAGTTTAGGTGAGTCCACTTATAATGATGATTCCTGTAGCAATCATGATCAAAATCGCAACTGACGCGATCACCTTTTCTGTGGATACAGTTTCTTCTCTCTGTTCAACAATTTCTCGATGATTTTGATAAACGTATTAAAGAACCAAATACTAGACAAACAAAATATTACAATGTACAGCCAGCCCATAACCAAATCACTCCTAACATCTTTGCTATAACGTTATCCTACCACAAATACATTTTTGCCCATAAATCCTGAATAGGAGCAAGCGCATGCATATGTACGGCAAAGCTAGCATATGCGCTAGTTTAGCTCCTTTTCTTTTGCTTAATATAGAGGTAAGAACCTTTCGGAGCAGTTCATCTTCCGAGAGGTTCTTTATTTCAAAGGAATACCAAATATGACAATCGCCGAAGCCACCTGGCTGCTTCTCCTCGTAACGAAACGTCTCCAAACAATAAGCGTCCGGGTCGTGGTCGATATTTTGTCGGCGCAGCCGCTCCAGCGCTTGGAAGTACGTTTCGTCACGGGCCTCGCGCTGCAAGCGTCCGTGATGTCTGTAGACAGCATAAGGTCGCTGCGGCAGTGTCAGGCTAACCATCCCTTCGGGAATTTCGCTCAGCGCATGCACTTCTGCGCCAGCTACATAGTGATAGATGGCGCCGCGGCTACGGACAGCGCCAGTCAACATGCGGGGAGTCGATGCGATGCGGAATTACTCCGACGCCGGAAGAGGATGTTGCCATAAGCTTGGCAAGATGGTATTCGATATCGTAACAGCGGTAAAGGGTACCTTCATCTCCATCCCGACGATCAAGGTAACGGGTTTAAATGAACGGTGTACGAGCTGAGGGGAGGCTGACGCGGCAGCACCGGTGTGCCCGTCCAGTATGCTGTATCCGCCTCTGCGCCCGGTTTGCGAATAAAGGGGAATCCCGAGGCCGCTCAGCTCCTGCAAATCACGCAGCATTGTACGATACGACACTTGAAAATATGGCGCAACTCGTCTACCGTAAACTGCTTTTTCTCATATATGATTTTAATAAGCGCGAAGATTCGCTCTGTTTTCTTCATAATCTTCCTCTGCAACTTTGGATATTGTGACAACTTTTGTCAGTCTATTATAGTATGATGGGAGTAAAGCGACAAGCTGCAGGAGGGAAGAGGAAAATGAATACACAGAGCAATGAAACGAATGTCATCGTACATATGCCGTCATTTAAAGCGATAGGATTGAAATGGAGCGGTTCGTTCGCTGAAGCAGGCGCAGGCGACATCAAGCACATGCACGCACAATTTCGCGACCGGATCGATGAAATCCCGCATCCGCTCGAAGCTGACAAGCTGCTCGGGCTGTCCTACCACGCGCATCCGGGGGCTGAAGGATTTACGCATTACATCACGATGAAAGTAGATAGCCAGGTCACCGAGGCACCGCCCGGGATGCATCTGCTGGAGGTTCCGGCTTTGCTCTATGCGAAGTGCGAGCATCGAAAAGGACAAAACATCGGGCAATCGTATCAAAATTTGTACAAGTGGATCGAAGAACAAGGGCTGAGAGCGAGCCAAGGGGATTTGACGCATGTCGAACTGTATCCGCGCGCGCAGCAGCCTTACGATCCTGATCCTGAGTTTACGATCTTAATCCCAGTAGAAGATGATTAACGAGTTTACCCGTCTAAAGATGAATCGTTTACGAAGTCTTGTCGATTGGCGAAAACAGCTTGCCTCCAATAACTTGCCTCTACCTTGCGTCCGTTTTTCTTGAGCGGAAGCAAGGTAGAGGTTTTTTTCGTTTCTTCGCCGCATGATCTCGATCGATTGCCTTTTCCCGATCATGTCTGCCGAATCGAAAAGTTATCGATATTTTGGTTTGAAGTAGGGCAAATTTGTCCGTCTTTCGCGACATTCATGCCTATTTAGCCGCCCTAGATTCGCTACTTTTCTCCATTATGAGAAGATCTTCAAATTGTATTGACAGAAAAAATAGGCGGGTGATATTATTCCTACAAATCCTATGAAGTTAATAGGAATAAAAGTTCGACCGGACAGCCGGAGACTTTTTCTAACGGGAAAGATGCCGTTATTAAATGTGATCTAAAAGAGAGGGGATCATGCTAATGAAAAAGTTTTCTGTGCTGTTCATTGTTTTTGTGTGGATGTTGTTGATGGCCGCATGCAGCGGTGAGAATGTGAGCAACGGCTCCGAGCGACCTGCCAGAGATGGCTCTGGTGGAGCTTCGAAGCCGCCCATCGAGTTGTTAAACGTCTCCTACGATCCGACGAGAGAGTTGTATGAAGAGTTCAATGAAGCTTTCGCGAATTACTGGAAGGAGACCAACGATCAAGAAGTGACGATCAAGCAATCTCACGGCGGTTCGGGAAGCCAAGGTCGCTCTGTTATTGACGGCATCCAAGCTGATGTGGTCACCCTTGCTCTGGCTTATGATATCGACGCGATTGCGGAAGCTGGACTTCTGGACACAGATTGGCAGAGCAAGCTGAAGGACAACAGCTCGCCTTATACATCAACCATTGTGCTGCTGGTTCGCAAAGGCAATCCGAAGAACATTCGCGATTGGGACGATCTGATCAGGGATGATGTCAGCGTGATAACGCCGAATCCGAAAACATCAGGAGGAGCGAGATGGAACTATTTGGCGGCCTGGGCTTATGCATTGCAGCATAACGGAAACGATGAAGAAGCCGCCGAACAATTCGTTGCGGACCTTTATGCCAATGTGCCGGTGTTGGATTCAGGAGCGCGCGGTTCGACGACGACATTCGTTGAACGAGGCATTGGCGATGTCTTGCTGGCATGGGAGAATGAGGCGTTCCTGTCGATCAGGGAGTACGGTGAGGATCAGTTCGAGATCGTCGTGCCTTCTTTAAGCATTCTCGCTGAGCCGCCGGTTGCGGTCATCGACAGCGTAGTGGACAGGAAGGGGACGAGGGAAGTAGCCACGGCATATTTGGAGTTCCTCTATAGTGAGGAAGGGCAAGAGATTGCAGCGAAAAATTTTTATCGGCCGCGGCTGGAATCAGTAGCGGATAAGTTTCAAGACCAGTTTCCAGACATCGAGCTTGTGACGATCGATGCTTTTGGCGGCTGGCAGGAAGCGCAGCAAACGCATTTTGCCGATGGCGGTACGTTTGATGAAATTTACGAACTATCCTGATGCTGCGAGGCAGACGAAAAAGATCATCACAATATACCAGTAACAGGAGTGACCCTAAAATGATGTCTGTCGTTCGACGCAAACGATCCGTCCTGCCGGGATTCGGCATTACGATGGGCTTTACCATCTTGTATTTGAGCCTCGTCGTACTCATCCCGCTTGCCGGGGTCGTCGTGAAGACGACCCAGCAAACCTGGGGCTTGTTCTGGGAAACTGTGTCAAGCCCCAGGGTGCTGGCGGCCATCGAGGTGAGCTTAACGACATCTTGGTCGCAGCCATGTTGAATGCGGTGTTTGGAACGATCGTCGCTTGGGTGCTGGTGCGCTACAACTTCCCTGGGAAGCGAATGTTTGACGGCTTGGTAGACTTGCCGTTTGCCTTGCCGACAGCCGTCGCTGGTATTTCGCTTACCGCGATATATGCACAGAATGGCCTGCTCGGCCGTTGGTTCGCCGAGCTTGGCATCCAGACGGCTTACTCGCGGCTAGGATCACGATTGCTCTCGTCTTTATCGGGCTGCCGTTCATGGTCCGCACGATTCAGCCGGTGCTACTAGACCTCGACGAGAGGTAGAGGAAGCTGCAGCTACGCTCGGAGCTTCGCGTCTCAGAACGTTTCGCGCGTCATCTTTCCGGCAATCTTGCCCTCGCTGCTTACCGGATTTGCCTTGGCGTTTGCGCGGGGGATCGGCGAGTACGGCTCGGTCATTTTTATTGCTGGCAACATGCCGATGGAGACGGAGATCGCACCGTTACTTATTCGCACAAAGCTGGAGCAGTACGATTACGTCGGCGCGACGACGATTGCATTCTTCATGCTTATCATATCTTTTCTTTGCTGCTGTCATTAATGTCCTGCAATGGCGAGTCAGTCGCGACGATACAAGAATAAAGGAGTGAGGTGAAATGACAGGCAACATGCCATTGCGAGTGAAACGAAGCGATAGATGCCGATATTCCTGCCGGACTTCGCGGAATCGTCTTTCGTTCGTTGCTTACTCATTAGCCGTGGCATTGTTATTTCTTGGCGCCGTCTTGATTTTGCCGCTGGTAACTGTATTTGAGCAAGCGTTCCGCAAGGGGACTGAGGTCTACTTCGCTTCAATAACGGAAAGGGATGCGCTGGCCGCTATTCGCCTTACGCTCGTCACCGCGCTAATTGCGGTGCCACTGAATACCGTGTTCGGCATTGCCGCGGCATGGGCAATCGCAAAATTTCGCTTTCGCGGCAAGCAGCTGCTGGTCACGCTGATCGATTTGCCGTTCGCGATTTCACCAGTAATATCGGGTCTCATCTTCGTGCTCCTATTCGGTGCGCAAGGCTTCTTCGGCTCCTTCTTCATCGAGCGCGGCATGCCGATCATCTTCGCTGTGCCGGGTATCGTGCTCGCGACGATATTCGTGACGTTCCCGTTCGTCGCCC
Organism: uncultured Paenibacillaceae bacterium; assembly: GCA_963755735.1. GTDB lineage: Bacteria > Bacillota > Bacilli > Paenibacillales > DA-C8 > Insulibacter. Next base: position 9,105 of record CAVWLN010000026.1, read on the forward strand.
GTGAGTTGATTCCGATTATGCAGGCGCAAGGCAATCAGGAGGAAGAAGCTGCTGTCACGCTCGGCGCTAGCGGTTGGACGATCTTCCGTAAAATGACACTTCCGGAATATGAAATGGGGATTATTGTACGGCGTTATTTTGTGCAACGCTCGGGCGATGGGCGAGTTCGGCGCCGTCTCGGTCGTATCCGGCCATATACGCGGCGAGACAATACGATCCCTTTGCACGTTGAAATTTTGTATAACGAATATCAGTTTCCGCATCGTTCGCGGTGGCTTCGCTCCTCGTGTTGTTAGCGCTCGTGACGCTGGTAGTGAAAGCATATGCGGAGCGGAAGCAGCAACTGGCCGGGCTCGAACGATGAATAAAGAGGGAGGCTTGGAACGTTGTATATAGAGGTGAAACAACTAGTAAAGACATTTAACGGACATACAGCTTCTGATCATATTAGCTTCGGCGTTCGCAAAGGGAGCTTGATCGGATTGCTAGGTCCGAGCGGAGGAGGAAAGACGACGATCCTGCGCATGCTCGCTGGACTTGAATCACCGGATTCAGGAGAGATCTACATTGACGGCCGGCTAATGAACGACGTGCCGCCGCAGCAACGCGGCATCGGTTTCGTCTTCCAAAATTACGCGCTGTTTCGTCATATGACGGTGTTTGATAACATCGCGTTCGGCTTGATTGTGCAGAAACGCAAAAAGCCGGAGATCCGAAGGCGTGTTGCTGAATTGCTGGCATTGACCGGCTTGACAGGTCTTGAGAGGAGGTATCCGAATCAGCTGTCCGGCGGTCAGCGGCAACGCGTTGCTTTCGCCAGAGCACTGGCACCGGAGCCGCAGGTGCTCCTTCTCGATGAACCGTTCGCAGCGATAGATGCGAAGGTGCGTAAGGAGCTGCGCGCATGGCTCCGAGAGACGATCGAGCGAATCGGAATCACGACTTTGTTCGTGACGCATGATCAGGATGAAGCGGTGGAGGTAGCTGATGAGATGTTGATTATTCAAGGGGGACGGCTGGAGCAGCAAGGCACGCCGTATGACATTTACAAAAAGCCGCAAACCCCGTTCGTGGCTGGTTTCATTGGGGAGTCCGCGGTGCTGGAACAACCGGCTGCGCTTGTTGGATTCGAGGATATCATGCCCGGCGCGCAAGCCATCATCCGTCCGGAATGGACGGAGGTGGGCACTTATGCGGAATTGACAGCGCCGCAAGCTGCGCAGCGGGGGATCGTTCAAAGCGTCGTTTTCCGGGGCAGCAATTGGAGAATATACAGTCAACACCGGCCAGCATATCCTGCACGCGTATCGGTCGTTGGAGCAAGCTCCGCTTAAGCAAGGTGAGGACGTTTGGGTGCTTGTCCATCGTTTGTATGTTTTCAACGGCCGGGAATCGCTTGTGGTGGACAATGCAAAGAAGCGTGCTGTACTCTCGCACACAGCGATCCAATAGCTAGTGCAGCATGTATGGATCATCCATTATCATTCGTAAATTCAGCGCCAATGGAGGGAAGGAACATGGGCAATCCGGTTCAACTTGACGAAATTTGGACGAAGCGCATTTTGGACAGCATCAGTGGGCTTGAGTATGGTCATGTTCAAATCATCGTGCATGATGGCAAAATCGTGCAAATCGAGCGCACAGAACGCAAGCGGTTTGAAATTTCACAAGCAAAAAAACGAGAATCATAAGGATCATGCGCTTTGTATTCTAAATGAAGTTAGGATTTTATACTTCTCGCATTCGCTTTCGTTAAGATATTGAAAGCCTTTCATCTTTCATCGGAATTATAATAGAGGACAAATCATAAATTGAAATAATCCGTTACCGGGGAGGATGAAAGGGCATGTCTTTTAAAGTGGCGTTTATCGGAGCGGGAAGCATTGGATTTACGCGCGGACTGTTGCGTGATTTGCTCAGTGTTCCGGAGTTTCACAACATCGAGGTCGCTTTCACGGACATCAATGCACGCAATTTGGAGATGGTAACTGAGCTGTGTCAGCGGGATATTCGTGAGAATGGACTGAATATTCAGATTCAGTCAACCACGGATCGGCAGGGAAGCGTTGAAGGATGCGAAGTACGTGTTTGTACGATTCGCGTCGGCGGTCTGGAAGCATTCCAACCGATGTGGATATTCCGCTGAAATATGGCGTAGACCAATGTGTCGGCGATACGCTGTGTGCAGGCGGCATTATGTATGGACAGCGCGGCATTGCGGACATGCTGGACATCTGCAAAGACATCCGCGAAGTGGCGCATCCGGACTGCTTGCTGCTGAACTATGCGAATCCGATGGCGATGCTGACATGGGCTTGCAACAAATACGGCGGTGTGCGGACGATCGGACTTTGTCACGGCGTGCAGCATGGACATCAGCAAATTGCTGAACGTTTCGGCTTGCAGAAGGAAGAAGTCGATATTATCTGTGCAGGAATCAATCATCAAACGTGGTATATCCAAATCAGGCATAAAGGAGAGGATCTGACCGGCGAGCTGCTTGAAGCGTTCGAGAATCATCCGGAATATCAGCAAGACCGAGAAAGTGCGCATCGATATGCTTCGCCGCTTCGGTTATTACAGCACGGAATCGAACGGACATCTCAGTGAATATGTGCCTTGGTACCGCAAGCGTCCGGAGGAGATCCAAGAATGGATCGATCTGGGCACCTGGATCAACGGAGAAACAGGCGGATATCTTGCGTGTATGTACAGAAGGGCGCAATTGGTTTGAGACGGATTTTCCGAACTGGATGAAGGATCCGGCCTATGTATATACATCCGGAGAATCGCAGCGAGGAGCATGGTTCATACATTATCGAAGGCTTGGAAACCGGACGCGTGTATCGCGGGCATTTCAATACGGTGAATAACGGCGTAATCTCCAATTTGCCGGATGATGCGATTATTGAAGCGCCGGGATATGTCGATCGTAACGGCATCTCCATGCCGCATGTTGGAGATTTGCCGCTTGGCTGTGCAGCTGTATGCAATGTCGAGCATTTCCGTGCAGCGTCTCGCCGTGGAGGCGGCTGTGCATGGTGATGATAACTTGCTACGGCAAGCGATGATGATGGACCCGCTCGTCGGTGCAGTGTGCAATCCGAAGGAAATTTGGCAGATGGTCGATGAGATGCTGGTGGCTCGAGAAGGAGTGGTTGCCGCAATACGGGGAGGCGATTGCTGCAGCGGAAGCGCGTCTGGCTTCCGGGGATTTGCTACCGACGAAAAATTACGAAGGCGCAGCACGCTTGAAGGTAAAGTCAGTGGAGGAGATGCAGCTTGATCGCGAAGCTGCGAACCGCAATGCCGGGGAGGCGGACAAAGCGAAAGTGCGTCCGGCGGCGGAGTAAGAGGGAGGAGCAAGAGGGAGAAGTAAGAAAGGCTTATCTTTAGGAAAAGTTTCCTTCATCTTTTGTTTTTCGGCAGGATTTTGATCGCCTGCGTTGAATTATTCTTCTTGGTAGAAGTTTGTTTGTCAAATTACGACGAATAACCGATTTGTCCCTTCGTGTCAGTTTCGGGAACAGAAGGTTACATTAAACGATACGGGAGAATAATGATGCACATGATCTTGTCGATATGGAAGCAATGCCGCCAGATGGCTTCTAGGCTTCACACTGTCATGACGAAGTACGTTTCTCGGAAGGGAGCGGCGCCAGCCGATCAAGCGGCGAGCGAGACGAGGCGAAACCCGCGGCTGATCGCGATCTTTACCGCAAGCATGTCGCTTGTCCTCATTGCTGGTGTCGTGTATGGTGCTAGCGACCGTCACGATCAAGCGATCGCACAGGACCAACCGCTCGCAGCGCATACAAAACCATTATATGAGGTCACTGTTGATGGAGTTTCGCTTGGTCTTGTAAGCAGTCCGCAGGTTGTCGAAAGCTACATTCATGACCGCTATCAGCAAGTGCAAGCCGAGCACCCGCATATGGATATGAAACTGACCTATGGCGATATCGCCTTCCATGAACAGGAGATTTCCCAAGGGACAGCCGAGGACGAAGAAGTTCTCGCCAAGCTGGCGCCGCATATTTCCTCTCATACCGTGGCAGTAGCGATACGGATTGACGGCGAGCTGATCGGATATGTCCGTGACCAGCAAGCAGCGGATGCGCTGCTGAGCCAGATCAAGCAACCGTATGACAGTGAGCGACAAAGCGCGCCAACGGGAGATGTCAGGATCGCTTCCGTAAGCACGGAAACACCAGAAGCAGATGAAGCGAGCCATGTGCTGGATAGACGAGTCGATTTCTTGGAAGAGGTCGAAGAACAGACCGTGTTGGTTCAACCTGACGAGCTTTCCGATCCAGAGCAGTTGGCTGAGCAAATTCAGACCGGCGGCGTTAAGCCCGTTACTTATATCGTGCAAGAAGGAGATACGATCTACGCGATCGCTCGCAGATTCGACATCAAGAGCGAAGTCATCTATCGGAACAATCCTTGGATTGAGAACGATCTGCTACATCCTGGAGATGAATTGAACTTGACCGTATGGCAGCCGCTTCTGTCGGTGAAGGTGACACAAACGGTCGAACGCAAGGAAGAGATTCCGTTCCCAATCGAATATGAGATCGATCCGGATATGCTGGAGGGTCAGATCAAGGTCATCAGTGAAGGAATATCGGGGGAACGTATCGTCACAGTCGAGGAGACAACGGTGAACGGTGTGGTTACCGAATCGCAGGAGATTCATTCCGTCGTCATTAAAGAACCCGTCGCAGCCAAATATGTACGCGGGTCGAAAGCGGTCACCGGTATGGATGAATTGGTGCAGAAGCTGTTAGGGACCCCTTACGTGTGGGCGGAACGACTCCATCCGGGTTCGATTGTTCTGGATTTACGAAGTATGTGATGTCTAAATATGGTGTAGACTTGCCGCGCACATCCGCATCGCAAGCGGAAGCCGGCTCGCATGTAGCGAAGGCAGATTTGCGCAAGGGAGACCTCGTATTTTTCAATACATACGGTCCTGCGGGCTCGATTACCCATGTGGCAATCTACATGGGAGATGGCAAAATAGCCAACGCGCTGTCGAAGAAAGTAGAGATCAATGATCTCAACGACGACTATTTCTCAAAACGTTACATTACCGCCCGCCGCGTGCTGACGGACGAACAGTACGAGGCGATTCATGACCACCTGAATATGATGATAGTGACAACGAACAATGAAGTGAAGTTCTCTTCTATGGCTGGTTTCGAACCGATCAGGACTTAAAGCCAAGATGGACGGAGAACGTTCACTTCATTTTTTTTGATTCCCGTATGACTTACTCCCCATACAAATGAAGAAACTCATGCCGTGTCATTCCGAAATGAATTTCATCATAATATTGTCCGTTCGTATAAATCATGCTGCGCAGCCTGCCCTCCTGCACGAATCCTAATTTCTCATGCAGCTTCCGCGACCGTTCATTAAATTCATAGACGTGCGGCGTCACTTTCATATAGCCCAATTCCATGAAATAGAACCTAAGCACCATCAAGATCATCTCGGATGCATAGCCGCGCCCCCAGTATGGCTTCAGCACCGCCAACCCGTATTTGAACGTTCCGAACCGTCGGTTGCAGGCGAATGTATGAATCGTGCCGACGGCTTCTCCTTCATCATTTTCCGCAATCCAGCGAAACTCATCGTTCATTTTGCCTTGCAGTTCCTTCTCCACCCACTTGATGAGTCGATCCTTCGACTGCGGGAAGGAAAGGACATCAATATTTCTTGCGAACTCGTCATCCAACTGTTCAAACAATGCTAGATCCGTTCGCTCCATCGCGCGCAGCCGAATCGAATCGCCGCGCCAATAATGAACATGCTCGCTCATAGGCTACTCCATCCTTTGACTGACCTAATTTGATGCTTCTATTTTACCATAGCTTGCCAATGGCTGACCTGCCAAAAATCCTCTCTCTGCACGCCCCTGCATAGGTTGGACAACATCCCCGACTTAGGTCCAGGTGCAAAAACCATCTGTGGTCCGTTTTGTCGAATGTTGTGATGACCTACAATAAAACCATAACGACGGCGAGTTGAAATGTGAAAGGCGGTGAACATTCATGGCTATGAATCGAAATACGGGGTTAGCGTTGATTCTTATTGTGATGGGCGGACTCATCTGCTCGACAAATTAGGTCTTGGGCTCGGCAATTTGATCAGTCTCATCTTCCCGATTGGGCTCGTTGTGCTGGGCTGGCTAGGCATCAAAAGCGGACGCGGCGTGATCGGTTGGCCGCTTATCATCTTCGGTGGAATCTTGCTTGTTCGGTCAGCTTGCGGGATTGCTCGGCTGGATCATCGCAATCGCACTGATTATGTACGGTGTCCATATGTTGAAAAATCGCAGCAGCACGATCTAGGAACACGAGCGAGACCGAATGACAAACAACATGAACATCATAGGTGCCTGCATTTCGTAAATCAGCAGACGTGGGGCAAATATGCGATAGGAAGCAGCATCGATAGGAGAGCATGAAGAGACAAGAAGGAGGCAAGGAGATATGGGTATAGCCAAAAGGGTTAGAGACATTACGGTTGCAACGTTGAATGACAAGCTGGAGCGCGCCGAAGATCCCGTCAAAGTGATCGATCAATACTTAGCTGAGCAGAAGGAGCAATAATGCGTCCGAGCAGCTATACAGCAATGCGTGCGGCATATGGAAGCGATGCGCGAGCAATATTTACAAGCCGGGCTGATGGCGGAGAAGCGGAGCAGCAGGCCGGCGTCGCACTGAAGGCGGAGAGGAACAAATTGCGCGCATGGCTCTGCAAGACAAACTGTTAAACGAAGAGAAACGTGATCAGTACAAAGATTTGTATGAGCAGGTCGGCCATGACAGCTGCCGAATTGGAGCAAGAATTGGCAAGCTGCGTGCGGATTATGACGAAGTGTTGGCGAAGCGGCAATATTATGCGGCCCGTATGGAGTCGCTCCGCTCAGACAGCGGATGAATGAACGCATGACGCAATCCGGCACCGGCAGCATCGGCGGCGCTGGCAGCGCATTCCGCAGATTGAAGATCGAGTGTCGGACTATGGAGATGGAGACTCGCGCGCTCAGTGAGCTCGGCGTTTGACGGAAGAGACAATCTACAAGGCGGAAGCGTGTTGAAACGGGCCTCGAGCAAGAGCTAGCGCGTCTTAAGGCGGAGCTGGAAAAGGAGAGGAGGGCATAAGATGGCGAAATTGTACCGTCGACTACCGATAAGAAAATTTTCGGGGTATGTGGCGGATTGGCCAAAGCCGTCAATGTAGACGTCACGTTGCTCAGATTCGTCGTCGTCATTGCCACGATCTTCTCGGGCGGAACAGGACTATTGTTATACTTGGCTGCAGCGATCGTAATCCCGGTCGAACCGGACAATGGAGCTTCAGCGAACCATCAAGGCAGGTTTGAGTTCGGATAGAGCCCGTTCCAGGGTCACGGTAAGCCGCCGCACCACAGCACCGCCATTACGGTGCAGAACAAAGCGGTCAGCCTCGCCTGGGGCGACGCATGAAGCGGGCAGTATGGCGTGCGGCATGTCGGGAGCGAAGGAAAGACCTTGATGAATTGATGAAGGAAGTGGAGACGAAAGCATTGCGGAAGGAAATTGAAGAGTTGAAGCAGCGATTGGCCGAATTCGAGAAGGCGGAAAGCGGATCCAGAGCAAGTCCAAGACAAATAGCTTGCAACATAGAAAGAAGCGTCTGTCAAGTCAAACAAATATAAACGTGATATAACGGAAGGAGATTGAAACAATGGGAGTATTTCAAAGAATCAAGGATATGACAAAGGCTTCTGTAAATGAGTTGTTAGACAAATTGGAAGATCCGATCGTCATGCTGAATCAGTATTTGCGCGATATGGAGGAAGAGATTGCGAAAGCTGAAGTAACAGTTGCGAAGCAGATGGCGAATGAGCGTAGATTGAAGCAGCGTGTGGATGAATTTAACCGCCTGGCGCAAGAGCGCGAACAGCTGGCGATGAATGCATTGAAGGACGGTCAGGAGCATGACAGCCAAACAAGCTTTGGAGCGAAAAGCTGCACTATACCGAGAAGGCTGCGGAATATGAGAGCATGCATGCGGAGTCGAAGGCACAAGCGGATGATTTGATGCAGCAATTGCATGAGATGAAAAATGAATTTTATCAAATGCGCAACAAGCGCAATGAATTGGTCAGCCGCGCGCAGCTTGCGAAAGCGAAGAAGCAAATGGCACAAGTGACGTCCTCGAATCAGATCGGCGCAGGCACGGCTTCACTCGGATTCCAAAGAATGGAAGAGAAAATTATGCAAATGGAGATTGAAGCTGAGATCAGCAGAACCCCATACACGAGTGCACCGGGTGTGACTAGCTCCGTCAATGCAGATCCGGTTCGTGCGGAGAAGGTAGAAGCTGAAATGCAAAAGCTGCGTGAGCAGATCGGTGCTGGAAGCGGGGAATAATGCACGAACCATTCCCGAAGATTAACGAATATGATATGCTTAAATTTGGTTTAGCCATAGGGCATTCGCGCTATGGCTAAGCTACTCTAACGGGAGGTGACGGTATGGATAATCGCAATCGCAATACAGCCCTGATCTTAATAGCTGCCGGGCTGTATTTGTTGCTTGGCAACATACTCGGTTTCTTTACCGTCACGGCGCATCTTCATTGTCGGGCTCGGAATATATAAGCTGCGCGCTGGAGGACACCGGACAGGGTATATGCTAATAGGCATCGGGCTGTTGTTCCTGGCGATGAGTCATCTGTCGATTATTTTGGCCGTTATTATGATTTCACTTGGCTACTTTATGGTGCGCTCCAGTCAATTGCGCAAACATAACCGAGCATGAGCAGCGACAAAAAATATTAGAAAGCATCCGCTGGGACAGGGAGGCTTGGGTGCTGCGCAATATGAGCGTTTGGTCGATCATCGGAGAGATGAACATGGACCTTTCGCTAGCAATCATTGAAGAACGTGAGACGTTGTTAGTTTTTCAAGGCATTATTGGAGATATTGATATTATCGTCCCGGATGACATCGGCGTGAAGATTCAATCTACGATCTTCATCGGTCAGACGAGAATCGGCCTCGAGGAGCAAAGCGGATTTATCACGAAGATGGATTGGCAATCTCAAAATTACGACACCGCCGATCAACGTGTGGAGATCAGGATTTCCTACTTGATCGGAGACGTGAATGTGAAGGTGCTGTAACAGGCGGAAAGGAGGAGCTTCTAATATGAACCGCAAACGCAAACTTACGAATATGATTTGGCGGAGCATGGGGGAGTCTATTCTTTTTAGCCTGTTTATTACAGCGGCGATTGGTTATTTTTTGTATATGTATGGCTACTTGGAGTTTGCTGGTAAACTACTGTCGATACTGACGAATATCGCGACGATTGTCTTAATCGCATTCGGTCTTGGGGCGATATTCGGTTACTGGCAAAGCAGCAAGGTGAAGTACAGACTGGAAACGCTCAGCGAATCGATGTTAATGTTGGAGAAGGGCAATCTGTCCAGAACGGTACCGCACCTGGGCGAGGATGAGATCGGCCGGCTTGGCGAACAACTAGGACGCATCAGTAAGAAATGGGAGGAGCAGGTTTCTTCTTTGCAGCGCTTGTCGACGAACAATGCAGAGCTGGCAGAGCAGGTCCGTTATTCAGCTGTAACGGAAGAAAGACAGCGGTTGGCGCGAGAATTGCATGATGCTGTCAGTCAGCAGTTGTTCGCTATCTCGATGACGGCTACGGCACTTGGAAGAACGATGGATAAGGACTTTGCCAAAGCGCAGCGACAGGTCGCTTTAATCGAAGAGATGTCCTCGGTCGCCCAATCTGAGATGAGGGCGCTCCTGTTGCATCTACGGCCGGTTCACCTGGAAGGGAAGCGGCTTGTCGCAAGGCATGTATGAGCTGATTGAGGAGCTTAGAGCCAAGGTGCCGATCGCCATTGAATTTCAAATGGATGAAGAAGTGCAATTGCCGAGAGGGATGGAGGACCATCTGTTTCGCATTGTGCAAGAAGCGTTGTCCAATACGCTTCGCCATTCGCGAGCGAGTCAGATGGAGGTGCGCCTGCAAAGGCGCGAGGATCACGTGCGGTTGCTTATCCGGGACAATGGCGTCGGGTTTGACGTAGACGTGAAGAAACACGCCTCCTATGGCATCGTCTCGATGCAGGAGCGCGTCAATGAAATCGGTGGTTCTATGAGTTTGATATCGGCGCCCGGCAAAGGAACGAGAATTGACATTCGGGTGCCGATCCTTATCGATGAATCGAAGGCGCTATATCAAACAGAGGATAAGTCAACTGGTCAAACTGGTCAATCATAATCGTGAGAGAAGATACCGTTGAAAGGGTGAAGGTTGGAGGATGAGTCAGAACACGATTAAGGTCATGCTCGTCAGCGATAC
>CAVWLN010000027.1:0-32203 GCA_963755735.1 uncultured Paenibacillaceae bacterium
TTCATACGATTCAGAGCCTGGAACTTCCCATCTGCTCAGCGTTAACTGACCAACCGTGCCCGCCACAATAACTGCGCAGACAATGAACAATATTATACTTGCTGATATGACCTTCCACCTTGCTTTTACGATATATACTGCGATTTTTCCTAGCCATGCATTGAGATACATGTTCGAAATTTCCCTTATCGTCTTGAGTTACTAACTAATAGATCAACTCCGTATTTGTTTGTTCATTAAAACAAATTCATAGTAAAAGTATTTCTCTTTCATCTTTCAATGCTTCATCGCCCATCCATTCATATATTGTTTGAACACTCAAACAAGATTATCTATTATATTCCCCCTTTCTTATGGAATCCGTCTTCATGAGCGGTTCAATTTGTTGGATGCTTCCAGCATCGTAGCCAGAGTATCATAAGCTCCTTCGATATCAATTGCTTCGCTGAAGCGCTGCAACGCCAGCCCGTCAAACACGGACATTAAGATGGCGCAACTCGCCGCCTGCTTTCCGGCAGCTGGCTGACGGAACGAATGAACCGAACCAAATGCTCTCTCTTTCTTGCCAAAGTTTCTTTAATATTGTCGGCTACTGCTTGGTTTTTAAGCCCCAAAGCAAACCGTTGATAGCGAAGCTTGATAGACGACGGCTGTTGATTCGCTCTCGCCTGCGGCACACGTAAAATGGATCGAATGTTGTCGATCGTCAAGGCTTCTTTGCCCTGGCTTTCAATATAGGGAATGGAAGCACAATACTTCTCTGTTTCACGACGAAACACTTTGCAAACAATAAGTCTTTATGGAAAATAATAGCTGATCAACCCTTGGGCGACGCCGGCTAGCGTGCAATCCTTGGTCGAAGCTTGGTCGTAGCCTTTCTCTGACAGCACGGCATAGGCAGTTGAATAATTTTCTCGCGTTTGTGTTTTCGGTCATGATTGCCCTCCTGGCCATTCCAGCTTTGTATTGTTTTCGTTCAAACAATATCAGAAAAACTTACAAAAAACCAGACTTTAACAGCAAACCGGATTTCCATACTCACCGGAATTGAGACGCAGCCGATGAGACGCAAGTTACATACAACCGCGACGGTCATGGCCCAGAAGGGCAAGAGGTTGCGATTGTCGTCGGCGGCGAACAGCTCCGAAAACAACAGAAGCGGGGCTTCGGTATGTCCTCATGTTCAGCGCAGCTGATCGTAAATGCGGTGTAGCCCCCGCTTGATTACCTGCCGTTCTTCGTCCAGCTGGCTGATAAAATACGTATAGATCCCTTTGGCATAGACAGGCCATGTGCTGAGAAAAGCCCGTTTGCCCGCTCTTGTTACGACAGCATAAGCGCCTCTTCTGTCTTCATCCGTACGTTCTCGTGTCACTAATCCTTCCTGCTCCAGCCGTTCCACCACACCAGTTAATCCACTTGCGTAATGACGACTCGTTTCGCCATTGGCTCATCCCCAATCTTTTGTTAGGGGCTGGTAAAGGCGACCAGAACATCATAAGTTGTAAGCGGCACTTTGCGTTCAGCTGACAAGTCCTGCTCAATTCGTTCAATGACCACAGCATGGGCATTGACAAATGCTCTCATACTGCCAAATCGTTTTCCTCGAGGTTCTGCAGATGTCCCGCTTCCTCTGCTTGTTTCATCCTTTACCTATCATATCACGAAAAGTAATTGACTGTACAACTACTTCCGTGGTATTTTATTTGCGCAGGAAATATTTGCGTAGTCAACTATAGGTGAGAGGAGGCATTAAATTTGGGGAATACTGTTCGGACTCGCGGCAGCGTTAATTCGGAACCACACGAATTATTCTGCGTTGGCAAAGCCGGGCGCAAGATCGGCCTGATCTCCAGCCTGTTCGCCATTCAATTCATCGGTCTTGTCCTACTGACGCTCACGATGACGGCCATGCAACTTTGGCCTCGGTTGTTATCCGTGCAAGACGTCGGCTTATCGGCTGGTCTGTGGATGGCTATCGATTTAATCGGCATCTTCCTGCTTTCCCCAAGGGCTTCGCGTCGGTCATCGGCCATCGTAGCGCCGATCGCTTCCAGCTTCTACGACAGCGTTACTTCGTCGTACTAGCTGTAATATTTGGCGAGATTCTATCTCTATTGCCGATAATCGGCATCCCAATGACGATATCCGGTGTAATATTCATCATCGCTCACGCTGAATTGGAAACTAACTGCAAACCGATGCTACTAAATCCCGGCTGCACATGGCAAAGGAGCGGTTTGGGCGGTTCTTGCGGCACTTGCCTTGGGGGCGTCATTTTTCGGCTTGGAATACATTCTGAGGCGTTAGGCGGCGTAACCGTAGTATGTGATCGACATCATGCAAAGCAGCGTCGTTCTTTTCCTATTCATCTTGCTGATGCGAAAGCGACTCCACTTGCCCAGGTCTAGTTGATACCCATACTGCGTACCGGGAATCTTGGATGGCGTTGCTCGTCTGCTACAATATCGGGCTCACGCTCGAAAATATTCGCTCGTCGTCACTGCCACCTCTTTGTTTGCCCGTGGTCAGGTGCTACTGGGGCATGATTGCCGGAAAGGAAAGACTCCGTGCGGAATCAGTGGCTAGGCATTTCGATAACATTAGTCGGAATTTTACTCGTTTATTTAAGATAAATGCTTGAATGTGTAAATGTACGAGTCTTCCTCCGTGATATTCCGCTGTTATTTTGAGCGAAATATGTTGAAAGGATTTGAGTCAATGAATATGAAATCAGTATTGTATATTAAAGCGAATCCGAAGCAAGAGACTGCGTCCAACAGCCTGACAGTTGGACGAAAACTTGTTGAGACGATCCAGACAAGCCAACAAGCTCGTCACCATGGAAAAAATGGAGCTATCGCCATACATTCCGCTGGATGTCGATGAGCGCTTTTTCGGCACGTGCGAAAACTTCCGGCGGGAAGCATCCCAATGAATATTCCTATGGAACAGCTCAGGGTTACACAAGTTCACCGATCAACAGACCAATTATGAGCGAATTAAAGTGGTCATGTTCGCTTTATCCATTATGGAACTTCAGCGTGCCGCCGATGCTGAAGGCTTATATCAACACGATCAAAGTCGCGCGCCGAAACGTTTCGCTATACAGACAAAGGCCCAATCCGGTCTATGCCGCGACAAAACTACCGTCATCGTCCAATCCAGCGGCGACATTTCGCTAAGGACCATAGCCAATAACGACGACATCGCAGCCGTTATCAGCGTCCACGTCTTATGCTTATTGGCGTCGACCGCATCGAGACGATCTTGATGGAAGGCATGGATCGATGTAGAGTTGCCGGAACGTGCGGCGAATGAACGGGAGCGCGCAATGCAAGAAGCCGCCGAACTCGCGCGGCGGCTTTAATGCATGTCACGTGAAAATAGTAGGTTATGCTCCCAATTTCACTGTCCGGCCAAACTGCTGCAGCACTTCGCTCAGCCCTACAGGGTCACTAAGCATGGGCAAATGACCGGTATTTAAAGTTTTCACCATATGGCTTTGCAGATGGCCTGCGTATTTCTTCTGAAGTGGCATACCGAATTCACGATCTTGCAAGCATTGCACATACAGCTTCGGAAGCTCGGGGATGCCGGACTCGATTGCATCCGTATACAATCTGACCGATTCCGGCACAAAGGAATGGACAACAGTATCACTAATCTCCGCAGGTAGATCATTGCAAAGTCCGCTGCGAATTTGCTTTTCAGGCGGTTTGGTTCCGGCCTTCCGCAAGATGAGAGACATGATTTGCTTTTGTGGAAAAGGCAAGCAAGACAAGAAAGATCCCTTCCCGCCTTTCGGAATCGCCGCACTAATCGCTGCGAATCCGACCGCGCGATCTGCCAATGAGGCACACAATGGCAAGCCGAGCAAACCGCCGATAGAATGGGCCACGATGATGAACTTGTCCACCGGCCAACGCTCGATCTGCTGCTTGATATAGTCCAAATAATCGGTCAGTGAAAGGGGCTTCTCGCCATTACCTGCTTCCCCGCCCTTTCCTCTACCCGGAAGTGTCAAGGACAAGCATGGCGCATCCATGTTATTCATAACCTCTTGCCAGATGTGACTTCCAAGACCAGCGCCATGAATGAATACATATCCGATCCGATCCATACCGCTTGTTAATTTCTTTTTCATTCGTTATCGCCTCCATATGTTCTTATAAGAAGACGATAGCAAATAAACTGGACAGATCCTGTCTTATTATTTAAACTTTCTCACGTTATAATAGGAAATATATGCAAGTTGGGGAGGACGGTCTTGTGTTAAAGTCGCAGCGCTTAATCCAAATTATGATGTATATTAACGCCAAGCAGTCGTTCACCGTTCGTGAACTCGCGGACGAATTCGGCTTGTCCACACGTACGATCACACGGGATTTACAGGAGCTGAGCTTGCTCGGAGTACCGCTTTACTCCGTGCAAGGGCGGGGCGGCGGCTATCGCATGCTGCAAGAGCGCATGCTGCCGCCGATTGCGTTCACAGAAAGTGAAGCGATGGCTATATTTTTCGCCTGTCAATCTCTGCAATATTTCGGGTCCACCCCGTTCGATGAAGGAGCGGAGACGGCGCTTCGCAAGTTTTATCACTATTTGCCTGAGAGTGCGAAGCAACAAATCGCTCGTTTGAAGGATAAAGTGGCGATCTGGAATCCACAGCGCATCATGGCGTCCGATGTGCTAAAGACGTTACTGTACGCGATCATGGCGAACAAAGTGTTGAAAATCGACTACGACTCCCCTAGCGGCCGTGCCGAGCGACGCATCCAGCTGATCGGCTTGTATGCGAGCAACGGCTATTGGTATGGTCCGAGCTATTGCTTCGACAAGGAAGAATTTCGCTTGTTTCGCGCGGATCGCATCCATCGTGCAGAAATTGATGAGTCGGTCCAATATCAAGAAGAGTTAGAACAGTTAAGCCCATGGAATGAAACTGCCAAGAACGCGATCGGGAAGCCGGTCACGATGACCGTGTCGCTGACAGCCAAAGGGATGCGTATGTTACAAGCGGACGCTTGGTTCGCCTCCTTCCTTGAACAACAAAAGGACGGCACTGGTCGTGCCGTCCTTCCGATCACAGAGGATAAACTGAACTATTATGCCGACTTGTTCTGGCAATTAGGTGAAGATGCCGTCATCCTCTCGCCGCCGCAGGCCGTTCACTACATCAAATCAAAGCTTGATGCGGTCGCTGCCAATTATCGCTAAATGAGCGATCTACATCTCATGCTGACCTTCCGATATAAGTGCGAAGGCTATGCGTTTTGCCTCGCCAAAAACCGGCTCATGAGCAGCGGCAAGGATATGAGTATCGGCGGATCAAGCAAGCTTGGCGGGTGTAGTGTGACTTGCAGGTGAATGTGCTGATCATGCGATTCAATGACAATCGGTGGATGCATCCTCGTGCGCAGCGTATGCTGCGGCAGCAAAATGTCCTCCGACCGCACGCACCAAGGAAGGGATGTAGCCATTAAATAATAGGTGCCAGGCCGCACCCCTGCAAATCGAAAAGGGCCAGGCCGTAGCAAGAGCGTTCCATAGACCGGAATCGAATCGGGAATCGGTCTATGGAACAACCCGACAAAAATAACGCCCTGCATGGAGCCCTCTGCTTGAATATGTCCGGATATCTTCGCACCGTCAGGCTGCACCTCGCCTGCTTCTTCACGCTCTTTCAGAGCCATCAGCTGCTGCAGCTGACGCTCTGCTTGCTGCCTCTGCGCGCGAAACGCGGCCGGTGTGACGCCGACCTTCTCCGTAAAGCGCGTTGTGAAGGTGCCGAGACTTTGCTGCCCTATTTCTTGTGCAATATCCCGCACCGTAAAATTCGTATGCAGGAGCAAATCTTTCGCTTTCTGCAAGCGTAAAGAAGATACATAGTAATGCGGCGGCAAGCCGGTCTGTGCCTTAAAGAGCCTTAAGAAGTGGTAAGTGCTGTAGCCGACATACTTCGCCAGCCCGTCCAATGAGATAGGCTCCTCTAAGTTGCGATGAATATATGCAATCGCTTCTTCGACCTCAGGAATCTTCACCGTCATGACAACCACCGTCCGCTCACAGTCTCGTCCCTTATTTTACCACAACTTGCGTGTAAAGGCGGAAAGCAGGAGGAGCGATAAGATGGCTGTCATGAACGCGTCCTGGACGAATAGCCTTTCCTTATTTCTCTAACAAGGCATGTAATATGTGCGTTGCGATCGGATGCTGTCCGTAATTGTTCTGCAGCTTCCAAGTCGTGACGATCATGCTGCCCTGCTCACTCCGTTGCACGAGCAGAGAGCCGCCAGCTTGGCCGATCCATCCTTGGAAATAAAGCGATTTGATCTCACTCGTAAGCGGAAGCTGCTCGTTGCCGAACATGTACACGGTCCGGCCCAGCGTTCCTCCCAATTTACTGTAATTGCTGAATGGGATAATGTAGTCTGGAAATATTCCTTCCAATTCCCAACCCATCTCAGGCTGCAGCGGCAAATGCTCGAAGAAGGAACGATCGACAAACTGGAACGAAGAAGCGCGATTCCAGCTCTCACCTTCATCCAGCTGGCGGAATGTAAACATCCCTTTCTCCGTTAAGTGATCTCCATCCTCCGCAAGGAAGATCACCTTGCCACCGTCACGATAGTATTGCAACACAGCCGCATCTAGTACGGAAGTGATGACTACAGACGCTTCATGCATGCGTTCATCCGATGCCAAAGCTGCACCGCTTCTGGCAAGCGCGTCGCGGAATCGTTCGTCCATTTGATAAGGACAAATCTTTAGACCTTGCAGCTTAGCTTCTGGACTGATGGTCAGCTCCACTTCATTGTCGATCGATATGCGATCGTTCAAGGTCAGCGTAAGCTGCAGCGTATAGGCAGACGGCCGATCGATATTCGGCGCAACGAACTGAATTGCACCTGGCAGCCGCACATGATGCTTCTGCCCTTCATTGATTTCGATCTGTCCCTTGACATCTGTGCCGACGAGCTCCCATTCTATCTTGCCTTGGAGGTTGTGCAGGTCATGATTGGAAATGACCACATCCCACTTTTGCTCATCTCCGCACCACATATTGCGGTTTAAGCCATCGACCATCACGACCAAAGGACCGTTAAACCTGGCGGCATGCTCCATCAAATATTTCTTATTTCTGTCTGCATCCAGCCAGCCGTTCGTTTCCCACTCAACATCTGTAAATTCGGTCACGACGTAGCCGTTAATTTGCGGTCGCTTTCGCATCTCCTCAATGGTCGCCTGTACGGCGCGATACATTCTTCGTTGACTGTATCTGGCCAATTGTGCAAAATCGCCTACGATGTCGTCCAATTGGTAGCGCTCGAAATATTGTAACGCTGTTAATGGCTTCTTAAAATCTTCCTGGTGGGTGTCATCGCCCAGATTCGAAAACCAAGGTGGATGCCCGCCATATTGCTCGATAATTTTGTTGATGTCGGGAAGTCCCCATACGCCAAACTCTGAGATGACGATTGGCTCGCCAGTTGGCCCTTCACAATCTTCCACATAGTTTTGTCGCGGATTTCCGATGATATAATCGTCCAGGTCATGCTTCCACTCTCCGTTTTGCTCCGGAAGCGTAAAGTATCGGTGATAATCGTTAAGATCGGTTTTCACGTGAATCCAGCCCGAATTGTCGCATATGAGCCGCGTCGGGTCTAAGCCTTTGATATGTTCATACAGCTCGTGCACATGACGCTGTTTGCTTGTGTCATTCGCGAGATCCCATTCCAAGCCCCATTCCTCGTTGTACAAGGACCAAATAATAATGGAAGGATGGTTCATATCTCGTTCGATCATGCCGCGAAGCTCATTGTAAAACCTCGTTCTGCTTTGCTCCGACCATTTCACCACATTCGGCGGCTCCGCCCAGATCAACATCCCCATCCGATCGGCCCAGTACAAATATCGCGGAACCTCCACTTTAATATGCTTGCGCAGCAGGTTAAAGCCTAGTTCCTTAGCAAGCTGAATTTCATTTTTGATCCATTCATCCGACGGCGGGTTGTAGATCGTATCCGGATAGTACGCTTGATCCAAGGCGCCGCGAATAAATATCGGACGACCGTTAAGCAAGATTTGCCCATCCGCATACTCAATCTTCCTCATGCCGAAATGTACGGTAAACGTATCGACCGCCTGGCCCTTCTTCTCATCCAGCAATTCTACAACCAAATCGTACAGATGCGGCTGCTCAGGCGACCAAAGTTTCGCATCCTTCAGTTGGAGGCGCAATTCTTGCACCGACTCTTGTATAGACTCAGTGGCGGTAGTATGCTCGCTTTCCGGCTGCTCATGATCGCGAATCGTAAAAGCGGCTTTAAGAGCAATATCCGAAGCATTCATACCGGACAGCGTCACCTTGATACGGACTTCTTCGCGATCGACATCAGGGAATACATGGATGGATTCAATATGACAGCTGTTTCTTGCTTCGATATAAACATCCTGCCAGATGCCGCTCACACGGGTATACCAGCTTCCCTGCTTGCCGATCGGAATTTCGGCATTGTCCTGCGGGTCATAAACACGAACCGTAAGCCGATTGTCTCCTGCTTGTATGTGATCCGTGATATCAAACTCAAACGGTGTAAATCCTCCCTCATGCTCGCCGATATAGCGGCCGTTCAGCCAAACTCTCGCCGAAAAGTCGACGGCACCGAAACGAAGAAATAGCCGCTCGTTGTCCCTAATTTCCGGCGCTGCAAACGTTCGCTCATACCAAGCGGCTCCGCAGTAATTGACATATGCTTCCTCCCGTTGCCAAATATGCGGAACTTCCACGCCCTCGGCATCCGGTAAAGCAACATCAAACCAACGATTTCTCTCCCCTTCATCCTTAGGATCAACCCGAAAATTCCAACGTCCATTCAAGAGATGTCTGTCTCTCATTTTTCTCCTCCATTATTTGATCCCAGTCATAGAGATACCTTGAATAATATTTCTTTGGAATAGCAAAAACACAATTAACGCCGGGACGCTCGCTAATACATTGGAAGCCATCGGTACGGCAAGGTCCGTAGCAAATGTGCTTTGAAACGTCGGGATGCCGACAGGCAGCGTCATCATAGCGGTTTCCTGCACCGCTAACATCGGCCATAGCAAGTTGTTCCACGATTGAATAAAGACGAAAATACTAACCGCCGCCATCGCACTTCTCGTAAGCGGCCAAATCAGCTTCCACCAAATTCTGAATTCACCAGCACCATCAATCTTCGCCGCTTCGAATAAATCCTTCGGCAGCTGGTCAATAAATTGCTTCAAGATCAAAAATCCGAGCGGCAGCAGCATCCCCGGCCAGATCAGGGCATGATACTGATTCACCCAGCCGAGCGCAACGATCATTTCGAATAACGGCACGACGATCGATTCCACCGGCACCATTAAGCCGCATAAGATGATCGTAAAAATAAACGTCTTTCCCTTGAATGGCAGCTTCGACACCGCATAAGCCGCCCAAGAGCTGAATAGCACCGTCACCGCAGTTTGCACGACCCCGATGATCGTACTATTTAGCGTCCAACGCCACATCATTGCGGAGCTGTTGGGCGTTAGCACCTTGACGAAGCTCTCCAGTGTGAAAGGCGGCGAGATTAATCGCTCTAATACAGTAACGGAAGAGCCGGGCTGCTTGAAGGCTGCGATCAACATCCAAAGCATTGGCGCCAGCATGAACATCGCGAGGGAAAAAGCAAAGATATACCCGCAAATCGTGGCAATGATGTTTGTTTTTGATTGTTTCACCTTCAGTCACCTCATCCTTCCCGCTTCGTCATCAATAGTCGATATTGAATGAACGATATCGCCGCGATAATGACAAATAACACGAGCGAAATCGCTGCCGCATAGCCCATATCCCATCTACGGAATCCGACTTCATAAATGTAATGGACGAGCGGCGTAGTGGCTGATCCAGGTCCGCCCTTGGTAATTAACCACGTCTGTCCAAACAGCTTGAACGAAGCGATCGTTTGCAGGATGACGATCAGCGCGGTCACCCCTTTGAGCGACGGCAACGTGATATGCGTCAGCTTCTTCCAACCGTTCGCGCCATCGATGCTGGCAGCTTCGTACAGATCCTCCGGGATTTCTTTCAGCCCAGCGAGAAATAAGATCATATTAAAGCCGACCGTCCACCATAACGTGGCGATTAAGATCGAAAGCCAGCCAAGCTCCCAGCTGCCTAGCCAGGAAATTTCCTCAAAACCAAAAGAACGGGCAATTTCAGCCGCCAGTCCGGTACGGCCTTGCAAGATGAACAGCCATATACTTCCCATCACCGATACCGAGAGCATGTACGGCATGAAATAAGCGGTACGCAAAACACTCGTGCCTTTCAGCCGCGAGTTGACAATCAGTGCCATGATAAGCCCCAGCAAAACGATAGACGGCGTGGAAATCAAAATAAAATACAGCGTATTGCCTAAGGACGACCAAAATTTCCCGTCTGTCAGCATGCGGATGTAATTATCGAGCCCGGCGAATTGCTGCTCTGTACCAAAACTCCCTGTATACAGACTGGTCACAAATCCTTTCAAAATCGGATAGATCCAAAACCAAATGTACAGGATCATGAAAGGAGCCAGGAAAGCAGCCGCCGTCAAATATACTTTCAGCTTGTTATTCATCTGTCCATTCACCCGTTCTCCCCGCGCCGCTGCAAATGACATCGATGTGAAATGCCATAGGCACTCCACATCGATATCGATTGCGTGGCTTATTGATTCATGAAAGCTTCCGCGTCTTCTTGCGCTTTACGCAGACTTTCTTCAATGTCTGCACCGTAGTTAATTTCTACCAAGTATTCAAGCGTAATATCGTTAAGTCCGCCGAGCTTTGGTGTGGACGGCATATACTGAACATTCGCCATGACTCCAGCATAATCCGCACGGTACGGCATCGACTGGAATTCCTCCGTCTCAAATACGGCTGGCTTGACCGGTACATGGCCTGCTTTCGCCCACATCGCACCGTTGTCCGTCAGCCAATCCGCAAATTTCACAGCCGCCACTTGCTTCTCACGATCGTCCTGCACAGGAACAATGATGGTGTGTGAATCTCCCCACGTTACCGGCTTGTCGTACAGCTGCGGGAATGGTACTGCAGCGAAGTCAAGATCCGGGTCCGATTCGAAGTTTCCAGTCGCCCATACGCCGGTGAACGTAATCGCTGCTTTTTGCGTTTTAAAGATATCGTAGTGCTGATCTCCAACGTCGGATTGCGTCAACCCTTCATCGATCCATAAACGGATGAGCTCCATAGCCGTTACACTTTCCGGCGTGTGAATCGTCGGTTGTCCATCCGCGATGTATGTACCGCCTTGTTGATGAACGAGCGCATACCAGATCCAATACGTTAAGATATTGTTGCTGCCGATCGACAATGGAACGACATCACTTGGCAACGTTTGCTTTAAGGTGCGCAGCATTTCCGTAAAGCCTTCGGCACCTTCACCCATCTTGATGCTGCCGTCCGCATTCAATAGACCTGCTTCGTCTAAGTATGTTTTGTTGTAATACATAATGAGTGCGTGAGTATCTAGCGGCACCGCATAATACTCTCCATCAGACATGACTGCGTTGATTTGATTGTCACCAAACTCCGACCAATCGAGCCCTGCTTCGCTAGCTAATTCACCCAGCGGTTCAATCTTGCCTGTCGGAATCAGATTCGCCAGCTGGGAAGTATGAGCTACGGCTACATCCGGTGCTGCACCCGATACTAGCGAAGTATTCAGCTTCGGATAATAGTTGTCCCAGTTGTTGTTCATAAACTGCACACGGATTTCATCCTGGGATTGATTAAAGGCTGTCACCATGTCCTGCATGAACTCGCCGTCAGAACCCGAGAATGGGACCCAGAAATCTAAGTCGATGACACCAGATGAACTACCTCCGCCAGCATTGCTGCTGGAAGCGCCTTCATTGCCTCCAGATGATTGAGTCTCCGATGGAGCTGAAGACGAACAACCTGCGAACAATACTGCCAACGCCAATAATACTGAAGTCAGCTTAAACCATTGTTTTCTCATGTACACTTCCCCCTTGATTCATTAAGTTCAAACATAATATAACACAAATACATGTTTCATATCAATATATTTTGTAATATAAATTTGAAAAAGCCATTTACCCTTTGTTTATATACTCTAGTTATATAGTCAAGTCATATGCTCAAACGGGAAAATGGCTCTAGTTAAACCTATTTCATTACTTGTTTAGTTGTAATAATAAGCATGCGATTATTCGTTATAGCGCAGATTCATAATGATCCCTTGTGTATAATTGCCGAAGGCAGGGCCGAATAAGTTCAAGCCTCCGACATTGACCGCATCCTTCTTGACACCGATGCGCAAGGAAATGTATGGCTTGGCGTTCAAGGTTAATTGATCAATCGTCACATCGGAAATTTTCACACCGTCCAGGAAGCTTCCGTTCTCATTGATCTTCCAATTTTTCAGCAGTCCGTACTGGGTTAGATTCGTCATCCACCATTCCGGTGTATTAAACCCTCTTTGCCCGCCGAAGTCACCGGGAGATGTCCACGTTCCGATTTCCACTTCATTGACCCACAGCGTAATATCGGACGGCCAGTCCAACTTATGATAAGGAGCTTCCGAGCACATCTCAGCGCTGAATTCGATCTCTGTCGCTTGCTTGCCGTACGGGATGCGATTCGGGTAACGGTATTCGACATATCCAGAACGAAAATATAGCAGCTGTGCTTCTTTCCGCCCCGGTTCATAGAACGATCGCGGATCGTCCTGAATGCCGATATAATCATCGACTCCTACGATTCCACAATGCGGCTCGGCAAGGCAGTCCACATACTCGCCGATCGGCATGTCGATCGTAATCACGCTCTTCTCCTCCACAACTTGCGAAAACAAATCGATGACGATACGATCATACGTCTTGGTATTGACCTTCTGTGTTCCCCTACCGGGAACGAGCTCGGTCGAAATTAATTTGGCATCCTCCAGCTTCTTGACGTTGACGGCCGTAGTCGAGAACGGCAGCCCCATCTTCTCCGCCAATTCATTCACGTTATGCGGTCCTGTACTTAAAATTTTCAGGATATTCATGCGATGTTCGTTGCCGATCACTTTACAAATCTGCACGGCTTCCTCCATCGTCAAATGCAACACTTTCATCCATTATCACCCTCACTATCAAATCTAATCGTTCGTCATCGTGTGGCAAAAGTTTTCCGCATCATGTAACTCTTATCTACTATAACAGAAAACGAGCGCACATAACATGTTCTGTCATCAATCCAACCATCTCCAGACGATTTGAAAGAGTATCCCCTCTTTATAGTTTAACAAAATTTAACATTCCTATTACACTACGAAAATAATTCATATGCATAATGATGGGGAATCTATTAATAATCTAAGGATGGGAGTCTAGTAAACATGCTCAAAAGAAAATGGGGACTACTTGCGGTCATCGTCATGATCGCCACATTGATCGCTGCATGCGGAAACGCCGCTCCTGCAAACAGCGGATCGGAAGCAAATCAAGCTGGTAGCGGCAATCAAGCAAGCAACAATTCGAATGCGCAAAATAAAGAAAGTGACAACAGCGATGCGGCGATCGTCATCGACAAGCTGACGATCGGATTCGTTCCTTCGCGTGATCCGGATGAGATCATTACGACGACTGAACCACTGAAAAATTTGCTGATTAAGGAAATGAAGAATCACGGCTATGACATTAAAGATGTCGTCATTACTGTCGGCACGAATTACGAAGCAGTCGGTGAGGCACTCTCAGCAGGAACGACAGACGTTGGCTTAATTCCTGGAGGTACATACGTTCTGTACGACGACGGAGCAGAGGTCATTCTGACGGCTACACGCGCTGGATTGAACAACGATTCAGACGATCCGAAGGTTTGGAATGAGAACAAGCCTACGGTAGCGGTGGATAGACAAGCTACCTATTATCGCTCAATCATCATGGCCGGACCGTCTGATAAAGGTCGTGAATTGGCAAACAAAGTCAACAGCGGTGAGGCACTTACTTTTGAGGATTTGAACAGCGCTTCTTGGGGCGTGATGTCGTCCTCCTCATCAGCAGGATATATCTATCCGACGCTGTGGCTGATGGAGCATTACGACAAGTCCATCACTGACCTGAGCAATGTCGTGCAAGTCGATTCCTACGGCAACGGTTTTGCACGATTGGCAGCGAAGCAAATTGATATTATGGTCGCTTATGCAGACGCTAGAAGGGACAATGAAGCCGCCTGGACATCGGAATTTGCACGGGAAGCTTCGATTTGGGATGAGACTGATGTGATCGGCGTCACGCCAGGCATCTACAATGATACGATCAGTGTCAGCAAGCATTCCGACATCATGGACGATGCGCTGAAAGCAGCGCTGCAAGAAGCGTTCATCAATATTGCGCAAACGGAAGAAGGCAAGGAAGTCATTGCGATCTACAGCCACGAAGGCTATCAGAAAGCCGTGCCGGAAGATTACGACAATGAGCGTGAGGCTCAGAAGATTTTGCGGAGCATGCAATAAGCGGCTACAGCAAAACTAAGCGTTAACGCCATTTATCGATTCCACTTATAAACCAAGCTTATATCGGAATGAGAACATCGGCAAGCTGCTTGCGGTGTTCTCATTTTTTGAGAAGAAGGATGGGGAACCTCGTATGATTGAATTTAAAAACGTGGACAAAACATATGCAAACGGAGTAAAAGCGCTACATAATGTCAATTTGAAAATCGATAGAGGGGAGTTCGTTGCCGTCATCGGCTTATCCGGCGCAGGCAAATCTACGCTGATTCGCTGCATCAACCGCATGCACGACATTACGAGCGGCAGCATCATGGTGGACGGAGTCGACGTTTCACAGCTGAGTGAACGCGAAGTGCGACGGTTACGTAGACGCATCGGCATGATTTTTCAATCGTTCAATCTCGTCACTCGTATCAGCGCGATCAGCAACGTGCTCGTCGCCTTCGTTCCTGAGCTGTCATGGTGGAGAAAAATGCTTGGAATCTTCACGAAACAGCAAAAAATCGCGGCCCTGACCGCTCTAGATAAGGTCGGTATTCTCGATAAAGCGTATATTCGCGTCGACCAACTGTCCGGCGGTCAACAGCAGCGTGTAGCACTCGCTAGAACGCTTGCGCAAAATCCCGACATCATACTAGCCGATGAACCGATCGCTTCACTCGACCCGGTAACGGCCAAAGCCGTTATGAGCGACCTGGAGCGAATCAATAAAGAAATGCAAATCCCGATCATCATGAACATTCACCATATCGACTTTGCCCTCGCCTACGCAACTCGCATTATCGGCATTCGCAAAGGTGAAATCGTATTCGACGGCAAAGCACAGGATGTGAATCAACAGGTGCTGGATGAAATCTACGGGGTAGACGGACACCCATCCATTGACATGGAGGTGCAAGATGAAGTGGTTTGATACGCTGTTCCCACCACGAAAGTTGGTGCTAGAGAATGGCAAGATCGTGATGCAAAGAAGGTCTCGCGCCCCGCTCATTGTACTTGCGGTCATCGTCGCTACGGTCATTTCCATTGATTTTACCGGATTCGATCTGCAAATGTTACTGCGTAGAGGGTATCAATTTTTCTACATTATTGGACAGATGATTCCTCCGAATTGGAGTTATATGCCGAACGTATGGGGTCCGCTGCTCGATACGATCAAGATGTCGCTCTTTGGCTCTATGCTTGGGGCAGTCGCCGCCGTTCCAACTGCTGTCCTTGCTTCATCCAACATGATGAAAAATCGCTTGATTCCAGCGGCGATGAAAAGCTTCATAAGCGTGATGCGCACCTTACCATCGCTTGTAACCGCACTGGTTGCCACGTTTATTTTCGGATTGGGCACGCTCGCCGGCACAGCTGCGATCTTCATCTTCACGACCGCTTATGTCGGCAAGCTGCTTTATGAACAGATCGAAACCTGTGATATGCAGGCGTTCGAAGCGATGGAAGCGCTGGGCATGAACAGGCTGCAAGCGTTTCGCTACGCCATCCTGCCCCAGGTGCTGCCAGTATACTTATCCACCTCGATGTTCTGCTTCGAGGGGAATGTGCGCTATGCCGCAATACTAGGCTATGTCGGTGCTGGCGGCATCGGCCTGATCCTGGACCAAGGGATCGGCTGGCGGAATTATGCCAATGTCGGCGTGATTTTGCTCATGCTGATCATCACCGTCTATTTGATCGAATCGGTAAGTGAGCACTTCCGCAAAAAGCTCGTTTAAAGGAGTCCGAACGAAATGTTAACAATCGAACAACAATTGCTTGCCAAGCCAAGAAACCGTTTCTACATCGTCATCATATCGGGGATCGTGACCTTGTTGTTCTTATGGTCCGTCTCGACGATCGACGTCAATGCGATGAACCGGAGCGCTTGGGAGATCGCTTGGAATATTATTAAAGGCATCTTCACGCCTGATCTGACGCTTCTGTTCAACTTTACGACAAACGGCATTTTTTATTTGCTCATTGAGACGATTGCCATCGCCTTTCTCGGCACATTGATCGGCGCCTTCATTGCCGTGCCGATGGCTTTCTTAAGTGCATCAAATGTCGTGCCGAAGCCGATCGCTTATGTGACGCGACTTCTCTTAATCTTCATTCGGACGATCCCTGAACTCGTATACGGCTTATTGTTTCTGCGCGTCACGGGTCCAGGAGCGTTTGCCGGAGTGCTGACCATTGCGATTGCCTCCATCGGCATGCTGTCCAAGCTGTATGTCGATGCGATCGAAAATCTCGATACGAAAGTGCTCGAAGCGATGACATCGCTTGGATGCTCGACTTTCGAGAAGATTCGTTTCGGCATCATACCGCAGCTCTTCTCGATTTTCCTCTCCATCATCGTCTATCGCTTCGATATGAACCTGCGCGATGCCTCCATTCTGGGCATGGTTGGCGCAGGAGGCATCGGAGCCCCGCTGATCTTCGCGATGGATTCAAATCGGTGGTCGCAGGTCGGCTCCATCTTAATCGGTTTGATCGTGTTGATCTTGCTGACAGAGCTGTTCTCAAACAAGGTTCGTTCCAAGCTTGTCAGAGGATAAACAAGAACGAAGTGGAGATGTTTAGCGAATAGAGGAACTGAAGCGAATTCAACGGAACATAGGGACGGGGTTTAGAGGGATTAGAGGGATTAGAAGGCTCGAGGGTTTAGAGGGTTTAAAGTGTTTAAAAGAACTCAAATTTCCTTTATTCCGAGAAAAACACGTTTTTTCGCGAAATAGCGGAAGTCAAATTTCCGCTTCCCCTAATAATCGGCGGAAAAACGCCATTTTCCGCTCCAATTATCGAAATAGAGGAACTTTCCGTTCCTCTATTTCATCAAAAATGTAGTTTTCGTGCAAATAACGGAAGTTACTGTTACCTTATTCGCTACAACAACGCCTGACCTGAGTTGGGCACTCCCCCCACATGGGCTACAAAGTGGTAAAGGCCGCCAAATACACATCCTCCAAACTATCCAAATGTCGAGACGATCCGTCCGAAGCATGCAAGCACAATTTGGCAAAAGATTCAATATCTGCTTCACAACATCTTCTGCGAAGCATTATGTCGACTCGAACAAGCCGTGAAGTCGGACCAAAAATAAAAATGGGGCAGAAATCACTTCCGCCCCAAAAATCAAAAAATGGCATGCCAGCATGCCGTTTCCTTAATCTTAGTAAGTATGGTGGGAAATCTCAGGGACTCGAACCCTGGACCAGATGATTAAGAGTCACCTGCTCTACCAACTGAGCTAAGAGCCATATCGCATGGTGCTACAATGTCTTCGATCAAAACGCGTTTCACTCAACCTGGTCTCGAGTCAACCTCGTCTCGTCAAATAAAATTAATATTTTGTGACTGCGCTGAGATTCATCTGTCAGACATAAATTTTTTCCACTGAATCGATCCATGATTGGAAGCATGGATTCGAGTACGGCGAGAGCGGTAAGCTTCCCTCACCGTATCGAGCGTCGTACCGATGCTACTTCAATTTGACTCGCACCGCTTCGTGAACACCCGCAAGACATACCACAATACGACAAGCAGCACGAGTGTGCCTGGATGTTGCAAGCGCCATCTGCATAGTCCACAGCGCTTCAAAGACAAAGGCGACAGCTACTGCGAGCAAGATAAATAAAATTCCGCCTCCACCATAGCGATAAAACCCTGCCCCAATTAACCATCCTATAGTGAAATAAGATGAGGAGATACAAAATGTGCAGGATAGCAATAAGCCCCACATGCCTTCATATTGCAAGCTCACATTGGCAATGAACGCTCCTTCGACCACGAAGGCGATAATTGAAACTACGGTAATCGCTAACGAGACTACGATAGAGCTTAGGATGGCGCCGATGAAATAATCCTTACGCGTCACCCCTTGCTTGACAAAGAAAGTTAAGAACGAAAGATTCGAGATGCCGATCACAAGCATAAATATTTCTGGATGGGTGAAAAATAAAGGAGACAAATCCTTGAATGTCGGATTGGACGCTCTCAGCTCCCCATTGGCGATCCAAGATTCTCATCACGAGTTCGTTAAGTTGATTGTTCGCCTTCACATCGCCGCCCATAATATAGGTCGTCACAAAATAAAGCGCGATTACAATGGCGACAAACCAAGCCGCCCATGAACTAGCACCCTCGACATATCGGTCGTTACTTTACGAAAAGGTTTAGCGAAGCCCATCGGCGTTCCCTCCCTCTGTCAAGTGAATAAACAACTGCTGCAGCGAGATCGTGCCGATCTCCAGTCCCATCTGCTTCGCAGCTGCAAGCTGCTGGTCACTTAAAGTGCCGTATACCATGGTCCTCTGTACTCCCCCTAATCGCTCCGTGTGAAGCACTTCCATGCCGCTGACAAATTCGTCCACAGCTTGCGCCGCACCAGTGATGGATACGCCACGTTCCAATAAATTGTCGATGCGCTTCCTGAAGCAGACACATTTCCTTCGTGTAAAATAATGACCTCTTCGAACAGATAATCAATTTCCGAAACATGGTGTGTGGACAAGATAATCGTGCGCGGATGACGTTCATGATCTTCCAGCAATTCTCGATAGAACCGTTCTCGAGTCGGGGCGTCCATACCCAGATAAGCTTCATCAAATATCGTAATCGGCGTGCGATTGGCAAGACCGAGGTGACGTGGCTGCGGACTGCTGGACCTTGGACAGCTCCTTCATCCTTTTCTTTATCGGCAAACCGAATTTATTCGCCAAGCTCTTCCGCGTAACTCCGATCAAAATTCGGTCGATATCGCTCCGCCACCTCAAACAAACCTTCCACCGTTTCGCTTTCCTCTTTGAAGTCCGACTCGTAGAAAAACCCGACATGAGGCATCACTTCAGCATTTTCAAACGCTGTCTGTCCGCCAACTGTAATTTCTCCCAAGTAGGCTCCATGAATGATCCGATCAAGGATAAGAACGTCGTCTTCCCTGCACCGTTGCGGCCAAGCAAACCAATATTTTCCCGTACGGGAGCTGTAACGAAATATTGTTCAAGGCGCGCGTACTTCCGTATTGGACACTTACTTGCTTAATCGCGATATCGTAATTCACACTTGATCCCTTCCTTTCCATGATCTAATCGTCTTCACCACTTCATCTACCGTCATCCCAAGATGCTCCGCTTCCCGCATCATCGGCACGACATATTGTGTGACGAATGACTCTTTGCGGCGACTCAGCAGCTTTCTCCCTGGCACCTTTGGCCACAAACATGCCCACCCCGCGTTTCTTATATACGAGTCCATCTTCGACGAGTAGATGAATTCCTTTGGAAACGGTCAAATGATTGATTTTATAAAAATTGACCAGTTGCGTCGTCGACGGAATTTGTTCTTCCTCCCGCAAGCTGTTCGCTGACGATCTGCTCTTCGATCCGTTCCTTGATCTGCAGATAAATCGGTTTCGACTCATCGAATCCTCGCATCGTTCGAAATCACCGCCTTTTTTTTGCTTGTGCTCGATGTAACGAAGATTCATTACGTTATGTCCAGAAATTCATCGCACATCAATTTCTAACGAAGATTCGATAGCTTATTTTTCAAATCTTGTGCTGTAAATAGCCGCCTCGCATCAATTTACACTATAGATCTTCGTTAAAGATCGGACGTCACAATGAAATCCATGAATAAGCTTAGGAATCTTCGTGAGATTGGTTACAACAAGAGCTTGCTTTTAGCCAATAAAGCTTTACCATATATGAATGGCACACCGCCCATATATGGTTATATAGTTATGTATATAACCATACTGCAAGTGTTATGAAATGTCAATCCTTATGAGCCAATCTGGACAAAATTGTTATAGATTCGCATAATGGGAAGAGGAGGGAGTAACGAATGGCCATATTGCGCAATGATTGGGCAGATCTACTAAACAGTGAATTCGAACAGCCCTATTATTTGGAGTTAAGAAAATTTTTAGCAGACGAATATCGCTCTGTGACTGTATATCCGAACATGTACGATATCTTCAACGCACTGCACTACACACCGTATGCGAACGTCAAGGTTGTTATCCTTGGACAAGATCCGTATCACGGCCCTGGTCAAGCACACGGTCTCAGCTTCTCTGTCAAGCCGGGGATCACGCCGCCGCCATCCTTGCAAAATATTTTTAAAGAGCTGCATGATGACATAGGCTGCGCCATTCCGAACCATGGTTATCTGGTGAAGTGGGCGGAGCAAGGGGTGCTGCTGCTTAACACTGTACTGACCGTGCGGGCAAACAAGCCTTATTCGCACCGCGACAGAGGATGGGAAATCTTCACCGACCGCGTCATTCAACACTTGAACGACAAGACTGAGCCGGTCGTGTTCATCTTATGGGGCAGTCATGCACAGAAGAAAGCGAAGCTGATCACAAACAGCAGACATCATTTCATTCGCTCACCGCATCCGAGCCCGCTGTCCGCTTATCGCGGATTTTTTGGCAGCAGGCCGTTTTCACGTGCGAATCAGTTCTTACGGGAAGCCGGCTTGCCAGAAATAGACTGGCAGCTGCCGCTGGAAATTGAGGAAGGTTAAAATGTCTCATACGCATACCATACTATTTATCGAAGATGATCCGTCGATCAGTGAGATGGTCAAACATTACTTAGAGAAGGAAAACTACGAGGTGCACTGTGCATTCGACGGGGAAGAAGCCGTGCGCTACATCGAACAACAACACTTCGATCTGATCTTGCTGGATCTGATGCTGCCAAAGCTTAGCGGCACCGAGCTTCTGCAATGGATTCGCCAGTCGAGCACCGTTCCCGTCATGATCGTTTCGGCCAAGGACAGCGATGTGGACAAGGCGCTGGGACTTGGCTTCGGGGCGGATGATTATATGGCCAAGCCGTTTTCTTTAATCGAGCTGTCTGCCAGAGTCCATGCCGTGCTCCGCCGCGCTACCCGGTATACGAAGGAAGAAAGCCTTGACAATCATGTGATAACGGTCGGGGAGCTAAGCATCGACTTGA
The DNA here is from genome assembly GCA_963755735.1 of uncultured Paenibacillaceae bacterium. GTDB lineage: Bacteria > Bacillota > Bacilli > Paenibacillales > DA-C8 > Insulibacter. The sequence goes on from CAVWLN010000027.1 coordinate 21,499, forward strand.
CCCATATGACCGTGACAAAAGGGGATGCCACCATCAAATTAACGGCAAAGGAATTTCGCATCCTCGAGCTGTTCATGAAGCATCCGAAGCGAGTTTTCACCAAGGAACAGCTCTACCGCTCCGTCTGGCGTGAAGAATATTACGGCGATGACAATGTCATCAACGTTCATATGCGAAGACTGCGCGAGAAGATCGAGACCGATCCTTCCCGACCGAAGTACATCCAAACGTTATGGGGAATCGGCTACCGACTGGGGGACTTTGAGTGAGTACGATCACCCTATTCATCGTGACCATCTGTGTGATTCTTCTTATGCTAAACGTCCTGCAATTGTTGCGATCACGGTCAAGATCCCGCCACCTTCGTTTCATTGCCCACACCGTACAAAGACTGACCAAAGAACAAACAGGTGAAAGAGTCAAGCTCATGACGAGCGACCGCGATCTGCGACAATTGCTTGTCGCGATCAACCGCCTGCTAGATGAGAAGCAAAAAAGCCAGGTGCACTTTCAGCGCCAGGAAATGAAAATCCGCAAGATGCTCGCCAATGTATCCCACGATATGAAGACACCCTTGACGGTGATCCTCGGTTATACGGAAACGCTGCTGCAGGAACAACGGCAAGCAGAAAGTCCGAATCGTAGCGAGCCGCGCTTAGAAAACATCCATCACAAATGTAAGGAGATTCTCGAGCTGATCCAGCAATTTTTCGATCTGGCTCGCTTGGAATCCGGGGATCATGAGCTTGTGATGCAGAAAATTGCCATCAATGAAGTTTGCAAAGAGCGCATGCTCTCGTTCTACGATCTGATTCAAGCAGAAAGCTTGCAGATCGAGCTCGACATCCCCCCTCGCCCTCTCTATATTAAGGCGGACATAAAGCTCTGGAGCGCATTCTCGACAACTTGATCTCCAATGCGATCCGCTACGGGAAGGACGGGCATATCGTGGGGCTTCGGCTTTATACGAAGGAGCGAGATGTGCACGTAGAAGTTTGGGATCGAGGGGAAGGCATTCAGGAGAAAGACAAGGACAAAGTGTTTGAACGTTCATATCGGTTGGACGATGCAAGAAATCGGAAGGTTCCAGGCAGCGGGCTTGGGCTCACCATCTGCAAGCGACTGACCGAAGAAATGGGCGGCGGGATTCGCTTGGACAGCCGCCCGTTTGTGCGCACCAGCTTCACGCTCACTTTCCCTCTTGCTGAAGAAGTAAGAATTTCTTAAGAATTGCGTAAGGATGATGTTATGATCTTCCGCTACAATGAACTTCAGCGAAAGCAAGAGATGAACATACGATCCATGTTGAAAGGAGTAAGCCGATGAGCGTGATCTGTTCGACACATCAAATAAGCAAAAGCTATCATGGCATTGATGTCGTCCAAAACATCAGCATGACCATTCGAAAGGGGGAAATTTATGGGTTTCTTGGTCCCAATGGCGCCGGTAAGACTACGGTGATGAAGATGCTGACCAATCTCGTCAAACCGACAGCCGGTTATGTGAAGCTGTTTGACCAAGTGCTTACGCCTACCTCCTATGATTTATTGAAGAGAATCGGCAGCATGATTGAAGCTCCAATCTTCTATGAGCATCTTAACGCACGTGAGAACCTGACTGCACCTGGAATATATCGGCTATCCAGACAAATGGTCAATAGAAGAGGCGCTGGAGCTCGTCGATTTGAAGCATGTCGGCACAAAACCAGTGCGAGAATATTCACTCGGCATGAAGCAGCGGCTCGGGATTGCAAGGGCGATCAGCACGAAGCCCGAGCTCTTGATTCTCGATGAGCCGATCAACGGGCTCGATCCGGTCGGGATTAAGGAAGTTCGCAAGCTGTTCTATACGTTAAGTCGGGAATACGGGATGACTTTGCTCATCTCAAGTCACATCTTAACCGAGATTGAACAGATTGCCGATACGATCGGCGTGATCAGCAAAGGGCGACTCGTGGATGAGGTCACGATGGAAGAGCTGCGCGGTCAGCAGGCAGCTTACATTGAGCTGGTGACGGATGACGAAGTCCGCGCAAGTTATGTGCTTGAACACGATCTGCAGGTTCGTAATTTCAAGTTGTTTGACGACGGCAAAATCCGCATCTATGATGCCGATATTACGCAGAACGATGTGACGAGGGCGCTTGTGGCGAAGGACGTATCGATTCAAAGTGTGACAAGGCAAATCCACTCATTGGAGGAATATTTTCTGAGCATGATCGAGGAGGACATTGCATGATCAAGCTGACTCAGCTGGAACTGAAGAAATATCGCTTAGGCACGATGGTGTTAACCGGCGTGATCATCGCCTTGTCCATATTCAGCCTTATGCTGTTGATCGGGGTTGTCGAGCAATGGGAAGGGGTGCAAGCTTTCGCTAGTGATCAGGAAGCGCTCATGATCATCGATATACTGATTCGCGCCTCCTTTATCATCTATTCCTCTGTCCTCATTGCCAAATTCGTCATCGAGGAATATAAGAACCGTACGATTACTGTCTTGTTTTCGTACCCGATCAGTCGGAAGAAGCTCATAGCCGCTAAACTGTCCATCGTGTTCTGCTATACGTTCGTTGCGATTGTGCTTGCCAACCTGATCGTTTCTGCTGCATTCCTTTTTGCTGCAGAACAATTCGGATTTCTGAAAGGATCACTGGAGCCTACGTGGCTGCGTGCACATGCGCTTACGGTGCTTATGCAAGCAGCTGCCGCGGCGGGCATCGGACTGATTCCACTATTCTTCGGAATGATGAAGAAATCCGTCCCGGCCACGATCGTTTCTTCACTTCTTATTGTCGCCATTGTCAATTCTAACAACAATGGATTTTCTTTAAGCTCCATTATAGCGATCCCGATTGCCCTTGCTTGTGTCGGCATCCTCTTCGCATGGCTGGCGATACGCAAGCTGGATGAATCGGATGTAATGTGAGCGGATGACCATTTCCAAGCTTCAACCCCCCCAAAAAAACAGTCCCGCAGACGCATATGCGCGGGACCTATTTTTGGGGGTTCGATTCTCTTTTGCGATTCGGTGCTTTTCGTTTACCTTCGTTCTTTTTCGTTATTGATAAAACTCATCATAGGCTTGCATTTTTTCTTCCATGACTGCTTGCCCGCCCATGGCCATATATTCTGCCACCTGCTGCTCATACACCCGGTCAAAATTTGCGGGATCGGTGGTCACGATCTGCGCCAGCATCTCCTTCTCCTTTTCTTTCAATATCGTGGAATACTTAATTTCTGCATCAACAGGAATATCGACACGCGGCAACGTATATCCGTCATTCTCTCCTGCTTGAATGCTCGCGATCGTGAAATCTTTGAAATCCAGATCGAAAGCATTGGCCGCAATGTTCTTCTCAGGATCATCCGGTGAAATATATTTGCCGTTCAAAATGATGCAGTAGTCATAATAATTGTACAGAAGCGTTTGTGCTTCCGGCGTATCCAGCAAGACTGGCAACCCGTCCTCACTCATCTCATAAGAAACGCCGAGTTTACCGTTTTGCAGCGTTAATATATTGTCCGGCTCCGCCATCCAGTTCAAATATTTCACAGCCGCTTCCGCGTTCTTGCTCGATTTCGGAACCATGATATATGCACCGATCGGGCTGTAGATTTCCTTCGGATGTCTGCCGTCCGGCGTAGAGAACGGATCGATGACAGCCAGTTCCGCCTGCGGATTGTTCTTCTTCAGGTTCGCATAGTAGCCATTGTAAACTGGCTCGTTCGTATTCGGCGTAGCGGCGCCGGCGATGCCGGTGACGACTTGCTGGGCAAACTCTTGGCTAAACTCCGAAGTTAAGGCAAAGTCCGGGTCGAGCAAGCCCTCATTGTACATCTGGTTCAGCAGCCTCAGCCCGTCCTTGTTGCCCGGCTGCTTCCATTTCGGAACGGCATACAATTGCTTATCGTCAATCTCATCCCACTTCCAGAAGGAATTAATAAGCGGCGTCATATGGAAAATATCGATGTAGCTGTATGGAATGACCTTGCCTCCGTGTTGCCGGGATCATGTTCCTTGAAAGCGCGCATGGCATTGACAAACTCATCCGTCGTCTCAGGCAGCGGCAAGCCTAACGCGTCCAGCCAATCCTTGCGGATGAACGTCGTCGTTTGCGCCTGAATGACGCGCAGGGCCGGAATGGCATATTGCTTTCCATCGAATACGCCGTAAGGTAGCGCCGGGCTCTAGCACTTTTTTCAGCTGCGGCCCGTGTTCCTCAATAAGCGGCCCGAGATCGGTCAAGCCGCCGCTTTGTACATAATTTTGCACAGTCGGTTTATCATATGTGAAAATAATGTCCGGCGCAGAATTTGAAGCCATAAGTACATTGAGCTTCTGGACTTCTTCGGCGCGCGGCACCGTAACAAACTGTACATCGATATTGTTCGGGTCCCCGAAGTTTTCTTGAATATACTTCGTCATAAAGTTGTCCGTGATCGGCGGCTCACCGGCAGGCGTATTGTTGCGATCGAACAATTCCACGGTTAACGTAATCCGCTCCCCGCTTCCTCCTCCAGAGTTGGAATTGCCTGATGACGGACTTTCCTCCCCGCTACTATCGTTTGGTGAGCCTGTGTTCGTTCCACAAGCAGTGAGCACTAGGGCAGCGGTCATCATGATGGATACAAGAATGAGCAAGGATGTGCGAAAATGGTTTCGCATGTTTTTACCTCCCTTTACGATGTTTATCTATAGTTCCTCCTCAACCTGCCGCTTGCGGCAAGCTGAAGAGCAGCTATCAACCTTTCACGGCTCCGACGAGCATGCCGGAAATAAAATAACGTTGCAGCCATGGGTAAACGAGCAAAATAGGCACGGTGGCGAACATAATGCTCGCAGCCTGTAAGCTTTGCGGCACCGGTGTGGCCGCATTAAATCCTTCTTGCGCTGTGGCGTCATTCACCTGACTGTTAATGACCATCTGATACAGCTTTAGCTGCAAAGGATAATATTTCTGGTCGTTAATGTAAAACAACGCATCCTGAAACATATTCCATCTGTCAACGGCATAATAAAGGCCGATCGTCGCCAGAATCGGCAAAGAAAGCGGCAACACGATTTGCAGCAAAAACCGAAAGTGGCCGCAGCCGTCGATCCAAGCGGAATCCTCTAGTTCAGTAGGAAGTTGCGAAAAATTCGTCTTCATAATAATGAGTAAAAAAGCGTTGATCATGAGCGGCATAATGAGTGCCCACGGAGAATTGATAAGGCCTAGCTCCTTGACCAGCAAGTAATTCGGGATAATCCCGGGATTGAAAAACATCGTCATGACGATCAATCCGAACATGACGTGCTTCCCTTTGAATTTGCGGCGACTTAGCGGATAGGCTGCTAGGATCGTCATCATCAGGGCGATCGCCGTATAAACCGCTACTAAGATGATCGTGAAGATGAGCGACCGCACCATCCACATGTCACTGAACACAGCATCGTAAGCATGGAAGCTCCATTCGACAGGCCATAAGGTTACTTCTCCCGACATAATCGCCCGATTCCCGCTAAGTGATAGTGCAAAAATATGGATCATCGGCACGACACAAAACAATGCAAATATGCCTATGCAGATCATCAACATGACATCGACGAATCGATCTGCTGGATTACGTAGCATCTTGAATCCTCCTCTTAGAAAATGCCTTGGTCGGTTACTTTTCTGGAGATGAGCTCAGCGGTGAGCAGCAAGATGAGGCCAACAACGGATTGAAACAGTCCGACTGCCGTCGCTACCGCAAACCTTGCCGACTGGATACCGACTTTATACACATACGTGCTGATCACTTCCGCAACTTCCATCACGTAACCGTTCTGCAACGCATACGGTTGCTCGAAGCCAATATCGGCCATGTGACCGATCTGGATAATGAACAACACGATAATCGTCGGTTTGATGCCGGGCAGAGTAATATGCCAAATCTTTCGCAATCGGCTCGCCCCATCGACATCGGCCGCCTCGTACAGCTCTCTGTTCATCCCGTAAGCGCTGCCAAATAAAGAATCGTTCCCCATCCCGCATAATGCCACACTCCGCTTCCTATATACGTCACGATCCAATGGACCGGCTCCTCGAGGAATGGGATCGGTTGCCCGCCTAAGTCTGTAATCAATCTGTTCACACTGCCTGTATTCGTGGACAGCAGTCCGATCGCCATGCCGCCAACAATTACCCAGGAAATAAAATGCGGCAAATACAAGAGTGTCTGGCTCACTCGTTTAAACCAACGAATTCGAAGTTCGTTAAGACATAATGGCCAGAATGATAGGGACGGGAAATGTAAATAAAGCAAGCAAATTCAGCATGAGCGTGTTGCGGACTGCCCGATAAAATTGCGGCAAAGCAAATATTTCTCGAAACACATCCAAGCCGACCCAATCGCTTGCCCATACGCCTATGAACATGTTGTAGTCTTTGAAAGCGACGACGACGCCAGCCATCGGAAAATACTTGAACACAATAAAAAATGTTAGCGGGGCGAGCATCATGACATATAGCGGCCATTGACGACGCAAGAACGACTGGCTGCTTCGCTTCACAAGGATGCTTTGTGCGCGGCTCGTATCCACTTGCATGAGCGTCAATCCTTTCTATCTCACTGTGTTTAGACTTTACAGCACCGCCCAGCGCCTTGACCATTCACATGATTTTAAAGCTTAACGTTTTTCCTTTTTTTCTCGATTCACAACTTTTCATAGTTCACGATTTTCCAGACGATGAGCTTCACTTTTTTTATAGAACTTACAATTGTTCAAGGCGACGAACTTTCACGGGCGTAACGCAAGAAAAAGCAGCCTCTCAACTCGAGCTTGAGAAGCTGCATAAGAAAAGAACGATAGATTCGAAAAGGATTTTTAACGCATTCGGGCTCTGTAGGCTTGGCGCTTGGCGTTCATCACTTGCTCGCCGCCCATCCGCATGTAATCTTCTGCTTCCTTGTCATACACTTCATCAAACTGCTTCGGATCAGCAGTAATAATCTTCACGAACATTTCGTTATCTTTGTCACTAAGTAGCTTGGAGTACTTGATCTCCGCATGAATGACCGCATCTACCTCAATTTCCGGGATGCCATCCTTCATACCGTATGCAATGCTTTGCTGCGTAAACGCTTCATACTTCGGATGAAACGCATTCGCTTTCATATTTAGCACCGGATCTGTCGTGCCTACATATTTTCCGTTAAGAATGATGCAGTAATCAAAATAATTGTATAGCATCTGCTTAGCTTGTTCAGTGTCCATCATAACCGGCACGCCGTCTATCATCTCATAAGTTTGTCCTTCAATGCCGTTCTGCAAGGTGATATAATGCTCCGGCTGTGCCATCCAGTTCAAGTATTGAATCGCCACTTCCGCATTCTGGCTCGTCTTCGGCACCATGATATACATACCGTTCTGCGGCAAGATCGCCTTCGGTGTGCTCCCATCAGGTGTGGTGAACGGATCGATCGGAGTAAGACGCGCCCGCGGATCTTGTTTTTGCAATTCCGCCAAGTATCCCATATAAACGGGCTCATTCGTATTCGTTGTGGCTGCACCGATTTTCCCATTAATGAGATCATGCTGAAATTGCAGCGACTCGCGATCCATCAGCAGCATGAAGTTAGGATCGACCAAGCCTTCGTGATACAGCTTGTTCAGAAAGCGAAACGCTTCTTTATTACCGGGCATCATCCAGCTCGGCACCGCATACATATCCTCTTCTGTAATTGTGTCCCAATCCCAGAACGAATAGCGTATCGCTTCGGTATGATAATAGTCAAGCATGCCATACGGCACGATCGCTTCCCCGCTACTCACCTGTTTATGCTCTTTGAAGGCTTTCAACGCGTCGTAAAATTCATCGGTTGTTTCCGGCAGCGGCAATCCGAGCTCCTCCAGCCAATCCTCGCGAATGAACGTCGTGCTTTGCGCTGTCAGTATTCTTCTGGCTGGTATTGCATATTGCTTGCCGTCGAATATGCCGTAGCGAAGCACATCTTCGCCAAGTACCGCTTGCAAATCTTGCCCGTGTTCTGCTAACAAATCGGTCAGATCCGTCAGCATGCCTTGATTGACATAATGAGCTACGACCTGCTCGTCATAAGTAAATACGATATCTGGCGCCTGATTCGCTTTCATTAACACATTCAGTTTGTCGAATTCCTCAAATCGCGGTACCGTGACGAATTCCACCTTGATATGGTGAGGATCTCCGAAATGTTCCTGTATATATTGCGTCATGAAATTGTCCGTAATCAGGCGGAGTAATCTGCCGGCGTATTGTTCCGGTCGAACAATTCAATCGTTAAGGTCGTCATCCTTTGATCGTCTGTAGCTTCCACTCCGGCAAGAGCGAAATCTGTCCATGCCAGGCTGCTGCATCCTGTTAACCATAACCATGTTGACAATATGGTCAAGCACCACGCTCGCTTCTTGTTCGTCACAAACAAAGCTCCCTCCCTTCAAGCTTATGAATCCAGCCGGCCAATTGAGTCTTACGGTATTCACCGGGCGGCACGCCCAGCACCTTCTTAAAGACTCGATAGAACGAGATGACATTGCGATACCCGATCTGCTCCGCAATCGATTGCACGGGTTCCTCGGATTCAAGCAGCAATTGCTTGGCCCGTTCGAGTCTCACCTGCAGGACATAATCGACGAATTTCTCGCCCAGCTCTTCCTTAAACAATTGGCTCAAATAACTTGGCTGCAATTGCAAATAATCGCTGACCATAGCCAAGGACAGATCAGGGTTTGCATAATGCTTATCGATATAGGCCTTCGCTTGCAGGGCAAGGCTGTGATGTCTCCGCGCTTGCCGATCCTGATTTACGGCGCTTTCCAGGTCCTGCATCAGCTTCATAAGCTGATCTTTCAGCTCCGATAAGGTTTCTACCTGATCGCGCATCGCCGCCCATGACGGCTGGCATTCATGTTCCCAGATGTTCTGAATAGCCGGCGACATCGTGGAGACAGCCTTCGTCATTTGCAACACAAAGCTGTCCACGAATGTGATGAATTCAGACTTTGTCAGACGCATCTCTTGCAGTTGTAGAATATACTGGTCAGCTTTTCGCGCCAATCGCTTTCATAGATGCGGAAGGAGTGAACCACAGCTTCCAGAGCCTGCAGGTAAGCGTAGCTGTCCAACCTTCGCTTGCCAGCGCTCTGCCGATTATCGATCACCATATTCGTCCCGAAGACGGTCTTCAAGTTCACATTGTCCAAGGCGTTGCGATACGAATCGGCGATGCTGGCGATGGAAGTGGAGTCGGCACCGATGCCGATCGTCGACCGTTAATGCTAGAGCCTTTCGAATCCACTGCAGAAACTCCTCGGCTAATGCGCGTAAGGATTTTTCACCATGGGAGGCGGATAAGGAAGATGAACGACAAAAGCGATTCGCTGCGGCTGCATCCATGGCATGCCAGACGAAGCGGTTATTTTGTTGACCTAAGTCGTGAAACGCATTCTCCAAAATAAATTTCAGCAAATGTTGGTCTTTCGTCACATATTGACTCGTAAAATGCGGATAATGATCAATTTCGACAACGATAACGCCAAGCCGACCATACGTATGAGGCAACGATAACTCCTGCATTCGCTCGGCGAATTGCTCATCTGTCAACTTCAGATGTCCTGCGAGCAAGTCATGGAACATACGCTGCTGTTTAAGCAAGCTGTCTTCCTTATTGAGATTTTCGTAGTCCAAAGACTTCTGAATCAAATGATCCAATGCCGGTTTCAATAAACTTAAACTCATTGCAGACACGTTTAAACCCTAGTTCTTCACCCTTACGAACAGAGAAATGGCTGACCTTCTCCATTAATCGATTGGATTGGCTTATAATGCATATGTGTCACAATCGTAAATCCGACCAACGCGAGATATGATAATCACCATCACCACCACCATCCAAACACTGGAGAACAGCGAGAAAGCATTGTAGCTTGCTTCATGCATTGCGGTAGAAACGAACTTCCATCCTGTATATTCAGAATGGACGCGAATCACAGGTGGTACGGACTCTTCCTGCGTTGCACTTACGCTTCATACGGCAAGCACTGTTTGCCAGTTCATTTCATGTAATCGCTTTCACTAAAGCTGTTCAGATAGTCCTCTATATAGCTTACATAAACGTTCACGACGATTGCACCCAGCTTGGTATTCCCGTCATCGAAAGGCTTCATCAGGGAAACGACTTTTGTTTATGGTTATCTTCGGTGAGTAAGCAAACAGTCGGGGATTCGTCCATCCTGCCGGCTGTTGCAACGAATAGTGCGAATGCAAAAATTCGCGGTCGCCAAACGGACTCAAGGGGTATGTGCGCCTGAATCTGATATGACCTGGCCGTCTGATTCATGGTAAAGTAAATCGTATTGCGAAAAGGAAAAGTCGACCTCAATTCTGTTAATTTCTTTTGCATTTCAAAATATTCATAAGGAGTCTTCGAGCGATTCGAAAAAAAATCCTGAACCCAACGATCCATCAACAGTTGACTGAATCGTATTTCGTTCAATCAACATGAGATTGGCATCTGTATGATCGACCATTCGTTCCAGGATGGCGCGGTTCGTCTCGATAAACTTTCTCTCGGATGCTTGGTTCAGCATTTGAAAGAATATAATGATGATTGCCGAAATCACAACGAAAAATATCAGGGATGTATGACAGCATCATTCGGAAGTACCAGTTCATCTTCATATCCATCCTCACAATACGT
>CAVWLN010000028.1:0-34694 GCA_963755735.1 uncultured Paenibacillaceae bacterium
CTGATCGATGAAATCTCTGGATTTCCAGCGCACTTGTAAGTGCGCGTCCATGACTGAGCGAATAAATTGTTTCATCTCCTGCTTCGCAGCCTGCGACACATTCACGTTACCAAGCCGGCGCAGGTCCAGCTGTTGGATCGTGCGCAGCAGCTTCAGTGTACCGCTCTTGACCGACACGGCTTGCGGGTCAGATTTGCGGCAATGGTCGCAGATCGTTCCGCCCAACGCGCCGCTTAGAAGCGATAATGGCTCATCTTCCCGCCCGCATGAGACGCACGCGTGGAGCTGTGGCATAAAGCCGGCTGCCGCCAACATATTCATCTCGTACACATGTGTGATCACCGCAGCATCCTTGCCTTCCTCCATCGCTTCGAAGGCTGCTGCCAGCTGAGCGGGGACACGGGGAACAGGCTCTCCTTCCTCGATGATCCGATTCGTCAGTTCCGCTAGGTATGCAGCATAAGCAGAGAGCACCAGGTCTTCACGCAACCTTTGGTGAGAGCGGATCAGTTCGCCTGAGTTGATCGTGCCCATTGCCTAGAAAAGAACTGCGGAAGATCACGAATTGTCCGTATGTAAAAGGCTGTGAAATAGCGGAGAAGCGACTTTTGACTTTCTTCGCTCCCCTCGCCATCATGCTGATCTTGCCCGGCTTCCTGAGTCAGAACGTGCAAGATACGATTGCCCTCCCCGTAATCGACGGCACGAATGACGATGCCTTCACTCTTAATATCATGCTTGCTTTAATCTCCGTTCCCCACAGCTTCTACTGAAGCTCATTCTCCTCTGCCAACTCCTCGTATGCTGCTTCCTCTCCGTAATTGTTCGATTCATCCTTCTGTGATTCTTTATATAGCATATAAGCATCTACATCTCCGGTCATCGTGAATACTTTCCAAGAAAAATCTCTCACTCGTATTCATCCTTTCGCATCGGAAAATGATTATGATAAACTCGAACAATAACTAGGTTACGGTTGCATAGTTAGCTTGAAGTAGCAACAATTGTGAACACAATCGCGATCGTGATCATGAGGTACTTTTAAGCTTTCCTTATTTAGATAGCATCTGAAACAAGTTAATATCCATTGAAATAAGTGGCACGTATGAAAACCAAGCGCCCCTTAAGCCTACCCGAAGGATCAGCAGATGATGCAACTTCCTCTATAGATGTACCTTAAGTTTATCATTTGCGGAAGCCTAAATCCTTCAGCACAGATCGTGTTGCGCCAATCCTTCTTCACTTTTACCCATAGTTCCAAAAGATGCGTGAGCCGAGCAATGCTTCGATATCGAGCCGGGCGAGTCGACCGATTTCTTTGAGCATGGAACCTTGCTTGCCGATGATAATGCCTTTCTGCGAAGGGCGCTCAACGAGGATGACCGCTCCGATATAGACGACACCGTTGTCCTGCACGTACATATTCTCAATTTGCACGGCGATGGAATGCGGCACCTCTTCGAATGTCGCATGGAGCAGCTTTTCTCGCGAATTAATTCGGCGATAATAAATTGCTCCGGGTGATCTGTTATTTGATCATCTGGATAATATTGCGGCCCTTCCGGCAGTCCTCGCCTTGATTTGTTCGATCAACGTATAGACATTGTTGCCCTGCTTGGCAGATACCGGGATAAATTCAGCGAATTCGTACACTTCTTATAATTTGGCGATCACTTCAAGCAGCTGTTCGGGATGGACGAGATCAATTTTGTTCAATACACAGAACACCGGAGTGCTGAATCGATTCGAACTGCTTCATGATAAAGCGATCCCCTGCGCCCATCTCTTCCGATCACATCGATCAAAAATAAGACGAGGTCGACTTCATTCAAAGTCGATGTGGCAGTCTTGACCATAAAATCGCCAAGCTTTGACTTCGGCTTATGTATGCCCGGCGTGTCGATAAAAATGATCTGTACGTTGTCCTCGGTATAGACTGCTTGAATTTTGTTGCGGGTCGTCTGTGGTTTGTTGGACATGATCGCGATCTTCTGTCCGATCATCTGATTAAGCAGTGTCGACTTCCCAACATTCGGTCTGCCGACGATCGTAACAAATCCCGATTTGTATGCCGGTTTCTTCATGATCGATCTCCTTTTGACTTTGACTAGTTTCGAAATTTCCTACGGTTTAATCGTTCAACGACTGCTCAGTGAAAGCTCCGGGTAACAGCTCCGCGACCGTAGTGCGACGCACATCACCGTTCGTATTGCCGAGGATGACCGGCATATAAGGCGGGCATAGCTCGACTATCACTTGCCGGCATGCACCGCACGGTGTAATCGGCTGCTCCGTGTCGCCCACGACGGCCAGCATGCGAAACTGCTTAGCTTGTGCGCCGCGCGATATGGCATGGAACAAGGCGGATCGTCCGCAAATTCGATACTTCCATAAGCTGCATTTTCAACGTTACAACCGACATACACCTGCCCGTCTTCAGCCATGATCGCACTGCCGACGGCGAATCTAGAATACGGAACATAAGCGTGTTTACGCACCTGCAAAGCTTGCTCCAAAGAGCGCCTGTTCTTCGGAATTTAAAGCACCGCTATGTGTACGTTCTTGTTCTGTGTTCATATCGGATGACACCTGCCTTGTCGATTGTAAATGATGAGCACGGTTCATTCTTCCGCTACCCGCACTTGCACTTACGGCCAGCAAGATAACTGCTGCTGCCGCAACGACAGACTCCACTGTAACTGGCAAGCCCTTGCTTGAGACCGTCTTGCATGACTTGTATAAGCAGCGGAGCAAACACGAGGATACCAGTCACAACAGCAAAAAAAGCAGACACCAAAACGGCGGCTGCGGCTAACGTCTTTCGTATTTTGGCAAGCGGGTGATATTCAGGGCTGACCAAATCAATTACGGTCTCCACAGCCGTATTGATCAACTCACAAATAATGACCAGAGTTACAGCCGCAATGACGAATAAAATATGGGGGACGGGTAGCGGAAGCAACAAAGTCAAGATGGAAGCGATGAACGCAGCCAGCATGTGGAAGCGCATATTGGGCTGCGTCGCAAACGTATAGGACAAGCCTTGGCGTGCATACTTGAAGCTTTGCACGAATCTAACCAGCGATTTCATCTGCTCAGCCCGGCCTGTTGCAAAATTTCCTCCTGCTTGCTGAACATGATGCGCTCTGCCTCATCGCTGTCATGGTCATAGCCAAGCAGGTGAAGAAAACCGTGTACGAACAAAAATCCGATTTCCCGTTCAACACTGTGACCGTATTGTTCACTTTGCTCGACGGCGCGATCTACCGAAATGATAATGTCTCCGAGCAAAGTCACCGGCACATCCTCGTCATCCGGCTCATAGTTAATGCCGGTCTCTCCTTCTTCTAACATGGGAAACGACAACACGTCCGTCGGACGATCTACATCGCGATAAGTACGATTTAATTCATGGATTTGTTCATCATCCACGAACGTCAGGGCGACTTCCCCGCTCTTGATCTGCTCGTTGTCTGCGGTGATCTCAAGCAGCTTCGTAAGCAAAGCCGTCCATGCTTCGGGAATTTCGTGCCGCTCCTGTTCATTATGACAAACTAACGTCACAGCCATGTCACTCTCTCCTTCGCCCAGCTAGGCAAGCAAGCATTAACGCTTGCTTGCCTAGTGCGCCTTTCAAGCCGTATTCTCTTCGGCTTCCTTATTATCTTTCGGTAATTCTGGATATTCAATACGCGAGTGGAAGATGCCCAGTAGCGATTCCTTCATCGTGCTGCCGATCACGTCCAGCTCCCGCATCGTCAAGTCACATTCGTTAAATTGGTTGTCCTCCAGTCGATCCCGAATGATTCGATCGACCAACTCACTGATCTGCTCAAGCGACGGACTGCGCAGGGAGCGTACGGCCGCTTCCACGGAGTCTGCAATACCGACAATCGCCGCTTCCTTCGTCTGCGCCTTCGGCCCCGGGTAACGGTAATCATCTTCGGTAAAATCTATCTCCCGGCCTTGCTCTTCCGCCTGCTTGATTGCTTTATGATAGAAATATTTTAAGAGCGACGTGCCGTGATGCTGTGCAGCAATGTCGCAAAGTTGCTTAGGCATCTTGTGCTCACGCAGCATCTGCTCGCCGTCCCTGGCGTGTGCAATGATGATCTCCTTGCTCAAGCTCGGCTCGATCTCATCATGCGGATTGCCCATATTGCCTTGATTCTCAATGAAATAGCTCGGTCGCTTCGTCTTGCCCAGATCGTGATAGAACGATCCGACTCGGCAAAGCAAGCCGTTTGCGCCGATCGCCTCCGCCGCTGCCTCTGACAAATTGCCGACCATCACACTATGATGATAAGTGCCGGGCGTCTCGACCAGCAGTTTACGCAATAATGGATGGTTCGGATTCGAAAGCTCGATCAGCTTAAGTGGCGACAAAATGCCGAACGATACTTCGAAGAACGGAAGCAGTCCGATAACTAGCACCGCCGTTAACATGCCACTTGCAAGCACAAACACAAGCGATAATACGATGCTTTCCAGGTCGCTGAACTGGTTCTCCAGCAAAATGATGCTGAGTACCGCAAGGCCGCCGAACAAAGAGATGAGCATGCCGGTCTTGAGTACAGCTGAGCGCTGGCTTGCTTTCTGAATGGAAAAGACAGCGACCAAGCAGACGACGAGCGAAACGAATCCGAAATGAAAATCAAACAACAGATCGTTCGTTCCCGCATGGAAAATAATGCTTGCCAAAACAGCAAATATAACCGAGCTGATCACGGCTAGCGAGGCATCAAGCAAAATGGCAATCAGCATGACACCGAGCGCAGTCGGAGCCAAATAGCCAACATATGCGTAATCCTGCGATTGTCCAAGCGCCACAATCTTCATGACGATCACATTGATGACGATAATGAGCAGCAGCATCAGAAGCTGTAAATTGTGATAGCGAAGATTGAGTCTGCTTTGATGAATGAACCAATATAGCACCGTGATCAGAAGCAATATGAGCAAGATCAGCCCGGCTTGTACAGCGTAATTTATTTCCTTGCCGAGGAGGTCTAGACTCTGCAATAGCTCGTACATTTCCGGTGTGATCGTTTGCCCTTGACTGACCAGCACATCATTGCGCTGAATGTACACAGGCTCGACACTTGCACGTGCTTCTTCCTTCGCTTGAATCGTCGCCTCCGCATCACTGTACTTGTTCGGGGTAATGACGAAACGAATGATTTCTTGTGCAATTTCCCGCGATAATGGCGTATTCAATGAGGAAGCGTTCACCATTTCTGCTACTTTGGCTCGCGCCGTTTCCGCATTTTCGATCGGCTCACTCATGAGCCGTTCCACGATGGGCAGCGCGACCCGCTCCATCTCTTCCAAGCTGTCCTTTGATAGGCGCGTAAATTTGAAATACGCTTCCTGCGGAATGCGATATTGCTGGTCCTGTATGGCGCTGCGCATCGCCGTGAGCACAGATTCGCTGTATTTGTTTGAAGCCTCGAAAGAGGAGATCAGGTCGTCGTAGAAGCTTTCATATTCCGTTGGAAATACTTGCGGAAATAACAAATTTCGCTCACTGTTCGTGAACGTGTCATCCGCATTGATCTGCACGATCTTGTCTATCAAAATGGCTAGCAATTCCCCGTTTTCCATAGGCACAACGGCATAGATCGGCTGAACGCGCGCCGCTGCTTCATCCTGGGCTTTGCGAGTAGCCGTCTCATTGGCGATTGGCTTAGGTGCAAGAATCGTCGATTCACTGACCATGCCCGGTTCAATATCGTAAGTTTGCGGCAACAGCTTGTCACTTACAGCGACATAAAAAACAATCGCCATGCAGAAAAAAAGCAACATTCGCATGCCGAAGCTCGTACGCCAGCCGCTAAAAACCGAGTTCTTGCTGTCAGCGGTATCTGCGTTATGCCGGGTTTGCTGGGAATTCGTCATGAGGACAGTTCCTTTCTTTGCTTAATTGCCGTTCTCGTTGTAAGCGGTAATGATCTTCTGCACCAGGGAATGTCGAACGACATCTTGTTCCGCGAAAGTCACAAATCCAATTTCTTCGATGTTGCGCAATATACGCTCTGCCTCGATTAAGCCAGAAGTTTTGCCACGCGGCAAATCGATCTGCGTAATGTCACCGGTCACGACCATCTTCGAGCCGAATCCAAGCCGGGTGAGAAACATCTTCATCTGCTCTGGCGTCGTGTTCTGCGCTTCGTCTAAAATGATGAAGGAATCATCGAGCGTTCTGCCCCGCATATAGGCCAGCGGTGCAACTTCGATCAACCCGCGTTCGAGAAATTTGGCTACTTGTTCGGGACCTAGCACATCGTTAAGTGCATCATACAACGGCCTCAAATAAGGGTCAACCTTTTCTTGCAGGTCTCCCGGTAGAAATCCGAGATTCTCCCCGGCTTCGACAGCCGGTCTCGTCAAAATAATGCGCTTGACCGCGCCTTCCTTCAAGGCGACTACTGCCAATACGACGGCTAGGTATGTTTTCCCGGTTCCCGCAGGACCGATTCCAAACACAATATCTTTCTTACGAATCGTCGAAACATACCACCGCTGCCCGATCGTCTTAATGCGAATCGGCTTACCGCGGTGTGTCGTCGTGATCTCGGACTTATACAAATCCAGTAATTCATCTGCTTGCAAGCTCTTGCTTAATTCGACGGCGTAAGCAATATCTCGTTCATTCAAGATGTAGCCGCTGCGTATCAACGTCAACAAGACGCTGAAGAGCTGATCTAAGCTTTGTAGTTCTTGCGCATTGCCAGTAATGACAACCTCTGCTTCGCGAGACATAATCTTCGCCGTAAATTGCTGTTCAATTAATTGCAAAAACCTATCCTGCGGGCCAAACAGCGCCAGCCCTTCCGATGTGCTTTGCAGGTCTATGTGGATTGATTGGTTATCTCTTTGCAAACTCTCTTGTCCCCTTGTCCTATTCAATATCTGTATCTAAATGAATGATCGGTTGTTCTTCGCTAATGACTTGCTCTACTTCAAAAAGAACTTTCATATAAACTTTACCATTCTGGACGGCTTCATGCAAAATTTTTTCGTCATGAATTCGTGCTTCTTTACCGAATTTCGCTGTAATGTCAGCACGTGCCTGCGTTAATCCGACACTTTTGGCCTGCTCTTTCGTCAGCTGTTGTTCATGGAAGTGAACCTCTTTCCTCTCCTCCTGAATCCAGCCGAACGGGAGCACCCAATTGCGCCATTTTAACTGACTGCGATGCGATGCGACTTCCTGCCTTTCGTATTCCTCTTGCCCGTAGCCAGTAATTTGCAAAGCACGGTTGCCGAATACGACATAAAATCTGTGCTGCGTTTGACCAGTAAACCCTTTGCGCGTTTGCGCAAGCGGTACTTCAATCTCATATTCATGCCAGACAAGCCCTTTGACTTCTCCTTTGGCGACGACGACTTGTCCGTGCTCCTCGGAGCCGATCATGCCGGAGATTAGAATATCTCCTTTGGCCACGCGAGTATTGCGGCGAACGACCGGCTTTCCTTGCTCCGCATATATTTCCGTAACTACCGCATCGGAAGTCGATACGAGATGCCGCGGACTCAAGAGCTTTCTTTCTTCCGGCAGTGTGCTTTCCACTACTTCGATTCGCACGTTGGTGCCTTGCAGCGTAATTCCGATCCAGGCTGCTCCAGGAATTTGTTGCACCATGCGCGCAGACAATGCATCCAAATCTCCTAGCCGATACTTCCATCGGATCGGATGTATCCCTTGCCGCTTCGCAATCTGCAGCACTTCTTGTTCGCTGAGGCGCTCAGTGCCGACGACCTGTACAGACCAGATGACAGACGACAGCATGTACAACCCGAGGACAAACAAAACAAGCCCTCCGGCTAGAAATTTCCGGCGCTCCAGTCTCGCCAGCACAAACGGTAACCCGAAGCGGCCAATCACCCGAGGACGGCAGCCTGTCTCTTTTAAAAACGGACGAAGACGAAAAAAATCACCCAAATGCATATCCAATTCTAATTCGTCTTCCAGCCGTGAAATATTCCACACGATCATGCGATCGCCGACCATTCGGTTCAGCAATTGCTCCTGATCTCCACCGCGCAAGCGAACGCGGACAAATCCACGTATAAGCGATACGATCACCGAATGCATAAATGCTCTCTCCCCTGTTATGAAATTGCTTCGTTAAATCCTGAAGCTCCCGCAGGATTGTCACGCATCTTGTATGTATTTGACCTGCTCGATTATGCCTTCGATCATCACTTCTTCTGTCAGAATCGCACGGATGACCAATTGTTGCCCGATGATTTCCACGCTGCCGGTCGTCAATTGCAGCTTCAGCATCCGATCCGAAAATTGTTTCACGCCGCGATGATTCTCAATATACAATTGCATATTCCCGATCATGGTCATGCGTGGGATATCGAATACGACGTCCTTGGGCAGATCGAGGAACTGAGCGGCAAACTTGCGCAAACTCTTGCCTAATTGCGGCATCGGCAGCAGAACCCTCCTTCTTCACGAGAACATCTAGCACAATTTCGAGCTTGCATGTATCCATATGTTCATTGCGATCTTTAAGCGCAGGTTTTTATCACCATATGCTGGGAAAGAGCATTTTATGATTGCGGGGAATCGTGTGGGCGCGATGTTCGTTCGTTTGGCGGCTTGGGAAGAGAGGCTTGCGCGTACGACAAACAGGGCTATTTCACCAGTCCGATCTGACCGATGAAATAGCCCTGAATTTGTATGATTTGCTGTATCTTTAATTGCTACCTACGCCGCGACTTTGGCGGGCTTAGGATTTCCGACCAGATGACGCCATGTACGATGCTCTCCTTGTTGAACAACGGATGCTGCGTAGCCATGCGACGAGCACCCTTATCATCGTCTGCACGACGCGTGCGGATGTCGCTTTTCGTGTAATCTTGATTGGTCATCTCCTGATCCGCAATGTCCAATTCGATGATCGGAGCTTGCTGGTGAGCGGCGGGCTGCTTCTCAGCCTCGGAGTCGTTGTACTCACTAGTCACCCACGGAATGTCAAACGGTATGCGGTCGTCTTGCCTCGGCACTTCGCTTGGTATTTCGTGCGGAACCGGCTTCTGGGCTTCCACAGGTTTCGGTTCGAATTCTGTACCTCCAAAGCTAGGCATGCCGCTTGGTGTTGACTTGCGGGGTCCTTGACCCGGAGGTGGAGTGCGGCCGCCGCCGGTCTTGTTCAGGCCGCCGACGACTGACGAAAGAATATATAAAATTACGATCGCCATAATGATATATTCCATATTACCACCTCACTTTTTTCTTGCGAATGATCGGGAAATAATCGGGAACGGATGAACGTTCACATCCACTACCCATGCTGGACATCCTCATGTTGGTGTCAGCACATTCAAGATTCATCCCGAGTTTGTCTTATCCGCTTCTGTCCGAATGTCGGCCTCTTCCTTATTCCTCTTTGTTAGAGTTGCCGGGATCACTCATCTTCCCGATCGAGTTACGCATTTGCGTGTCGGAGTCAATGTTCCGATAGTTCATGTAATCCATCACGCCGAGATTGCCAGCTTTAAACGCTTCAGCCATGGCAAGCGGCACTTGCGATTCGGCTTCAACGACTTTCGCACGCATCTCAACGACTCGCGCTTTCATCTCTTGTTCTTGTGCAATCGCCATAGCACGGCGTTCTTCTGCCTTAGCTTGCGCGATCTGCTTATCGGCTTCCGCTTGGTCGGTTTGCAATTCAGCACCGATGTTGCGGCCAACGTCTACGTCTGCGATATCGATCGATAAAATCTCAAACGCTGTACCCGCGTCCAATCCTTTGCCAAGCACGGTATGGGATATGGTGTCCGGATTTTCCAATACTTCCTTATGGGTAGAAGACGAGCCAACTGTCGTCACGATCCCTTCGCCGACACGGGCGATAATCGTCTCTTCACCCGCACCGCCGACTAGTCGATCGATATTGGCGCGAACCGTTACCCTAGCACGAACTTTCACTTCGATACCGTCCTTCGCCATAGCTGCAACGATCGGCGTTTCGATCACCTTCGGGTTGACGCTCATCTGCACCGCATTCAGCACGTCACGGCCAGCCAGATCGATCGCCGCTGCCCGCTCAAAGACGAGCGGAATGTTCGCCCGCTGAGCTGCAATTAATGCATTGACCACACGGTCTACATTACCGCCTGCCAAGTAATGGCTTTCTAACTGGTTAATCGTCAGTCCAAGCCCAGCTTTGGTCGCTTTGATCATCGGGTTCACGATCCGACTCGGAATGACCCGTCTGAGCCGCATAGCAACCAGCGTAATAATCCCGATTCGCACGCCAGAAGCAAGAGCCGAGATCCAGAGCATGACCGGTACAAAACTGAAAAATACGACAACAACGATGACCGCAAGCGCGATTAACAGCAACATAATTACTTGTTCCATCCAAACATCCTCCTTCAAAATGAATAATGACTTTTCAGACCTGACAACGGCAGGAAACGTTCGTCCTGACATTGTATGACGGGTTTTAAGCTAATCATGCTAACCCGACGAGCTTTACGACTCTTCCTCCCACTCCATGACGACGACTCTTGTTCCATCTACGTGTGTAACCTTTACCTTCTGTCCAGCATTAATGAAAGTGCCATTCGTCACGACGTCGACACGCTGACCATCAAATACGGCAGTGCCCGACGGACGCAGCACCGTAATCGCCGTGCCGACCTGTCCAATGAGGTCGGAGCGATCCGGACCTGGAATGTATCCACCCTCAGTAGCTAACTGATCCTTCAGAATGAATCGGTTCCAGATGCCGCGATGCTTGAAGATGCGGGCGACGATCGCGATGACAATAGTGGCCAGCACTACTGCAATGCCAAGAGACAGAAACGCTTGCCCGGTCTTATTCGCAGAAAGAACCACGCCGCTGAACAATGAAATAATACCCAGAATGCCTAGAATGCCGAAGCTCGGGACAAACAATTCGATGAGCATGAGAATGATGCCGGCAATGAACATGAAGATATGTTCGACCCCGGCGAATCCTGCCGCGTAATTACCAAAGAAATATAAGGCGAATCCCGCGATACCCAAGATGCCAGGAAGTCCAAAGCCAGGTACAAGGAGCTCTATAACGACACCAGCTATACCGATCAACAGCAATAAAATCTGTACGATCGGATGCGTAAGTACACGGCTGACCTTCTCAGCCAGCGAAAGCTCCATCACCACGACCGAGTATTCGGAAGCATCCAAATAGTCGAGCACTTCGCTTATCCCATTAGCCAGATGATCTGCATACCCCGCGCGTAGTGCTTCCTCCGCAGAGAATGTAATTAGCGTCCCTTGCCCATACGTCACCCCTAGCTCGCCTACTTCGACTGTAATCTGATCGTCGACCATGCCTTCCGCATAATCCGGATTGCGACCTGTCCGTTCCGCGGCACTGCATCTTGGCTACAAAAGCAGAAATATGCTTTGAATCCGTAATGCGATTGCCGGCCGCATCGACGATCGCCGCTGCACCGATCGCACTTCCCGGCTGCATCACGATCTGATCAGCGCTAAGTGCGATATAGCTGCCCGCTGAGATCGCATTGCCGCTTATATAAGCGACGACAGGGATCGTTTGATTCTGGATAAGGCTGCCAATCTCTAGCGCTTCATTGAGCAAGCCACCCAGGGTGTTAATGTCCAGCACGATATAGCGAGCACCGACTTGCTCAGCCTCACGGAACGCACGGTCAAGAAAATGATACATGCCAGCATCGACCGTATCTTGTACGGGTACTACGTAAACGTGTCTGTTCGAGCTAGCTGCCGCACTCGAAGCGCTCGCATGAGTCGGCATGATGGAACCGATCAGCATGGATAGGAGCACAATGCCGAGTACGAAGAAGAACAGCACCTGGCGCAGGCTCGCAAGCGCATATAATGGAGTATGGCGATGAGCAGCATGAAGCCGATTCCAATGATCGCGCAATCAGACTCCCTCCTTCTCTTTAAGAATTTGCAGTTATTCATATTCCGATGTATGCCCGTTATAGTATACCGAGGCCGAATCGTTAAACATTAATACGCTGCTTAGGCCAATCCGGTTTCAAAAACTCAAATAATATGTAACATTCAAGTCAATATTTGACCTTTTTGCTTGCAAGCGCAAACATCGCAAATGTGTAAAAGACTCCGGGCTTCTTCAAGCAGGAGTCTTTTCGTGGCAGATCAGAGAATAAGCATTGTTGTATCCTCCTTGCATAAAATAAATTCACAACTCCGCCGACATCCTAAAGGTGTCATGAAAGTAAAAAAATCTTGAAGTATATTATTGAAGCAGTTGCTGCACGATCTGGTTCACAAGACGGCCGTCAGCTCGTCCTTTCACCTTCGGCATGAGCGCGCCCATCACTTTACCCATATCCGCTTTGGAAGAAGCACCGACTTCTTGGAGGGTCTGTTGTACGACAGCTTTAATTTCTTCTTCGGTCATAGGTTGCGGCAAGTATTCGCTGATGATGGCGATTTCCGCTTGTACGTCCGCGACCAAATCATCTCGGCCTGCTTTCGAAATTCCTGGAGGGAATCTTTGCGCTGTTTGACCTCACGCTGTAGGATATCAAGCACCTCGTCGTCGTCCAAAGCGATCTGCTTCTGATCGATTTCGGTATTTTTGATCGCATGAGCGAACCATGCGGATGACGGAGAGCCTGAATTTGTCTTTGTTCTTCATTGCTTGCTTCATATCCTCGTTCAAGCGTTCGCTTAAGCTCATCTTTAATCCTCCTGAAGGTCAAACGTTTCATAACGCGTTTAACGCGGAAAATCAATATTTCCTCTTGCGAGCAGCTTCCGATTTCTTCTTCCGTTTCACACTAGGTTTTTCGTAATGCTTACGTTTTCTAACCTCGGCCAGAACACCGTCTTTTGCCAGAGTGCGTTTAAAACGGCGAAGCGCAGAATCAATGGTTTCATTTTTCGAACTTTTGTTTCAGACACCAGTTTTCCCTCCCTCCGAACAGACCGTCCAAGACGCTGAAACGGTTATCAAACTACATTATATGTTATCGGAAAATATAGTGTCAACTACTTGCATTAAGGGTGCCTAGTTTTCCCCGCCCAGCACATGAAAATGAATATGATGCACGACTTGACCGCCGTCCGAGCCGATGTTGTTAATGAGTCGGTATCCGGATTCGGCAACGCCGAGCTTCTCTGCAACTTGCTTCGCGGCCAGCACGACTTGCGCGATAAGCGAAGCATCCTGCTCCGTCACTTCCTGCAAACTGGCGATATGCTTTTTCGGGATGATGAGCGCATGCACCTTCGCCGCTGGTGCAATATCGTGAAACACCAAGATGTCGTCTGTTTCCATAATTTTATTCGACGGCAATTCACCATCTACAATTTTGCAAAAGATACAATCCGACATGATCATGTTCCTTCCCTTCCGTTATTTTCTTCGTTCATCGGTTTTTCCATTCATTTCTTAGTATGCCGAAAAAGCTGCAGCTAGTCCAGCAAAGTTTGCGGCTCACCAGATGCGCGCCATCGAAGAAATACAAATACGCTTCCTTCACCGGCAATCGCCAAATATCCGCAACAGCACGCGCATATAAGCCAATCTGAATATCGTATTTCTCCGCCGCTCTTTCTGCGATTTTGACCGCGCAAAGCATCCGTCTTATAGTCCACGAGCACGAGGCCGTCCGCCTCCTGGAACAAGCAATCGATCACCCCTTGGATCAGCATGCTTTCTTCGCCCGCATTCCGGTCTGCCTCGGGATATACTTCTCCGGCAGGTAAGCGATAGCTAAACGGCTGTTCCCGGAATATCCGCTTTGCCCGCCATTCTGCGACCGAGCTCGGATTGGAAGAAGCCGGCGATTTGCTGTGCGTCAACGGATGCAGCTTGTGCTTCCGTCAGCAGCTCGTTATCTACCAGTCTTGACAAGAGTGCCGCTATAAACTGCTCGCTCACTTCCTGTCCAAGCGGGAACGTGCTGCATCACGGTATGGTAAGCTGTTCCCCGCTCCGCGGCAGTCAGCTTGTCCGCTTCCATGAACAATCGGCCGTTCCGTAAGCTCGATGCGCGGCCTGCTGCTGTTCTGCAAAAGTCAACGGACGTGCCGTCGTCGAACGTCTCATCCACGAACCGCCTGAGCTCGGTCAGCCGCTTGATTTCTGTCACCGTAATTTTCGATAAGAAAGCAGACGCTTCCCGATGCGGATATTGCCAGGTGAAACGCTTGCTGACCGACATCAGTTGCTTGCTCCTCCTCCGCACTGCGTGGCGAATCTATCCACGCCTGCAGATCGTCTGCGGTGCGGGTCTCAGCTGCTGCCGTTACTTGCATGAGCGACTCCACAGGTACGAGTATTAAGCGCCACTTCGAGCGATCCGTCAACGTACTTAAGCCTAGCGCTTTCCCACCCCAAGCGGCAAAGCCTTGCGCTTGCTGGTGTCGGATCAGCGCAGGGAATATCCAGTCCGCATACGACCTTGCTTGCAGCACCGTATAGTCGCTTAATCGTTCGCTTGCACCGCTGGCCTGTCTGTGCCATTTGCCGTCTGCTTCTCGAGATTACGAAACGACGTACAAGAATGAGCTTCTCCCGAGCCCGTGTTAAGGCCACATATAAGATCCGCATTTCCTCTGCCAGCATTTCCGCCTTTAGTCGGCGACGTACAGCCAGCCAGGCTAGAGAAGGAAGGCTGACTCGGCGTTCGGGATCGATGAATTTCGGACCGAGCCCCAGCTCCTTATGAAGCAAGAACGATTGTCGAAGGTCCTGTTCATTGAACGTCTTGGACAATCCCGCCACGAAGACGATGGGAAATTCCAGACCTTTGCTCTTGTGGATCGTCATAATGCGCACTACGTCCTCTTGTTCGCCTAGCGCGCGCGCCGTACCGAGATCCGCCCCGCTCTCCTTCATGCGCTCAATAAACCTTAGGAAGCGGAACAGGCCGCGGAACGAAGTCGCTTCATACGATCTTGCCCGGTCGTACAAGGCGCGCAAATTCGCCTGCCGCTGCATGCCTCCCGGCAAGCCACCGACCAAATCGTAATAACCCGTCTCCCGGTACATGCGCCAAATAAGATCAGCAAGCGAGCCTTGTCTCGCTTCGGTGCGCCAGCTGTCGAGCTGCGCTAGGAAAGCCCTCACCTTCGCGCGAAGCTGTCAGGATACGACGCGCTTTCTGGCTGTTCATGCGATCTTCAGTCTCATTACGCTTAACGGAATCCACATGCTCAGATCCTCTGCCACATGCAAGAGCGCGTCGTAAAATTCGCTCCTCGGACTCTGAATGCGGATAACCGCGAGCTCTTCAGCGGTAAAACGGAAGATCGGCGACCTAAGCACCCCAGCTAGCGGAATGTCTTGCAGCGGATTGTCAACGACTTTCAGGAGGGACATCATGACCTCAACTTCTGTTGCAGCAAAGTATCCGGCATTCAGATCAGCATACGCCGGGATGCCCATCTCCTTCAATTGCTCAATCATGACAGGTGCCCAGCTTTGCGTCGCTCTTAGTAGGATGACGATATCGCGAAAGTTGGTGTGCGATATGAACCGCTTGACTTGTCGTAGACAGGAAGCGGCGGTTTGCCCGTTTTGCCAGTCAATTCCAAAATCTGTTAGTCCGATCATCCGCGCTTCGAGCTGCGCAGCCTCGATCTCCGCTGTATCGTCTGGACTTGCCGCTTCCTCCCCGTCCTCACCAGCCAGCGATCCGGTCCCTGGCCGAGGCTGTCCAGTTCCTTGCGATCTGCAGCCAAAAGCTCAACCGCATAAGTGTCCGATTGTTCTGCTCCATCGAAAGAGTGCCTATCTGAGCGCAGAGCTTCCGCGCAACTGCCGTTTCCGAAAGAGCAGACTCTGGCGATGCCGATCGCGCTTGATCCTCCGGCATATCTGCGGTGCCGTAATACGTAGCGCCAAACTTTAATTCCGCAGCTTCATCATAGGTAATTTCAGCGACGCGTTCATGCATGATTTGGCGGAACAAGAAATTTACCCCGTCAACGACCTCACTGCCGGCTGCGAAAGTTTTGCGACAGGTCGATGCGCACACCACCTTCTCCCGCCGCATAAGCTTTATACTTGCTTAGGAACAAATCGGGCTCAGCCAGGCGAAAACGATATATGCTCTGCTTCACATCCCCGACCATAAAGCGATTGCCTTTGCCGTCACGGGAAATAAGCTCCACGATCATTTCTTGCACGCGGTTCGTATCCTGATACTCGTCCAGCAATACTTCCGTAAATCTTGCGCGATATGCCCGCGCCACTTCGGAAGGCACGAGACGCTCCGGTGAGGAAGATTTATCGCGAAGAACGCCAATGCATAATGCTCCAAGTCGTTAAAATCAACAAGCCCTTTCTCTTGCTTTTTCTTCGTATAGCGAGCTGCGAAGTCGCCCGTCAATCTGACCAAGCACCTCGACGAGTGGATATAAGGCCGAAAGCTCCGCCGTATATTGTTCCTCCGAGCGCAAAAACATCTCGTCCCGCAGCTTGCTGATCTTGTCTTTCGCATCATTTCGCAGCCCTTTCGCTGCTTCGACCAATTCAGGATCGTACTCGTCGCCGCGGCAAGGCTTCAGTCGTGCGAATTGGAACTGCTCGAGCCGTTCCTTCATCAAATTCCACGACTTGCGGGCGCAAGCTTCAAGCACTAACGCTAGCTGCTGAAGATCGCTTTGCACCGTTTCCTCATACGGCGCCGGACCTGCCGCTTGATGACAGAGCGAGAGCGCTTGGTGAAGCAGCACTTCACAGGCTGAGAGCTCCCGTACGGCCTCACTGAGAAGCTCATCGAACAGCTCCGGCGGTGCTGATTCGGTGCAGCGGAATCGCTGCACCGTCTCGTGGAGCCAATGCTCCGGCCACGGATGACTCCGTGAAAATTCATACAGCCGCAGGACGAGACGAACGACAGCCTCATCGTTGCGTTCGCCACCAAAGCTGTCGATAAGTCGCAAGAACGCTTCGTTATCGGCTGTCGCATACTCATGCTCAAACAGCTCTTCAATGCTTTCATTCTTTAACAGTTCAGCCTCCGTCTCATGCGCAATGCGAAACACTGGATCGATAGGAATGGCGTGAAAGTAGGTTTGCACAATTTCGAAACAAAACGAGTGAAGCGTCGTAATCGCCGCTTTGTTCAGCAAAGCGAGCTGCCGGGACAGATGCTCGTCGCCTTTGTGCTTAGCCAGCTGCTTCTCCAATGCGTCGCGGATGCGATGCCGCATCTCATCAGCTGCCGCTTTCGTAAAGGTGGCGACAAGCAGGCGATCGACATCAGTCGGAGAGTCCGGATCTGTAATCCGTCTAATGATGCGCTCGACGAGCACCGCAGTTTTACCTGAACCGGCAGCAGCTGCCACGAGCAAGTTCGAGTCGCGCTCGCTGATCGCTCGCCATTGGTCGTCTGTCCATAACGCATCCTTCGGTTTGCTGCTCACTTAGGCTTCCTCCTTCTGTCCCAAGATCCTCTGCCACAATTCATCCTTGTCAATGTCCGGAAGATAGCGATAATCGTTCGCCGCCATCTGCATGTCGAACTGACAGACTGGGCGGTATGCACAATAATCACATGGAGACTTCTTGCGATATTTGTATGGCTTGATCTCAACTTTACCCTGTATTATTTCGTTGCCGATATGCTTAATTTTGTTGCGCACGAGCTTGCGAACACCGTTCCACTTCGCTTCGTCCGCTACTTGCGAGTCATGGAAAAACTCGCCGTCCTTCTTGAGTCCTACCGGGATGATCGGCGAGCGGCCGCTCGTCAGTTCGCTGTCCATCGCTTGGATCGCCTCCAGATCAGCCGCTACCAATCCTTTCATCTTATATTGCTTCAGCAGCTCTTCTTCTCGCTCTTGCTCTGACAAGGGCCTCTCCGTCTGCAGCAGCGGATTGTGTACGCGGAAGTACAAGGCTCCGGCAGGCAATCCCGGCTTGCCCCGCCACTCTTCCGCCTGCGAGATGACAACGTCCAAATACGCCAGCAGCTGCAGAGACAGACCGTAATACACTTCTGTCAGTGACAGTGATTTGGCACCGGATTTGTAATCGATAACGCGCAGCAGCTCGCGTTCGCCCAGCGTCGCGGCATCGACTCGGTCTATGCGACCGACCAGTTCCATAAGCACGCCGCTGTCCAGCTCAAACTTCAGCGGTTGTAGAGATTGTCCAGGACCGAAGCCGAGTTCCAAAGCTACGGGCTCAAACTCACTGCGCTTGGCATGCCGACCCAAAATGCCTGCCGTACGACTGACAATGCCCTTCAGCTTGCGAGTCATATATTGGTAGCGTTCCGAACTGAACAATATTTCGCTCTGCAAGCGCGGTGCAATGTCGCTCACCGCCTTCTCGGCCAGCTCAAACAATTGCTCGTCCGTACAGTCACGCCAGCGAATGCCTTCCTCAATCATCTGCTTCGCCATGCGATTTAGCGCAGCATGAAACAATTGGCCAATATCCGGCGCTTCCAAGCGATAGATCGGGCGTTCCTTCAAACGTAGTCCGTGGGTGACGAATTGCAGGAACGGACAAGCGGCAAACCGCTCCATCCGGGATACACTGGCAGTTAATTTGGAGCCGTACAGCAGGCTGCTAATCTCACGGCTCAGCGGCTGCTCCTCGTTTGTGTACGACATGGCATACAGCATGTTCGTAAGCTTCGCCCGCCAGTCGGCATCCTGCAAGTACCATGTCAGGGCATCGCGCCAAATCGGAGCCAGCAAGCTGCCGCGCATCCACTCTCTCAGCTGCACAAGCAGGAAAGACAGCGAGCGCTCCGGATGAACCAAATAATCGGCTTGCGCCGCTTCATCGGTCAGCACGGACGGTTCTGCCGGCACGAACTCCGGCAATGCGAGGAAGTCAGGAAACATTCGGGATATGCGGCGCACATATTCCGACGGGAGCAGCGCCTTGCCTTCCTCGTCCGCCAATGGATAACTGATCCATAAGCCGTGCGAAGGCAGCGTAAAGCCCGTGTATGCCAAATACTGCTCGTCCAGTAGTTTGCGCCGACTATCCGGCGCCAGCTCCATGCCAAGCCCGGCGGCATTTTCCCTCTCCGCTTCAGACAAAATCCCGCCTTCCGTCATTTGAGCAGGGATAATGCCGTCGTTCACGCCGATCACGAATGCATGGCGCACTTCGCCAAAGCGCGTTCGATCCAAGGTGCCGACCAGCACTTGATCGAGAGATGGCGGAACAAGCCCGAGCTTCACGCTGTCGAGTCCGGCATCGAGCATCGCCCCGAATTGCTCTCCATCCATCGTCTCTTCGCCCAGCATCTCCACAATCTGGTCGAACAAAGCGATCAGCTGGTTCCAGATGCCGCTGTGCTCCTTCGCTTTCTCTGGATGACCAGCTGCCAGCGCCGCTTCACTCCAGGTCACGAGCTTCTGCGGTACGTTGAGCGTCTCAAGCAGCTGATACAGAGCTGTCACTTGTTCGCGCACATTTCGCGCCTGACGGAATGCCCGCTCGAACTGTTGCAAAGGGGCGGCGACCGTAAGCCGCGCACGGTGAATGCGTTCCAATTGGTCTTCATCCGCGGCGACATCCGGCTCATCCTCATCCAGCGACGTGCGCAGCACATACTCCCAACGCTGACCGTCCGTCCACCGCGAGCCTTCCAGACCGAAGGCCAGCACGTAGTTTTCCAGCTCGTCCATCGCGTGCCGATCGTCGCTGATCAGATCGGTCTTCACGCAGCGGAAGATCGCATCATATCGCCAGTGATGGACCGCGACCTCGATGGCTGAGCGGAGCAGTTCGACGACCGGGTGGTGGAGGACAGTTTTTTTGTGGTCCATAAAGAACGGGATCCCGTGATCGGTGAACGTAGTCTCGATCAGGTCGCCATAGGTTGCGATATTGCGAGTGACGACCGCAATGTCGCGGAAGCGGCAGCCGCCGTCCTGAGTAAGCTTCAATATTTGCCTTGCGACATATTCCAGCTCTGCGCGCGGATGTACTGCGGAAGCGATCCTCACCTGACTAGTCTCTTGCATGCGGCTGCGCGTGCTTGGCATGAGCTCGATGCCGCTCATATATACAGGCGGGTGACGATCGGCAAAGTGCCTTTCCAAATGGGCGAGCATCGGCGATTGGTTAAATCTAGGTGCCTCGGTTAAGTGCACGACCGGCTCTACCTCGACACCGAACCTGGCGGCAAGCTCTTTCATCCGCACCATCGTCTCCGCTGTATTATAAAAAATATGCAGCTCGTTCAGCTGCTCGCCCGGTTCATAGGAGCGATCGATGCACAGCGTCATCGTGACGCGTTTGACCGCTCGCATCAGCTGAGCGATAACGGCAAACTCTTGCGGTGTAAATCCAGTGAACCCATCGATCCATAGCTCCGCTTCACGCAGATATGCAGATTTTATCGCTTGATCAGCCAGCGTCTGCAAGTAGTCTTCCGAATCGACGTAATGACCGGCCAGGTGTTCTTCGAACTTTCGATAGATGAGCTTGAGGTCATGTAATTTATGTATAAATGGATTCGCCGCCTCAATGCCCGATTCCGCATCTTGCTCCTTGTCGTGTTCCTCACTCCAGGCTCGTCCGCAATGGCTTCCTTGCGGCGAACCGCTCGGGCGTAAATATCGTCAAGATCACGCGCGCTCTGGTTATAGCGGCGAAACTCCGTAAACAGCTCATTCAGCTCCGCTACGAAGCCTTGCTGGTCAGCCGATCGGCCGAAGATGGCCAGCTCCTCTTTATGCGTCTGCAAGATTTTGTAGAGCAGCATTTGCTTGCCGGTTTCGTCGATATGAATGCGTGCGGTGCCGCCACACTCTTGCATCACGCGGTAAGCAAGCCGCCGAAAGCTGATCGCTTGCGCCCGCATCGTGCCGTTCAGACCGGGAGTCGTGACAAGATCATACTCCGCTTGAAACGTTGCTTGCTCCGGTACAAGCAAGATAAGCGGCGGTCCAGCCGGGTCTTCCTGCAGACGCTGCCTGACTTCATCTAGGCAATACCGAGATTTGCCGCTGCCGGCACGACCAATGACAAATTTCAGCGACATCTACTTCCCCTCCCGTCTATCGAATGTTGCTCATATTGTTTAACCATCCTGGTGTTTTCTTGCAAATTGCATACAAGGCATACCCGACGAAGCTTGCACGACAGCCGCAGGATAGCGGCTCGTCTTGAACCCGTAAGCGCGGCAGCCCGGAGAAAGCGAGGATCCCAAGTCACGTAAAAATGCTTGCACTTTATGCAATTCACTCTTTCCCCGCAATGTCTGTAGAGTGCGACTGGTACGGCTGTTCGTGCATTTTCGCTCCCCTCCCGTAATCGCTTGCTGCAAATTGTAAACAATCTATGAATTACGTTAAATCGAAAAAGATTATTCGTCAACTGTGATAGAGCTTGAAAATAAATCTATTCATGAATAGCGGAGACTCGGAACGGATATGTGAGGAATTCATTCTTAATATCATTGATCCAATATTTATGACGAGTCTTGTGGCTCGCAGTAATGTTAACTTGATATCTGTATACTAATACTAAAGGACTTCATCGATCCTTTTCTTTCTCCGATTGAAGCAGATAAATCGGACTGAAGGGTAGACGTTGAACCGACCATTTTATGTCGTCTTCTCCCATGACCGAAAACCTTACAATTATTTTACTTATTTTGTATTGATATATGTTTTTTATTTTCCCTAGAATGAAATTGGAAGGTGGTGTTACGAATGGAACTGTTTTTGATCTCCGTCTTTTTCTGTTTGCTCAGTTTCATCCTAGCGATCAAGTATTTGATCGAAAAGAAAAATAGAGGACTTGTATTCGGCCTGCTGTTCGCTTTAACCGGTACGTATGCTTTTTACGTTGTGCTTGCGAGCCTTGCCTGACTCCGCGATATCCAATAATCCGCAAGGAATTGTGCATCCATTGGGGTCGATACCGCACCCGAAACTGTCATTGAATCTTCGCTCCAAACCACAAAAAAAGACATGGATTCGTTTGTAGATCCCCTACGCGCTCCTTAAGCTTCCTAGACGCTTGTCATGCTTGTCTGTTCGGCTTCATATACATGAGAGTAACATTGCCGCCAGTGTCCCTTCGCTCGCGGATTCAAAGGAGCGTTGTCATGTGGTACGCGACATTGTCGTTCCACTCGCCATCGGATTGTGCATCTTTCTATTCGGAATGAAAGTGATGGAGCTGGCACTTCATCGCTTTGCCGGCGCACGTCTCAAATATTGGATTGAGCATATGACTCGTACGCCACTCCACGGACTCACTACAGGAACGTTCGTCACCGCTCTGCTGCAAAGCTCGAGCGCCATCACCGTCATGACGATCGGGTTAGTCAATGCGAAGGTTATGAACTTCTCTCGCACGCTCGGCATTATTCTCGGCACGAATATCGGAACATGCTTAACGACGGAGTTAATCGGTCTGAATATCGGACATTACGGGAAACCGTTGCTTATGATTTCCGCCTCTATATGGCGATCTCACGCTGCTCCCGCGGACTTGGTTTGCAGACGGACAGCTAGGGCGGTTTCTGTATGGACTGCAATACGCAGCACTTGCGGCAAGTGGTCTAGCCGGTATCTTACTCGGCATGGTCGTCATGCAGCATACGGTGCCCGCCCTGCAATCACACGGCATGTTCGCCTGGTTTCTCGATCAGGCGCAGATCAGTTTGCTGTGGGGGGTCATTGCCGGCGCAGCTTTGACTGCCGTCATTCATAGCAGCTCGGCAACGATCGCGCTGACGATGGGGCTCGCTTCCGTGCATGTAATCTCTGTGGAGCTCGGCATCGCGATCATCCTTGGCGCCAACATCGGCACTTGTGCAACAGCGCTCATCGCCGCTGTTGGCGGCAGTCGTGCCGGACAATTCGTCGCTTGGTCGCACATTGCGCTCAATGTTGGCGGCGCTGTGTTGTTTTTTCCTTTTATTGATGCGCTCGATGCCGTCTCCGCACTGCTTTCGATCAATGAATCGACGCAGCTGGCGCATGCGCAGACGATTTTTAATGTCGCCTGCTCCCTGCTCGCCTTGCCGATTTGTTATTTACCGGTTTTTCGCAACCAAACGCCGACGGCACGTTAAGAGGCGATAAGCTCTCACAGCCTTACGGCTTAATACGCTTGCTCGCCCGCACCGCCTTGCACGATCGCCACTCCCGAGCTCGTACCGAGCCGCGAGGCTCCAGCCTCAATCATGCGAAGTGCCGCTGCGTGATCACGAATGCCACCGGAGGCCTTCACTTGCACGGCTGCGGATACGGATTCGCGCATTAGTTTCACATGCCGCACGTCAGCACTGCCTGTGCCAAATCCGGTCGACGTCTTCACAAAGTGCGCTCCCGCTTGTTCCGAGATTTTGCAGGCGGTTACGATTTGTTCGTCGCTCAAATATCCCGTCTCCAGGATCACCTTGACGATCGCCGATTTGCTGACGGCATTCACGACATCGCGAATATCTTGCTCCACTTCCGAGTAACGACCGTCCAGCAGCTTCCCAATCTGCATCACCATATCGATCTCGCTTGCTCCGTCGTCAGCTGCCAGCTCCGCCTCATAAAGCTTTGGCTGGTCCGGCTGCCGCTCCTAATGGAAAGCCGCACACCGCGCTAATTCCAACATTGCTATCCTTCAGAAGATCGCGGCACATCGTCACCCAAACGCTGTTCACGCAGACGGTGCGAAACTGATGCTCCCGCGCCTCATTGCACAGCTTCTCAATATCCGCCGCCTTGGCATCGGGCTTTAAATAGGTGTGGTCTATGTATGACGCTATATTCATCGTCTCTTGCCTCCTGTTCAGTCACCGTACTCTATCCACCAAATAGAACTGCTTTCTCAAAATATTATATCATCATTTGAAAACGAATCACTCAAAATACAAAACGGGCTGCTCGCCATGTCAAACTTCGTTGACGAATGGAACAGCCCGATGTATGGATGCAACATCATTACGCTCCGCTTGCTGCTATATGACCTGCGGCTTGCACACCTGCATGCGCTTCAACCGGTTCGCTCACCGCGACGAGCTCGCCGCGGCATTCGTTGACGCCCGCTTCCGTAATTTTCACGCGGCACACTTGCCCGACCAGCTCTTCAGAGCCGTTAAAGATGACGTGCAAATAATTGTCCGAATAACCGGCAATTTCCCCTGTCCTTGCAGCCCTTTGCGCGAGCGCTCCGGAATGACGTCCAGCACTTGCCGACATCGCTTGCGCATATTTCAACTGCTGCCGCTCCGACAGGTCGATCAGCTCGTGGACGCGCTCGTTCTTCACTTCCTCATCCACCTGGTCGTCCATGCGCGCCGCCGGAGTGCCTGTCCGTTTCGAATAGGGGAACACGTGCATCTCGGCGAAATTCATCTGTTCCATGAAGCCATAGCCGTCGCTCGAAATCTCCTCGGTCTCGCCAGGGAAGCCGACGATAACGTCGCGTCGTGATCGCCACGCCCGGCATCGCTTCTTGGATCGAGCCAGATCTTCTCCGCATATTGCGCCGTCGTATATTTGCGGCGCATGCGCTTCAGAATGTATCGTCGCCCGCTTGCAGCGGGATATGCAGATGGCGGCACATTTTGTCCGAGCTGTTCAGCACTTCGATCACTTCATCCGTCGATCTGGCTCGCTTCGATCGAGCTGATCCGGATCCGTTCCAGCCCGTCGACCTTATCCAGATCCCACAGCAATAGCTAAACGATAATCGTCCAGATCGTCGCCGTAGCCGCCGGTATGAATACCGGTCAGGACGATTTCCTTGTAGCCAGCCTCCACAAGCTGTCTCGCTTGCCGCAACACGCTTTCCGGCTCGCGGCTGCGCAAAGACCACGCGACCAGGGAATGATGCAGAACGTGCAGAAGTTGTTGCAGCCTTCCTGGATTTTCAGAAAAGCGCGTGTGTGATCGGCAAAATCCGGCACGTCCAGCTCTTCGAACTCGCGTGTCTTCATAATATTGCGCACGGCGTTGATCGGCTTGCGTTCGTCCTGAATTTGCTTCACGAGCGACATGATCTTGTCGCGATCCTGTGTGCCGATGACGAGATCGACGCCCGGAATGGCCATAATCTCCGCCGGCGAAGTTTGCGCATAGCAGCCGGTCACCGCGATGACGGCATCCGGATTGCGGCGGATGGCGCGGCGGATAATTTGCCGGCTTTCTTGTCCCCGGTATTCGTAACCGTGCATGTATTAATCACATAAACGTCCGCCGTCTGTCTCGAAATCCACCTGCTCGTAGCCTTCGTTCTTGAAAGCTGCCAGATCGCTTCCGTATCGTAAAAGTTCACTTTACATCCCAATGTATGAAATGCAATGTCGGCATTATGACGTGCCTCCCATCTCGTTGAATTCATACATCACACAGGCGATCGCCGCCATGGCAGCCGTCTCGGTGCGAAGGATGCTGCTTGCCGAGCCCTGCCAGCTGGATGCCTGCGCCTGCTCGGCCTGCTTTCTGCCTCCTGCTCCGTGAACCCGCCTTCCGGTCCAGCGATAAGCAAGATCGACGGACGGCTTGCCTAGGCGCCTCTTGACCACTTGCCTGACAGCGGCTGTCTGCCTGCAACCAGATTCCCCTCGCCAGCGTGAGCAGCGTGCGCAAAGCCTTGCGTTGCCCCGACTTCTCGTAGCACAGCAGCGCCAGGTCATACTGTGTGGCAATCTCGACAAATATCCGCGAGCTCGCCACATCCTCTACCTCCAGGCACCTTGCTGCGGTGAGCTTGCTCCGCCGCTTCCTTCGCAATCTTCCGCCACCGTCCGAGCCGCTTCGCTTCCTTGCGCTCGTCATATTGCACGACCGTACGGCTCGACACGAACGGGATGAACGCGGCTGCGCCAAGCTCCGTTCCTTTCTGAATGACGGTCTCCAGCTTGTCGCCCTTCGGCAAGCTTTGTGCGATCGTCACGGCTACACTAGCTTCCTGATCCTGCGACAGCCACTGAACGACCGACGCCTCAGCTTGATCTTTGGCAATCGTTGTAATTTCTACTAGCGCCTCGCGCTCGCGTCCGTCACTGACAATGATCTGATCGCCAGGACGAGCGCGCATGACGCGCAGCAAATGATGCGCATCTTCACCGCTCAGCGTTACGACGTCACCGGAAAATTGATCTTCCTTTATAAAATATCGCTGCATTTTGCCTTCCAACCTTATTCTTACTGTGAACTTTCCTTATCTTACAACTTTTCCTCCGCGATTGCCACCTGAAAGCCTCTTCCAGATGTTGCGATAACTCTCACCCGTACATCGTCTGCCGAACGAACTACGATGTCAGCGGCACGGTCTCCTATTCGCTCAAGCGCCGAACAAAAATGCAACAATTCGAATCAGGCCAAAGTAAATATGCTTCGTCAATCCAAAGATCGGCTCCAGCGTGATCGCGCGAAGCGGCGGGATAAAGATCATCAGCAAAAAAGCGAATATTGCCCAGTGCTCCACTTGCGACATTTTCGCGCGGATGCGGTTCGGTACGAGGTCCTCAATGATTCGATAGCCGTCAAGCGGCGGCAACGGAATTAAATTAAAAACGAACAGCACGATATTCAATTGAATCAAGATTTCAAAAAATGTAAACACCGCGGACTGCACGCCGGCTGATGCTGCGTCGATGCCGAGAAAGCGAATGGCGACAAGCATGAAAATGCCGACGAAAGCAATCAGCAGATTGGACATCGGACCTGCTGCCGGTCGTGACGATGCCCATCAGTCTCGGATATTTGAAATGATGCCGGTTCACCGGTACAGGCCTTGCCCAGCCAAAGCCAGCCAAGAAAATAAAGATCGTACCGAAAGCGTCCATATGAGCCATCGGATTCAAGGTGACCCGTCCTTCTCGATAAGCGGTATGATCACCGAATTTATATGCGGTATAGGCATGAGCAAACTCATGTAGTGTAAAGGCGATGGCGATGACGATAAGAACGAACGGCCATTCCTCTATAGGGTAAGGAAATCGCAATTGATTCAAAAAATCCATGAAAAGGGCACCTGCCTTTCTTTCGCTTCACTAAAGGCTGTCTGCAATATGGAAGAGCTCCCCGCGATCGTGCGCGAGGCGGCTTCTGATTGCAGTAGGCTTTGCGTTATGCTCGGGTGGCAAGCGTTAAACTTTTCTCGCCACGATGACCGACCAGTCGTCTTCCGCGGCCTGGGATTCAATGACGAATCCTACCTCTTGCAGGTTTTGGATGACGAGTGATTGCTTCTCCTTAATGATTCCGGAAGCGACAAACCGACCGCCAGTTTGCAAAACGTCGTACACATCGCGCGTGAACGTCATAATGATCTCAGCCAATATATTGGAGACGACGAGCTGCACAGGCAGCCGGATGCCGAGCTGTTCACGCTCCGCTTGCTGCACAATCGTCAGCAGGTCACTCTCCTTGACGGTAACTTGCGTCGACAATCCGTTCAGCTCGACATTCCCCTCGGTGCTGGAGACAGCTACTGGATCAAGGTCGAGCGCCAGCACGTGCCGCGCTCCGAGCTTGGCCGCAGCAATCGCCAGGATGCCCGAGCCTGTCCCGACATCGATTACGTCATCGCCTGCGCGAACGACCTTCTCAAGCATACGCAAACAAAGCATCGTCGTCGGATGAGTGCCTGTACCGAACGCCATGCCTGGGTCGAGCTCGATGACCAACTCCTCATGACTGGCCTCATAAGGCTCCCAGGTCGGCTTGATCGTCAACCGATCGGACACTTTGAGAGGCTTATAGTACTTCTTCCATCCGTGCGCCCAATCTTCTTCATCGACTTCCCGCCAAGTGATCTCTGCCTTCCCTGCATCCAGGCCGAAGGTGTGTAGCGAAGCGACAAATGTTGTCACTTGCTCCACCAATTCCGTTATGTCCGCACCCTCTTGCGAGAAATACGCCTTCATCTCCGCCTCCCCTTCGGGGATGTCGTTGAGCGGCATTTCGTACCATTGTCCGAGGGAGGTATCGCGCGGCCTATTCAAGGAGCCTGATTCTTCAATGCTTACGCCGCCTGCTCCTAAGCCGTGCAGGTAGTCTGCGATGGCTTCCGTTGCTTCTTCTGTTGTATATATTGTAATCTCATACCATTTCAAAGCTGATGTCCTCATTTCTGTATAAAATTCGTCTGTCATTTTTTTGCTGCCCTATATTGTACTATAAAGCGTTAAGGCCTGCCAGCAATCAGCTGTTAATGGCAAATAAAAAGGCCGCCCAGACTTCTGGCTGACCTCAGACTACGAAAAAAAGCACCCTGCTATGCAGAGCGCTTCATGGTTTGATTTTCGGCTTTTTTACATCAATTCCGCATCATATTTTTTTATAATTTCTGCGGCGATCCCCTCTTCATCGGAGTCGATCATCATTTCCATCACATAAGCTTCGTCTGCATACACCCCGCTGTCTGCCACACTGTCGAACGGTTCGCCAGATTGATTTACGAAAGCAGCGCCAAATGGGGTTGAATTGAAATTCATATTTGGAAACGCGAAGAAGTTTGGAACATTCATTTGCTGCTCAGTCGTATCACTTTGATTTTCAGATAAGCTGCGGATGTCGACATCTGCACCTAGTACCGAACGGACTTCGGTTGCTGCTCTTTCCGCATTTTGCAAGCTGTCAAACCTCGCACTGAGCGTAATGCGCGTCATTATATCATGCCCCCGCATTCCCGAATGATCGCTTCCGCCTTCTCGGCTTCTTCCTCATTCACCACAACGGTCAACAAAACATTCTTGCCTGCGATTGACTCGTCGCCTTTGTCACTAAGACCGCTCGCATCGGGGCTGGCTGCAGCCATGATGGCAGACGATTGGTCACTAAATTCCCCGCTTAGTGTCAGCTCGCCTAGTCCGCTGAAATCACTCGTTAGCGGATTCATAATATCCTCACTACCTGAACCCGGATAGGCACCGAATGTGTCTACTCGCGCATCGATCACTCTTAGCGCTTGTAATTTCCGCTTCGCGCCTTCCGCTTGCTCCGGCGCATGAAAGTATGCGAGTATATTTCTTTCTGCCATGTCCTTCCCTCCAGCTTCTGTCCGTTCGCTTGTCATAAACGGTTTGAAAGTTCAATGTTCAATGCAGCTGTGCTTCCCCTTCTTGCTCTTGCACTGGAGCTTGCTGGTGCGGCATAAATCCAGATTCAGCAAAGGCATATCCCGCTATGCTCTTGAAGAAGTCCTCCTGCTCGGCCGTGGACACGTAGCCCAGCTCAACGCCAAGCGCGCGAGATAAGAACGGATCAAGCGTGCATAAGTCGGACAGGTTGAAATCAGCGAATCTTGTTTTGCCTGTCGAATAGCCGACTAGCTCCATCTCCTTCACGCAAGCGTTCAAGAAGTTCGTCAAGTTCGTCACACTGCGGTCAATATCCAGCTTATCCGTCATCTTCGAAGAATAGACGACCAGGTCTACGGGAGGCTCAAATGGCAAGGTGTGGGCCATCTGATCCCCGATCATCGCGACCAAGGCTGCTGTACCGGTATAGACTGCATCCGCACCGAGCGCCATCGCTTTCAGGAAGTGGCCCGGTGTCACGAGACCGCCAGTTGCAATTAGGCTCACATCGTCGGCGCCTTTTTGCTGCAAGTATTTGGCCGCGCGTCTCACTGCAAACATGGTCGGCAAACCCAGGTCATCTTCCAATATAGGTGCAGCCGCATGCGTGCCCCCCTCGGCCCCGTCTACCGTCACAAAATCAACTTGTGCCTGAAGCGCGATGTCAAGCTCTTGCTCCAAATAATGCGTAGCTGCAATTTTCAGTCCGACTGGCACGCCGGTTTCTTCTTGTAACTGACGCACTAGCGCGATAAATTGCTCCTTCGTATCTACCCCGGGCAAGCGGGAATGAATGACCGCATCCTCTCCGTCCTCAAGATGCAGCACCTCTTGATACTCCGGGCCGATCTTTTCCGCTTTCGTTCGTTGCGGAGAAGAGCCTTGCGCCCCTTGACCAAGCTGAATTTCGATTGCATCTAACCGCTTGTACTGCTCAGGGGCATTGAGCCATCCTCCCCGGTTATATTGACCGATGAGCAGCTTTGCCGCTTCCCGTTCTTCCTCCATAAGCCCCGTCTCCCCCGTGTTGGTAGCTGTGCCGACCATGGAGGCCCCTTTGGCCAAAGCGATCTTCGCACTTTTGCTCAGTGCACCGCCGAACGACATCGCCGCAATCATAATAGGGATCGCAATTTCGAGCGGTTTCTTCGCTTTCTTGCCGATCGTGACAGAGCTTGAAATCGCAACGTTTTCCGGTGTTGGAAAGCGCACAAGGTGCACAGGGTTGAACAGCAGCTTTTCCCACGGAGACATATGGATATGTGAGCCGAGCGGCCTGCCGGGTGGCTTCCCTTGACTAGCCCGCATAACATTTTCCATCATATTGATCAAACCGACTTTTTTGGCGCCTGTGACGAGCTCGAACGTATTCTCGGTATACTGATCTCTTGAAATTCGTTCGATCGCTTTATCGACGGCCTCGTTCACGACGCTTCTTACCATATTCGAAAAAAATCGAAACATCTCCATTCACCGACTCTTTCTTTTCATTAAGCGCGCTCATCTCTCCATGCTCTTCGTTCCAATGCGATAGCTTAAACGGGAACGGGCTCCTCCTTCATTTGCAGCGGCGGCGGCACGAGCCAGCCTTTTTCCTTATTCATTCGTAAGATTCCTCGATCCGAGCGTTGCTTTTTGCCCATGATACTTCGTGAACATCACGGCGATATCTTCGCGAATCGAGGAGCCAATCGCTTGGCTACAAGCGACAAGTCCAGCCGAATTGTTCACGGATAGAGCCGCTGCAATCTCCGCATCGGCGAATCTTGCGCCGGCCGGAATATCCTCCACGTCCACCTTCGGCCTCTCCGGCAATCCAGGAGGCGAGTAATCCCG
This sequence comes from uncultured Paenibacillaceae bacterium, assembly GCA_963755735.1. Lineage (GTDB taxonomy): Bacteria > Bacillota > Bacilli > Paenibacillales > DA-C8 > Insulibacter. The sequence goes on from CAVWLN010000028.1 coordinate 30,835, forward strand.
TTAGCCTTAAGCACCGCATCACTTTCTTCCACTTCTTGCTTAGTTTGCTTGATCATGTCATCCAGCAATTGCTTCAAATCTTCGTCCCCTGCGTGATTATGGTACGCCTGCAAGCAGGAGATCATGCCTTTGCCCAAAATGGACAAGCTCCACAAATTCGTAATCTCGCCATAATGGAGCGGTTCATTTTTTGGATTGCCATCTAGTATACCCATGTGTCGTTCACTTCTCCTTTTAAGATTTTGAGCTTTGTGATCTTGCAAATGGTCGTTAGTTATATTTCCTCATTCAAGTCGCTTTATTCCCTATTCGCAAATAAGTGTTGGCGTAAGAGCTTGGGCTGCAGATTACTCATGAAAATCATGGACTAGCTAGCATGGAACAAAAAAAGCACACATACATATATGTGTGGGCAGAAATAGACAACTTGCCTAGTCATTGATGAGAGCGGGGTTGACACTACATATGCGAACCAAAACGACGGCAATCATCCAAGTCGCTGCAACTTATATCGGAACCGTAGTCGGGGCAGGGTTTGCTTCGGGGCTGTCGATCATGCAATTTTTCACGATATACGGAGGTTTCGGGGTCATCGGCATGCTGATCAGCATCGCCCTTTTCATATGGATCGGCACGAAGATGATGCTGCTGGCACGGCGCATTCAAGCATACTCTTATCAGGAAATGAACACGTACTTGTTCGGGCCGTAATCGGTAAGCTCGCGAATGTACTCAGCTTTCTCATCCTATTCGGCGTCACGACCGTCATGCTGTCCGCAACCGGATCCATCTTCGCTGAACAGCTCGGGCTGCCTGCCGTTATTGGCATCTTGTCCAGTGTATTGCTTACGTATGTCATCATGACGCAAAACTTAAAAGGCGTGCTCGCCGTCAATGTCGTCGTAGTCCCGCTCATGTTGCTGTTTTCCATCTTGATCTCCACGGTATATCTTGATCCGCAAGCGCTTTTGCAAACCTTATCTGTGCAGCGCGAAGAGTTGGACCGCTTCAACTGGCTAATCAGCCCTTTCGCATATACCGCCTTAAACTTTGCCACATTACAAGCCGTGCTCGTTCCACTTGGCAGCGAGATGGAAGATGAACGCGTACTGAGGTGGGGAGGAATATGGGGCGGCATCGGCCTCGGCTTTATGCTGTTTACGAGTCACGCCGCTATGAATTCATTCATGCCGGACATTCTCATCTTCGAAATTCCGATGGCTGAAGTCGTGGCAAGCTTCGGATGGCTGATGCAAACTTTATTCCTATTCGTCATCTACGGCGAAATCTTCACAACATTAGTCGGCAATGTATTCGGGATGGCCCGGCAAATTCAAAGCATCCGACCGCTTCCGATGAACGTCATCACAGCTACGATCTTGTTTGCATGTTTCTTAATTAGCCAAATCGGCTACGGATCGCTATTGAACTTACTCTACGACACATTCGGTTATCTCGGCTTATTCTTGTTGGTCATTTTGGTGCTCAAACGTCTGCCGGACAACAATGCATCTTAGCGACGAAAGTGGAAAAATTTACACTAGTGACTTGGTGCGCAGATTGTGGTATATTTGTTTATGTCGCTGAAAAATGATATACTACCTTTCAGGCTGACAGCGGGAAGTGGCTCAGCTTGGTAGAGCACCACGTTCGGGACGTGGGGGTCGCAGGTTCAAATCCTGTCTTCCCGACCATCTTACATACTGCATGCGGGTGTCGGTCGATACAATACGACTCGTTCCACTCGCTTAATCTTTACATATAGAAGAAGGGGAGTCCAAATAGTCTGTGAAAACGACTAATGGACTCCCCTTTTTAAGCTGTAACGGTTGCCACAAAGGCTATTCGGCTGTTATCGACCGTTTGAAAATTTTTACGGTTGCCATGAAGGCTATTCATCATAAAATGGCACATTTGACGGTAAAAATAGCAAAATAGCCGCCAGCACAACCGTTACAAAAACAAACCTTCGCTCATTCGCTATCATAAGCGCTATGGCAACCGTTAGACCCGTTAGAGCTTTAGCGAACATCGCTTGTTAAGGTACATACCGAGTTTTTGCATGCATTGTGGCCATAGCTCGCAATCTACTGAAGGTGGCGGGCACATGTTGGACGGAAAACCGAATCGGCTTTCCGTCCATTTCTTCATTTTAAGGAACTTACTTATTAGAGAGCACCGTTCTTTGTGTTTGCTTTAAATTCAATCAAGTTCACGATAAATAAAATAATCGAAATCTGCAGCCTTTCGCATACCGCTTAAATCTTGCGCACACATCCCAAGATAAGTTCCGGTGAAACGAATCAGCTCATCATTGTCATCTGAAAGATGCGAAATATCGATTCGCTCTCCTATGTGATGCCATGTTGTAAGATCCGTAGAATAAGAGAATTGCGCATATTCGCGCTCAATGGTTACTTTCAGGCCACAGCGCTCTACTCCTTCTATGGAAACGTCTTCATGAAGCAGTTCATCATAGACACCGTTTTTGCTTTGGATGATCCCGAGACATTTGCCTAGCTGTTCATCTCTCGAGATTCGTAAGTATACATAGTCGTTCGTATCATAATAAACGATAAGTCCAGCCATCTGTTGAAAATGTTCCGGAGCGAATTCGACTACAGTTTCCGCTTCGCAGTGGAACGATTGCTGACGGCGGGCGATGATGCTTTGCCGATGATACGAGCTTAATGATTCCTGTCCTTTGAGCCTTAAGTAGCCGGGACGCTCCGTCAGGGAAACCCAAGATTCATCAGTCGGAATGCGCAGCGAGTTCCACTCCGGTCGCAGCTTTGGTTGCTCGAAGTCATCCTTTTCCGGCACCGGCGGGAACGGATGTAGAGGCAGATTAGGAGCAGGCACCTGAACTTGCGGCTCATTGCCTCCGCCTTCCAGTCGCAACCAGCCGTCATCTGTCCAGACACATTTCTGAATCGCTGTTTCACGACCGAGCGTACAATACTGATCTTTCACAGGCCGGCCGACGAGATGAACCATATACCAATCTCCATGCTGTGTTTCCACGATCGACGCATGTCCCGCCTTTTGCAGCTCGAGATGAGGCTTGCCGGCTGAAGTCAACACCGGATTCATCGGATCGACTTCATAAGGCCCGGCGATATTTTTAGCTCGGGCGATCGTTACAGCATGATTGTACATCGTTCCCCCTTCGGCGGTGACCAAGTAATAATACCCGTCTTTCTTATAAATATGCGGAGCTTCCGTCCAGCCAAGCGAGGTTCCCTTAAAAATATTTACCCTATCGCCGATCAAACGGCGTTCAGTAGGACAGTATTCTTGCAGCACGATGCCTGCGAATGAATTTCTTCCTTTGCGGTGATCCCACAGCATGTTGACTAACCATTTGCGACCGTCATCATCATGAAACAAGGAAGGATCGAAGCCGCTGCTGTTCAAATAGATCGGTTCAGACCATGGCCCTTCGATATTCGTCGCTGTAACCATATAGTTATGCGTGTCCTTGAACGCACCTCTGCGGCTCTTCACATCCGTATAGATCAAATAAAATATACCGTTATCATAACTGAGACATGGCGCCCAAACACCGCAAGAACCTGGATTGCCCAACATATCCAGCTGGCTTGCGCGCGTGAGCGGATGGCCGATCAAGCGCCAATGTACGAGATCCCGCGAATGATGAATCTGTACGCCCGGAAACCATTCGAATGTGGACGTCGCGATGTAATAATCGTCTCCAACCCGAACGATGGACGGGTCCGGATGAAAGCCTCTGAGAATTGGATTTTGGATGAATGTCATTAGGTATAACTCCCTTCTGTCAAGTATGATGGATTTTGTCTATTAACCTAATTGGATTTACCAAAATGACATTGCCGATC
>CAVWLN010000029.1:0-18071 GCA_963755735.1 uncultured Paenibacillaceae bacterium
CTGACCGGACGATGGACAAGGACTTTGCCAAGGCGCAGCGGCAGGTAGCTTTAATCGAAGAGATGTCCTCGGTCGCCCAATCTGAGATGCGGGCGCTCTTATTGCATCTGCGGCCGGTACACCTGGAAGGCAAGCGGCTGTCGCAAGGCTTGTATGAGTCGATTGAGGAACTTAGAGCCAAGGTGCCGATCGACATCGAATTCCAAATGGATGAAGAGGTGCAATTGCCGAGAGGCATCGAGGATCACCTGTTCCGCATCGTGCAAGAAGCGCTGTCCAATACGCTCCGCCATTCGCGAGCGATCAGATGGAGGTGCGACTGCAGAGACGGGAGGATCATGTGCGTCTGCTTATTCGGATAATGGCGTCGGATTCGACGTAGACGTGAAGAAACAGCCTCCTATGGAATCGTCTCATGCAGGAGCGCGTCAATGAAATCGGTGGATCGACCAATTTGATATCGGCTCCCGGCAAAGGGACGAGAATCGATATTCGGGTGCCGATCTTATGATGAATCGGAGGCGCTATATCAAACAGAGGATAAGACATCTGGTCAGACTGGTCAATAATAATCGAATGAGAGAAGATACCGTTGAAGGGGTGAAGGTATGGAGGATGAGTCAGGAACACGATTAAGGTGATGCTCGTCGATGATCATGAGATGGTGCGCATCGGGCTGTCAGCTGTGCTCGGAACGGAAGAAGATATCGAGCTCGTAGGCGAGGCTGGAAGCGGTGAGGAAGGCATTCGTCTGGCACGGGAGTATAAGCCGGATGTCGTGCTGATGGATCTCGGTCATGGAAGGGATGGACGGCATCGAGACGACGCGGCGCTTGTTGAAGGAATGCCTGAGTGCAAGGTGATCGTGCTGACGAGCTACATCGATGATGCGAAGATCTATCCCGTCATTGAAGCCGGGAGCGTTCAGTTACTTGCTGAAGACGTCGCGCGCGCATGAGATCGCGCAGGCGATACGCTCGGCTGTAAAACGGCCAGCCGGTGTTGGAATCGCAAGTTGCTTCGAAGATTATGAACCGCTTCCGCCAGCCGCAGGAGCAGCATCCGCATGACGAGTTGACCGAGCGGGAGATGGACGTGCTGCGCTTGATCGCCAAGGGCAAATCGAACCAAGAAGTAGCGGATGAGCTCGTCATCGGGGTGAAGACGGTGAAGTTTCATGTGACGAATATTCTTGCGAAGCTCGGTGTGGAGGATCGGACGCAAGCGGCGATCTATGCGTTCAAACACGGGCTGGCGGAGGATTAAGGAAGTGCTGGGCATATTGCCTAACTGCTCGGATGATGAAGAACTGCGAGCGAGCTATGCATCTCGTATGATTGAGCGAGAACATTCGAGAAAGGAACATGAAGTCGATGACCTCCGGAGCTATTTTGTCCTTTCTTATTATTATCATGAACATATTGTTTGCGATGACGGTCATTTTCCTCGAAAGACGCAACGTCATCGTCACATGGGCATGGCTGCTCGTGCTGTTGTTTCTGCCCGGCGTCGGCTTCGTCGCTATATTTATTCTTAGGACAAAACCTCAGCAGGCGCAAAATTTACAAGCTAACTGAGGAACAAATCAATATGATGAATCAGCTAGTTCGCGAGCAACAAGAAGAGTTGAGGACGATGCAATTTCAGGATCCTTCAGCTGAAGCCAGCCGACTGTTGATTCAGATGAATTTGCGAAGTGCGGAATCGCTGTATACACAGGATAATGAAGTGAAGTTTTTCACTGACGGCACGAATAAGTTTGCCGATCTCTTAAGCATGATCGAGCAGGCGAAGCATCATATCCATATCCAATATTATATCTATCGCGGGGATCATCTCGGCCAGACGCTTATCGAAGCTTTGGCGAAGAAGGCGGCTGCAAGGGGTCGAGGTGCGACTGCTCATCGATCATCTTGGCAGCATCAATACGCCGAGTGGATTTTTTGATGAGCTGCGCAAAAACGGGCGGAGAAGTCGCATATTTCTTTCCGTTGAAGCTACCGACGTTAAATTTACGATTGAATTTTCGCAACCATCGAAAACTGGTCATTATCGACGGCAGGATCGGATATATCGGCGGCTTCAATGTCGGCGATGAATACCTGGGACTGAATCCTAGGTTTGGCTATTGGCGAGATACTCATATGAGAGTGGAAGGCAGTGCGGTGTCGCAAATGCAGGCGCAGTTTTTGATGGACTGGAATGTGTCAGCAAAGTCTGAGATCGGTATGGAGACGGTATACTTTCCGCGGGAAGGCGGTAAAGGGAAAGCCGGGATACAAATTTTGTCCAGCGGTCCGAATCATTCAGAGGAACAGATCAAAAACGCATACATAAAAATGATCACCAATGCCACTAAGAGCGTATACATCCAGACTCCGTACTTCATACCTGATGAAAGTTTGTTCTCCGCGTTGAAGATTGCTGCGCTGTCGGGCGTGGACGTCAAATTGATGCTGCCCGGCAAGCCGGACCATAAGCTTGTCTATTGGGCGTCGGTATCGTATTTTGATCAGATGCTCGAATGCGGTGTATCTTGCTACGTGTACAAAAAAGGCTTCTTGCACGCCAAAACGTTAATGGTAGACGGCAGGGTTGCTTCGGTCGGCACGGCGAATATGGATATTCGCAGCTTCCGTCTTAATTTTGAGAGCAATGCGCTCATCTATGACAGCAATGCCGTATCAAAGCTGGAGCAGATTTTCCTGGACGATATGCAATATTGCGAGCAATTAACGCTGAAAGCATACCAAAGTCGTCCGCTCCTGCATCGCTTCAGAGAATCGGTCGCACGGCTCTTGTCACCGATCTTATAATCGTTTATGTCTTGGCAGCGGCGAATTGCTCAGGCTTCGCGCCGCGGATTATGCTTTCCTCTCATGCAGCACTTGTTCAACCTTCGCGATATGCTTGTCCATGCGCGCCGCCGCTTCCTCCGCATCCCCCTGCACGATGGCTTCATAGATCGCTTGATGCTCGCGGAGCAGCCGTTCAGCGGAAGAACGCTCCGCATAAAACCACAATGCCCGCGTATCCTTCATCGTCTCATGAAGGTTATGCGACAGCGATTCGATCATGTCCACGAGCAACGGATTGTGCGTTGCGATGGCGATTTGTTTATGAAACCGCACATCGGCTTGCTCGCTGCTCGCTTCATCGTGCAAATGCTGCTCCATGTCGGCTAGCGTGTCCGACAGGCGCCGCAAATCTTCCTCGCTACGATTCCTCGCTGCGAATTTTGCACATCCCGTTTCCATGATCCGTCTAACATCGAGAATATGGCGCAGCGTTTCGGCGCGACTCAGCCAAGCTTCCGGCTGTATGAGCGAAGGATGCATCGGCTGCTCGCTGCCAGCGTCCGGCCGCTCCTTCACGAAGGTGCCGCCGCCTTGCCGAATATCGATCAGGCCCATCGCTTTGAGCGCGCTGAGCGCCTCGCGAATGGTCGATCTTCCTACTTGATATTGCTCCGCCAGCTTGACCACGGAAGGCAGACGATCTCCTGCCGTTAAGCTACCGTCCTCTAATTGCCGCTTTAGATCGTTCATTACCCATTCATAGCTTTTGATCGGTCTTGTGTGATCTGCTGTATCCATCGCCTGCAGCTCCTTCTCGTTCACTCTTTCGGATATTCTCATTTTAGTGTATATTATAAGGGGACAAAAGTCATCTGATGACCTGATCATTTATTTTATTTCATGACGTTAACTATCTTCATGGCGGCGATATTTATTGGAGGTGTGATCATGATACCGAGCGAGGCGAAACGTGCATTACAAAGTATATTAGGCAGCGGCTATAAAGATGACCAGCAGACGCTGGTTACACATTCCTACGATGGAACGCCGATGCTGCAAGCGATGCCGGATGCGGTCGTATATCCGGAAAGCACACAGCAAGTATCGGACATTATGAAAGTGCTGCACGAATACCGGATTCCGCTGATGAGCCGCGGCTCGGGGACGAATTTGTGCGGTGGGACGGTGCCGGTGAATGGCGGGGTCGTGATGGTCATGCACCGGATGGACAGAATTTTGGAAGTGGATATGGAAAATTTGACGGCCACCGTTCAGCCAGGACTCAATACGAAGCAGTTCAGCACTCATGTGGAATCATTCGGCTTGTTCTATCCGCCGGACCCGAGCAGCATGGCGATCTCCACGATCGGCGGCAATATCGCGGAGTGCTCCGGCGGCTTGCGAGGTTTGAAGTACGGCACGACCAAGGATTATGTCATCGGACTTGAAGCGGTGCTGGCAAACGGCGAGATCATCCGCACCGGCGGCAAGCTGATGAAGGATGTCGCCGGCTATGACCTGACGAAGCTGCTAGTCGGATCGGAAGGCACGCTGGCGGTCATCACGGAAGCGACGCTCAAGCTGATTCCGCCGCCGAAGTAGAAGAAGACGATGCTGGCGATGTATCAGCGATTTGTACGGCGCTGCGCGCACGGTATCCAAGATCATCGAGAACCGAATCATCCCGGCGACGTTGGAGTTTCTCGACAATCCGACGATTCGCGTCGTGGACGATTTTGCAAAGCTCGGCTTGCCGCTTGATATGGAGGCGATCTTGCTGATCGAGCAGGACGGCGAGCAGGAGACGGTCGAGCGCGATATTGCGCAATCGCGGAGATATGCCGCAGCGAGCAAGCGGAGCGCGTACAGGTGGCAGCGAGTGAAGAGGAAGCGCAGAAGCTGCTGACCGCTCGGCGCAGCGCCTTCACGGCACTGGCCCGGCTTCGACCGACGACGATTCTCGAGGATGCGACGGTGCCCCGTTCCAAGATCGCCGATATGGTGTTGGAAATCAACCGCATCGCGAAGAAGTACGATGTGCAGATCTGCACCTTCGGCCATGCCGGAGACGGAAATTTGCATCCGACCGCGACGACGGATGCGCGGGATGAGGAGGAGGTCGCCCGTGTGGAGAAGGCGTTCGAGGAAATATTCGCGGCAGCGATCGGCTTGGCGGCACGATCACCGGTGAGCATGGCGTCGGCATCGTGAAGGCGCCTTATTTGGAATGGAAGGTGGGCGAAGCCGGCATCGACGTCATGAAGGGCATCAAGCAGGCCTTCGATCCGAACGGCATTTTGAATCCGGGCAAAATATTCGCCAAGGCAGCGCGCAAGAGGGTGGTGATCGATCGTGGCTAATCAGCGATGATGCGAAACAGCGGCGACATGCCAGACTGGCTTGCACGAACGCTGAAGCCGAAGCTGGATTATGATGCAGCTGACGAACTGTATGCGCTGCGGCTTTTGCTTGCCGGCCTGTCCGACTTATCGGGAGACGGGCATCGAGGCGGAATCACCGCGCGGCCGCATTGCGCTGATGAAGGCTGTGGCTGACGGCTCATGGAACCGGATCTGGCGTTCGAGGAGCAGATGAACCATTGCCTCGGCTGCCGCGCATGTGAACCAGCTTGCCCGGCAGGACGTGAAGTATGGCCAGTTGATCGAGCAAGCGCGCGATGCCGTCGAAGATCATACGACACGTCACAAGCTGGTGGGTGAAGGCGCTCCGTAAGATCGCGTTCAAGCAGATGTTCCCGCATCAGAACCGGATGAAGCTGCTCGGCGGTGCGATGAGAATGTATCAACGATCAGGCTTGCAGCAAGCTGGTGCGCACCAGCAAGCTGTTAAGCTGTTGCCGAAGCATCTGCAGGAGATGGAAGCGAATCCTGCCCGAAGCTTCCGGTCAAGGCGTCGTGGAGCAAAATCGGCGACCTTCATCCGGCGAAGGGAGAAGCGATCGCACGGTCGGCTTGTTCCGCGGCTGTATCATGGATGTGATGTTCACGGAGACGAACGTTAACACGGTGGAGCTGTTGACGGAGGCGGGATTCGACGTCGTCATCCCGCGACAGCAAAATTGCTGCGGCGCTTTGCACGCCCACAGCGGCGAGAAGGATGATGCGAAGGAGCTGGCGAAGCGCAATATTCGCGCGTTTCGCGAAGCCGGACGTCGATTGATCGTTTCCAACGCTGGCGGCTGCGGGGCGCTTGCTTGATCGAGTACGACCATCTGCTGCATGATGAGCCGCAGTGGAAGGAGGATGCGCATTGGTTTGCACGGCGCGTGATCGATGTCAGCGAGCTGCTCGTTAAGCGCGGCAGAATGCTGCAGTTCGCAGACGGTGGGCAATCGCGCATTACGTATCAGGACTCTTGCCATTTGCGCAATGTGATGAAAAAAGCCGATGCCCCGCGCCGTTTGCTCGGCAGCATCGAAGGAGCGCAATATATCGAAATGAAAGAAGCCGACCGCTGCTGCGGCTCGGCGGGAATTTACAATATTACACAGCCGGAAATGGCCGGACAAATCTTACAGCATAAGATGGAGCATGCTTGTCAGACGGAAGCCGACTACATGGTCACGAGCAATCCGGGCTGTCTGCTACAGATGAAGCTCGGCATCGACAAATATGATCAGACCGGCCGAATGAAGGCGGTGCATATCGTCGATGTTCTGCATGAGCGTCTGTTGCGAGATGAAGGATGACGAAGCGGCCGCCTATCGCGCCAATGATGACGACAGTGAAGCCGGTATACGGGTCTGACCAAACGCATGATGATGAAGCGGCCGCCATCATCACGATGACGCCGAAGGCACGGCACTAACCTTTGGCAATGCTGCGGTACTCTGACGGCGACATGCCGTTGATTTTCTTAAACGCGCGAGAGAAATAAAGCGGATCGCGAAAGCCGAGCTCGCCGGCGATCTGCTTTACGCTTAAGTCGGTGAGATCTAGCATTTGTCCTGCGCGTTGCATCTTGATGCGTTGAAAATAATCAATCGGCGGAAAGCCGGTCGCTTCGTGAAACACTTCGATGAGATGCTGGCGGGACAAGCCGACATGACGCGCCAGCTCGTCCAAGGTGATCGTGCGATCCAGCCGCTCCGTCATGTAGCGGATAGCTTCATCGATGTAGCCGGCGCGTTTGTTCGCTTGCGGAGAGCCGCCGGCCGTCATCCCGAGGGTGCTGATCTGGTGACGGATCGTCTGCGAGATATGAATGTGGGACGGCAAGGAATACGGCTTGTCGGTTAGCAATTCATAGCATAGATCGAAGGCTTCGATGAATTTCATCATGTAGCCGATCGGCACGGCAATCGGTCTGCCCAAAAGGTGGAACGCTTCGAGCAGCGGTCGCACCTCGTCGCCTTTCAGATGAAGCCAATAAATGCTCCAGGGGCTTTCGTTGATCGTGCTGTAGCGATGCGGCATACCTTCCGGCACGAACATGACCGTTTGTCGGCGCATCGGGAACGTTCCTTGCCGATAAACTCCACCCATCCTTCACCTGACACGCAGAAGATGAGAATGGTGGAGTCACAGCCTGTCAACCGCTCTCGGTAATGATATTTGGCGCGGGGGAAATAACCGATGTCCGTCACATGAGGCTGCGAGTGAGCGGAATGTGCTCAGCAACTCCTTGGCAATATAGTCGGGCAGCACGAACAGCTTCTCTTCTTCGAATCCATCCTTCTTGCGTATGGACATCTTCCTTCACCCCCTTTAGTGCAAGATCGTCTTGCAAGCGACATGGTGGTCAAATGCTAAATCGCTTCATCGGAACGATCGTCTTGCGGGCACATCGTCTTTATGCAGCGAAATCCAAAGACGATCCATACCTAGGGGAGTTCTAATGATAAAGATAACCTTATTATTTCATATGATCCGAATATCGTCCATGGACAATTGAAGCTGTTAGGTGCACATTGGCATGTGCATACATGGGCATTGCCTTATGCCAAGGCCTTAGAAGGTCCTAACGAAGTACCGGCTCAAGATTAGCACATCTCGATTGCAGACGCAAAATAGCGTAAGTACAATTTCTCTTATTCGTTCAAATAAGGGCATCAAAATTTTCACAAAATAGCGGAAGTGAAACTTCCGTTAAATCGGTGAAATCAGCGGAAATCCAGTGCATTTTCCCCCCCCCATTTTCCATAGATTAGCGAAATTTATATTCCGCTATTTTGGCCAAAAAAGGCGGATTTCATCGAAATAAAGGAACTATTGCGTTACGCTAGGAGTGAATATTTCTGCCTGTGAATTAGAGTCGAGAGCTACGACTGAGACCGTCGACGACAGACTGAGGGATTTAATTACGGAAAGTTGTCTTTCGCCTGTCGATTAGCGTAACATTTTCTTTTAATGATTAACGAACACGAAGGGGACGAAAAAAGTTGAAATCGCTTAAGAAAAGTAATGCTGGTCGACGATGAAATCTTGGCGCTCCGCCACATACGCAATATGATTCCATGGGAAGATCACGGCTACGAAATTGTCGGCGAATACTCGAACCCGCAAAAAGCGCTGGACAACGTGTCCAGACTGAAACCGGACGTCGTCATAGCGGATATTAAGATGCCGATCATGGACGGACTGGCGCTCAGCCGCAAGCTGCTGGCGACGCATCCGCAGCTGAAAATTATTTTACTTACTTCTTATAAGGAGTTTGACTTATGCCAAGGAAGCGTTAAAGCTCGGCATTTTTGATTATTGGGTGAAGCACGAGGTGAATGCGCCCTTTTTAGCAGCAGAGCTTGCCCGATTGAAGCAGGAGATCGAAACCGAGGAGAAGCATTATCATCTGCTGCGCTTGCAGGCTTGGACGAGTTTGCTGCAAGGTGAACCGCTGACCAGCGGGCAGGAAGCCCAGCTCTCATCGGTGCTCCAAGGAAACGATGCGAATCTATCCGTTATGCTGCTTGGCATTGACCGTGCAATGCCGGGATCGGCAGGCGGCAGGAGCTGCCAAGTTTGTCTGTAGAGGACATAAAAGGGTTCATTCGCACCGCAGCATTCGACAGCTCGCTCCAAGTGCTGGAAGTGATGCGTTTGGCGGAAGACCGATGGTGCGTTCCGATCATACAAACACAATATTTGCCGAGCCAGCTCAAAAGTTGGGAGCAACTGCGTGAGCTCGCGGTATACTTGCAGCTCAAAGTGCGTGAGCAAGCGGCGCCACGTTATCGATTGCAGCAACGAACAGATTTGTTGCAGCGACCCATCTGCCTGAGCTGTACCGTAACGTTTTGCGCTTGCTGGATTGCGGTGCATGGTTTTTTGGGCGCGGCAAACTGCTGTCACTGGAAGGACACGGCTCGGATATGAAAGAGGTGGAGCTTCCATACCGGCGCATGGAACCGGAATTGAAAGCGGCTGTGAAGCGGGCGATGACGATCTGGTGACGAGCATTGTGCAGCAAGCGCTGGAGACGGCGAAGCAAGCTTTGGATGCGAATGCCTTGTACAAGCTGCATGAAGCGATGATCGGATGGCTGGACGAAATTAGAGACAATCATGGTCTGCCGTCATGGAGAGAAAGGCGGCAGGACAGTGACCGCGATCCGATCTACACAGCAGAACAATGGCGAGATTGGATGCTGGACGTTTGGCATGCCACCATCCACCAGCTGCAGGCGGAGCAAGTGTTTTCACGCAAGTCCGGCAAACGATGGAATATATACGCAAGCAGTATGCGGAAGACATTACGATTGATCGCCATTGCTGAAGAAGTAGGAATAAGCGGGGAGCATTGCGACACCTATTCAAGGAGGAAACGGGCCAGAACCTTACATGACTATTTGACACAATCCGGGTCGAAAGAGCCAAGCACCTGCTGCTGAACGGCCGTATAAAATTTATGAAGTGGCGGAAATGGTCGGTTATCGAAGCGGTCAATATTTTAGCCAAGTATTTCGTAAATCGACCGGCATGGGCCCGCTTGAATATGTAGAAAGCAAAGGAAAGCTAAAGTGATGAGATGGAAAATTCGCACGAAAATCATACCAGTACGGTATGCATCGTCAGCTTGTCGTTTTTGGCCAGCGGCTTTTTTACTTACAATTATGCCACGGATATTATTCGCGATCAATCGGTAAGGACAGTCAAACCCAACTGGCACAAATCGCATCGCAGCTACAAATTGTCCGCGATCAGGTCGTCAAGACAGCGGAATATATCATTTCCGATGAGCAGATCAACGTAAATATCCGCGACGATTGGCGGAGCGGTAATAACCTACAATATTTCCGCAAGATGCACGTTCAGGAAGAGTTAAAACGCTTCACGGCACTAAACGCTTTCATCTTGAACGCGATGATCGTGCGTGACGACGGTGAGACGTATTCGAACAATCCGGGATACGAGGAATATTTTGCTCATTATTTACGTCAGCCATGGTTTACCGAAATCGTCGAGAAGGCAAAAGAACGAGCTTCTCGCTTCCCCATGACTTCTTCTATTTGAATCGCAATCAGCCGGTATTCAGTTATATCGTAAGATATCGTAATTTGCTGGATGCAGATTCGCCGGAATTTATATTTGTGCTGGATGTTAGGTATTCTGAGATCGAAGGAGCGTTCCAGGAAAGCGTCGGTGACTTCGAACAGTTATTGTTGATAAATGCGAAAGGAAAATCATGTACGACAGCGGCAGCCAGAAAATGCAAATATTCGGAAGAAGTTCGCAGCCGGTCTGAGGAAGGAAGATCTTTGAGGATCGTCGTCATATCGTCTTACGAATGTTTCGGCCAACGGCGATTGGAAGCAAGTGGCGTCATATCTAAAGGCAAGTTATTTGCCAATATTAATAAGATGCTGCAATATATGCTACTAATTGCGGCGTCCAGTATTGCCGTTATGTTTACCACTTTATTGCCCATCATTTTAAATATAACAAGACCGATCTCGAAGCTCGTACAGGCGATGAAACGGGTATCTTCCGGCGTACTGCAAACGCGTATTTCGATCCGCAGCGGAGATGAGATGGAAGTGCTAGCAAGCGGCTTCAATCATATGGTGGATGAGCTCAGACAAAATGTTGAAGCGTCCATCCGGCATGAAGAGATGAAGCGCACGATGCAGATCAGCTTGTTAATGTCGCAAATCAATCCTCATTTTATTTACAATACGTTAAATACGGTTATTTATCTTTCCTATGAGAGAGCGGAGCGCGGGACGTGGTGCACATTACGGAGGCGTTAATCGCGATCCTGCAGGATACGATCCGCACAGGCGAGGGTCAATTTTATGCAGCTTGGCATAAAGAAATGCAGGTCGTGAAAAAATATATTGCAGATCCGAGCATTACCGGTATCCTGAACGGTTTACGGTCAGCTGGGAGATCCCGCAGGAGCATTATGAAGCACAAATTCCCCGCATGGTGTTGCAGCCGCTCGTTGAAAATGCGCTATTTCACGGTATTATACCGGGTGATGAAACCGGAAGAATCGTGATTGCCGGCGAAGCGTGAAGAGAAATCTGATTATCGAAGTGAGTGATAACGGGGTCGGGATGGATGATGCTACACAGCAAAATGTGCTCAATATGCCAAGTAGCGGCAAGCGGTCGGATCAAATTCGCGGGATCGGACTAAAAAATATTCAGGAGCGGCTCGTCTTTCATTTCGGCCCACCTTTCGGCCTAACCATCCAAAGTGAAGAAGGTGCAGGGACACGTGTTCGCATTCGCATGCCATACGTGACGGAAGCAGAATAACGCAATTGGATTTGCAAACGGGATTCGCCAACCGGAATCGCAAGCGGGGTATATATCATGCAGGTAAGGGATCGGTAAATGAAGAACAAATCACCGAATATCGAACGAAATAACCGTATTGTATCGTACATGGAATAGACCATCAGTTGATAAAATACCGTGAAATCGCTTACGAATCATATGGAGGGGATTAAAAAGTGAGACAGACAACAAAGAAATGGCTGCAAATCGCACTGGTATTGATGCTCACCGCGACTATCTTGCGGCATGCGGCGGAGGCGGCAACAACTCTAACGGGCAAGGAGGGCAAAAAACAACCAGCCCGCAGAAAATGAGAACGCGAATCAAGCAGCAGATCCCACACAGCTGGCAGGAACGATCAGAGTATGGGATTGGGACCAAACGTTTTTGGAACGAAATGATTCCGGAGTTCAACAAGGTGTATCCGAACATTACGGTGGAATACACGATCGTGAATCCGAACGACTATTTGCAAAAATTACAATCGGGTATCGCTTCAGGCTCTGACGTTCCGGACGTTATTCTTGGCGAAGAAGCGTATCGCGGACAATTGTTCAGCCTCGGTGTACTGGACAACCTGAGAAGGCGAGCCATATAACTTCGACCGTTCAGAATTGCTCGACTATTTGATTCCGCTTCTGTCGAACCCAGAAGGTGAAATTGTCGGCGTAGACCAACAAATCGCGCCAGCAGGCTTTGC
Organism: uncultured Paenibacillaceae bacterium; assembly: GCA_963755735.1. Taxonomy (GTDB): domain Bacteria; phylum Bacillota; class Bacilli; order Paenibacillales; family DA-C8; genus Insulibacter. The sequence continues at coordinate 12,238 of CAVWLN010000029.1, forward strand.
GTATCGTCGTGACCTTGCTGAGCAGTATCTTGGCACAAGCGATCCGGAGGAACTGGAGCAGCTAATTCCGGATTGGGACGCATTTATTGAAGCTGGCTTACAAGTGAAGGAACAAAGCGGCGGCACTGTAACGATGCTTCCGGGTGTCGGCGATGCTTTCATTGCTCTTCGCGGACAAACGGGCATGCACTATATCAATGGTGACGAGATTGACATGACTGGCCGTTACTCAGGCGTGCTTGAGAAGCTGTTCGAGCTTCGCGACGCAGGCATCTTAGGCAAGCACGAGCTGTGGACGCCATCCTGGAACGCTTCGATGGCTGAAGGCGAGAACATCTTCTATCCGATGGCTCCGTGGGGAGCGAAGTGGCACGTAGCTGCTAACGATCCGGATGGCAGCGGCAGATGGGGTCTTGTGAAGGCACCGGGCGGCGGCTTTACGCGCGGCGGCACGGCAATCGGCATTTACAAGGACAGCAAAGTGAAGGAAGCTGCATGGGCTTATGTGAACTTCATGTACTTGTCTGACGAAGGAACGAAGATTTCTTACGAAAAATTCGGCTTCACTCCTGGCGTCAAATCATTCTATGAGAACAACGCAGATCTGATTGAAGCTGGTTCTGAATACGATGAGTTTTTCGGTGGACAAAACTTAACGAAATACTTCATTGAGAAGATTGTACCGGACGTAACGGGCATGCCTCAGACGAAGTATGACTCTGTTGTAGACGGCGTATTTATGACGCTGTACCCGCTGTGGACGAAGGATACGAGCATCGATGCAGCGGAAGCGTTGGAACAGTTCAAAACGGAGGTTCAGAACAAATCACGCGCCGCAATTGTGAAGTAATGTTCAGGCCGAGCATTACCCTTTAACCCTTAGCCAAACTCGGAGCAACCGAACGTAAACGGTCTTGAGGCCGGATGAAGTGAGGTTGCTCTTTCCTCAAGTACCGCTTTCATGAATGAGGCAAGATGTGCATATGCACTTCTTAGGCGGTCGGCTATGGCAAACGATGCGGCCGTGAACATCACGGAGGGAGTTGCCGATGAAAACAGGAAAGCTGTTGCTAAATAAGACCGGAATGTGGCCGTATTTGTTTGCCCTGCCGTTCGTGCTGGCCTATGCGGTGTTTCAACTGTTTCCGGTCGGGTATTCGTTCTTTTTGAGTCTGCATGAATGGAACGGAATCGGAGAGAAGACGTTTATCGGATTGCAAAATTACGTCGATCTTTTTACACGCGATCCTTTATTTTATAAATCGATTTTCAATACGGTTTTACTCATGCTGATGAGCTTGCCGGTGATGATCATTCTCGGATTGCTCATGGCGTATATGACATTCAATTTGCTAAAGGGCAAGCGCTTTTTTCAGACGGTTAACTTCTTGCCTTATATTACGACACCTGTCGCGATCGGATTTTTGTTCTCCTTCTTGTTCGATTGGCAGACAGGTACGGTGAATGAAGTGCTCGTCAGACTCGGCATTCTATCCGAGAAATATTATTGGCTGCAAGAGCCTTTCACTGCGCGTGTTGTCATCGCTTTGATGATTATTTGGCGGAACCTCGGCTATTTCATGACGATCTATTTGGCCGGTATGACAGCGATTCCGCAGGATGTGTATGAAGCTGCAAGGGTGGACGGATCCACCGGCTTCCATACGTTCCGGAAAATTACCCTGCCGCTGCTAAGAAATATTACTGTGTTCTTAGTCGTGACATCCGTTATCAACGGCTTGCAGTTGTTCGATGAGCCCAAGCTGCTGTACGGCGGATGGTCCAGCTCGCCAAGTGTAGGCGGTCCGGAAAATGCTGCCCTAACGGTCATCTGGAAATTCGTCGATGATTCCTTCATTTCGAATACGCAGTTCGGGTACGGCTCAGCTATCGCCTATGCTTTATTTATGCTGATTATTATTTTCTCGATCGCAAGCTATAGACTGACAGCAGGCAAGGGGGATCGCTCATGAAGAAAACATTGACATGGACGTTCTTGATCGTCATTTCTGCAATATCCTTGCTGCCGTTTTACCTAATGATTATGATGTCGACTTATGTGACGGAGGATATATTCAAGGGACTTCCCTTCTGGCCGGGAACGTATATGATTGAAAACTTCCGCACGGTGTTTTCCGGCAACTATATTCAGGTGTTTGGAAACAGTGTGATCGTATCGTTCAGTGCGGTAGCCTTGTCGGTCATTACGAGCGCATTGATCGGGTATGCGATCGCGAAGTTCCAGTTCCGTCTTAAAAATATTTTGAATTACTTCATCATTATCACGATGATGGTGCCGACACAGGTAGGTCTGATCGGTTATATTATCGAAATGCGTCACCTAGGATTAGGGAACTCGCTCTGGCCGATCATTTTGATCTGGATGGCCTTTCCGTTCGGCGCGTTCTTCATGGTGCAATTTATTAAGGATTCTGTACCGACTGAAATTATCGAATGTGCAAGAATTGACGGCTGCAGTGAGCCGGGTATATTCTTCCGCATCGTGATGCCGCTAATCAAGCCGGGGCTGGCCACATTAGCTACCTTGGTATTCCTGTGGTCGTGGAACAACTATTTGCTGCCGCTCGTCACGATCAACCATCATGACTTGTTTACGATTCCGATGTATGTTTCCAATCTGGGGATCGTCCATCGTACCGACTATGCAGCGCGCATGGCCGCACTGACCATTGCGACTGTACCTGTGTTGATCGTCTTCTTGCTCGGTTCGCGTACGTTTATTAAAGGCATCACAGCAGGAGCGGTCAAGGGATGATCGGCGTTACTCGCTGTTAGTTTGATCGTGAATTTCTCGGATTGAATAATTGGTACGATTTTGCACGATGTTTATTACAAGTATGGACGAGAGGTGTACAGGATGAGTGTACGAATTCCGGCGCATCTTCCGGACAAGTTAACGATCACGATGTGGGATTTCTCATGGTATACGATGACGATGCCAGGCGAGCCTTACGATGATCTCGGCGCACGGTTTGCCGAAGCCGTGGAGCGCGGCTACAATACGATTCGCATTTGTGCAATGCCTTATTTTCTCTTTACCGCAGATGGGAAGAGAGAAGGGACCGCTCGCTTTCTCGAATTTGGGCGGCGATATCGGACAAAGAACCCGTTGGTACAACTGCCGCGGCGGAGCGGAGCTGGACGGGCATGCACATCTCTTCAAGCTGTTCGCGGAAGCGAAGAAGCACGACTGCTATATTATTTTGTCATCTTGGGAATATCAGCAAAGCCCGTCATTTTTGACGCAGCTCTGAACTGTTCGATGAACTGCTGGCGATCTCCGCCGAAGGAGCGGTTTATGGCGATTGCTCGCTCGATGAGCAGGCTGATCGATTTGTCAAGGAAGCGGGATATGGCGATCGCATCGCCTATACGGAATTGCATAACGAAGTCGAATACGGGCGATTGGCACAGGTGGCGATCGATGCCGGCATCGCGGACAGCGAGCCATCCAAGCTGATCCGCTATCATGAAGCCGTATATCGAAGAGGCGATCGATTACTTGCGCGAGCAGCATCCCGATATTCTCATATCGAGCTGCCATGCGATGATCCATCCTTATGCCAAAAGCTATGTAGCAGACAATGCCCAAGTCGCACATTTCCATATGTATATTAATGGTGTGCTGCAGGAGCTGATCGATGCGACGGGTTATGCGAATCCGGACAAGCCGTTCCCGAACGATGTCGTGCGCTCCTTGCTGCGCGATGATGCGCCGGACTTTGCCGACTATAAGCTGCCTGAAGGGGAAGAGTGGCGGTTGGCTGGCAATCCCGTAGGCTTGAAGCTGCTTTATCTGCACGATTGGAGCGATCCAAGGAAGTGGGATTTGTTCCTTTATGATCGCTATGGTGCGCATAAGGAAGCGATGCTGCAGAAGGTCAACGAACGATATACTGAGGTCGCGGATTGGGCAGAGGATCATCAAGCGCCTGTCGTCATCGGCGAGGGCTATGTCGGCTATACGCCGCTGTATGCGCAGTTCGAGGAAGGACCGGTCGGCAAGTTCATTGCCGAATATGCGGTGCAGAGAGCGGTGGAGCGAGGATTTTGGGGCATGGTGCTATGTTCCAACTGCGCGCCGCATCATCCGTTCTGGGACGATGTAGAGTGGCAGAAGAAGTGGAATGCATTCATTCTGAACTCGTAAAGATACAATCTGAATAGACGCTAATATAAGGAGACGGGGCAGGTGCTACGTGCGTTGACCTCGGTTGTAAGGGAAGCGGAACTTTTCGTTTATTTCGTCAACGAGCATGATTTTGACGAAATAGAGGAGTGAAGCTTCCCTTATTTCATTTTAAGACTTTACGCCGCACGTTTTTGCACGATTGCATTTCTTAGTTAGAATCCTATAGGTAGGTAAAAAAATCGTTGTGAGCTCTGATGGTACGCGCATCCGATGTAAAATTTATGTATATAATGGACAATTTTTCAATTTCTTTAGAGGGAAAGGAGCATGAACAGAGAATATATCATTTTGGAAGTTCGTCGATGATCGGGGATGACAAACGTAGTGCTTCATCTGAAAGCTGGATACGGTCATTGACGGACACAAGCTGGAACTATATGACGAAAGGAGGGACATTGATGTATGTAATGGGCATGATTATTTCAACAGCTGTTGGCATTCTCGTCGCAGTTTTTTTTATCTCTTCACAAGGGTTAAGCTGGTTGACCGGAATATTTGGCTTCATTGTTGCTTGCACAGGATTGGTAGTAGGCATAAGGTACGACCGATATGCGTACTTAGCGAAGAAAGATGATCTAACGGACTGTTATAATCGGCGTTTCATTACTGCACATACTGGAAAATTAATTAGACAAGCTGACAAGTCAGGCAAGCCGCTCTGTATTGCTCTCATCGATTTGGATGATTTCAAGAAGGTTAACGACAACTTCGGACATCGGCAAGGGGATTACTTGCTTAAAATATTTTCCAAAGAACTCATGGCCGTGTGCCGCAAGGAGGACTGTGTTGCAAGACTCGGTGATGATGAATTTATCGTCGTCTCGAGAAATACGAATCTTGACCAGATGGAGCAGTTTATTGCTCGATTCCATAAGCATATCGCACGCAGATATGTAGATGTCAAATATTCGGTCGGTACCGCTGAGTACCCGCGGGACGGTGATTCCTACGATGCTTTGATCAACTATGCTGAACGCAAGATGTACGAGATGAAATGGAGCAATGCGCAGGAGGAAACGGAAGAGAGATACGTCAACTTTATTCGCAACAATCAGCAAATTTTGATCAATCAATGGTTCGAGGAAGTGAGGGAGTACAATTTCAAAATCGCTAAGGTCTTGACGGCGAAGCATCTGCAGCATCTGTTTGATTACTTGCTTGATTTGAAAGTGCCCTTATATCAGCATGAGCTGATGTTAGCGCTGCAGGACCATTGCAGTCAAATGTCAGAGCAAGGAATTACGAGTGAAGAATTAGAATTCAGCTTCTATTCTTCGCAATTTACTCATCGACCATCACGATGCGATGTTTATGCCTTTCCCTATCCATGTAGTCAAGGAAGTGATCGGAAGGCTTGATGAGTTGGAAACAGCGGTGAACAATGAATTTGCCAGATTGGAATTGATCAAACGCGAGAATGATATTACAGAGCTTCATGAGGACAGGCTTTCCTTGATTGGGAAGATGGCTGCAAGCATGGCGCATGAAATTCGCAACCCACTAACTTCCATCAAAGGCTTTCTTAAGCTGATTCGCGCGAATATTCCGTCGGATTCGAATCCGAATATTGAGAAATATATCAATATTATTGAAAGTGAATTTGAAAACATTCATATGCAAA
>CAVWLN010000030.1:0-36176 GCA_963755735.1 uncultured Paenibacillaceae bacterium
TCTTCATCAGTACACCCCGCTCGACGGCAACATCATGCCGATCATTGACTATCTGCTGACGCTCATCCTCGATGCGCTGCATTCACTCGATCCCCAGGGGCATGTGGACATCGCGGTCGTCAGAAAGCAGCGCTATGGGTCGCCGGGTTTGCCTTATCGGCAACGTCCATTGCGGACCATCCTAGACCCGGCAGCGATGCTCGAGGCGCGCGAGGCTGCCAGCTACGCCCGGCGGCACGGCATGCCAGGCGGTGGATAGAATCCACCAGCAATTGCATCTACACCGGTATGCTGCTTGAGCGATACGAGTCATGCTCGAAGTGTGGCGGCACGAAGGGAAACTCGACGAGATAGATGGGATGTACCATCCGGGCGGAGATCTCGACCCTTGGTGTAATCATCTACACAACCGCAGCCGAAAAAACGAGGGAGTAAAGATCATGACGACATCGACGACGCCGCGAGATTACAGGAACTCGGCAAGAGAAAGTTCGATATTGGCCACATGCCGGTTCAGAAGGAAAAGGCGGACGCGTGCGGCGCGCCTCTACTGGCTCGACCCGGTGCGCCCCATGGTGTGGATCAACGAGATTCCCTGTACATGAGCTCAACATTGACGGCGAGCTTGAGCCGCCTACCCTGCCACCCTTTCCTGCGTGGCGTGGAAGCTGCCCTGCGCATGGAACTGTTAGTGGGAGCACTTTCCCTGTGACATGGTGGTCGAGCCGATCATTTACAGCAGCCTTGTCGGCGCACCCACATCAAGCTATGCCAACTATGGCGCGCAAGAGAGACACACATCAGCCGAGGGTGGCCACGATGTCAGCTACCTGCCGGTTATCGATCCGCATGGAGATGCCGACCGCGTAGCGACGCCTGACGTCTGGTTCGACCTCTTGTTGGAGCGACACAGGCGCACTACGCTTTGCTATGTGAGGTTTTTGGCGATACCATCCCCGGTGGCGCCGCGAGGTTTGGTGCATCAAATGGCATGCCCTGAAATTTTAACCCATGATTCATCGGTATGGCGTTGAACAGCTCTATGTCGACATGATGACCGCCCCGAGTTGGTGCACCGCCTTCTGGCCAACTTCATGCACGCCCTGACCGCCGTCCTCGACCGGCAGGAACATGCTGGATGTTGGCAACGGGAACTATCGCGTCGGCTCGGGCGGATGGGCATTACCTCATGATTTACCGAGTTCCCGAGGTACAGAGAACGAGGTTTCACCGTCACTTCAGTGGGGCTGCGGCAATGCCCAGGTCTTTTCTGAGGTCTCGCCTGCGATGCACGCGACGAGTTTTCCCTGCAATACGAACGTCCACTCATGGAACGCTTCGGACTGACCTACTACGGTTGCTGCGACTGCTGCATAAGAAGATCGAATGTCACGGTCTGTCGGCAACCTGCGCAAAATTTCCATGAGCCCATGGATCAACCTGCGCGAGGCGGCCGAAGTGATGGGGCCGCGACGACGTTTTTTCAGCCCAACCCTGCGCTGCTGGCGATGACAGGCTTCGATAGCGACGCGGTGCGATCGTATTGGACACGGCTCTCGCGGCAACGTGCAGCAACTGCGTGGAGATCATCCTCAAGGACATAAGCACCGGTTTGCTGCGAACCGGCGCCGGACGATGGGGTGAGAATTGCCATGCAAAACTCGGTGGCGAGGATGATGGCGCATCCCGTATCGTGACAAGCCTGCCGGACATCCCACGGACAGGACGGGGAGCACATGGTGACTGGACGCGAATACGGATTACGGCGAATCACCAACAACAAAAAACAGCCGCGGTGGTAAGGAGTCGCGTGGACGACACTCGTCGATGACAACTCCCTGCGCGTCGTTCCCCAGAAAGGCACTCCGTGGCGGGAACGGGAGGCATCGATTTCTACAAGGCCAGACAGGATGCGACAGATTCCCGACCCATGCGCCGGGGTCACAGTCACTACGCCTCGCCGGTATTGCGTCGGTCAGACGATGTCACCTCGCACCTGGCGCGAGGGCGCCACCACCACGCACACCCTGACTCTCTCGGAAGCAGCCTCATGCCATACACGAGGTTCACACCCAGTCGGTTATCCCGTGCAGTCCTGGAAGGACATCCTGTCCGTATCGTGCCATATGGGAGAGGGGGCCGCGGACCAGGTGCGGGATGACAGAGCGGTGCAGCGGAACTGATGACTCCGATCGGTGACCACGGCGTGGCCACACGATTTGGGGGCCATCGACAATCCCCAGATTGCTTGAAGAGGACATGGGCGTTGAAGGCTTCGACTATATGCTGGCCGACCATCCGGCTGGACACGGAGGCTCATTGACGCCATGCACCAGGTTGAGCGCCAGGCATTCGCCGCCCTTGCAATGGGCCCGGACGGGCCACATTGGTGGAAACACCAGCACCTACTATATCAGTCCCGCTATCTATGCCCACAACATGCCGCATCAGCGCGAGTTCGTGAAAATCGTGCATGGAGGCGGAAACCAGCGCTGCTGCACATGTGCGGCCATGTCAACACCATTGACCCTCATCGTGAGACCGGATGCCATGGATCCACGCCCTTACTCCGCCACCGAGGCGACAGGTTGTGGAAATGCACTGGACGTTATGGGGGACGATTTCATCATCATGGGCATCCGACCCCACCATATTTGTCAAGAGCAATACGTAAAACTGAGGTCGAGCCAGAGCAGACGCGCGGCCACAACAACAGCCTTTTTCTGAACCAATTGCTGACTTCCACTAATTCACGAGCTAAAGTGACACCGGTCATGACGAAGATTACGTGATGATCGCGATTGACGGCGAATGACGGATCGGCTGGACTCGCTAGGCGGCAGGGCGATGTTTTCCTCGCTCATCGAGGAAAATGCGGGTCGCACGGAAATCGTCGTAACCTTCCTTGCCATTTGGAACTGATCCGTCGGAAATTCGTGACATGCTATCAGCATCAATTGTTTGAAGATATCGTCATTCAACTTCGTGGTTCAGGGGGATACGATGAAATACCAGCAGATGAAATCAGTTATTGAGGGAGCTATTTGTTCGCTGCAGGCGATGAAGGGCTGGACGTTAAGCAAATTGCGGAAGTGTTGGAAGAAAAGCAAGGAAACGGTGAAAGATTTGCTGCACGATTTGAAAAATGACTTTCGCCGTGAAGGCCGCGGTATTCAGATCGTTAGATCGCCGGAAACGTATCAGATGACGACACTGCCGGAACATGCTCCATATTTCGAGAGGCTGGCTTATTCTCCTTCTCATGCCACACTTTCGCAAGCAGCGCTGGAAACATTGGCGATCGTCGCCTACAAGCAGCCCATTACGCGAATTGAAATTGAAGAAATTCGTGGCGTGAAATCTGACCGTCCGGTTCAAACGTTAGTTGCCAAGCAATTGATTCAAGAAGTGGCGAGAGCAGACGTGATTGGCAGACCGATCTTATACGGTACGACGAAACAGTTTCTGATTATTTCGGTTAATGGACATCTGCGATCTTCCGGGTCCACGGATTTCGATGCGGCGACATTAGCCGAACAAACAAGAGATTTGTTCGATAAGATCGGGGATATGCAAATGACGATCGACGATTTGGACGAACGCATGAAACTGTAAAGCTTATGACATACTATCCCTTGAAGAGGAAATGATTCTCAAGGGATTTTTTGCGTTTATTAAAACGGCAGGTGTTGAAATTGGTTTGGTGGATCGTCGTCTCTATCGTGCTCGTCGTTGCGCTGCTTGTCTTGATGAGTGATATAGAACTTAAGCTTCGCATCGATCGTGAAGGAGAGAGAGACCGATGGAAATTGAACATCAGGTGGCTGTACGGTCTCGTCCGCTATACGATTGAAATCCCGGCTTTGAAGTGGAAGGGCAATCAGCTTGAAGTACATGAGAAGCAAATCAACGATCGCAGCCAGCAAGTGCTCAATGAAACAAACCCCAAGATCAATCGTGATGTGCTAATGACCGGTTATCATAAAATTACGAGGTTGATACGGAACACGTTCGAGTTTTCCCGCTGGCTGAAAAAAACGTTAAGGCATATTCGCTGCCGCGAGCTTTATTGGCTAACGTCAATCGGTGCCGGCGAAGCGGTGGAGACGGCTACATTGACTGGACTTGCTTGGAACCTCAAAGGCTCGATCATCGGTTATGTTTCGAAATATATTACGTTACAGGTTCAACCTCGGCTTGCGATTGAGCCTTATTATAATCAAACAACGTTTGCCACGGAACTTAGCTGCATATTCAAATTTCGAACGGGTTATGCTATTCTTGCCGGATTATTGCTAATGGTGCGAAGTATCACGAATCAAGGGAGGAATGAAGACATGGCGGAACATCCTATTCAAGGCCTCATGAAAACGGCCATGGAAAATATTAAAGAAATGGTCGATGTCAATACGATTGTCGGCGACCCTGTCGAAACCCAAGATGGCAGTGTAATCCTTCCCATCTCTAAGGTTGGATTCGGATTCGCGGCAGGCGGCAGTGAGTTTGTCGTACAAGGAGATCATCATACGGCGACCGACCCGCAAGGACATCATGCGAACGTCTATCATCCGTTCGGCGGCGGTTCCGGCGGAGGCGTATCGATCACTCCGATCGCCTTCCTCGTCGTATCGAAAGTCGGCGTCAACATCGTGCCGCTGGACAACCAGACGCATTTGCTCGAACGGTTAATTGATTCGGCGCCGCAGCTCGTAGAAAAGCTGCAGAGCATGATGAAGAAAAATGCAGGTGAAGCAAGCACATCAGCCGTAACCATGAATACGACTGAACCGGAATACAACTAATCGCTGCCGAGCATCTCCCGCTATGGGGGGTGCTTTTTGTTTTGCGCATATCCCCTCGTCAGGCGCATATACATGTACAAGACTTTGCAGGTTGTCTCATGTTCGCGTTCTTGTTCCAAGGAGGATGTCATGGTAAAAAAAGTGTCACTCGTCTATATGTTCATCATCTTCATCATGGCGATTGTGCCGCAACACCATCGTTGCACACCATATCGAGGAACCGCCGCCGATTCATACGAATGCCCACGCCGCAGCATTGATCGATGTTGCATCTGGCAGGCTGCTGTACAGCTATAACGGAGATGAAGAAATGTTGATCGCCAGTCTGACGAAGATTATGACCGCAATTGTCGCAATTGAAAACGGGGAACTGACGGATCTTGTAACGGTGAGCGCAACCGCATCCGGCAAGGAAGGCTCGTCTATTTACTTGAAGGTAGGCCAGCAAATGACGCTGCACGACCTGCTGTACGGGCTTATGCTTCGTTCCGGTAACGATGCGGCATCCGCAATTGCCGAGCACGTCGGAGGCTCTGAGCGCGGGTTTGTGTTCATGATGAACAACAAGGCGGCAGAATTGGGGCTACTCCATACCTCATTTCAAAATCCACACGGATTGGATATGGACAATCATTATTCCAGCGCCAACGATCTAGCGAAGTTGACGGCATACGCGCTCGAAAAATCCGACCTTCCGGGAAATTTCGCCACAAAGGTGAAGCGCGTCAAAAACCCAGGCGCGAAGTGGGATCATGTCTGGTATAACAAGAACAAGATGCTCTCTCTGTACGAAGGAGCAGACGGAGTGAAGACAGGCTATACGAAGGCTGCGGGAAGAGGGCTCGTCAGCTCAGCTACGCGAGACGGACGGCAATTGGCCGTCGTGACGATTAATGACGGCAGCGATTGGATGGATCATGCTCATTTGCTTGACTGGGGTTTTCGATATTTTGCCAATCAGACCTTGATCCAGGAAGGCGAACGCATCGCGGACACCCAATATGTAGCGGCAAAATCGTTTATTTATCCGCTATATGAGGGGGAAATCGAAGCATGTATCGCATGAAGTCGTATTGGAGCCCGAGCAATCGCTTGACTATCGGCTGGGGGAACGAGGAAGATTGAATTTCTATCTTGAGGACTCCTTTATCGGCAGCGTTCCGCTGATGGAAGATGAAAAACAGAGCAAGCCTTCGCCAATATTGATCAACAGGCCAGAGGACGGGTATTGGTACGTGCTGTCCGCACTGTGGAGCAGGCTGTTCCAATTGTCATAACAGGTGACGGGCGCTTCAGCACGTGTCTTTTTGAAGAAATGAGGAGAGCGAAAACATGGTCAATTATATCTGGTTATTTTTCATCGTTTGCGGATTTGTCGTCGGTGCGATTAACGGTCGCATGGAACAAGTGACGGAAGCAGCATTTGAAGGAGCGAAGACGGGAGTGTCTGTCTGTATCGGACTGATCAGTGTGCTTGTCTTCTGGCTCGGAATGATGAAAATTGCTGAACAGGCAGGCCTTCTGCAAAAGCTCGGCGCCTTGCTCCGACCTGCTATTCAACTGTTATTTCCAAGCATACCCAAAGACCATCCGGCACTCGGGTATATTATTTCCAACATGAGCGCCAATATACTCGGCCTAGGCAATGCGGCGACACCGATGGGCATTAAGGCGATGCAAGAATTGCAAAAACTAAATCCAGACAAGCATACGGCTACACCCGATATGTGTACGCTGCTGGCCTTAAACACTTCCAGCGTTACGATCATTCCGACGACCTTGATCGCGATCCGCATGAATTTCGATTCAGCAAATCCAGCGGAAATCGTCGGCACTACCTTAATTGCTACGATCATCGCTACAGCTGCGGCGATAATGGCTGACAAATGGTATCGGTCTCGATCATCCCCGACATTGCTTAAGGAGTGACCCATCTTGTATACGTTCGTCTCGACGATTTCGATGTGGGCGATTCCAGTTCTGATCGCGTTTATCCCGCTTTATGCATCCGCCAAAAAAGTTCCCGTCTATGAGACGTTCGTGGACGGCGCGAAGGACGGCTTCGATACCGCAATCAAAATCATTCCTCATCTGGTCGGCATGATGGTGGCGATCAGTATTTTCCGCGCTTCGGGCGCACTCGATCTTCTGGTCGGTGGCGTGCGCCCCCTCTTTGAATGGCTGGGAATCCCCGGCGAAGTGTTGCCGCTTGGCCTGCTGCGAACCATTACTGGAGCAGGCTCGCTTGCATTTGCCACTGATTTGATTCAGCAATACGGTCCGGACTCTCTCATCGGCCGAATCGCTTCAACGATTCAGGGCAGTACGGACACGACCCTCTATGTCATTACCGTCTATTTCGGTGCCGTCGGCATTCGCAATTCCCGCTATGCGGTAAAGGTCGGACTGTTCGCCGACCTCGTCGGGTTCATCGCTGCAATCGCTGTCTGCATGCTCGTTTTTGGTTCCTAAACCGCTGATCGTCTGCAAACTTGTACATTGCCCTCAGGATGGTTATGATTATGGTTGAGGTGGAAATAATGGAAAGATTGCAGAAAGTATTAGCGCATGCAGGCGTTGCTTCACGCAGAAAGTGTGAAGAGCTCATCTTGGCTGGCAAAGTCGAGGTGAATGATGAAGTCGTTACCACACTTGGCGTGAAGGTGGATCCTGAGGTCGACGTCATCAAGGTGAACGGTAAACCGATTCGCATGGAACATAAAGTTTACGTGATGCTCCATAAGCCGAAGGGAGTCATTACGAGCGTGAAAGACCCGCAAGGCCGCCGCGTCGTGACCGATTACTTGAAAGGAATCGAGGAGCGTATCTACCCCGTAGGTCGCTTGGATTACGACTCGGAAGGCTTGCTACTTCTTACCAATGATGGAGAGCTTGCGAATTTGCTCACTCATCCGCGACATCATGTGCCGCGCACATACTTGGCATATGTCAATGGAGTACCGCACGGCGACGTATTGGACAAGCTGCGGAGCGGCTTAATGCTGGACGATGGCATGACGGCACCGGCTGAGGTCGAATATTATGACGTATCACCGGATGAGAAAAAATCCGTGATCATGATCACGATCCATGAAGGGCGGAATCGGCAGGTTAGAAGGATGTTCGAGAAGGTCGGCTTCCCGGTGACTAGATTGAAGCGAATTCAGTTCGGGACGCTGTCTTTGGGCGGTTTGCCACGCGGCAAATATCGTGTGCTGCATGCACAAGACGTCAAGGAATTGCGCGATGCGGTGCGCAAGTACAAGACAAATAACGTTCACAATTAGCTGCTCAGATCGGCGATATTTTTCGCTATAATGAGGATGAGGTGAAGAGCCGTGGCACGCAACAAATGGGTACAGTTGTTCATATTGATCGTGATTATCGTCGCCGGAGCTGTGACGATTGGCGCCAATTTATCGGCGGCTCCGAACCCTGACGTCGGCGATAAGGCACCAGACTTCAGCTTGTATGGCTTGGACGGAGAGCAATATGAACTGCAAGATTACCGAGGAACTTACGTCGTCATAAACTTCTGGGGCAGCTTCTGTGAACCGTGTGTGCGGGAGATGCCGCTCATTCAGAACAAGTATGAGCAGTATAAAGATCAAAACTTAGTAGTGCTCGGCATTAATTTGGACGAGAGCACGGTGACGATTAACAATTTTACGCGTGGCATGAACTTGACGTTTCCAATCTTGCTTGACAAGAACGTAGTCCGGAAGCAATACGGCGTATATGAATATCCGACGACATTCTTCATTGATCAACAAGGAATCATCCGTCAGAAGATTGTCGGCGAGATGAACGAGGGGTCGCTAGCGACTCATGATATCGACATTGCGATCAAACGCCTGCTGTACGGCTAATCATTAGCCGCCCGCAGGCATTGTTGTATAGAACGGGGGATACCTGATTGTGCTGAAAAACACCAAATGCGAGTGCGGACATCAAAATCCCGTCGGCACGGTACTATGTGAAGCGTGCGGGTTGCCGATTGAGCAAGAAGAAGCAAACTCGAACGCTTTTCTAGAGATGCGCTATGAAGGAGCTGCGAGACGCTCGCAGAAGCGGAATCCGAATTTTTTAGATCGCGTGTGGAATTTTTTCTCATCTGTCAAAGTAGCGGTTTATTTGATTATCATTACGCTGATCCTCGCGATGTTCGGTACGTTTCTGCCGCAGGTGAACGTGGTCCCAAGCAATGATCCGAAAGCGTACTACATAGAAGAGTACGGATTTAGCGGGCATTTGTATTATTCTCTTGGTTTAGCGGATACGTTCGGCTCCTGGTGGTTCAAGACACTTATCGTCCTGATTGCCGCCTCCTTAATTATATGCAGCTTGGACCGTGTCATTCCACTATACCGCGCACTTAAGAAACAACAAGCAACGAAGCATGAAACGTTCTTAAAGCGACAGCGTGTGTTCTACACAGCCGACATTGCAGAGCCGGAAGAATGGCTCAAGCAAGCGGAGCAGGCGATGAAATCTCGCCGTTACAAGCTGATGCGAGAGAAGAACGCATTGTTGGCTGAGAAAAATCGCTTCAGCAGATGGGGGCCTTACATTAACCATGTCGGCTTAATCATCCTACTGGTAGCCCTTCTCACGCGAGGCATTCCAGGCTGGTACATGAGCGAAGGCATCGGGCTTAGTGAAGGAGAGACGGGCTGGATTACAGGGACGGAATACTATTTGGAGAACATCCAATTTACCGAGGCGGAGGAGATCGGTCCGCATATTAGCGGCCAGCAGCTGATGCCAGTGTTTGCTACTGAAGCCGTCTTATATCGCTGCGTCGCGGATTGCAACAATCCGCTCAAAGAACCGGTGCTGGAAGAAGTGCTGAAGCATACGATTCGGCCGAATGAACCGCTGGTGTATGACAGCTTCTCGATCTATCAGATTGACTATGAATTTTTGCCGCAGGCGACCGAGATTTCGTTTGACATTGTGGAGAATGGACAGGAGACAGGCACGCTGACCATTGATTTGTCCGATCCGCAAACTTATTATGAAGCGGGCAGCAGGCAGTTTGAACTGAGTGGATATTATCCCGATCTCGTCAACATCGGAGGAGAGCCGGCGACGAAGTCAAGGCTTCCGAACAACCCTGCCTTTATCTTGGAATCTACTGATGCCGAGGGGAATCGCGAATCTTACTTTCTCGTCCCGTTTCAAAACTATCAAACACGCATATCAGGCGATGAAAATACCGACCCGCTGGAGTTCGTCATCAGTGGAATGAGCGCATCCAGATACAATTCGTACTTGCTCGTGCGAACCGAAAAGGCGCTGCCGTATGTTTTGGCAGGCGCGCTCATATTCCTGTTCGGCGTCGTCCTCGGGCTCTACTGGCAGCACCGTAGAATCTGGATTCGCCTTGACGGCAATCGTCTGATCGTCGCTGCACATACGAACAAAAATTGGTACGGCATGCGACAGGAATTGTCCAAAATTCTTGCCAAAACCGGCATCGAAGTGGATGCCAAATCGTTGGAAAATAACGGGGTGAGCAAATTATGAGCATCGAACAAGTACAATCGTTGCACAATACGAGCAGTAACTTTTTATTCGCGGCATTCTTATTATATTGCTTGTCATTCATCGTGTTTGCGGTCGCTATCCTTGGCAAGCGATGGAGCAACCGGGACCCAGTCGCACATGAGCGAAAATGGGGAATGATCGGACTGGCGGTGGCTGTCCTCGGGTTTGTAGCCCATGCCGCATTTTCTGGCATTCGATGGGTGGCACAAGGGCACATTCCAGTGGCGAACTTGTATGAGTTCTTGATCTTTTTCGGCATGATGCTCGTGCTTGCGTTCATTGTCATTTATGCGCTGTATCGCAAGCCGCTCATCGGCTTATTCGCTATGCCGCTCGCAGTCATTATCGTCGCTTACGGGGCGGTGTTTCCGAATGAGATCAAGCCGCTAATTCCACAGCTGCAAAGTATTTGGCTGTACATTCACGTCACACTGGCGGCGCTAGGCGAAGCATTCCTTGCTGTCGGTTTTGCCGCTGGTTTAATGTACTTGCTGCGTACGGTTCAATTCAGCGGAGAAGGCAAATCTCAGAAAGGCAAAATATTCGGTGTGGAGGTTACGCTCGCTTCGCTCACTATGCTGATCTCCTTTATCGTGCTCGTCTTTGCTTTCCGTGGCGCGGGATATGAAGCGGTATTCCTGCAGACGGTTACGAACACGGATCAAAGCGGTGTGGAAATGGTTAGCGAGAAGGAAGTTGTCTATACGCTTCCGCCGCTTATCCAGCCTTCCAACAGTGAAGTCGTCAGCATGCCGCCATTTCTAGGGTTGGATAAACCGCTTGGCGAAGCACCGTCTTGGTTGAAAGGTGTGGATGCGGGACGCAAGGTCAATACGATGATCTGGTCTATCGTCGTGGGATTGCTTATATACGGGCTGCTCAGGCTGATCGTTCGCAAGCCGCTCGGGGCGGTGATCGGGAAAGTGTTAAATGGTATCGATGAGCAAGATTTGGATGAGATTAGCTATCGGGCGATCGCCATCGGCTATCCGATCTTTACGCTCGGCGCACTGATCTTTGCAAGTATATGGGCGCATCAGGCGTGGGGTAGATTTTGGGCTTTTGATCCGAAAGAAACCTGGGCGCTGATCGTATGGCTGTTCTATACTGCGTATTTGCATCTGCGACTGTCTCGCGGCTGGCAAGGCGAGCGATCCGCTTGGATGTCCGTGATCGGGTTTTTGATCATTATGTTTACACTGATCGGGGTCAATCTGGTCATCGCGGGTCTGCATTCTTATGCAGGCGTTTAATATACGGAGGTGGTAGAAGATGAGTGAGAACGATTTGCGAATTCTTGTGGTAGATGACGAGGAAAGAATTCGGCGTCTGTTGAAAATGTACTTGGAGAAGGAAGGCTTTACGATCGTTGAAGCGGCAGACGGGGAACAGGCTTTGAAGCTGGCGCTGGAACAAGATTTTGACCTCATTCTGCTTGATCTCATGCTGCCTGGAATGGATGGGATCGATGTGTGCGCCAAGCTGCGTCAGGAGAAGACAACGCCTGTTATCATGCTGACCGCACGCGGCGAAGAGTCGAACCGTGTGCAAGGCTTTGAAGTCGGCGCCGACGACTATGTCGTCAAGCCGTTCAGTCCGCGTGAAGTCATCTATCGGGTGAAAGCGATCTTGCGCCGTTCAGCGGCGGGCAATATGGTCGCAAGCGGCAATACGAGCAATAACATCGTATTCCCGAACCTGGTCATCGAGCACGATGCGCATCGCGTAACAGCTGGCGGTGTTGAAGTGAGCCTGACGCCAAAGGAGTATGAATTGCTCCATTATCTCGCTTCTTCGCCGGACAAAGTATTTTCTCGCGAACAGCTGTTGAAAGACGTATGGAACTATGAATTTTTCGGTGATTTGCGGACGGTTGATACGCACGTCAAACGTCTGCGTGAAAAGCTTACGAAGTCATCCCCGGAAGCGGCACAAATGATTACAACGGTATGGGGTGTCGGATATAAACTAGAGGTGCCGAAGTAATGTCTTTCTTAACGAGCATCGTCGGCAAGCTTTGGTTGACGATTATCGCTTTAGTCATCATTGTGCTCGTCATTCTTGGTATGTTCATGCTGGAATATATTGAGTACAACTTCACGAATTCCACTGACGTGAAGCATTTGTTCTATATTACGGGCGCGATTGGCTTCTCCATGACGACGCTGTTTGCGTTGTTCCTGTCAAGCCGCATTACGCGTCCGCTCATCCAATTGAAAGAAGCAGCTGATGATATTTCCAAAGGCAACTACACGCGTCGGATTTCTTATACATCCAGCGATGAGCTGGGGGAACTGGCGCGCACGTTCAACCACATGGCAGAGCAAGTGCAGCTGTTAATTAACGAGCTGAAGCACGAGAAGGAACACCTGTCCAGCATTCTTAGCAGCATGAGCGATGCGGTTGTAACCTTTGATGCGAATGGAACGGTCATCTTGGCCAACCCGCAAGGCCAGCGGCTGGTGGAAGAGTGGAACGGAATCGAATGGAATGTCGACCAGGAGGAATCTCGCACACAAATGCCGGTTAGCGAAGAAATCGGCTGTGTGCCGAGACCGCTGCTCGCTTTGTATGATTCTGTGGTCAATGGCTCTGCTGAGCGTACTTCCAAGCTCAATGTCATGAATACGGTATGGTCAGTAGCCATGACGCCGCTTTATTCGGATCACCAGTTACGTGGAGCTGTCGCTGTATTGCGCGATGTCACGGAAGAGAACAAGCTCGATAAGCTGCGCAACGACTTTTTGGCGAATGTGTCGCATGAGCTAAGGACGCCGCTTTCCATGGTGCAAGGGTATAGTGAGGCACTACTTGACGGGATTGCGGAAACGCAGGAAGAGAGCAATCAATATGTTCAAGTCATTCATGAAGAATCGCTTCGCATGGGACGGCTCGTTCAAGATTTGCTCGATTTGGCGAAGATGCAGTCCGGACATTTGGAGATGCATTACTCCGAGGTACAGCTTAAGGCCATGCTGCATCGGGTGTATCGCAAATTTGTATCGATTGCGAGGGAGCGAGGCATTCGCTTAACGATTGATTTGCCGGATGACGAGCTCGTAATGAAAAGAGCCGATGAGGACAGGCTGGAGCAAGTGATGACGAACCTGCTAGACAATGCGATTCGGCATACGCCTAGTGGGAAGAACATTATGATCATAGCGGAGCAAGTCGTACGGGAAGGCGCCCCGTGGGCCAAGCTGCAGGTCATTGATGAAGGGCAGGGCATTCCGGAGAACGATTTGCCGTATATTTTTGAGCGGTTTTATAAAGCCGACAAAGCGCGGACACGAGAGACGAGCGGTGGTACGGGTCTAGGACTCGCCATCGTCAAAAACTTCGTGGACAAACATAACGGACATATAAAAGCGACAAGTAAAGTCGGCCGCGGTACGACCTTTGTCCTTTACTTGCCGCTGCAGGCTATGGACGAAGCAAGCGAAGTCCATTAAGAATAACGAGGATCGTGCTTCCTTCATGACCGATGACGCCGAGCGGTAGTGCGAGCGACTGCATGAAGTTGGAGGCGATCAATAGTGCGATGACAGAGATGGAGAAGGCGATATTCGTCTTGACGATGCGGTTCATCCGTTTCGACAGGCGAACCGCATGTGCGATCTTTTGCAGGTCGTTCTTGACTAGCACAACATCCGCTGTCTGCATCGCAACATCTGTTCCTTCACCCATAGCAATGCCGACCGTAGCTGAGGCGAGGGCTGGTGCATCGTTGATGCCGTCTCCGACCATGGCTACGGATTTGTATTTTTCTTTCAAGCGATTGAGCTCACGCAGTTTATGCTCTGGCAAGCATTCCGCTTGATAAGCATCCACACCGCTTACCTCAGCGATCGCCCGGGCTGTTGATGCGCTGTCTCCAGTTAGCATCACCGTATGCACACCGGCTTTCTTCAACAGCTTGATCGCTTCAATCGCTTCACTGCGAAGGACGTCTTGCAAAGCAATGATGCCTGCTATACCGCGATCGTCTCTAACGTAGACGATCGTTTTTCCTTGTGCAGCGAGCGTAGGTCCGGCTCCGCCACGAAACTGCCTACTATCTTCAGCGCCGACAAACTCGGCCTTTCCGATTTTCCATACGACACCATCTAGTTCTGCTTGTACACCATGGCCAGCAATATCTTCAACATGGCGCGGTGTTTCATCTTCTGCAGCTCCTAGCTGAGCAGCATAGCGCACGATGGCTCCCGCCAGCGGATGATTGGAAAATCGCTCTATCGCCGCGACACGCTGCAGCAGCTCCTTCTCACTAACGTCTTCACGCGTGATCACATCGGTCACCTGCGGTTTCCCTTTCGTCAGTGTTCCCGTCTTATCAAATGCCACGACTTTAAGCTTCCCGAGATTTTCGAGATGCGCGCCCCCTTTGACAAGAATCCCATTGCGGGCGCTGTTGGAAATCGCAGCAAGTGCAGCCGGCATAATCGAGGCTACGAGCGCACAAGGGGAAGCGACGACGAGCAGCACACATGCCCTATATAACGTTTCCTCCCAGCTCCAGCCAAACACAAACGGCGGGAGGACGAGCATGATTCCGACAGCTGCCAATACGACCTTCACATACTTGCCTTCAAAGCGTTCCATAAATTGCTGAGAAGGTGATTTTTCACTTTGCGCGGATTCCACGAGATCGATAATCTTCTGGAATAACGACTCGTGATTCGGCTTGTTCATGCGGACATAGATCGTGCCTCGCAAGTTGACGGTTCCGGCAAACACTTCGTCGTCTTGACTTTTGAATTGTGGAATGGATTCACCGGTTAAAGCTGATTCGTCCAGGTTTGTTTGCCCTTCGGTAATGATGCCATCTACCGGTACGCGTTCACCGGGCTTAACGAGGATAAGGTCGCCAACTGTCAGCTCATGCACGGATACTTTTTGCTGTTTGCCATCTATGATTCGTACGGCTTCTTCCGGCTGCAAACTGAGCAGTGCAGATATTTCTTTGCGGGTTTTGCTCATTGTATAATTTTCTAACGCGCCGCTTAACGCGAAGATAAAGATTAAGATCGCGCCTTCGGACCAGTATCCGATCATAGCGGAACCGACTGCGGCGAGAATCATGAGCAATTCTACATTTAACTCTTTGTCACGAATCGTATGCTCAATGCCTTCTTTCGCTTTGGCAAATCCGCCGATTACATATGCAGCAATAAAGACAGCCACTGATGCTGTGTAATGATCATAAGATTGCAACAACCAGCCAGCTATGATCAGCAATCCGCTGAACAGAGCAGCTGCCAGTTCTCCGTGAGGCTTGACGGTCGCTAACCAGTTCGGTTTTTGGACCTTTACGGATTGCGAATAAAGTCTTGTATCGAATTGCATACCAATCGCCTCCTTGTACATAGTGTAGCACAAAGGGAGGTCCTAATCAATAATAATTCTAAAATAATAATTATTATTAATATTGATATTCATTCTCATTTGTCAAGTGAGAACAAACGAAAAACCCCTTCCCTGTGAGCAAATAATAGGGAAGGGGCTTTTATAATATTTCATACGGATGTCAGAACGAAATTTCCTTCACTTGGTTAATTTCCGGTAGCTGCAGCAGCTCCTGAATTGCTTCAGCGGGTGCAGGCTTGTCTACCGTAAGCACCATAATAGCAGAGCCGCCGACGACTTTGCGGCCGACTTGCATCGTAGCAATGTTCGTTCCGCTGTCTCCGAGGATGGAGCCCAGACGTCCGATAATGCCTGGCTTGTCATGATGCGCTACGAGCAAAATATTGCCTTCCGGCGCCACATCGACCGGATAGCCGTCAATCTTCACGATGCGCGGTCCATATCCATTGAGCAGCGTGCCCGCAACAGAGCGTTCTTCCTTGTCTGAGCGAAGCGTAATCGTGATCAGATTCGTAAAGCCTTTCGTTTTCGTCGTTTTTTCACTGATGATGCTCACTTCACGTGATTTGGCCATATGCATCGCATTAATAATATTGACATCGGAACCGAGATGGTGGCTCAATACACCCTTGATGATATATCTGGCGAGCGGTGCTGTATCGACATTGGCCAGTTCACCAGAGTAGTTGATGACAATTTCCCGCGGCGCTTGTTCAGACATTTGAGCCAGCAATTGTCCCATTCGTTCTCCGAGCAGGAAGTACGGCTGCAGCTTCGCCAAGACATCTGCCCGTACCGGCGGCATGTTGACCGCATTTTTGAACGGTTCATCACGCAAAATATGCAGCACTTCCTCAGCCACATCGATCGCGACGTTTTCTTGGGCTTCAATCGTGGAAGCGCCGAGATGAGGCGTAACGATGATCTTCGGATGGTTGAGGAATGGGTGATCCGCAGCAGGCGGTTCCTCAACGAACACATCGAATGCCGCTCCGGCTACAATGCCTGAGTCAATCGCTTCAACGAGCGCAACTTCATCGATAATGCCGCCGCGCGCGCAGTTAATAATCCGGACGCCTTTCTTCATCTTTGCAAATTGCGGAGTGGAGAGAAGGTTGCGCGTTTCGTTCGTCAGTGGCGTATGCACGGTAATAAAGTCCGATTGCTCGCAAACTTCGTCTACTGAAGCTAAAGTAACGCCTAGCTTTTCCGCACGGTCTTCCGTCAGGAACGGGTCATACCCGAGCACTTCCATCCCGAATGCTTTGGCACGCTTTGCAACTTCCGTGCCGATGCGTCCCATGCCGATGACACCGAGGGTTTTGGCTCGCAGCTCGACGCCGACGAACGATTTGCGATCCCACTCGCCGGAGATCGTTTTCTTATAAGCCTGCGGAATATTACGTGCCAATGCCATCATCATGGCGAACGTCAATTCACAGGTCGCAATCGTGTTGCCGTCGGGCGCGTTAATGACGATGATTCCTTTCTGCGTTGCTGTCTCCAGATCAATGTTATCCACCCCGACTCCGGCGCGGCCGATGACCTTTAGTTTGCTAGCGGCGTTCATGATGCGCGCCGTAACCTTCGTCTGACTGCGCACCAATAACGCATCATACTCGCCAATAATGGCAACGAGCTCGTCTTCTGACAAGCCAGTTTTCTTGTCCAATATGACATCGCTGGCATCCATTAGCTGTTGCAGACCTTGGTCGCTTATCGGATCCGACACAAGAACTCTAAACATTGTTTTTCCTCCTAAAAATTTAATGTGTGAGAAGAAAATTGGAACCATGACGCAAAAAAACTCCCGATCCCTGCACGAATTGCGTCGTAAGGGACGAGAGTATACTTCGCGGTACCACCCTTTTTCACCAGCCGTTCACACGGTTGGCCTCTACTGGTCATAGACCAAACAGATAACGGCTGCTGCCGGCTGCACCTAATAGCTCATGCGTTCAGTACAGCAACTCCGGAATGCTTGTCCTGCAATTCACACCGCCGGTTCACACCTGCCACCGGCTCTCTGGGGGTTGATCGTTGCGGACGGTTTCCATCATAGTCGTTCGTTCTTGTAGGGTTATTTTCTCTAATTTATCACGTGCTTTAGGCAAGTGTCAATACTCTAAGCTCTTGCCTGAGGCAGATCGATGATCCTTACTTCGATTCGTTGTAACGCTTTGTGCATTCTTCGTAAAGCTGTTTAGCGAAGGCCGCATCTTTATATCCGGAAACTTCAACCGTCTTGTTTTCCAAATCCTTATAGCGCAGGAAGAAGTTTTCGATCTCCTTAAGCGTATGCGGTGCGACGTCCTCCAAGCTGTTTACGTGATTCCAGCGCGGATCTTTCGTCGGTACGCCGATCAGTTTCTCATCTTGCTCACCGTTGTCCACCATCAGCATTACGCCAATAATGCGCGTATTAATTACACAGCCAGGGAAGGTTGGGTTAGTCACGAGCACGAGGACATCCAATGGATCTCCGTCCAGCGCGAGCGTTTGATCGAGATAGCCGTACTCTGCTGGGTATCTCATCGAGCCGTATAAAACACGGTCAAGAATGAATTGCCCCTTCTCTTTGTCATATTCATACTTGTTTTGGCTTCCTTGCGGAATCTCAATAAATGCGTCTACTACTAAATTCGACATGTTGCATCCTCCTATAATTCAAAGTAAACCAATAGGTTTTGACCCCAATATGTATTTCCATACTTATTGTAATGAAATCAAACACGGATTGCAACGTCTTTCCTCATCCGAGATTGTACGTAGATGGACGAGTGTACGGGGGATGAGAGTGATGGAGTGTATGAGAAGTCGATTGGCGTTGCTCGAGTTGTTAAAATCGAGTCGTTGAAATCGAGTCGTTGAAATGACGATAGTTGCAAATATCCAATAATCTGCAGTATGATCCGCACGATTTGCCAGTTTAATAGCATAAGTCCAATTATATTTTCAAATTCGGATAGAAAAGCTAATTCTGGCGTAAAATAATTGGATATTTGCAACAATCATAGGAGATCAGTATGCAAAGTGAAGATTTAATTGGATAATTGCAATAATTCTTCCGGCTGCCGGACATCGCCATTAGCTCTCATCATGAGAAAAGAGACGCTAGATGCGTCTCTTCGTGCTAAAATGATGTGCTCATAAAGAGCTTGGTAAATGAAACGACTAGTCGCTTCATGCTGCGGGTGAATGGTTGTGTGAGAAGAAAGGAAGCTGAGGCATCACTTCTTCTTCGAACGCATTCAAATATTGGAAGTAGTCGCCGCTTCGTACAGCGTTCGTCTCATGCAGCAGCACGATCGCATCGCTCACGGTTTCTAGGCCAAGAGAATCCGTTCGTCCAGTTTCTATCATGGAGGAAAGGACAGCGGTCATATCTTGCGGCGTATATGCAGCAAAAATTTGATGCTCGTTCAAGCTTTTGGCGACGATGCTGTTCTTGACGTTGAAAGGGAGCGATTGCCACTCGTCAAGTGATACATCCGCTTGCGAGAGCGCTTCGACTCCGTTTACTTCCAACACTACGGATTGGTGCCACCTGACGATCGCTTCATAGTAATCGTCCTGAGCGGCGACTGCATAGCGGATCGCTTCAGCTATGTACGGATCATCTGACAAGAGTTGCGGCGCTTGCAGACCGGACAATGGTGTGCCCTTGAACTGCTGGTCAACTTCCTTGAACAGACGTAAGCTACGCAAATAATTCGTCTGTGCTTCTTGCAGCAGGGGAGACGTAGCAGGCATCTTCATCTCTTCGATCGCTTGATACGATTCTGAAGCAATTTTGCTTAATTCCCGCAAGCTAGACTCCACATCGGCCGTTCCTCCGACAGCAATCTTACCGAGCTCCCGGAACCAGGCGTCTTGAAATGTTGCAAACGGTGAATATACGTTATAATAGAATGAAACTAGGTGCTGCTGGTGATAAGCAATTAATTCTTCCGGCAGTTCCTCTTCTGCCTGCAACAATTGTTCGTATTCTTCTGCTGCTTGGGTTTTGCCGACATTCACTCCATAGAAGAAGGCGACGATTATGCAGAAAAACATAAAAATAAATAAAAATGCGAAAATGTAGTCCGTGATCGTCAACCGTTTCCCCATATGCTTCCTCCTTAGCAGATACTAAATGTGCGTGTTCGAATGCGGATACTGGGTAACGTACTAGTGTATTATAAAACTTCGACCCGCAGAAGGGAATGGGTGATTAGGCAATGCGCCAATGGCTGCGCAGAATTCGCAGGCGGTTAAGGCCGGCGAACACTGTGGAACTCACTGAAACAACGATCGTCATCAACCTGTATATTACGCAATCCCTTATATTGATTATCGGCATGTGCATCATTTTTTTTCAGTCCCAAACGTTAACTGATGCACTGAAATTCGGGGAAGCTACGGATTTTGTTTGGTCGGCGATATTTTGTGCGGCTGTCATCGTGTTGAACGTCGCATTAACACCGCTTGTGCCAGAGAAGGATCGCTTGCACGACGAAATGACTAGCAAGCTGGCGAGACGTGTTCCCTTATGGCATTTGCTAATCATTTGTCTTGTCGTCGGATTTTGTGAGGAGATATTGTTTCGAGGAGCATTACAATATTGGCTGGGGCCGTATTGGACGAGCATCTTGTTCGCACTTATCCATGTCCACTATTTGAAGCATTGGGTGCTTACTGGCATGGTATTTCTGATTAGTTACGGATTGGGACTTATGTATGAGCTTACAGGCAATTTATGGAGTGCGATTGTGGCGCATGCGTGTTACGATTTCATCATGTTCATCTTCGTTCGATATGACATAGGAGGTAACCATGAAAGAAAGAAATCCTAAGCTGAATCTACCGGAGGAGGTTCCGGAAGACAGCATCCTAGAGGAGCTTCCACCGCGCATATTGAAGCATGCTGGCAAAAAATCAAAGACGAGCAAAATCTATTCGATCACGCTCGTCTGGTTGTTTATTACTCTGGTTGTCATCTTGATTGTCTGGGGGTATCAGAACAACTAATCCATTGCTCACTGATGCAGACTCCGGAAGATGACTTGCAAAGTAAGGCTCTGCACTTATGATGCCTGCAAGTTATGCCGAATCTGCATCAGCTTCTATACGAATGGAATGGGGATTAACGAATGAATAGCCTTCATCCTTGAGCCTCGTTAACAATTCGTCTAGCGCTTCCGCCGTCCATGGCAGTTCATGCATCAAAATATTGCTTCCAGGACGCAGTTGGTCCATCACGTTGGCGATGACCGCCTCGGGTGTTTGACTGCGGGAATCCCAATCAAGCGAACCGTTTGACCAAGTCATGAACAGCATGCCTTGCTGCTTTACATATTCACGCAAAAATTCGTTCGAAGCTCCGTGCGGAGGTCTGAAGAATACAGGTCTTTCGCCGATTGTCTCTTCTACGATTTGCTGGACATCGTCCACCTGCTGACGAATCGAATCCTCACTTTCATTTTTCAAATTAATATGATCCCAAGAATGATTGCCAATCGCATGTCCTTCGCTGTGAATCAGCTCCAGCAATTCCGGGTTGGCTTGCACCCGAAACCCGTTAACGAAGAAAATCGCTTTCGCATCATGCTTTTTCAACGTGTTCAGCATGCTGGTCAGCATTTCTTCTTCTTTCGGACCGTCATCGAACGTCAGCAATACGACATTCTTCTCCGTTTCCTCATCAATTGGCTTAATATCATATATTTCATTCATATAGTAAGCGATTTTCACTTCCGGCTCTTCCTCACTTTCTTGATCTATTTCGCCGTCTGTTTCCAGCGGTTCCTCCGTTTCATCAGGCGTTGCGGCGGGCGGCTGTACAACGCTTTCCGGCTGCGGAGTTGTGTCTGACTGCGGATGCTCCTCGTACTTTGGCCCTTGCGCGCATCCGCTGACAAAAAAGATGACGAGAAGCATGATCGTTATCCATCTCTGCATTGCTAGTTCAATCTCCTCTTCCTAATTTTCATTATTGTATCATATCTGAATCGGTGTGACTTTAACATTATTTTTGGGGGAGCGGAAGCTGCGGTAGCAGTGATTACTGCGATTGACTTCACGACAAACTTTGGCGAGAGGGACCTAAAGTGAGCGATTGTAGGATACTTGCTGTGATTACAAACCGCGAGCATGCACTGTACTAGAATTTGACATGCATGTAATACTCATGCACAGATCAAAATACGAAGGGAAAAACTTATGAAGGGGTGATGATCATGCGTGGCGGATTTCTACTCGGTACGATAGTGGGGGCAGCAGCCGCAGCAGTATGGCTATCGCGCAGAAACAGCAACATGAATTTTATGCGCATGGGACAAATGGTAACGAGCGCCATCGGCGATGGATTTAAAATGATGGGCACGAACAAACAAGCTGAGGCATCGGAACCTTCCGCCTCAAAGCAGGCCGCAAGCGGAACGACCCAGAAGACGGACAAAAAGGCAGATCAGCAGCAATTGGAACAAATGATTGCCAAGGACGCTAATGTAAAAAAAGAAGTGAACGAAATTTTGTCTCAGAACACTCACTAAAACATATACTTTCATCATTTCAAGCAAGGTCCGTTCAAAGGAGCAGCGAAGCTTCCAATGAATGGTCCTTGCTTTTTTGCTGCGATCAATCATCCTTCGGGCAAGGGCATACACCTAAGCCTTGCAAAACGGATGATTTCTTTACAAAATTTCGTGCATTTATGTCCGTAAAATGATAACATATGATTGATGATCTTTGTACAAGCCGTGCGACTGATGTGAAATGTTCACACGCGGCTTGGCATTTTCATATTTTATGATAACAGAGGGCATGAAGGAGGATCCTGTCATGAAAATGGAACGATTAAGTCAAGATAAGATACGGATTTTCCTGACTTTTGACGACCTTTCTGAGAGAGGAATTCAAAAGGAAGACATGTGGCGAGAAATTCCGAAAGTACATGAACTATTTAGCGAAATGATGGATCAAGCATATAATGAATTAGGCTTTGACGTTACAGGTCCTCTGGCCGTCGAAGTGTTCGCGTTGCCGGCACAAGGCATGGTCGTAATTGTAACGAAGGGAAGTAGCGCTACCTCAATCGATGATGAGGAAGACGATATTTATGAGCTTGAGGTTACATTGGAGCAAAGCGAATTAATTTCGTATGCGTTCTCGGACTTTGAGCATTTGGTGATGGCGGCGAAAGCAGTTAGGCGCTTAGTAGATGGCGGCGTATTGTATCATTACCATTCGCAGTATGTGCTCGTCATTGATCCGGAATATTTGGATGATCAAGATTTACAGCTTGTGGTGGCCATTCTGTCTGAGTACGGAGAGGCTGCGTCCGTCACCGATGCAGTGCTGGGTGAATACGGCAAGATGATCATAGCAGATCGTGCGGTGGAGGTTATATGCCGTCACTTCTGACGTATAAAGACATCCTCCCGGCGGGCTCGCCCGACGGGAGATGTCTGTTTGCTCGGTTATTCATGAATCAGGGGGAAAACCCATGTGGGTTTCATTGCTTGTAGCCGCGGTTACACCGGGCTTCTCTTTGTTAACATATTTCTATTTGAAAGATCGGTACGATGCTGAGCCCGTGCGTAAAGTATTGAAATTGTTCGCGATCGGTTTGTTGCTTGTCTTTCCGACGATGTTCTTGCAACGCGGCTTCGTGCTTTGGTTTGGCGAGCATCCGTTTCTGTTCTCGTTTGTCATCTCAGGTGGGATCGAGGAATTTCTGAAATGGTTCGTCATTTATTTCACGATCTTTCATCAGTCGTTCTTCAACGAACCGTATGACGGTGTCGTCTATACGGTAGCCGTATCGCTCGGCTTCGCAACGCTTGAGAACGTCTTATACGCCTTTGCTCAGCCGGCACAGCCACTTGCTTTGCTCATTCGCGCCTTACTTCCTGTAACTGGACATGCTCTATTTGCAGTCGTTATGGGTTATTATTTTGGAAAGGCCAAGTTTCAATCTGAAGCATGCAAGAAATATTTGATGCTGGCCTTACTGTTACCGATCTTGCTGCACGGGCTGTTTGATTACATTCAATTGGCGATGTCCGCTCATTGGATTTGGATCATCGTGCCATTCATGGCTCTTCTATGGGTATCCAGTACGATTCTCGTTCGCAAGTCGCTCGAAAGGTCGCCTTTTCGTTATGTTATGCGCGAGGAGACGATTAACGTCCCCTCGAATAGTCCATAATGAAGCGTAAAGAAGACAAGGAGGGTGCTTATGTCGCAAGAACGAGTGAAGGTGATCATTAATTGCAAGCAATGCGGAGAACGATATACGCTTCGTGGTAGTCGCAATAAGGATAAGATTAACACTGGCTTCATGCGTTGCATTTGCAACAACGATAAGGACCTGGAAATGATTACCGAGGATATATAAGCTGCGAGGATATAAGCTGTAAGCAAGATCAATAGCTCAGTCGATTGACACGCTATTATTAGATCGAATATCGTGCATAAAGCTCCCGGAATCAACGAACAATATTCATTAAAGTGCGAGTTCCTACGAATGCAAAGCACGTGAATGATTCGTTGTGAAGGGAGTTTTTTATATGTATAAACGGCTCAGCATGGTACTTTTCCCCGTGCTTGTTCTTGCGTTAGTTGGCGCCGGGGTTTGGGGTTACCGCGAACACCAAGAGAAAAATGCGATTCTCATCAAAGCCGAAAACCAATACCAACGCGCGTTCAACAACTTGGCTTTTCATATGGATGAACTCAACAAGCAGCTTGGCAACGCGCTGGCGGTCGGGGCGAATTCCTCGCAATTTCACCGGAAGTGCCTAGTCAACGTTTGGCGCATTACGAGCGAAGCGCAAGGGGAGATTAATCAATTGCCACTGGCGCTGTTACCGTTTAACAAGACGGAGGAGTTTCTGTCGAATATTGCTAAGTTCTCATACAATACGGCGGTTAGAGATTTGAGCAAGGAGCCGCTGAGTGAACAGGAAACCGCTACCTTGCAAGCTTTGTACAAGCGGTCGAAGGAGCTGTCTTCAGAGCTTCGCAAGATACAGTCACAGGCGTTAAGCAAGCAAGTTCGTTGGATGGACGTTGAAGTGGAAATGGCCATGCAAGACGTACAGTCGGAAAATTCGATCATTGACGGCTTCAAGATGGTCGATCAGAAAGTAACGGAATTTTCTGATGTCGATTTTGGCCCATCGAGTATCAACGTGTATGAGGCTCGGCACAATCGAAAGCTGGACGGGCCGACCATTGACCGGCAGGAAGCGAAACGCATCGCCTATTCATTCCTGAATTTGCCGAAAGATTTGAAATCGACCGTAACCGAAAACGGCAAAGGAACGGAGTTCGCATCCTACAGTGTCACGGTTGTTGATGAACGGGATGAAGCGAGTCGTTTGAACATTGACATTTCGAAAAAAGGCGGCAAGATTTTGTACTTTATGAATCACCGAAATGTGGAGAGCAGCAAGCTGTCAGTTGCTGAAGCGACAAAACTGGCTCAGCAATTTCTGGAAAAGCATGACTATGGAACGTTAAAGCCGATCAATTATGACACGTACAGTCATACCGCTTCCATTACGTTCGCGGCCACGCAGGACGGAGTCATCATCTATCCGAAAAAGCTGGTCGTGCAGGTCGCCTTGGACAACGGTGAAATTACCGGCTTACAAGCGACTGATTACGTGTTTGAGAACAAAGAGAGGGAGATCCATCAGCCGGTAATGTCGCGGGAAGAAGCGAGAACGCTGCTCAACAAAAATTTCGAGGTGCAGCAATATGAGCAAGCTGTCATTCAAAATGATATGAATCAGGAAGTGCTCTGTCATGAATTTACCGGTCGCATTAACGGAAGTATTTATCGCATTTTCTTGAATAGCGAAACCGGCATGGAGGAAAAAATCGAGCATCTCGGGGCAGCCGATCAACAAGCACAACAGGCTTAGGCTATTTTGACGACCAATAGTGGGCTGATGGAACTAGCAAACTCCTCTTCCTTCCGTGAACATTTTGGTATACACTTAAATCACGGACTAATACTTAAGGAGTGATCGGGAGTTTGCTGCCCACTATCGGACAATCGATCAAATTTCATATCGTTTCTCAGGATCAGCGGGAGGAACAGCGAGTATTCAAATCCCGCATTTCAGACATAGACAATAAGTATTTGTACATTGAGCCGCCATTTGATGAGCGAGGCACAACGAAGCTGCTACATAACGGCGATTTGCTTAAGGTGTCTTTTATTTCTAAACAAGACAAAGTGAATTATTTTTTTGATGCATACGTAAGAGGCAGCCGGGAAGAAAACAAGTTTCTTCAGTTTATGATTGAGAAGCCGGATAAGTCTGAGGTGTCCAAAGTACAGCGTCGTTCGTTTTTGCGTGTTGATGCTGAACTCGAAGTGGCAGGTCAGGTTAGCGGCAAGCGTTTTTTGGGTGTGACTGTTGACATAAGCGGCGGCGGGCTGTCGATGGTAACGACTGAAAAAATTTATGAGAACGATATCATCGACTGTTGGCTGCTTATCCAATATCGCAACGAGCAGATCGAGCATATTCCGTTTCAGGGTGAAGTGGTTCGCATGAAGGAGGAGGAAGATGGCAAGTACTTATTGATGGTTCGCTTCACAAAGCTCTTCTGAGCCGGATCGTCAGAAGATTGTCATGTATTGCTTTGAGAAGCAATTAGAGTTGCGAAAATAACGAGCGGATCTTCAAGGAAGGAGCCATAGCCAAACCGATGAAGCGTTCGTCCTACATCGCGCGATACTTACAATTTTCTAACAAAGTAGAGAAATGGCTCATCAAACTGCTATGGACGATTTTTGTGTTATTGCTTTTGGCGCAACTGCTGCTCCAAAACGACACGATCCGCTACTTGATATCTAGGACAGAACGGATGGAAGGTAGCAAAGTCAGCAGCGCTGTGCCTGCTGACTTTGCTTTGCATGCGCATAGCAGGTATGATATAATTACCTTCGGCAGCAGGCAAGTCCTGCATTTTTCTATATTAAGCCGGCGTTAACGTGTAAGAACGTTAAAGCATAGATCCCGATTTCCGCCAGGAGGCACATTCTTTCGTGGAAACTTCAAAGATTAATGTTGCGATAGACGGACCTGCAGGAGCCGGGAAGAGTACCGTTGCCAAGATGGTTGCAAGCAAGCTCGGATACATATATGTTGATACAGGCGCTATGTATAGAGCGGTTGCGCTTGAGGTGCTGCGTAGACGCATACCCGTTCAATGTGTAGACGAGATTGGTGATCTGGCCAGGCATCTATCGATTCAGCTTGTGACATCAAAGTCCGGTCAAGGTGTGCTGCTGAACGGAGAGGATGTTACTGAGGAGATACGTTCACCGGAAGTTAGCCGCCTCGTATCGAAGATCGCTGCGATTCCTGAGGTACGAAGTGTGCTTGTACACATGCAGAAGCAGATGGTCAAGGGCAAAGGGGTTGTCATGGACGGTCGCGATATCGGCTCGCACGTGATCCCTGACGCAGAAGTGAAGATTTTCTTGACGGCGAGTGTAGAAGAACGCGCCAGGCGCCGCTATGCAGAGCTAAAGCAAACAGGCTCAACGCTAACTTACGAACAACTCGTGACAGACATTGCGGAGCGCGATCGAATGGATCAGGAGCGCAAGACAGCGCCGCTCATTCAGGCTCCCGATGCTGAGTATGTCGACAGTACAGGTTTGACGATCGATCAGGTGGTAGAGCGGATTACCGACATTTGCCGCCTCGCGATATCCAGAGGGGAATCATATGGATAAACCGACGTTATTTTATCGATTCAGCCGCGTAATCGTGCGAACGATGTATCGGATAATGTTCCGCATTCAAGTGATCGGTGCCGATCAAATACCGGAATCCGGCGGTGTTATGCTCTGTTCAAATCATAAGAGCAACTGGGATCCGCTGACGTTAGGTGTTGGCATCGAGCGGCCGATTCGTTTCATGGCGAAGTCTGAGCTGTTTCGCATTCCAGTCGTCAACTGGGTTATCAAAGGCTGGGGAGCGTTCCCGGTCAAGCGCGGCCGCGTAAGCAAGGATGCGATCAAACAATCGATCTTGATGCTGCAATCCGGCAAGTTAATTGGCATATTTCCAGAGGGCGCGCGTAACCGCGGCGAAGTCGGGGCTGCGAAGCGAGGTGCTGCCGTCATGGCGATTCGCACGCAAGCGGTCATCGTTCCTGCAGCCATAATCGGCAACTACAAGCTGGGGCGCAAAATGAAAGTCGTATATGGCCAGCCGATACGGGCAGCAGATTACGGATCGGAACGCGAAGCGGAGCTGACGGAAGCGGTTATGAACAGCATTCGCAAGCTGATCGAAGAACACGAGTGACGATTGTATGGTTTGCTATCATTCGATGAATACTAATTGCAAGCAGATCATTCCATTATGCTGTTAAACGATTCGTAACCTTTACGGATTGTTTTCATACAATATAGATTGTTTGGATAGTAAGTGAGGAGGCAAAGTCATGTCAAATGAAATCAAAGAACAAGAACAGCTAGAACAACAAGCGGAGGTGCAGGAACAGCAAGCTGTGGAAACACCTGCTGAGCAAGAAGTAGATCAAGCACAGCTAGATCCGGGCACGACTGTGAAAGCAGGAGACATTGTAGAGGGGAAAGTAGTCAAGATCGAAGACTCTGAAGTCTATGTGGATATTGGCTATAAATATGACGGCATTATTCCGATCCGTGAATTATCCGCTCTTCATCTGGAAAACGCTGCAGCTGGCGTTGAACTGAATCAAACCGTGACCGTTAAGGTCGTCAGCATTAACGATAATAAAGAACAATTGATTCTTTCGAAGCGTGCGGTAGACAGTGAGCGTGCGTGGGAGGAGCTTGCGAAGAAATTCGAAAGCCAAGAAATTTTTGAAGTCGTCGTATCAGACGTCGTCAAAGGCGGTCTGGTTGTCGATCTAGGCGTGCGCGGTTTCATCCCGGCTTCGATGGTTGAACGCCATTTCGTTGAAGACTTTTCTGATTACAAAGGAAAGACGCTGCGCGTTAGAATCAAGGAATTCGACCGCGAAACGAATAAAGTCATCCTGTCGCAGAAAGACGTACTGGATGAAGAATACGAACAGAAAAAACAACAAATTCTCGCATCGCTTAAAGAGGGCGAAATCATTGAAGGTACTGTTCAACGCTTGACTCCGTTCGGCGCATTCGTGGATGTAGGCGGCATCGATGGACTTGTACACATCTCTGAGATGGATTACAAGCACGTTGAGCATCCTTCAGAAGTCGTAAGCGAAGGCGACAAAGTAAACGTTAAAATTCTGAAAGTAAATCCGGAAACGGAAAAAATCAGCCTAAGCATCAAAGCAACAAAACCGGGTCCTTGGGAGCAAGCTCGTGATCAATTCCAAATTGGTGAAATTGTAACGGGTACCGTTCGCAGATTGGTCAGCTTCGGCGCATTCGTGGAATTGGCACCAGGAGTTGAGGGGCTTGTGCATATTTCGCAAATCTCTCACCGTCATATTGGAACGCCGCACGAAGTGTTGGAGGAAGGCCAAGAGGTGAAGGTGAAAATTCTCGACATCAACATTGACGAGAAGCGCATCAGCCTCAGCATTAAGGAGACGGAAGAAGCTCCGCCGGCACCTGCGAAGTCGGATAAGAGTGCACGGTTTGCGAAAGATATTAATGACAACGATAATGTTTCGCTCAATAATCAAGGGCTGTCCCTAACGCTCGGCGAGCGATTCGGCGATAAGCTGAACAAATTCAAATAATAGTCGCATTTTAGAAAAGACGGCAGCTTGCCGTCTTTTCTTTCAGTGCGCCCAGCATGGGCGCTATCTATAGGGTTCAAGTCCCGAATGGTGAAGGCAGTAGTAGCCATTAGCTCAAGACAAGGGTGTCCACCGTGAGGTGGAATCTGAAGGAAGTCGGCGGCAAATCTCCGGTCTGAGGAACACGAACTTCATATAAGGCTAGCGTGCGTTGGATGAGCTTGCTGAACAAAGTAAAGTCCATACTGCCGAAGGCGCTCGAAAGTAGATGAAGCAGATAGATGGAGAGGAAGGTAGCGCTCTTACCTGGGGAGGTCTGTACGGTAAGCGAAGTGAACTTCGTAACCTTGCTTGTGAAAGTAGGCTGAACGTACAGAAGTCAGCAGAGGCCATAGTACGCAGGTTGTTACAACAGTATGCGGAAGGGCTGAACATGAAATAGGAATTGAATATCTTGGCGTTCAAGGGTGGGCGTTGAAAGCAGACAATCCGAAAGGACTTGCTTCAAGGAGGATACGGTGAATTCCGTAGGGGACTTGGAGAGGGCAGAGCCCAGCCGTGGCACAAAGGGAGAAAACAATTCACGAAAGGAAAGTTGTATCGGATGATTCAGGAACTATTGTCACGGGAAAACCTTCTATCGGCATTAAAACGTGTCGAAGCCAATAAAGGTAGCCACGGAGTAGACGGCATGTCCGTAAAATCCTTACGGACACACATCCTACAAAACTGGCATACCCTTCGACAAGAAATTGAAGATGGAACCTATGAGCCGAGTCCGGTCCGAAGGGTCGAAATCCCGAAGCCTAACGGAGGAGTTCGGTTATTAGGTATTCCTACCGTGACAGACCGTTTCATCCAACAAGCGATTGCCCAAGTGTTGAATCCAATATT
Source organism: uncultured Paenibacillaceae bacterium (assembly GCA_963755735.1). Lineage (GTDB taxonomy): Bacteria > Bacillota > Bacilli > Paenibacillales > DA-C8 > Insulibacter. The sequence continues at coordinate 30,348 of CAVWLN010000030.1, forward strand.
TGATCCACAATTCTCCGAGAACAGCTACGGCTTTCGTCCCAATAGACGTGGGCATGATGCTGTCCGGAGAGCTAGGCAATACATGAAGGAAGGGCTCCGATGGGTTATCGATCTTGATCTAGAGAAATTCTTCGATCGAGTAAACCATGACAGACTAATGGCAAGAATCGCGGAGAAAGTAGAGAACAAAACGATTCTCAAACTCATTCGCAAATTTTTGCAGTCGGGGGTTATGATTAATGGAGTGGTGATGGATACCGGGGAAGGTGCGCCACAAGGTGGCCCATTAAGTCCACTTCTTTCAAACATCGTTCTAGACGAACTCGACAAGGAACTAGAAAGTCGAGGACACAGATTCGTCCGCTATGCGGACGACTGTAACATATATGTGAAAACACGTAAAGCTGGAGAACGAGTAAAGAAGTCCATCACATCTTTCATTGAAAACAGACTGAAGCTGAAGGTTAACCAAGAGAAGAGTGCGGTAGACCGACCATGGAAACGTAAGTTTCTCGGATTCAGCTTTACATGGAACAAAGACCCAAAAATTCGAATTGCCCAGCAAAGCATGAAGAAAGTGAAAGCGAAAATTCGCGAGATAACCTCTAGAAAACGCCCGCTTTCGATGGTGCAACGAATAAAGGAACTAAACCAGTACCTTACGGGATGGTGTGGTTATTTTGCCTTAGCCGACACGCCAAGTATCTTTCATAGTCTGGATGAATGGATACGGAGACGACTTCGCATGTGTCTCTGGAAACAGTGGAAGAAACCCAAGACCAAAGTAAAAAGGCTTTTATCCCTAGGTGTACCTAAGGACAAAGCCTATGAATGGGGCAATACCCGAAAAGGGTATTGGCGTATAGCTTGCAGTCCAATCCTTCACAGGACATTAGATAACCAGTATTGGAAATCTAACGGACTAAATACTTTAACAGACAGATACAACTACCTACGGAATATTTCATGAACCGCCGTATACCGAACGGTACGTACGGTGGTGTGAGAGGACGGGGGTTAGTCACCCCCTCCTACTCGATTGTGTGGAGTGTCCTGTTTATTGTGATACGGAATCACGCATTTTCACCGCATACGTTTCATCTTGAAGTCTCATACTACAAAGTATGAACACTTCTCGCTTGGTGATGAAATGAACGACGGGTATATCTCCGCAATTCTCCTTGTCATTATCCTCATACTGCTGGCGAGCGGTTGGCGAACACTCTTGTTCAAGGACATTTCGCCCGCGGCGCTAGGCGTATTCTTCTCCCTTTGGATCATCGGTATGGCGGTGCACGTTGAGCTGACCGAAACGCTACATGTGCAGGGCATCTACTTGCCACTCCTGCTCATCGTATGGGCAGCTGTGCGCTTTGCCGACTGGAGCAGCGCTTTGCTCCTTATCCTCACCGCCTTGCTAACCGGTTTGATCGGCTATTTCGTGCAAAATTTATACATGCTTGATCCGGCACTTGTCGTTATGAATCCCCAGCTTGATCTGGCGCTTTTGTTGGCTCTGCTGACGTATACCGTTTCGCGTACGCCCTTGATGCAAAGTGCGAGCCTCGCCATCGCATTAATCGCTGGGGAAATCATGACCTGGCGCCAATTGCCGGTAGAATCTGCAGCACTTTTCGGCGGTGCTGGCTTTCAAGACCTGTGGTGGATGTCGCTTGCGGCCGTTCGAGCTACCGGCATTTTCATAGAATGTCTAGCTTCACTGATTCAATATTTGCTTAAGCACTTTGCCATTTGGCTTGGCAGTAGCAAAAAATAACGGTGCTTACGCATCGTATGTAAAGATGAATAGCCAATTACAGTGATTTTTGCTATGATGAGTAACGGAGCTTAGGAGGTGTGAATACAATGGCAAAACCGGTTGTCGCGATTGTCGGGCGTCCGAATGTAGGGAAATCTACGATATTTAATCGATTAGTTGGCGAGCGGCTCGCAATTGTAGAAGATAAACCGGGTGTTACGCGTGATCGTATATATGGCTCTACCGAATGGAACGGAGTGCCGTTTAGCATCATAGACACCGGAGGAATTGAACTGCAAGGCGAGGATATGATCCTCAAGTCGATCAAAGTGCAAGCGGAGCTTGCGATCGACGAAGCGAACGCCATCATCTTCGTCGTAGATGCAAAGGCGGGACTGACGCCGGCTGATCAAGAAGTGGCAGAGCTGTTATATCGCTCGAACAAACCGATCGTACTGGCCGTGAATAAAGTGGACAATCTGCAGCGTCAGGACGATATATATGATTTTTATACGCTTGGTTTTGCAGATGTGATCGGCATATCCGGCGCTCATGGTACCGGCTTCGGCGATCTGTTGGATGCGGTTGTAATGAAGCTGCCGCACGAGGTAGACGATACATATGATGAAGATGTGATCAAAATTTCATTAATCGGCCGTCCGAATGTCGGAAAATCATCGCTCGTCAATGCCATACTCGGGGAGGAACGCGTCATCGTCAGCGATGTGGCCGGTACGACGCGCGATGCGATTGACACGCCGTTCACAAGGGACGATGAGCGATACGTACTAATCGATACGGCAGGCATTCGCAAACGCGGCAAGATTTATGAGCAGACGGAGAAGTATTCCGTTATGCGAGCGATGAAAGCGATTGAACGGTCGGACGTCGTCTTGATCGTCTTAAATGCGGAAGAAGGCATCGTTGAGCAGGACAAGCATATTGCTGGCTATGCACACGAAGCAGGCAAAGCATGTATTTTCGTCGTCAATAAGTGGGATGCCCTGGAGAAGGACGACAAAACATTGCACCAGTTCGAACGTAAAATTCGCGATCACTTTCTGTTTATGGACTACGCCCCGGTATTGTTCGTCTCCGCAAAGACGAAGCAGCGGCTAACTAGAATCTTGCCGCTCGTCAACCACGTAGCGGAGCAGCACGCGATGCGGATCGCGACGCACGTGCTGAACGATGTGATTGGTGATGCTGTGGCTACGAATGCGCCGCCAACTGACAAAGGACGCAGGCTCAGAATTAATTATGCAACACAGGTTGGCGTAAAGCCTCCAACGTTCGTCCTATTCGTCAATGACCCGGACCTGATGCACTTCTCGTATGAAAGATACTTGGAAAATAAAATACGGCAAGCATTCGAATTCCAGGGAACGCCGATCAAAATTTTTACTCGCAAAAAATCAGAATCGCGGTCATGATTCAGCTTATCATTTGGGGAGAGATTTAGGTCTATGGTTGTCATTTCGATTGTTGTCAGTTACTTGCTCGGCTCGTTAATGTTCAGCGTGCTGATTGGCAAATTAGCAGGGGGCGTAGATATTCGTCAACACGGCAGCGGCAACGCCGGAGCGACGAACGCCTTGCGCGTGCTCGGGATCATGCCGGCCGTGCTCATTTTCGTGCTTGATATGAGCAAGGGAATCGCAGCCGTGTTCCTCGGAAACGTATTTTCAGACGGAAACCTATGGGTGATGGCCATATGCGGTCTTGCCGCCATCGCCGGACACAATTGGCCTGTCTTGTTCGGATTTCGCGGCGGGAAAGGCATCGCCACCACCATCGGGGTAGTGGCGATGTTAAGCTTCTTTCCGGCGCTCGTAGCCGGTATCGTGGCGATATTGTCAATCGTGCTGACCAGATACGTGTCACTCGGTTCGTTAATCTTTACGGCATTGATGCCGATCACGGGCTGGATTATGGGTGAGCCGCTGGAAATGATCATCACGATGTTGATTATTTTTGTATTTGCATTCTATCGGCATCGTTCGAATATTGTACGGCTGTGGAAGGGCCAGGAAAACAAACTGGGGAGAAAGCGTTAGGAGGGGTTCTGTTGTCCGGCAAAGTAACGGTTCTAACGGCTGGCAGCTGGGGCACTGCGCTCGCATTTGTGCTGGCTGAGAACGGTCATGATACCGTCATTTGGACGCGAAATGAACTGCAGGCTGAAGAAATCAATACGAAGCATACGAATAAGCACTATTTGCAGCAAGCCAAGCTGCCCGAAAATCTTAAGGCGACAACAAATTTGCGCGATGCGATAACAGGAGCGAAAGCGCTCGTCATTGCCGCACCATCGGCAGCGATGCGAGAAGTTGTGAGGCGGGCAGCGCCTTATATCGAACCGGATACTTTGATCGTCCATGCCACGAAGGGCTTCGAGCGCCAAACGTGGAAGCGCATGTCGCAAGTCATTGCCGAGGAAACACAGCATCATCCCGACAATATTTGCGTGCTTTCCGGTCCAAGTCATGCGGAGGAGGTCAGCGCACGGTGTCCGACGACCGTCGTTGCTGCTTCTCGCAACATGGCTTGTGCAGAAGCCGTGCAAGATTTGTTCATTAATTCCTATTTTCGCGTGTACACGAATCCCGATTTGATCGGGGTGGAGATCAGCGGCGCATTGAAAAATATTATCGCGCTTGGAGCTGGAATGTCAGACGGGCTGAAATTCGGTGACAATGCCAAAGCTGCGCTTATTACACGTGGCCTAGCGGAAATTACCCGCCTCGGTGTCAAGCTCGGCGCAAGCCCTTTAACTTTTGCAGGCTTGTCGGGTATCGGCGATTTGATCGTCACATGCACAAGCCAGCATAGTCGCAATTGGCGCGCTGGTCACAGGATTGCGCAAGGCTTCAGCGTGGAGGAAGTGTTGGCCGAGATGGGCATGGTCGTCGAAGGGGTGCAGACAACGAAGGCCGCCTATCAGCTAGCGTTGGAGCATCAAGTATCAATGCCCATTACAAGCGAATTATACGCGGTATTGTTCGCCAATAAATCGCCGAGAAAAGCAGTGGAAGATTTGATGGGACGGGGAAAAACGCACGAGTTGGAAGAAATCGCGCGCCACGATGCCGTGAAATGGATGAATTAAAGCGGTTGTTTCGCCTATACGAATGACGATACCTTCTCATAAGATAGAACAAACGCTTGTGAGGAGGTAAAAGCTATGGTGAAACGCCAAGTTTCGAGCGATGTCCTCAAACTCGTTAACAATAAAACCGGAAAAAACGTAAAAGCAACCGACGTAAAGAGGCTGGCCAGCAAGGTGAACCAATCGACGATCAAGGATGAGAAGCAGCTTCGCAAGCTCATTAAACAGGTCGGCGCTTTGGTAAATGTGAATGTTTCCGAACAATTAACGAACGAAATCGTGCAAGCCGTGCGCAAGAGCGGCATGAATCCGAATAACCTTGAATCAATGATCCGAATGATGTCAGGGAAGAGAAAATAATTCGTGAAGGCTACATGGAACGATTCGTTAAAGAAAACCTAAGCTTTCTCCGGAGTCCTATTGGTCTCGTGAAAGCTTAGGTTTTCTTCTATGCTAGCCAAGGTTTTCGCGTAGCATTTAAAATTCCATTCGGATTTGTGATATAATCGTTCGCGAAGGTTGATAGACTAACAATATAGCTGGGATTGGAGAATGCACAATGTTAGATCCGATGACGAAGATGTGGATATCGTTTGCCGCGATAGGGCTGCTTCTGGCTGCTTCCGGGATTATTACTTTAGCACGCAAGAAGACGCGCGGCATATTGCGCATCATACTGACGATTGTAGCTGTGATTGTATTGATTTATGGGGTCATTCTAGGATGGGTTTCGATATTTTGACACTTTGCTAAGGAAAGAGTGGAAACGCCGTGCCGAAAGTTACGTTTCTCCCACATAACCGAACCGTTCAAGTAAGGAGCGGCATCAGCTTGTTAAGCACGGCGCGACAGCATCGCATTCCCGTGCGCACTCGTTGTCATGGACAAGCCTCTTGCTTGATGTGCAAGGTGACCGTCCGTGAGCAAGACGTTTCTGGAGGCGGTCTGTCAGCGCCGAACG
>CAVWLN010000031.1:0-13933 GCA_963755735.1 uncultured Paenibacillaceae bacterium
AGAACGAATAAGAGGAAAGAACGATGAAAAAGTGATTTCGCGGATTCATGGGTGCTGAAGTCCGTCCCACACCGCCTGCATGACTTTGCCGATCTGATCGGAAATGATATAATCAGCCATGCCGTCATATTTCGTCGGGGATTGGTTGATCAGAATGAGCTTATCCCCCTTGTAGTAGTCGATCAAGCCTGCCGCAGGGTATACACTTAGAGAAGTCCCGCCAACGATGAGCACGTCTGCAGCGGCAATATATTGCTTGCTCTTATTTAATATGTCCATATCGAGACTCTCTTGATAAAGCACAACGTCCGGCTTGATGATTCCGCCGCATGTACATACAGGGACCTCATCGCTCAGCGCCAGCATCGCATCCAGATTATAAAACTTCCGGCAATTCATGCAGTAGTTGCGGTGAACAGAGCCGTGTAACTCCAACACATTTTCACTACCAGCCATTTGATGCAGTCCGTCGATGTTTTGCGTGATTACCGCCCGCAGCTTGCCCAAGCGTTCCAGCTCTGCCAGTACGCGATGCGTCGTATTAGGAGCAGCATGTCGGTGGATCATGTGCTGAAAATAAAAGCGGTAGAACAATTGAGGATGCTGCATAAAAAAATCATGGCTTAAGATTTCCTCTGGTGTGTAGGCCTCTGCTGCACCCGTTTCGAATAGTCCCCTAGCAGAGCGAAAATCTGGAATCCCACTTTCGGTCGATACACCTGCACCGCCAAAAAACACAATATGATCGCTAGCTTCGATTATTGTTTTGATCTCTTGAATGTCCATACATCAAACCTCCATTTCACGATCATGCTGCATTGTTTCTATCTTTTCCTGCCGAACAAGTTGGCCATTCTTGCCACAAAGCCCCCTTCAATCTGTTGCGCCTCATTGATAGGAAATCGCGTGTCCGACTTTAACGCTTCCTTCATTAGATTGCGATCTCTTGCGCTCACATCCTCATTGATGCTTTCCACAATGGCTCCCCCTGCATTTTTGTCAAAGCCGGAGTTGATATAATTTTGTGCAATTTGCTGCTTTAGCCAATTGATCTTCTCAGTCGCTTCCCCTTCTTCAAAGATCCTATGATAAACCTTCTTCTCCAACATCCCGAGCACGGTGTTGTCCTGCGGTTCATTGACGGAGGCGATCGTTTGATTGCGAGCATTCATCGCTGTACTACGTATTTGCCAATTAGCTGATTGCAGCACATCGTTATACGATTCCGGGAAATTGTACCTGAGCGTACCTTGCTCATCATGAGTTAGCATCATATGGCTTGCTGCCATCACTTCATCATAGCTATGATGACGTTTATCCCCGATTAGCGCACCTAACATAATCGTACGCAGCTCTTCCATTGAAGGGAACCGGTTCGTTTCTTCGGCTATACGAGGATCCTTCTTAGCTGCCCTCTTCGCATTGCCGAGCGCCTCTTCATACAAGTTCAAATAGCCTAACGTATGCCCGCTGATCCCACCAATGATCGGCTTATAATTGGCTTTCGCCGATTGGTACCACGCCGTATGCTTCTGCTCAAAGTCGTGAAGAATTTCCTCCCTAGTTAGCTCCCCCTCATCTGGAGCATGCTTCAGCATTTGCAATTGATCGTCATTGTATTTTTCCAAATCTGCTTGGTAGCGCGCTTTCGCCCTACTCGGCATCTCCAGAATATTGCCCATGACTCCCACGACATTCTCTGGCGTAAGATCATGAGTAGGCTTGATATGTGCTACAGACCACGGAAGCATCATAATATCACCGTAAATCATCTTGCGGTCATCTTCATTTGCTTTATTCCAGACCTCTTTAAGCATTAAGCTGAGAGGTTTATTGGCAATAGTATATTTTGTAAACAATTGATTCATCAGCTGCTTGCGATATGACCGCTTCTTGGTCTCTGGCGTCCCTGGCAAATCTTCGTGCGTGGCGTAAACGTTGCTGAGCGCATCCCGCATCGCTCTGGTCATGCTGAAAGGCAGCTCCTCCCACAACGCTTCTGCAATACCGGTGCCTAAGTTGCGCTGATTGTGACGCGGCACCACCCCTTCCGGCCGAGTGCGGTAATCGATCATCGACTTTTTCAAGCTGGCCCTAGGAGAATCCGCCTTATATTGGCGATCAGGATCTTTCGTTAAGGTGCTGAGATGATAAATCCAAAATTCAAAGCTGTCCTTTTTGTTCTCGTGATATTCCTTAGATCCACCAAAATACGGATACTGCGTCTCTAACATTTTCAGCAGCTTTATGTAACCACCAACTTTACGTTTCAACTCTTCATTATCAAGCTTGTCTACTTCTTCAAGGTTCCATCCCGCTGCTTTTAGTTGCTGCACCGTTACCTCTTTACCAACATGTTCTGAAATATATTTCAACACAAATTCGATCCGTCGTTGCTTGATATTGTCAGTATCCAAATCCCGATCCACTGATTCGATCGTCAGCCATCTATGGATGATCGAGACGACTTCCTGCACTTTTCGCGTAAAGTTACTGTTGTGCTCCACTTCACGCTGTAAATGTTCTTCAAATAACATATTGAGATCAAGCAGCAAATTTTCGCCGATATTCGCATACGTCGTATCAAGCAGATTGTCTTGTGTCGTACTCATCCTCTTATCATTAATTAATATATCTTTGACATCTTCCAATAAGTCACGGCCGTTCGCCAGCACCGGTTTAGAATTGTCCAAACGAGCGAGCTGTTTGACAGCCGAATGACGAGCTGGCGGCAATGCCTGTGTAGCCGATGTCGCTGCAGGCTCTTCGCTTGCTTGCACAAGCTTGGCGCCCATAATATCAGCTTCCCTTTCGAGCCCTTCGTCATCGTTCACCGCTCGGCCCTTCATCTGTAACGTCGGTGCGACTCTGCCTTGCGCTTGCTGCACGACATGCCACGTTTCATGCGGCAGATGCTTCTCCTCACCGGGACCGAGATGAATATCGGACCCTTGAGCATAGGCAGCAGCGTCGTACTCTTTGGGATCGGACGAGTTGTAATGCACTCTGACATGCTCCAGGCTCATACCGGACAACGCTTCGGCACGCCTTTGCAACGGACGAGGCAGGCGTACCCCACCGCCCGATGCATTAGCTCTGCTCGCCGTAGGCGAACGGTCACCATCGCCGCCGCTATTCGTCTGCATCCATTGCATAACCGCGCGATTGCCCATCGCGCTTTGCATCTGTCTCATCTCCCGCGGTGACAAATCAGGCGCATTCGCCATCACTCGTTGCATGACGGATTGCAAATCCGGCTCATGAGCGTGAGTCTGTACACGCTGCAGCGGCTTGCCTTGCAAATGATGGTTCGTTTGCTTTTTTGGAGCAGCTATTTTTTCGTGTGACATCGTCAGACCTCCCATGAGTCGTTTTGGCTCGTTTGCCGTCTAGATTAGCTTGTAATATGCTAGAGCTTGCGCGATGCCGTCTCCATCCGCTGTGCCCGTAACATGATCGGCAACCTGCTTCAAGCGTTCGGTTGCATTGCCCATCGCAATTCCGTGCGCTACATATTCCAACATATCTTCATCATTGAAGCCGTCACCGAATGCATATGTTTGTTCATGCCGAACTCCGAGCCGCTCGATCACACTGCGAATTCCTTGGGACTTGCCAGCCGCCTTCACAATGAGATTCAGCAAATATTCATGCGACCAATTGAGCACGTAATCGTCCAAATCATTGCCCATCCACGCCGCTTCCTCCTGCGTCATATACAGATGACCTTGATAGAGTGCATAATGCCGTTCGAAGCCCTTCATAACTGCAGGCAGCGGAGCACCGAAATCTTCCCAAACCGCAGCCACTCTGTCGTTCATATGATCGACAATTTCCCCTTGCGTACTATAGCCTCCATAGGCAATACCAGATTGCTTCGCCTTCTCTATGATTCGCTCCATAGACGGCAGCTGAACGAACGATTCGGCAACCTTCTCTCCTTTATGATAAACGATCTGACCGTTCAGCAAAATCATCGTCTCAAACGGAACCGGCAATTGGCTGCGAATGAAATCGACCGATTCCGGCCCCCTGCCTGTAGCAATGACGAGCACATGTCCGGCAGCATGCAGCTGGCGAAGCGCTTCTTGCGCAGACTGCGGAATTGCACCAACTGCATGACTATACAGCGTATCGTCAAAATCGAAGACGATCATTTTTCTCTCCATCGTTCATCCGGCCTCCCATTCTTGCAGATATGAATTCTAGCGCGTGTATTATGAAATTACCATAGAATACAACAATGCGAAAAGCTTGTAAATCGTCTGCCTGTAAAACATTTGTAAAGCAATAAAAGTGAAGCTAGTGCATGCTGCAACAAGTTCACCGCATGCCATAACAAGATAAGAAAAATGTCCTTCACACCTATCATGGCACAAAGGACATCACAAAAGCGAGTATTCATTTTCCGCTATTGCACTTTGCTGGCTGCGATCTCAAGCTGCTGGTCGACATCCCCGCCGCCGATCATAACGGCTTCCCACATTTCCCCTACAGCCTGCGCCAATGTAGCGGACTCAGGAATGGCTCTCGTAAAGCTCAGATCACCTGCAGACAGCACAGCATTGACCGCTGCAGCCTTATAATAGGACGGATTGTCACTCGGCTGCTGATTGAGAAATTCCTTATATTCTGGCACCTCTAGCATTGCTTGACTAATTGGCAGGTTGCCGGTATTGATCAACCAATCTATGTTCTGCTCTGCCCGCGACATGAACGCAATGAGCAGCCAGGCCGCAACGCGCTGTTCTTCCGTCGCATTGTTGAAGATGACATAGTCTTCTCCCTTCGAGAAATAGATCGTATGGCTCGGGTCCTTCTGCGGAACTGGCGCCACGCCGATCTCGAAATCTTTGTGGCCGGATTCTGGATTCGGAATGGCGAATTGTACACCAGCGGCGGCTCCGACAAACATATAAGCTTCTTCCATGACGAAGCCAGCACTGCTAAACTTGCCCCCGCCGCTCGGCATCAAGGCCGGCATCGTAAACAAGCCCGCATCTACTTGATCCTTGTAAAATTGCATCGCTTCCCGCGAAGCATCGTTCAATATGTCGATCGTACCGTCTTCATGAATGTACGGGCTGCCCCATTGCTGTGACATTAGCATAAAAGCTGCATCGCCGTAGGAGTTGTCATAGCTGAATCCCGGCATGCCGGTCTCTTCGTAGATCGTCTGTGAATATTGCACGACCTCATCCCAAGTTCGCGGCGGCTCCCATCCTTTGCTGTCAAAATACGTCTTGTTGTAAACGAGCACATCCGCCGTCTTCTTATTCGTTGGGAACCCGTACATCGTGCCAGGCGGCCCGTAGCTCTTCACTTCTTCCAAATAATACGGGAAGATGCCTTCATCCCCATTCGCGAGACCGATCGTCTCATGCTCATAATAAGGCAGTAAGTCGATGATCGCTCCGCTTGCGATATATTCCGGGAAGGTGCTCGCATCGATATTGGACAAGGTCGGCGTCGAACGGGATACGATGTTTTGCGTAAGCTTGTCCGTCAGCTCGCCGATCGGTCCCTGATTAGACATGTCCACCTGAATGTTCGGATACTCTTCCTGGAAGGCACTCACCATGGCTTCAAGATACGGATAGTTGGCCGCTCCGGTTCCCGTCCAGAACGTTATGCTCACCTCGCTCTTATCGATGAGCACGCTTTGCACCGCTTTGTCCAATTCACTCGTCGCTTCCGCATTGCCCGTTTCCGTATCAGAGTCCACCTCGCTTCCTCCAGCTCCCCTTTGTTCGACTGAATTGACGTTGCCACCATCTGTTGTATCCCCGCATGCTGCGGCAAGCAATGTGATCAAGATGAGGGCAATCATGAATGTGAACTTTCTCAACATTGTTCTCTCCCTTCGCATAATCAATATATATGAAGGCGGTTTGTAGCAAACACGCCGAGCTTTATGCCGGGCTATCGTTTCTGGGCTTCCGTTAACCTTTCACCCCGCCCTGCATCATCCCAGCAAAGATCGTCTTACGCAGCATTAAAAACAGCACGATAAGCGGTAAAGTAATGATGGTCGCTGCAGCCATCTGCAGCTCATATTGGATCGTCCCCAGACTGTTCGTGAAAGAGTTTTGCAAGCCGTTCGATACTAGCCTGAGTTCGTCATTCGTCGTCACCAGATTCGGCCATGCGTACGTATGCCACATCAATACCATCGTCAAGACGACGGTCGTCCACACCGTCGGCTTGCCTAGCGGCAGCATCACGCGCAGCATAAACTGAAAGTTGTTCATCCCGTCCACTTTGCTCGCCATATACAATTCATCAGGCACTTGCATGAAGGTTTGTCTTAGTAAGTAAATGTTGAACGGATTTACCCAGAACGGAATGACAAGCGCTTGCCAAATATTCATCCAGCCGAGCCGTGCGATCGTCTGAAAGTTCGTGATGATCAGCATTTCCTGCGGAATCATCATCGTTGCCAGCACGATAAAGAAGAGCGTGCTCTTGCCGATAAAGCGCAGTCTGGCGAAAGCGAAAGCGGACAACACCGTGACGATTGTACTGACCGCGACAACCGATGCACCAACGACGATCGTGTTCGTCAAATAGGTAAGCAGCGGTGCCTGCGTGATCGCATCGACATAGTTCGTCCAGCGAATGCTTTCCGGAATCATGGTAGGCGGCACTTTGGCAATTTCGGCTGTCGACTTCAGGGACGTATTGATCATCCAATAAAATGGCATTAGCACGAGCACAGAGGCGCATGACAGAAAGGCATACAGCAACGTCAGCGGCAGCTTCTTCCTCGTCATCATCGGTAATGCACCCATTTTCTCGTTAATTTTAGTTGCAAGTACACGACCACCATGACCATCAGGACAAGAATGACAGCCGCCGCACTCGCACTGCTGACAGATCCCGGTGTCAAGTAGTTGCCCAGAGCGTCCATAATATAGCCGACAAGCGTAATCATCATTTTGCTGTTGTCACCTGGCGGCCCGTAAGAAGTGCCGAACAAGGCGACGACATTCGCATAGGCGCGAAAAGCAAAGATGACGGACGTAATGAAGATAAAGATCGTCGTCGGCGATAAGAGCGGTAGCGTGATCTGCCTGATCATCCGCCAGGTGCGGGCGCCATCCACTTGCGCGGCTTCATAATACTCCTTGTTAATATTGCGAAGACCGCCTAGGAAGAGCAGCACATTGAGTGCCAAGCCGTCCCACACGCTGTAAATAAACAGGATGAACAAGCTGCGGGCGTAAGCTTGATTGTACAATTGCTGTGAGCCGGCTATGCCTTGTCCGCTCAGCCAGGCGACCGGCTCGATTCCGAACCAGCCCAGCACCGTATTGGCGAGACCGAAGTTCGTATTGAAGATGAAGGCAAACACGAGTCCAGCTGCGATCACGTTCGTCACCTGTGGCAAATAGAAGATCGTCAAATATATTCCTTCAAGCCGTCGAACTGCCTGCAAGCTCAATGCGAGCGCCAGCGATACGATCATCGAGCACGGCACGCAGATGAATGCGATAAAGACGGTGTTCATCAATGCTCTGATGAAGATCGGATCGCGAAGCGTCTCCAGATGATGACGCATGCCGAAGCCGCTGAACTGACCGGTCAGAAACTGAAACTGTTCCTTGAAGGAAGTGATTAGCGTATTCATGACCGGAAAGATCGTGAAGATGCCCAGCAGGACAAAAGCCGGCAACAAGTACAGATAAGCGGTATGATCGTACCGAATGCGCGGCTTCTCCCGCTGTCGCAATCTGAAGCGCATGTTTCGCATAGCATGGCAACTCCTTTCTATGTAAGAAGTTTTGCGTCGCTAGTCTTAGTCAAGGATATTTGGTGCCGGCTTGTTCTTCACTTTCATCGTGTTAGGCAGCTCGTTCGGCACAGTTCCTTTGTCCTGAATCGCTTGAATAAGGATGTCTCGCAGACGAACTCCCGTACGCCGCATATTCGATGCTGCGAAGTGATAGCCCATCTCATTCGCTGCGAGAAATTCATCCACCGCGACCATATATTCCTGATCCGGCGCTAGGCTACTGCCGTCCGGCAAGGTCACCTGCTCGACCCTACTCCCATAAGGCTTGCTGTAATTAGCTGTTACGCGCAGTCCGCCGACAGCAAGCGGCGATGCCTGTTCCTTTCGCAAGGTGCAAATTCCGTTTTCTATATTGCTTAGCAGGTTTGCGCCTGATACTTTCATCACGATGATCTCATCGTTAAAGAAAAACATTTTATAGAGGTCATACAGCGTCCAATCTCCCTGACGAAGGCCGACGCCCATTCTGCCGGAATAAAGCAAGACGATCGAAATGCCTGTTTTCTCGCTTACGGTATCGAGGGCCAGCTTCGTAAACGGTGTGCCTTCCATGTCCACTTCCGCTGTTAGCGGGCATTTGTGCATGACGTCTGTAGCTGAGCGGGCCACGATCTTGCCGAGCGTTTGCATCGCTTGCTGTTTGAAGCCGTCAAACAGCTTGGCAGTGTCAGCATGCGGCGGGATATGATGGATGTCGCGGCTCCAATCCAAATACTGAGGCGTCACTTCGCGCACGCGATTGTCCGGCGCGAGCTCCACTCTTAGCAGGGCCGCTCCCCTGCCGCCGCTTCCGCCCTGCACGACCGGAACGCCGTGGATACGGGTGCTGATGAATTGATGCCAATGCGCGGTGAAAACCCCATCGATCTCTGGCACCAAGCGGCACAGCTCCATCACTTCATCGCCTATCGGCTCATCCGTATGCGCCGCCAACTTCATACCGAAATGCGTAAGCGCAATGATCACATCCGGCCGACCGGCAGCAGCTTGACCACTGATCAAGTAATCTACCCAAAATCTCGCCGCCTGCGCGCCGTCAACAATTTGCAGATTGCGCACCTGCTCCGGATAGTACATGCGATCGAGCCGCTCCTGTGTAGACAAGCCGATGAAGGCAATGCTCACATCTGCGACCTGGAGCATTCGATAGGGCTGGAAACCGTCGGCAATTTGGCCGGTGTGCTTATCAATGACGTTCGCCGCTAGAAAATCATACTCTCCTTGCTGCTGCCACTCGCGAAGCTTGTCCAAGCTATAATCAAATTCGTGATTGCCGACCGCTGATATTTTCACGCCGAGTATTTTCATAAGCGACGTCACCGGCTTTCCGTCAAGCTCTGAAGAGACCGGGTCGCCCCAGTAATTATCTCCGCCGAAGACGACGATTGTGTTCGCGTGCGTTTGCTTGAACCGCTCCACCATCGTCACTAGCTTGGCTGCGCCAAGCGACGGCTCGTTCTCAAAGATTTCCGCATGAAAATCGTTAATGCACAAGATAGAAATCGTCTTAGCTTGCGTGCAGTTCATCATAGGACGCCGTCCTTTAATAACTGAAATGTCCGAATAATCCGATAACGATATCCGGTTGAGCATCGCTCCACTGCATAGAGATGAAAGCTCGTAACCTCAAATGACAATGGGGCGACAACTAGTGAACGAAACTTGTCTCTGACCGCAAGATCGCAGCCATATGCTAGAGAAATATGCGGCACGAACGGAATAGGCTGTACAAGCGAGACGAAGTGCTCAAGACTGCTTGCGGTGAGCCGTTGCAACTCGTGAAGCTGATCGATGTTCTCAGCGACATCCACCCACAATATATTACCATCAGGATTGACAAACATCCCGAGCTTGTGGAGACGCAATGTAAAACATTCGTATTGAATTTGATGCAACTGAGTAATGATCTGGCGAATTTCGGTTACTTTCCCAATATAGCGTAAGGTTAAATGATAGTTTTCGACAAGTTCATATCTTCCGAATTTGTCAAAAAACCGCAAATTATCTTGGATTTTTTTCAACTCTTCACTGATGTGTCGCGGGATGCTCAATCCGACAAACAGTTCCATACTTACACAACCTGTCTAATCATATAGTAATATCTGTTTGAATAAATTACACCAGTGTAATGCAGTCGGAAGCAGTTGTCAATTGTTTCTAAGTAAAGTTTTTGTAAGATTGTGTCAGACAATAAAAAAAGCCGCACGAGACCGTGCAGCAGTGAGAAATACGAGTGAAATAGGGAAATCTTCTATCATTCGATGTCTATCCAATATCTTTGAATCATCTTGCCGTTGAAGAACACTTCGTTCTCCCGTTTGCCTCCATTATGCTCGATCACCCGGATCGCGGCGGCATGATCCTCATCACACGTAAGCAGAACCCGAGGCAGGCCAACTTTGCGCGCCTCCTGCAAAGCAAGTGCCAGCGCACGGGTCGCCAAGCCCTTGCCTCTTTCGCTCGGTCTGATGCCGAAGCTAATATGACCGCCCATCATCCGCAAATGTTCATTCAAATCATGTCTGATCGTCACACAGCCGATCACATCACGCTCACCGCTGATAATCCAGTAAGTGGAGACGTTAACGGTTTTCCGGTTGCCTACAGGAGCGGTCTTCAAGTTTTGCAACGTTTGCAAATAGTTATCGAAGTCGCTCATATCCATGCGCAGCACGAACGGCTCGGGCTTTTCTCCTGCCTGCTCCCATTCGCGGATCATCTCCAAGAATGATGCTTTGTAGCGGAGCGAGGGGGTAGCGAGGGCAATATGCGAATGATCGGAATCATTGGAATGATTGGAATGATCGTCTGGATGATAGCCGGTCGGGACACGATCGTTGTCATTTACTCTAGCCATGCTTCGCATTCACCAGCCTTCTACGAAATGGTCTTGAACAATTGGTTTTGAAATTGTTATTCTTAATTCCATTGTAGTATACTCGCCCAACCCTCGCAAAACGGCTGTATTAACAGTTGTTATGCCCCTGCGCTATATCCCCACTGCATGTTTCTACTTCATGGATCGCTATATCGTTCGACGTATATACTGCGTATGCCGCGCTATATCCTTCTACTTCATGCCTCGCATATCTTTCTTCGTATATGCCGTGTATGCCGCGCTATATCCCTCTACTTCATGCCTCGCATATCTTTCTTCGTATATGCCGTGTATGCCGCGCTATATCCCTCTACTTCATGCCTCGCATATCTTTCTTCGTACATGCCGCAGCTACCAGCGCACAATTTGTATGATTCTTCGTACAAATTTTTCTATTTTGTTTGAAATTTTAAGGTTTTATATGAAATGTCGTACAAAAAACCTGACATGAGCGGTTGACCCAACGATTGTGTATGACAAATCATACAAAACCCTTCAAATCGCCATTTTCCGTCCAAATTTATGTGAAGAATCATACAAAATCGGCTCAACGGCAGGTCTCAAATCTCAGCTCTCGGCTCTCAACTTCAGCTCTCACGTCTCCGCTCAATTTAAACTCTCACCTCGCAGCTCAACTTCAGCTCCCTCTCACCTCGCAGCTCAACCTCAGCTCTCGGCTCTCAACTTCAGCTCTCAACGCCTCTGCACTCTACCCCCGTTTCACCGGCACAACCTGCCGCTTACCGTCATTGGTCTCCTTCCGAAAACTTGAAAGTACGCACGGCCGCCAACAAAGCGATCAGCATCACCGCCAACAAGCACCCCATATGGAGCAACCAATCCCCTACATTCCCTTCTAACGAGCTTCGCAATCCGTCTACGAACCACTGAAACGGATTTAGACGGCTCACCGTTTGAATCCAGTAGGGTGCATGGTGCAGGGAGTAGAATGCTTCGCTGCCAAACAGCAAAGGAAGCAAAATGAAATTCGAGATCATACTCGCATGAGCTTCTGATCGGCACAGACTAGAAACAAAGAAGCTGGCAAATACGTAGCCGAGCGCGGCCACAAGAACGGTCAGCGTCAGCAGTCCGAAGCTTCCCCAGGCAAAAGGCAATTGGAACATCAGGCTTCCTGCACCCCATACAAGCCAAGCGCACACGAGCGCAATTAACGTCCAAGCGCCGGACACGCTGCAAATATATTGCCAGAGCGGCATTGGGGTAATGCGCAGAAGACGATATACGCCTCGCCTACGCTGCGCCAATACCGCATAAATGGTCGTCGTCAGCGCGTAGAACAACACCGCCATTGCCATCATCCCGGTAGCAATTCGCATTGGATAATCGGACAGATCAACGAAATAACCGAGCGCCAGCGTCCCGCCTACGGGCAATAAGATCGACCAAAACAACAAATACGGATCGCGCAAAGCTGATTTCAACACAAGTCTAAAAATGATTGCCATAAAGAGTTCCTCCTTTGACCTATTCAAGCATTTTCCGTCATCTTGAAATAGAGCGATTCCAATTCGTCAGAGTCGTAGCGCGCCAATAGTTCATCGGGCTTTCCTTGGGCGACAATCCGACCGCTGGCTAATATGACGACTCTGTCAGCCATTCGTTCGACCTCATCCATATCATGCGAGGAAAAAATGATCGACTTCCCGCTTGCGGCCAAGTCGATGATCGCATTCCGAATATCCCGCCGCGAACGGGGATCTAGCCCAGCAGTCGGTTCATCGAGCACAATGAGGTCAGGCTGGTGAACGGTCGTCAGCGCGATGGCTAGACGTTTTTGCTGACCGATGGACAGACGAACTGCCGGTGTGTGACGGACCTCAAGCAAGCCGCACGCCTGAAGCTTCTCTTCCAGTTGCTCCTCGTTGAGACTAACCTCATACAGTGCAGCGAATAGACGCATATTTTCCTCGGCTGTATACCCTTCAAAGAACGGCGTCGCTTGCAGCTGTACTCCGATCCGAGATCGATAATCCTTGCGCCAGTAAGCAACGGTTCCTTCATCCGGTGTAAGAATTCCAAGCAGCATGCTTAGCGTTGTGGATTTCCCGGCACCGTTCGGACCGATGATGGCGACGACCTCCCCTTGCCGAATGTCGAGATCGATTCCTTTCACAACTTCCCTCTTTCGATACCGCTTGATTAATCCTTTGGCACTAATTAAGCTCATGATGTTCACTCCTTCATATAATTAAATTTGTATACTTAAAATTGAACACTTGGGCAAAATTTTCCCCCTCTGCACGAGGGAGACTGTTATTCGTTATCCGTCCAACAATTGAATCGCCTTGTCCACGAATTCTAATTGCTGGTGTACGGTCTTAAACATATGATCAAAAGATCGCTCGGACATTGCCGGTAATGAGCCATTCATCGCTTCCTGCTTGGCCTTGTTAGCCGCCTTCAGCATCTCTAATTCACGTTGCAATGACGCCGCTTGCGATTGAAGCGCCTCAACTGCTTCGGCTTTGGGTAATTTGTCAGACATAGGACAATGCGGAATATAACGTCGATGGATAAGTGATCGAAGGAGTTTGCGGGCATCCATCGTCAATTGCTTCAAGTATCAGCGGCCTTTATCCGTAATGGAATAGATCGCCTTCTGCCGATGTCCGGTTTGCTCGATACTCGCTACTTCCACGTAGCCTTCCGATTCCATTTTCTTTCAGTGCGTGATAGATCGAACCGATTAGCACGCCGCCCCGACGCTCTGCATCGGTCATTTCAAGCATTTGTTTGATATCATATCCCGACATTGGCTCATAATCGAGCAAACTAAGGACAAGCATTCGCGTCAATCCCGTCACCCCCTTACTACTCAACACCAATACTCATTGTTGAGTATTATACATTGAATATTATTCGAGTGCAAGAGGACGCTGCGAGATATGTACGATTGCAGTATTCTTGTCAGAATTATTGTAGTATTCGTGTTGTATTCTGTATAGTATTCCAGCAGTTTGTTTGCAGTTTGTTTGCAGTTTGTTTGCAGATTTCTCGGAGTATTCTCGGGGTATTCCCGAAGCATTCACATTATCTCGATGCAGTTTGTTAGCAAAATTCCCGGAGCATTCTCGGAGTATTCTGGGGGTATTTACGGAGCATTTTCGAGGCATTCCTGGAGCATTCACGCCCTCGTCTGAGTATGTCTCTATGCTGGCGACTCGGCATCTCAGACTGCATTCTCTGAGCTAGGCGAGTTGCAAAAAAAGATTTGTGTGATCAAATCGTCTCTATGA
>CAVWLN010000032.1:0-109167 GCA_963755735.1 uncultured Paenibacillaceae bacterium
ATGTAACATTCATTTGACTGTATTGCTTGGTTTGCTGTGCGGTAATATTGGGCATATTCCATATTGTCGGTACATTGATTTGTAATCTTGGCTTGTCTTATAAGGACTAAGGACTAGCTTATGTAAAGAAGCAACGCAGACATTACTTCGAAGGAGGTTTGCTGTATGAATTGTCCGGTATGTGACGGAGTTCGTATGAGAGAAGTGGAGAAAGAAGGTGTGATGATCGATATTTGTGAAGAAGTCCCTTCGATATTTTCGACGATTTATTCTAAAGCTGCTTTACCGAGTGCAGTTAACTCGTAAAGCGATCCGCTACCGAGCTCGCTCCGAATGCATCCGGCTTGATTCGCACGGTATATCCAACGGACGTGATCCAGCCGGTTATTTCCTGTATTAAAGCTTTCGTTTCCCCTTGTTGTCCGATATCGACATGGATTTCCAAGGGCCATTTCGCACATATATCGCTTAGTCCCAGCTTCATCAGCATGGTGATCATATCCAAACTTAATTCCGTTTCCTTGTAGATTCGCATTCGCAGATCAGGCATGGGTCTCGTTCTAACCTTGCGAAAATAAAACCTTGCCCCTTTGCCTACGCGATGAATAATGAGCGCCGTAACCATTGTCGTGCCGCGTTTTGTCGTATGTGAATCGGTGCCGATGACAAGCTTATAGGTCGCCTTCGTATCGTCGGATACGTACGAATAAATTTGCTCGATAACGGTTTCTGCCTTCAATAGACCGAAGGTTGGACTGTACAGCTAAAATGATATCTCCTCCTGAAACGGACTTTAGAGTATATGGGCGTCTAAGCAAGTGGTACCGACATTATTTATACTACGCACGTGATCGATGAAACCTAGACAGCATCCACTATCAGATCAAATATGCTTTTATATCCTTAGTATACTCTCTTTTGGCAAGAATGTAATCTTGGGTAAAAGGGGAAATTTTCTTATAATGTGTGGTAACAAATAGAAATCTTTGTGAAACCGAACACCGTTTCGTAACGTCTATATATAGAGACAACAGCTTGTCCTCATGTGACTTTATCGACAGCGGCAACATGACCTTTCGATCTTCAAACGTATACAGACATTGGCGAATTATAGAAAGACGATGTGTTTACTACATACAAAGGCTTCCGTTGAACCAAGTGTTTCTGATTATCAACATATATGTGTGATTGATTATAGGCAGGAGAGAATGCATATGAAGCACTGGAAAATCATACTGTTATTCATTGTTCTAGCCGCTCTGGCTTCGGCATGCAATAAAGAAGCCCCTGAACCGAATGATCCAGAAAATCAGGAAGAAGAAGTATCGATCGTATTGTCAGAAGCCGTTCGCGAAATGTCGATTTGGCAGCATGAGGGGGACAGCAGCCAGCAAATTTTAATCTTCCAGGAGGAGATGCCTAGCGAGCCTGTCAAGCTCGCGGTGCATGCCCCGCTTGCGTCCGTGCATCTTACATTGAAAGACGGCATCGAGGCGACCCCAAACCAACTCGACAAGCTGTTGGAATTGACCGGTGCGGAAGCGGAGATTCGCACAGTCGATCACAATCCTGGACAGTTTCAAATTGTTCTTCACAATATGACAGCGCAAGCCAAATTAACGCTTGGCGACTTGCAGGATATTCATTTGAAGAAAGCTGATCAATACTTGCAGTTCATCTTGAATCAGAGCAGCTTGAAGCTCCCGTATGCACTGTTGATCCATGCACCTGCAGAAGGAAGCAGTCATATTCACGTCTCGGATCAAGAAGAATCGGTCGTCATTCGCTTCACGGAGACGATGCAACAACTTGTAAAGCCGGGTACTGAATGGCTTAGTGAGACGCAACTGAGAATCCATCTACAGGAAACAGGCGGTGTTCTGGCGCTGCAAGACTATTTCTCTGATGAAGGCAATTATGTGGACAGACGGCTCGAGTCCATCGTCATTCACTCGATTCCTTCTCGCACGTGGTTGGATGCCGCTTCGGGGGGGACGTCGGCTGGTCGGGACGTGACGGCTATTATGATTATTTGTTGTTCGCTCCCGGACGAACTGCGTACGCAGGAGTGATGGCCTTGCATGATGACTTACAGCAAGGGGAGGCTCATTATGGACTGGTGCTGGAGAGTCAAGGTCAAGCCCCAATCGTGCTCGATCAGACGATCTATTTGGACCGTGAGACGAATCAGCTGCCAGTTTATTGGCTAGATAGTCAAACATTGCTCTTTCAATCTCAGGACGGAGCATGGCGTGTTGATCTAGAAACGGGCCGCTGGGAGCAAGTGCTAAGACCGGATCAAGATGAACGGCTCGTTACGTTCCAATACGACCAAGCAACTGACCGCATCTACTGGTTGACGGAAAGCTTGAGTGAGAACAACGGGGAGCAATATTGGACAGGCCACTTGAAGATTTATAATCGGGATTTGGCATTGTTGGAACGGCATGAGGGGATATCCGATCCGTGGCCGGCCATAAGCGGAAAGCCGATTCCATTCGATATTGCGGTTCACGCCGGTGATCTCTATGTGACGACGTTCAAGGACGGTCGCGTCGTCACCTACTATAAGGATCTTTTCGGAGATGTTGAGGAGGGGATTGCCAGCCTCCAGCCAGGAAAATTAATTGGTGTGGCAGAAGACGGCGTATTCCTCATCTCAGATGAAGGCGAAGGGCTGACGTGGTGGAGCCTGGATGGGGGAGCGAGCCCGATCATGGAGATCGAAGCGACGACTTATATGATGTTTGGCGGGGATTTGTTCGCATTGCAAGAAGGAAGAACGAATACGTATTTCATATACAGTCTGTCCCAGAACGAATGGTTGGAATGGTCGCCGAATGATGGGCGAGACAGCTGGATTCCCAATCAGCAAACTGCTTATTATCGCATCACAAATTAAAACGTAAACGCAAGCTGTTCAGGTTCTGCGGGTCGCGAAGCTTTGATGGGTTCAAGCCCAAGCTCCGCGATCCGCTTTTTTAATGATGAGACGATCGACTTGCGATAAGATTCCGGTGCCTGCCGGGAGCGAAAGTAGGAGCTGCCGTACCACGACATAAGCTGAGGATAATGCTCACGTAACGTTGCAAAGAACCACCCTTTCACTTCCTGGGTGCTTAGACGAAGCACGGACGGCTCAATGAAATTCGCGCCAAGCTTAGCGGCTTGCGTGAGCAAATCGTCGAGCTCGTCTAGCTTGTCGCTGATCATGGGCAAGATGGGCGCGAGGAACACGCCTGCGTGAATGCCGGCTTCCCGCAGCTTGCCGAGCGTTTGCATGCGTCCTTCTGGCGCAGGTGAGCTCGGTTCGAACTGCTTCCATATCGCTTTGTTTAATGTATTGATGCTGAGATTGATCCTGATGTCGGAAAACTGCTGTAAGATTGGAATATCACGCAAAATTAGCGGCGATCTCGTCGTGATGGCAACGGGAAGATCGAACTCCGCCAACACTTGCAAAACCTGCTTCGTAATTTGGGCTTTGCCTTCGATCTGCTGGTACGGATCGGTGGCGGTGCCGATGGCGATAAGTCCAATCTCGCGGCGAGACTTGGACTTGAGCATGCGGCCGAGCTGCTGGCGTAACGATTCGGCTGCATTTTGCTTTAGCAAAATATGCTTCTGGAATTGATCGTCAGCTTCCATCCCGAGAAAGGTGTGCGTCGCTCTAGCATAACAAAAACTGCACCCGTGCTGGCATCCGCGGTACGGATTTATCGACCAACCGAACGGCATGGAACGAGCGGTGACGCGATTCATTAATTGCTTCGTGAGAATGGCTTCGTAACGGGTCGGGGAAGGCATGCAGCTTCACTCCTGAAATGGGAATGTATGTTCGCATCCATTATACAATCTTTACAGGAGAAGTTGCAAATTGTATGTTTTGCTTATGCCTCCATTTGCGCCCAATTCAGTCCTTCACTATGCGTCCTTGCTTTGAATGACCAGCAGTTTGCCGGACTTCAAGTCGATCGTGCCGTTGTCCGCCGCAAATTCATTGCTAATGCCGAGCGACTCACCAATCGTTAGCACAGCGTCCTGCAGCGGATAGCGAAAGCCGCTAAGGGTAATTCCGGTCACTTGTTCGGAAAGCGGAAGCAAGGAAATATACGAATAAGGGCCGCGATGAATAACGGATCGCTGACGAATCATACGGATTTCGTTGTGTTCATCGATAATCCGCGCCTCCACTCCGTGCTTGTCTGCTTTGTTTAGCAAATGAATGTTGGCCAGCGTATGATCCATGCGCGTACCGGTCGCTCCTAATAAGACGATGCTCTGCACGCCACTTTGCAGCGCATATTCGAAGGCCATTTCTGTATCTGTTAAGTCCTTCTTTATCGGATCGCAGGCATTGACTTGCCTGCTGGCTTCTTGAATCGTTTGGAATTGCTCTTCGCTTATCGAGTCAAAATCACCTAAGGCCATATGCGGCTTCAGCCCGTGCTGCACGGCGAACCATGCGCCGCGATCCGCCGCTATAAGCAGATCTTCTTCATTTACATGTTGCAGCGCCCATGGTCCTAGCGTGCCGCCGCTTAAGATAACGGCTCTAGTAAACTTCCCCATACATATACCGATCCTTTCTGGTCTGGCTTTCCTTTTGTTGTATTCGACTATCCGCGGCTTGAATCCTGCTGATCCCGCGTGGACAAACGATTCTGACAATTGCTATAATGAAAGGTATGCTTGAATGGATCTTCGATAAAAAGGCAAGGAGTTGGATGATTTGACAGACAAGCACGAAGCACAAACTGCGGTACCGCTGCTCTCGATTTGGCTTCGCCCAAGAGTGACGGTGCGCAATCTGATAGAGAAAAAAAGCTATTGGCCAGCGTACTTGTTCGCTGCGATCAGCGGTATTGTCAATGCATTTGACTTTGTGCAGCAAAACGAGTGGGGAGCAAGACTAGAGCCTGCAACTATGATCGTAGCCACGATTGGTGCAGGTATCGTCACCGGCATCGGGTTTTTGCTGCTGCTTGCACTGTTCTTCCAGTTTTTTGGCCGTTGGCTTGGCGGCAAAGGATCATTTGGTGAACTCAGCATTGCGGTCGGTTGGGCGATGCTGCCGTTCGTCGGTACTTTCGTCATTTCCATCGCCGAATTCAGTGTGTACGGCACGGCATTTTTGACGGGCGGGGAAGCGTTACTGGAAGCACAAGCTGCTAATACTGGCTTTCATATCACGATGTTATTGTTAAGCTTTGTTCTTGCGGTTTATGCCATTATTATGCTCGCAGCCGGGATTGCAGAAGCACATCGTATTTCTGTTATGCAAGGGATCGGAGTTCTCTTTATATTTGCTATCTTATATTTGATCTTCTGGATCTCCATCCAAGCGATCTCGATCGGAATATAAGCGAAGCGGGCGTGAAGTGCATCCTCAGCGCATATAATAGCAATGGGAAGTGCTTGACAGTATATGCAGACTGAGGAGGACATCTAAATGAAGCAAGAAGTGCTGGAGCGGATTAACCAGCTGAGCGTAGGGACGTTCTTTGATTATATAGGCGGAAAGATCACGCAAGTGGATGATTGCGAAGCAGTAGGAGAAGTGATGCTTAGTCAGCATCATCTCAATCATTTGGGGATCGTACACGGCGGAGTGTACGCTTCGGTATTGGATCATATTATGGGGTGCGCCGCCTATTGCGCACGGCCGCAGGCACGCATCGTGACAACAGGTCTAAACATACACTATACGGCTCCTATCCGCTCCGGGACGATGAAGGCGACAGGCAAGGTGGTGCATGAATCGCGGAATATGATTACCGCTGAAGGTTCGATCAAGAACGAACAAGGTGAGCTCATGGCGATGGCAACTGCTTCATATCGGGCGAAGGAATAGTGGACTCAGGCCGAATCCCATTTCATAAGCGAGGAAGAGGTGGGTGTCCAAAAGTCAGGCATTGCTGCTAGGCTGTAACGGTTGCCACAAAGGCTATTCGGCTGTTATCGAGCGTTTGGAAACTCTAACGGTTGCAATGGAGCCTATTCGTGGAAAAATGGCACATTTAGCGGAAAATACAGCGAAATAGCCGCCACCACAACCGTTACAAAATAAAACTTGGCTCATTCGCTATCATAAGCCCTATTACAACCGTTAGAGCAAAAGTTAATCAGGGATGTCCAGAAAGTCAGTGAAAACTAAAACTGACTAATGGACGTCCCCTATTTATTTTTTTAGGGACTTACTTATTAGACAGCCTCCTTTGTCGTTTTCAAACACCTATTGACGGGTTGCCCTACATTTACAGTTTCACAAGCTCTCTCCTGAACATTCCGGCATGCGATTAAGCTGTCTGCACATATAATGGAAATACACTTAAAATCATCGCAAATGAGCACGAACAATCAAGGAGGAGCTTGGCGTGAAACGACCGTTGAATTATGTAGCTCTGGGCGATTCTCTGACGGAAGGATACGGTGTGGAGGAAGGACAGACGTTCGTCCAAGTATACGCCGGACTTATCGAGCGACGTCTGAAGCGAGTGGTGAACGTAGTGAATGCTGGAGTGACTGGTGCCACTTCGGCAGATATATGGGAGCGCATCAAAGGTGATATACTGCTTCGCCAGAAGTTGGCGCATGCTGATCTGATCAGTCTGACTGCGGGCGGCAACGATCTGCTGAACGTAGCGCGAAAATTTATATACGAACGGGATCCACAGGTGCTGCGTCAAGCGCTGAAGCAATTCAGCATGAACGCGGCAAGCATCCTGAGTGAGCTAAAGCAGATGCATGTATCGAGCGGCAAACCGTATATTTTGCGTGTCCTGAACTTGTACAATCCGTTCCCGGCATTTCCCGAAACGGGATATTGGGTAGCCAAATTTAATAAGGTTTGGCATGACTTTGCAGACGAGCGAGTGAAGATCGTGGATCTTCATCTGGCCTTTCAGAAGCGCACGGATGAGCTGATTGGAGAGGACATGGTCCATCCGAACGCTGCCGGCTACCGCTTAATGGCAGAGGCAGCCGATGCGTGCGGTTATGACGGTCTATAGCGCTTCTGGCAATTATTTGGCGACCTTGACTTTTTCGTGTTTTTGCTGAACGGCTACAGATTTGGCCGCCTCATCAACATGCTTCATAATGATCGTCCCTTCGAACACAGCCCCTTCTGTAATTTGAATCTTTGCTACTTCAAGGTCGCCGAAAATCTTGCCGCTTTCCGCCATAAACAATGTCCCGCTTGTCGTTACGGTGCCGTGGATCTTCCCGGCGTGATAAACGTTTGCGGCCGTAATGTCAGAATGTAGTACGGCTTGCTCTCCTATGTACAAATCCCCCTTACAGGTAATGTTGCCGCGGATGCTGCCATCGATTCGTAAGCTGGCATTTGAATATACCTTGCCTTCGATCGAGGTATCTGCACCGATCAGCGTATCGGTCGATTGCGATTTGGCATCCTTGAGATTTGTGAATTTCTTCATGTACGTATCCCTCCGTTTTTTAAGGAAGATAAGCGGTCGGGTTTACGGGCGTGCCATGTTCATGCACTTCATAATGCAAATGGGTTCCTGTACTCCTTCCCGTCGAGCCCATATAACCGATCGTCTCTCCTTTGTCTACGAATTGACCTTCCTCCACTGAGGTGCGGCTTAAGTGAGCGTACAACGTTTGAATGCTGCTAGAATGCTCGATGATCACATAGTTCCCCCAATCACTTCTCGTTCCCGTTTCCTTAACGATTCCTTCCGCAGCAGCGTAGATGTCATCGCCGGAGCGGCCGTCAATATCGATACCGCTGTGAAAGGCGGATCTGCGGGTGAAGGGGTCGATGCGGTATCCGAAGCCGGAGGTGATGCTTCCCCCCTTTGCTGGCCAGATGGACGGCGTTCTTCGCGCTATCGCTTCAAGATGCTCGAGCTCTTGCTTTAGTGCTGTGAGCCGCTCTGACATGAGTGTTAATGAGTCGGACAATTCTAGCAAGGAAAGCTCCGTTGCATCAGCTAAGCGCAGCATTTCCTCTTCCCCGACGAGATGAAGTGCGCCGCCTGCTGCCTGTACCGGGGAATCTTCGTCATTTTCCATGTCAGGTAATGTGACGTTAGCGATCGTACGGATTTCAAGTTCCAGTTGTTGCAGTTGTTCCAGCTTTTCCTGTACCTCGTTCGTATGGTTCGTAAGCGTAATAATTTCGTTCTGCAATTGATGGATCGTCTCTTCCTTCGTCTGCACTTCCGACTGGTGGGAGCGCTTTTGTTCTGTGATTTGTGTGGCAAGCATTTCGACCGTGCCGTCATAGCTTCGTTTGACCCATGCAAGCCAGCCTGCAAAGAGCGCTGCGGCGATGCAAATAGACAATACGACGATCCGTGCGATCCGCTTAGACGTATGAATGCGCTTGACAGGCTCATGCGCTTCCGGCACTAAGATCAGCGTCAGCTTCTTCTTCTTCATGCCGTAATCCTCCCTTGCCGTAATATATATTCGGGCATGCCAGCAAGTATGTCCGTCGAATGGAGGGGGAAAAAACGCATATATTCGCTCGTTTGGACGGCCGACTCAAGCGAATGATCGTCGGAACACATAAGATAAAGCGTCAATTAGGAGGGAGGTGCGGGAATGAATGCAAAGCTGGAACGGAGCCTGAAATCATTAAAAGGCAAGCATGTATATGCATATAGGAAAGACGGGAGCGTCATTTCTGGCAAACTGGTGCGAACGAACGACGGATACGCCATTCGCATCCATCGCAAGCATGCGTCAACGAAGGCGCTGATTCCTCTTGTGTTGCTCGATTTGCTGGCGATCGGTACAGAGCCGTACGGATATGGATATGGATACGGGTACGGTTATCCGCCGTATTATCCGGGTTATGGCGGATATTATCCGTACGGTTATGGTCCGATCTACTACGATTAAGATGAAGCCCCCGAACTATGGGTTGATCGGGGGCGGATGGTTGTATGAAGTTGACCACTTTGCGACCATTTGTGAGTCCGTTAGTCCGTTATATGTGCAAAAGCGTAGATAGAGGTTCTTCAAAATATGTATGCATCTTACGGGCGGAGTATTCGTTATGGTGTCCGAGGCCTAGCACATTCCGAACGTACACGTATCTTAAGTAAAGTTTGAACGGACGGGTAGCTGCGGGAAACGACCGCCGGCTCTACTTACGGGAAGTGTCGCAGACCGGCGGTCCTGGCAGATCGGAAAGCATAAGCTTCGTGGGAACTAGCTACGCCTTTCGATCTGCTTTAGCTGTAAAATTTGCTGCGAGTAATGATCACGAGCAAGATGAATAGGACGAGAATTGCGCCCGTTGAAGTGTATCGGGATCCGGCTGCGTGCACACCGTAAGGCTTCGCATTGGCCGCTAGCGTCCGTAGCCTCCCTTACCTGCCGGGCTTACTTTGGACGCTGGTCCGACATTGGCATGTGCGTGGGCTGGCATGGTCTTGCCCTTGGCGAACGGACTTACATAAGAAGACGGTGCGATGTTAGCGGAATACGGTGAGACATTAGCGGAATATGGTGCGACATTAGCGTGTGAATACGGTGCGACGTTAGCCCCTTTAACAGTCGGACCAATGTTTGCATTAGCATGATGGTTCATTGAAGCATTGCCCTCCTTTCATGATGGAAACAATACATCATATGGGACGATACATGATTCTGTTTGGATATATGTCCGGGTAGAGGGGGAAGTTTCTAAGATTCGACCTGCCTCGTTCTGAATCTATGAACAACGACATTTCATGTCATAAAATATAACACAACTTCTTCTGTGGAAGTTTACCATATTGTTCATTATCAGGGGGATAAAAAGATTGAATTAGCGAGCTACGCAAGCCCGGTGATACAATGAAACCACCTGAAGGTCACGGCTGGAGCGGGTTATACAGTGAGTTGCTCGTCCGATAGCCATGCATTCCAGCCATGAAACAGACAGAAGGACATATGGGAATTTCTTTCAGAAAGGTTGCACATTATGACAAGAAAAAGGCTACCAACTAAACAAGGATTATATGATCCGCAATTTGAGCATGATGCGTGCGGAATGGGGTTCGTTGCGCATATCAAAGGCAAGCGTTCACACGATATCATTCGCCATGCATTAACGATTTTGACAAACCTAGATCATCGGGGCGGCCAAGGTGCGGAAATCAATACAGGTGATGGGGCCGGCATCTTGCTGCAGATTCCGCATACTTTTCTTGACAGGCAAATGACAGAACACAATATTTCGTTGCCCGAGCCGGGCAAATATGGAGTCGGCATGGTGTTTCTGCCACAAGATGCGAAGGAGCGTGCAGCTTGTGAAGCGAAGCTGGCCGAGATCGTGGCGGCGGAGGGTCAACATGTGCTCGGCTGGCGCACGGTGCCGACAAACGATGCACTGCTTGGGGAGACGGCGAAGCATGCGCAAGCCGTTTATTCGCCAAATCTTCATCGGCGCGCAAGAAGAAATCACGGATGTGCTGGCGTTCGAACGCAAGCTGTATGTGATTCGCAAGCTGGCAGAACATCAGATTCGCAGCTCCGATTTTCCGGGAGGCGAAGCGTTCTATATCGCTAGCTTGTCTGCCCGCACGATCGTATACAAGGGCATGCTGACGACCGATCAAGTCGCTTCGTATTATCCGGATCTTAGCGATCCGGCCGTGGAATCGGCGCTGGCACTCGTACATTCACGCTTCAGCACGAATACGTTCCCAAGCTGGCAGCGGGCTCATCCGTACCGCTACTTAATTCACAACGGAGAAATTAATACGCTACGCGGGAATGTCAATTGGATGCAGGCGCGGCAAGCTATTGTGTAAGTCGAAGCTATTCGGTGAAGACTTGAGCAAAATCATGCCGATCATCGATTCGGAAGGTAGTGATTCTGCTATGTTTGACAATACGCTCGAGTTTTTGCATTTGTCCGGTCGATCGTTGGCACATGAGGTCATGATGATGGTGCCGGAGCCATGGTCGAAGCACGAGACGATGAACGAGCAGAAGCGAGCTTTCTATGAATACCATAGCGCCTTGATGGAGCCTTGGGACGGACCGGCTGCGATGGCTTTCACGGACGGCCAGCAGATTGGCGCGGTGCTTGATCGCAACGGGCTTCGTCCATCGAGATATTACATTACGGACGATGATCTGATGATTCTTGCTTCTGAGGTCGGTGTGCTGGAAGTGCCGGAGCACAAAATCGTGAAGAAGGACCGCTTATATCCCGGCCGCATGCTGCTCGTCGATACGAAGGAAGGCCGCATCATCTCCGACGAGGAACTGAAGATGAGCATCGCTGCTGAGCATCCGTACGATGAGTGGCTAAAGGAGCATTTGGTTGCACTTGAAGAGCTGCCGGACACGGATGCGGAAGCACGAATTTGCAGACTGTCACAACGGCAGCAGGCATTCGGATATACGTATGAGGAGCTCGTTAAGTTATCGAGCCAATGGCGAAGGACGGACAAGAAGCGATTGGCGCGATGGGGATGGACTCCCCGCTGGCCGTCTTGTCGAGCAAGCCGCAAAACTTGTTTAGCTACTTCAAACAATTGTTTGCGCAAGTGACGAACCCGCCGATCGATGCCATTCGTGAGGAGCTCGTCACGGCGACGGAGACGTCGCTCGGCGGGGAAGGCAATCTGCTCGAACCGCAGCCGACCAGCTGTCGTATGATACGCGTCGAAAATCCGGTCATCACGAATGAGCAATTAGCGAAGCTGCGGCATATTGACCGGGAAGGATTCGACAGGCGAGCTGTCAATGCTGTATCCGCTGGCAGGCGGGTACCAGGCGCTCGAGCAAGCGTTAGAAAGCATGTTTGCGCAAGCCGAGCAATTGATCGCAGAAGGCGCTAACCTGTTGATCTTGTCCGATCGCGGAATGAATCATGAGCTTGCGGCGATCCCGTCATTGCTCGCGGTATCCGGACTGCATCATCACTTAATCCGACAAGGAATGCGCACGAAAGCGAGTTTGATCGTGGAGACAGGGGAAGCGCGAGAGGTGCATCATTTTGCGGTTCTGTTAGGCTATGGTGCGGGTGTGATCAACCCGTACTTGGCGTTGGAGTCGATCGCGAAGATGGTTGAGGACCGTTTGCTCGCTGATCTGACTGTGAGCAGGCGGTAAACCGTTATGTCCAAGCGGCGCTCAAGGGCATCGTGAAGATCATGTCGAAGATGGGCATTTCGACGATCCAATCGTACCGCGGAGCGCAAATATTTGAAGCGATCGGCATCGATCCGAAGGTCATTGATAAGTACTTTACTTGGACGCCGTCGCGTATCGGCGGCATCGATATGCCGACCATCCACGAGGAAGTGAGGAGGCGGCATCGTCAGGCGTTTGCGGATCGGGAAGGCGGAGAGACAGCGCTGGGCAGCGGCAGCGAATATCAGTGGCGCAGCGGCGAGGATGAGCATCTGTACAATCCGAAGACGATTCATACGCTGCAGCATGCTTGCCGCACCGCAGACTATGAATTGTTCAAGCGATACAGTCGGATGATCGATGAGCAGGCGGCTCAGCATATTACACTGCGCAGTTTGTTAGAGCTGAAGAAGGCGCGTCAGCCGATTCCGCTTGAGGAGGTCGAGCCGATTGAATCGATCATGAAGCGGTTTCGCACCGGGGCGATGTCCTATGGCTCCATCAGCGAGGAGGCGCACGAAAGCTTGGCGATTGCGATGAATCGCATCGGCGGCATGTCCAACACCGGGGAAGGCGGCGAGCATCCTTCGCGCTTTACACCCGATGCCAACGGAGACCTGCGCCGCAGCGCGATCAAGCAAGTGGCGTCCGGCCGCTTCGGCGTGACGAGCCATTACTTGGTCAATGCTGATGAGATCCAGATCAAAATAGCGCAAGGAGCGAAGCCAGGAGAAGGCGGTCAGCTACCCGGCAAGAAAGTATACCCATGGATCGCTGAAGTGCGCGGTTCGACACCAGGTGTTGGTCTCATATCGCCGCCGCCGCATCACGATATTTATTCCATCGAAGACTTGGCAGAGCTGATCTATGATCTGAAAAACGTCAACCCACGTGCCAAAATCAATGTCAAGCTCGTATCAGAAGTCGGAGTCGGCACGATTGCAGCTGGCGTTGCCAAAGGTCGAGCGGACGTTGTGCTGATCAGCGGTTACGACGGTGGCACCGGCGCTTCGCCGCGCACGAGCATCAAGCATGCGGGCCTGCCGTGGGAGCTGGGCCTCGCGGAGACGCATCAGACGCTAGTCCTGAACAATTTGCGAGATCGCATCACGGTGGAGACGGACGGCAAGCTGATGACTGGCCGTGATGTCATTATTGCCGCGCTGCTCGGCGCTGAACAATTCGGCTTCTCAACCGCCCCGCTTGTCGTGCTCGGCTGTGTTATGATGCGGGTTTGTCATCTGGATACGTGTCCGGTCGGCATCGCCACACAAAATCCAGAGCTACGCAAGAAGTTTACCGGCGATCCGGCGCATGTGGAGAACTTTATGAAATTTATCGCCCAAGAAGTTCGGGAATGGATGGCTGAGCTCGGTGTGCGCTCCCTAACTGAATTGGTCGGCCGTACGGACCTCTTGGAACCGAGCAAGGCGATCAATCATTGGAAAGCGCAAGGCGTAGACTTAAGCGCGCTGCTGTATCGGCCGCCCGTCGCGGAAGGTAGTGCCATCTATTGCCGTTCTGAGCAAGATCACGGTCTGGAACGTACGCTGGATCATCAGA
This sequence comes from uncultured Paenibacillaceae bacterium, assembly GCA_963755735.1. GTDB lineage: Bacteria > Bacillota > Bacilli > Paenibacillales > DA-C8 > Insulibacter. The sequence continues at coordinate 13,675 of CAVWLN010000032.1, forward strand.
AACTGCTCGCGATCTGCCAGCCTGCGCTTGACAAGCAGCAGCCAGTTCGCGCGGAATTGCCGATTCGCAATACGGACCGTGTAACCGGCACCTTGCTGGGCGGTGAGATTACGCGGCGTTACGGGGCGCAAGGTCTTCCCGATGATACGATACGCCTGCACTTTCGCGGATCTGCTGGACAAAGCTTCGGTGCCTTTATCCCGAAAGGCTTAACGATGCGGCTTACAGGTGATGCGAACGACTATGTCGGCAAAGGCTTATCCGGCGGGCGCATTATCGTGCAACCGTCCGAGCAAGCGAACATCGTAGCGGAAGAGAACATCATTATCGGTAATGTCGCCTTCTACGGGGCAACTGGAGGAGAAGCTTACATTTGCGGGATTGCTGGCGAGCGCTTTTGCGTTCGCAACTCGGGCGTGCACGCGGTGGTGGAAGGTGTCGGTGACCATGGCTGTGAATACATGACCGGCGGTAGGGTTATCGTGCTCGGACAAATCGGCAGAAACTTCGCAGCCGGCATGTCCGGAGGCATCGCCTATCTATATGATGAGCATGGCGTGGCGACACACCATATCAATCAAGAAATGGTGCTGCTCGAACCGTTGCGAGATCAAGCCGAGAGCGATGAAGTGAAAAAAATGCTAATGCGTCATGTGAATTATACAGGTAGCAAACAAGCGCAACGTATACTCGACAAGTGGGAAAGATGCATGCAGCAATTCGTTCGCGTGATCCCACACGACTACAAGCGCATGCTTGAATCGATTGAGCGGGAGAAAGCGTCGGGATTGAATGAGCAGGAAGCCGTGCTGGCTGCGTTCACAGCCAACGTGGCAGGGTGAATCTGGCATCATCCTGCAAAATGATAGATGGAATACGAACATGGGAGGAAGCAGCAATGGGGAAACCGACAGGATTTATGGAATATGACCGCGTGCTCCCTGCTGATCGCGATCCGCTGCAACGAGTGAACGATTGGCAAGAGTTTCACACGCATCTAGATGAAGCAGAGCTTCGTCTACAGGGAGCCCGTTGTATGGATTGTTCCGTTCCGTATTGTCAAACCGGGGATATGCTGGACGGTACGGTGATCGGCTGTCCCGTGCACAATTTGATACCGGAATGGAATGATCTCATTTACCGCGGACAATGGAAGGCGGCGCTCGAACGCCTAGAGAAGACGAATAATTTTCCGGAGTTTACCGGACGGGTTTGTCCGGCTCCTTGTGAAGGCTCATGCACAGCAGGCTTGCATGGGGAACCGATCACTATCAAGCAGATCGAATATGAGATCGTTGAGCGAGGGTTCCGGGAAGGCTGGATTCGTCCCCGACCGCCGAAGACACGTACCGGTAAGAAGGTGGCGATTGTCGGCTCCGGACCAGCCGGACTAGCTGCAGCTGCACAGTTAAACAAAGCGGGGCATTCTGTTACGGTGTATGAGCGAGACGACCGGGTCGGTGGACTGCTAATGTACGGTATACCGAACATGAAGCTCGATAAGGAAAAGGTTGTGCAGCGCAGGGTGAATCTATTAATGGAGGAAGGGATCTCATTCGTCACGAATACGGAAATTGGCAAGCATATTCCGGCTGAGCAATTAGTTCGTGAGTTCGACGCCGTTATTCTGTGCGGGGGAGCGACGAAACCGCGCGACCTGGCGATCGAAGGTCGTGAGCTTGCAGGGATTCATTTTGCGATGGACTACTTGACGAAGAGTATTAAAGCTTTGATCGGTAAGGGCAGTCTCAAGGAGCGGGAGATTTCTGCAGCCGGAAAGAACGTGATCGTGATTGGCGGTGGAGATACAGGAACGGACTGCATCGCCACGGCCATTCGTCAAGGTGCCGCCAGCGTGACGCAGTTCCAGCATAATAAACCGGACCCGCGAATTCGTGCTGCTCACAATCCATGGCCATTGTTTCCGAAAATTTACAAGCAGGATTACGGACAGGAAGAGGCTGTGCAAATTTACGGTCATGATCCGCGCAGCTTCTCGACAGCGACGAAGAAATTTGTGGGCGATGAGAAGGGTCGAGTCAAGGAATTGCATACGGTGGAAATCGAGTGGGAGTATAAAGATGGCAAGCGGTATGCGAAAGAAATTCCGGGTACAGAAAAAGTATGGAAGGCAGATCTTGTCCTGCTTGCCATGGGATTTGTAGGTCCGGAGGATACGCTGCTGAACGAGCTGAACATCGAACGGGATTCGCGCTCCAACGTGAAAGCAGCTTACGGGGAATATGCTACGAATATTCCGGGCGTATTCGCCGCAGGGGATATGCGCCGCGGCCAGAGCCTTGTCGTATGGGCGATTCAAGAAGGTCGCGAAGCAGCCCGAGAGGTTGACAAGTATTTGATGGGTCAGACGGTGTTGCCTTAATAGGAGAGGTAATCGAAGCTGGACGCATAGGGTGAGTTGGCTGAAGTATAGGTAGGTTCCCCGACTATTTTATTATCCCCTTCATTCAGAGTAAGCCGGATAAGAGTAAACCCGATCAGGGTAAGCCGAAAATGGCATGATTCATATTAAAGGTGTTTACGAAACTGAAAATTATGGCACTTGGTTATGGTTTGATCAAGCCAAGCTGAGCCAAGGGGATAAAAATATAATGCCGAAAAGTACACATGATGCACTAGGAATAGGATACAATCAGCGTGATGTCACATGTGCCGGCCGAAGCCTCTCAACATATGAGAACATGATAAAAGCTTGGCTCCAATATCTAATGGGCCAAGCTTAACTTTTCATAAATGTATAGGAGGCAATGTATAGGAGGCGTGAAACCAACTGTCAGCGCCTACTGAGCTCTGGCTTCGGTATGGGTAACTTCATTCTTACTGCTACGATCTTGTGGATGTTTGCTTCCATCACCAGTTGTCATGCGGCTGGAGCCTGTAAAGATCCCGCCCTCTTCGATCGTGAATGCAGCGGAGGTGGCATTGCCGAACAATTGTCCAGATGATGTAATGGCCAGCTTGCTGTCGGCAGTGACATCGCCCTTTACTTTGCCAGCTATCGTAATATTGCGCGCGAGAATATTGGATTCGACCATCGCCTTCTCTCCGACCGTCAGATCTCCCTCGCATTGTATGTCACCAACGACGCGCCCTTCTATCCGAATGCTCGCTTTCGATTTGATTCTACCTTCGAAGGCTGTGCCTTCCCCAAGCAAAGTATCAGTTTTGGACAAGTCTGGTTGTTTGCTCTTGAACAACTCGAACACTTCCTATCTATGTCATAGTATCTGATTGTAGAAATAGGCAGCAATCCATACAGGCGACTATGGTAAATATTGCTTCGGATTGACTGCAACCCCGTTTTTGTACACTTCGTAATGGAGATGTGGCCCGGTGCTTCTTCCCGAGGAACCGAGCTTCCCGATAGTGTCGCCCTTCTCGACTTGGTCACCGACAGAGACCTCGCGTTTCGATAAGTGTGCGTAGACCGTCCGTATGCCATTGGAATGATCAATGATGATATGATGACCCAGGGCAGAATCATAGCTGGAGCCTACAACCTTGCCATCTGCAGTCGCATATACCGGATCGCCGGTTTTGCCGCCGAAGTCAATTCCCGAATGATGGCTCAATCTGCGCGAAAATGGATCTCTTCGATAACCGAACGACGATGTGATGCGCTGTGATTTGGTTGGCCATATGGACGGGGTGATCCGCATCTGGTGCTGGTACTCGATGGCCAGCTCTTTCGCTTCTTCAAGCTCCACCTTTAAGCCGGACATCCGGTCGTGCATAAGCTGCAAATTCGCCTTCGTGTCTTCTGCGAGCACGCGAATTTCTTCAACGGACACCTGCTCAAACTTCCCGCCTTGACCGTTAGTGTTTATGTATACATGTGCCGGATCAAACAACAAATCGTCAAATACAGTAAGCGGTTCAGACACAGCGAACGACTCCTGCTCGTTAGGATGTGCAAACTCCTCGGGTGCAGCAGGGACCGCATGCAGTGAAGCGACGGTTACGTCTTGCCTCTCTTTGGAAGCCGACGGTTCATCGCCGCTTAACGTTTCACCGTTGATCGATTTGATTTGATTCTTGATTTGCTCTAATTCCATTAATTGTTCTTGTACGAGCTCCGATTGACTCGCAAGCTCTACGACATCAGACAAAAGCTCTTCGATCGTCTGGTCTTTCTCATTCACGATTGCGTGAAACTCCGCACTTTCTTCGTATAAGCGAGTTTCCAGCTGTTTGCTGACATTCATTGTGTTGATGTATAGATTCGATAAAATGATAACCGCTGCAGTACATAAAATAATGATGGCCGGTATCATAATTAACACAATGGTGCTCAGCCGAAAACGAATGACGGATGAATTCGCATCACGAATGACGACGAACGTAAGCTTTCGTGTCCCCCATTTCAATTTCATTATGCGACCTCTCATTGCATATATGATTCAAAAGTCATAGTTCATCTCTATTACCGTGAATGTATTTATTCTCCATGAAGCGTCAAAAACCTTCTTTTTGGACATAAAAAAAGGAATATTTACCCGATTGATTTTTGTCTTGCGTAGAGGGGAAAGGTGGAGAATCAGCGAGGATACTATGTTAAGAGCAAGATCGCTAATATCGTTTGCGTTCGATAAAGTGCAAAAGCTGCTGCAAATTTTGTGGAGGGATGCGGCTAATCAAGTCGCCGGTTGTCTTCAGCCGCTCTTCAATCATGAGCAAATGATAATCAGCCGGATTCTTCAGCATCCGGCACTCTTCCCAGGTGAGCGGAGTTGAAAGTGGAGCACCGCGGCGTGCTCTAGGCGTATAAGGGGCGGACAATGTTTTGCCGTACCAGTGCTGTAAATAGTCAAAATAAATTTTATCGCCGCGCCGCGCTTTGAGCCTTTCCAAAGTGAACAATTCGGGGTGCTTCTGCGTAACATACTCGCCGACGAAACGTCCTGCCTTTCGAAGCTGTTCAAACGTAACGCCAGGCTGGATCGGCACATAAATTTGCACGCCAGTTGCTCCTGACGTTTTCGGTACGGAATCGATCCCGATGGAACGCAGCGTTTCTCCGACAAGCCAGGCAGCTTCTCCGATCCTCGGTTCATGCTCTTGAGACGGATCGATGTCGATCAACCATTCTGCGGGAAGCTCACTGTCCACGTAATGGAATGATGGATGAAACTCAAGACAAGCCAAATTGGCGAGCCATAGCAATGTCGGAAGATTGTCCGCAATACAATAGCGGATGCCGTTCAACTCCTCGATGCGAACGAATTCTGGAGTCGGTTGCGGGGCGTTTTTTTGGTAAAACGATTTGTCGCCTACTCCGTGCGGATAACGAATCGTCGTCAAATATCGATTGCGACAATATTTCAGGAGATATGGAGAGAGGACGATTAACTTTTGCAGGTAGGTCAGTTTCGTAATGCCGACGTCCGGCCACAAAGGTTTATCGGGATTCGTAATGATGAGCTCGTGTCCTTCGACCACGATCTTGCCCTTCGTACTGACCAGCATTGCGTTTTCCTCCCTTACAGTGGCTTGCCATAGGCGTGTTGCTTAAGCTCATGTGGAGTTCATGTGGAGTTGCTGGAGTTACAGATCAGGTAATGTAAAGTGAACGATCTTCGGATGACGAAGCAGGCCGGCAGAAGTTAGCTCTAAGCCGGTGACGCGACATAAGAAAGGCTTTGTCAGCCACACGATTTTGTCTTTCTTTAACTCTGTGGGCAGCTTGTCGAACGGGTTGGTGCCATCGCCATATCGCTCAGCATAACGCATGAGATGAGCTTTGTCTTCACTGTTCAAACCGAGCGACACCTTGCCGATGAAGGCTTGTTCGTAGCGCATTAACATGCTTGCGACATAACCGCCGCGTACCGTAAGTCCGAAGATGGACACGTCCAGCTCGATAGCAGTTTTTTTCTTGAACCAATCCGCATGCTTCTTGCCTTCACGATACGGACTTGTGAGCCGCTTTGCCACGACACCTTCCCAGCCTTGCTGCTGCACCCAATCCCAGAGCAGCTTGCCATCCGAGAACAGATCGCTGACGAATAGCTGCGGGAGCCGTTCAGGCATGAGCTGTTTGAGTCGGTCATGTCGCTCTGAGTAGGGAAGCTCGCGCAAGTCCTCGCCATTCATATATAACAGATCAAACAGCACATACGTAACGGGATAACGCTTCTGAATTTGCGAGCTGCCGGCGCTTCTTTCCCTCTGCAGCGCAAGCTGGAATACGGGGCGTTGTTTATCCGGGTCGAACACGACCGCTTCACCGTCCAATACGAGACCGCCTGAGGTTTGCTGCGTCATCAGTATGCTGTCGAGCATACGTACAATTTCCGGATATACTGCGGTTTTATTTAGCAGTTGACGGGAGTAAAGTTGGATTGAGCGGTCGGCATAGTGAATGTCCGCTAGTATACGTACGCCGTCCCACTTCAACTGGTAGCCCCACTCGTCACCGTGCGGCAATTCATTGCAAGCGATCGGGGTCATCGGCTGCTTCAGTTCGATATTCATCATGCTATTTATGATGAGGCTTTGCCGGCACTTTTCTTCCGGCTTGTTTTCGTCTTGCTTGTCTTCTTAGCTTTCGCAGCCGCTTGCTTTTCTTGCTCCCCTGGGTCTGCCGCTGTTTTAGGCTCCATCTTCGGCTTCACTTGTTCAAGGCTGGCTTGCAATGCGGCCATCAAATCTACGACATTGCTTTCCGGTGCTTCAGGCGCAACTTTGAATTCCTCGCCCTTCATCTTCGATTCGATCAACTCCAACAAACGAGAGCGATAGTCATCGTGATATTTGCCAGGCTCGAACGGGGTAGTCAGCTGTTCGATGAGCATTTCCGCCATTTGCAGCTCTTTCTCATTCACTTCCACATTGTCTGGCAAATTCGGCACATGATCAGCGGCGCGTATTTCATCCGGATAGAAGATTGTTTCCATAGCGATGCAGTTGTCCACAATGCGGATGGCGGCTAGCGTTGTTTTGCTTCGTAAGGTCACTTTGGCAATGCCGATCTTGCCGGAATTGCTTAGGGCTTTCATTAACAAGCTATAAGCTCCAGCCCCCGTGTCGCCTGGTCCAAGATAATAGGTTTTTTGGAAATATATCGGGTCAATCTCGGAAAGATGAACAAAATCGAGTATTTGGATTTCCCGTGAAGTTTCCGTTTTGAGCTGCTCCAGCTCTTCCTTCTCAATGATAACGAACTTTCCTTTTTCATACTCATAGCCTTTTTGAATGTTTTCCCAAGGTACTTCTTCTTCGCAGACGGGCATTTGCGTACGTATGACAAGGGGGAGCCGCATTTGCTGTGCAAATAACGCATGGAAATGTCCTTGTCTTCCGTCGCGGCGAACATTTTGACTGGAATGTTCACGAGTCCAAAGCTAATCGCGCCTTTCCATATTGTGTGCATGGATCGCATCTCCTTCATAGATCATTAACATTCGACAAGATTATCCGTTTGGTTTTTCCTAATGAAAAGTTCTGCAGATGAACAGTCAGATGAGAGACAGATAGGGCAGTATTGTTTAGTATACGCCAGAAAACGATTATTCATAACTTGATGTATGATTTTTGACTGTAGAGGAAACCTTATAGAGAAACCAAAGATCCCGAAGATACGCCAATGGACAAGGAGGATGAATAAAATCATGGCAAAGCACAAAGCTTATTCTGAACCCGGGGCGTCATCCGCATCTAATGAAGGCAGAGATGAAAATTTTATGGACATTGATCGAATGGTGAATGAAGGATTAGGCGGGGGCATGGTAACGGATCAGAACGGACTTATTGAAGATACGACAACAGATACGATGGACGAACCCGAATCCGTCATGACTGATGAAGATGCATAAAAGACAATTTTAAGAAAAAACACAAGGCAGGTGACACTACAAATGGACGCGGAACGCGCAAAACAAATTATTACTGCCGAGGAAACGATTCCGGTCATGCTGGACGGTGAACCGGTTTGGCTGGAGCGAGTAGATCACGGACTCGTTCAAGTGCATTTGGAAAGCAATCCGAATGAGAAGCGGACAGTCGACCCGCAGAGCTTACAAGAATTGCAATGAATAATTGCAATGAGTCAGGTGAAGTAGAAGTAGTGGAATCAAGTGGTCGATCCAAGGAGTCGATCCAAGGTTAACATTCAGGTGGAGAGCGGTAATCGCCTCCTCCTTTTTTATGTGATTTTATTCTTAGTCAGCATCTTTAGACAACTACTTCTAACCTTCTGAATCCTATATGAACAGTTGCCCGAGTGCAGTAAGGTCGATATAATGAAGTGAAATGGAAGGAGGGCTGCTCAGCATATGCGGCAATTGACAATTCAAATATCGAATGAACAGGATACAGAACGCATAGCTAAGCGATTAGCGGCATTATGCTTTCCCGGTGCCGTGATTGCGATGGACGGAGACTTAGGAGCCGGCAAAACACGCCTCACCCGCGCAATTGCACAAGCGCTGGGGATTGAAGCGAATGTGAACAGCCCTACTTTTACGATCGTGAAGGAATATGAAGGAAGCGGGCTTCCGCTATATCATATGGACGTGTATCGGATTAGCGAGCAAGAAGCGGCGGAGCTTGGACTTGAGGAATATTTCGAAGGTGACGGGGTTTCGATTGTCGAATGGGCGAGCATCATTACAGATTTATTGCCTCCTGAGCGAATGGAGTTATATATAGAAGTGACAGGAGCTAGCTCGCGCCGTATTTCCTTGAAGGCATACGGTGAACGTTATGACGCATGGATCGATGCGTTGCAAGAACATACATAAAGAATCCGCAGAAATTTAGGGTCTACGGAATTTTAGGAAAGGCGAGAGCATCGATTTAGTTTTTTTCTGGGTGATACTTAATTTTTAGGGTGTGAAATGGTGAAAGATCAGATCCAACAACAAAATACAGCAAACGACGCCTCCCAGCTTTCTGACGGAAAAACTCGTGAACCGGATGCTTTGTACTGGTTGGCTATGGATACAGCGACGTCTAATATGAGTTTGGCTGTTATGAATCGTTTGCAAACCGTTGCGGTCAGTGACTCCGCCGTGGAGCGCAATCATTCGGTCAAGCTGATTCCAGAGATCGAGCGTCTTCTTCAAAACGCCGGAATCAGGATGAAGGATATTCAAGCTGTTGTGACAGGACACGGGCCCGGCTCCTATACAGGTGTACGCATCAGTGTAACGGTTGCGAAAACGTTGGCATGGTCGCTCGGCATTCCTCTGTTGAGCGTGTCCAGCATTGGAGCCTTGGCATGGGGTTATGTGCGGGCTCAAGTCGAACAAGACACCAATGCTTTCCTTCCGAATGAGCCGGTGTGGGTCATTCCGATTCTCGATGGAAGACGGGGCCAAGTATATACATCTTTGCATAGTGTGCTTGTAGAGGCGGAGGATTTCAAAGCGGAGAGTGTCGACAGCCAAACACAGGATGCCCGGATGAAGATTAATCATCGTGTATATCGCTGGCGACAGCTCGAACGCGACCGTATCGTGCCATTTTTGGATTGGACGCAGCACATCACCGATATGGTTGGGCAAACAGATGAACAATCGTCTCCGGTTCGAATGGTGTTTGTGGGAGAAACGGAGAAGTTCGTTGACGCTGCGAAGGAATTAGAGAAGGCGCTTGGGATTCCGGTTGCGATCGAGGATGGAACCGTTCACGGACAAGACCTTGCGTGGCTGGCATGGGATCGATTGAACAGAGGAGAAACGGATGAGGTTCATTCATTGACTCCGAATTATACACAGCTAGCAGAGGCTGAACAGAAGCTTCTATCAAGACAAAAGTAGGGGGCTGTTGTATATGGTAAAATAGGGAACAAGCTTCATCAGGAAGCGAGCAACAAGAAGCGAGCGAGGAATGGAATGTTGAATTTCGCTACATGCAGCTTGAAGATATTCCGCAAATTATGGAAGTAGAGCTGGAATGCTTCACGGTACCTTGGACACCTGAGGCATTCTATAATGAGTTCACACATAATCGAAATGCTCACTATATCGTCATGCTGCTGGACGATCGGATCATTGGTTATGCTGGCATGTGGTTAATGATCGATGAGGCACATGTCACGAATGTGGCGATTCGCGAGAAGATATCGGGGCCGCAAGCTCGGTCAAAAACTTATGCAGCGTCTTGTCGATGAAGCGCTCCTTCGCGGTGCAGAACGAATGACCTTGGAAGTTCGCGTGTCTAATCTGGTTGCCCAGAGACTTTATGAAAAATTTGGCTTCCGCCCAGTCGGCGTAAGAAAACAATACTATTCAGATAACAAGGAAGACGCAATGATTATGTGGGTGGATTTGCTTGATAACCATTAGTGCTCCAAAAGTCTTGTTAAGCAGTAAGCGAGTAAGAAATTTATGTAATCTTTGGTAAATTCATGCTCTAAAGCAGGAGTGGCAAATATGGAAGCGCTATCAATCACATAAAGTACGCATCCTTGCAATTGAGACTAGTTGTGACGAAACATCAGCAGCATCGTTGAGGATGGCAAACGAATACTGTCTAATGTTATTTCCAGTCAAGTGGATGTACATAAGAAATTTGGCGGTGTTGTACCGGAGATCGCATCTCGGAAACACGTAGAGACGATCACCATCATGATGGAGGAAGCATTGCAGAAGGCGAATTTGGAGCTAGAAGAAATATCTGCCGTCGCCGTTACACAAGGACCCGGGCTTGTCGGTTCGTTGCTTGTCGGTGTCGTGGCGGCCAAAGCACTGGCATCTCGCGATTGATCGTCCGCTGATCGGAACACATCATATCGCTGGTCACATATATGCAAATGAGCTGGTGCAGGAGCTGAAATATCCGCTCATTGCTTTAGTCGTTTCAGGCGGCCATACGGAACTCATACATATGCCCGCTCGCGGTACAATTTCAAATTATCGGTGAAACACGAGACGATGCAGTGGGTGAAGCTTATGATAAAGTCGCTCGTGCTCTTGGTTTGCCGTATCCGGGCGGTCCGCATATCGACCGGCTTGCTCAGATGACGGATGATCCGATCGAATTTCCTCGCGCATGGCTAGAGCAGGATTCTTATGATTTTAGCTTCAGCGGCTTAAAATCAGCCGTGCTTAATGTGTTGAACCAAACGAAAATGCGTGGAGACGTCATTCCTCCTGCAAGGGTTGCACTTGGCTTTCAGCAATCAGTATGCGATGTGCTGGCGGAAAAAGCTCTGCGAGCAGCCCGCGAATACAACGCGCAGCAACTGGTGTTGGCTGGGGGTGTGGCTGCTAATCAAGGTTTGCGACCGTCTTGTCTGAGCGTTGTGCGGAAGCTGGGTTTGCAGCTCGTCGTCCCCCCTCTTGAACTATGTACCGACAATGCTGCCATGATCGCCGCTGCTGCATTTTTGAAGTGGGAGCGAGGTTTGTTCACACCACTTGATATGAAGGCAAAACCACTATTTACTTTGGAAGAATGGATGAGTGAATAGGGTGGAGGCAATCTAGCTTCTTGGCGTGCGAGAGCTTGTTCACTTACCTCCGAACTTGTTCACTTTCTTTTGGGAGCTTAACTGGAGGGTTGTTCTAATTGCGGCTACTAGGGGCTGTTAAGATAACCGTTGCGGCCTCTACTTTATTATCCCTTTCGCTCAGTGAGGTGGCTAGTTTGGCGTCATTGGCGTCTTGGTCTTGCACCTTAAACTTTGATGCTCAATCAACGCAATGTCTGCACCATACACATTGTAGCATACTCTCTGCACTGCACCTCATGCAAAATGCACATTGCACATTTGCATCCTGCATCTTGCTGCATCTTGCATGCTGCTCCTCGCCAACCGCCCCCGCGCCTCTATGACATTATCCCCTTGGCTCAGGGGATAATGGAGATACAGGGACTTCAAGGATGCAGACGGTCGATCCTCCACAGTCATGTTCTTCAAAAGTCGCCATCCTTCACAAGGCATCTTTCTCACGGTCTCTCTTCGCTCTTTAGCCACGGTTACCATATTCAATGATCATCCTCTTTACGGGTTACCTTCTTCACGGCCACCTATTCTTAACAGTCACGTCAGAACCCAAACTGTCGATTCCCTTCACGTTTCGTCCCAAATTATGCAGCATCCGATGCACGAGCTCGATGCGGTGGACCGGTGGTGACCATCCCTTCGTTCTCGTCCGATCCCTTCCAAAATATCTTCATACTGCAAACGGATAATCTCCGGATACGTGCGCGCTTTGTGATGGGCGATCAATTGCAGCCACGGCAGATGTCCTCCCCGAACTTTCGCTTCGTATTGTACCGAAAACAATACTCATCCAAGTACATCTGAAAATATCGGTGACTGGCATACACCCAGCATTCCGCCGCCACAACTCGGCTTCAACAGCCTTGCGAATCGGTTGGGAGGAAACCTCTTGTATACGGTTTGCAGCTCCCTACAATCCGGATCGACATGCTTCTCAACAAAGTCGTCGATGGACGAAGGCAGAGGCCTTCAGCTCACTCATAATGGACGGCGGGAATCTCCTTAATCTTGATCTGTGTCGAAAGCTCCATCTTCATCCAAAGACGCCCCAAGATCACCAAATGTTCACCGGACGCAAGCTCCTTCCAATGTTGACATATACATCGAGACTGAAAGAAATCCATGCAAGCCTGAACCGTTCCCGTCAGCAGATGAGCACTCTCTTCTTCACTCATGGCACAGCGAAGCTTCATCAGCATCAACCAGGCCGTCTTATAAGTGACGTGGATGTTCTTCTGCAAATGCACGAGCCGTGAATGTCATGCCATGGTGTAAGAAGAAACAGCGCAACAAACCACTTCGTCAGCGGCGTGCGCGTGCTGTGAAACACCGTACCAGCCGTCAAAGAAACTTGGTATCGGCAAGCTTTACACTCAAGCAGATGACGGGTATGAATGACATAGGCATGTGCATGGTCACAACGCGGGCAGCGAAAGCCGTCCGGCCACCTAGCAGCAAACAAAGCTTGCGCACACGCTTCCTCTGTGCCGAATTGCTCCTGGAACTGCGTTCCACAGCTGCATAAGAACTATCACACACCGCACCTCCAGAACATGTGTTCTAACCTCATTATACCGAACATATGTTTGCAAATCAAGACAAAATATGGAGAAAAATTGGACGAAATGATCCGGAGAGATCTGGAGTCGATCATAAAATGTTAGATCAAGCACGAAAAGAACGCCTGACATCTGACTGAGCGAAACTAACTGATCGAGGGGGATAATATTATAGAGGCGGGGATACAAGAATAGCAATGTCTGACTGACCGAAAGGGATAATATAATAGGGGCCATGGGGGCAATAGGGGACGATAGAGGTGGTAGGTGCTAGGATATAGCAGTGGCTGAGTGAAAGGGATAATAAAATAGAGCGCAAAATCGGATGGAAGAGGGAAGAGGAGTGAGGTCGGTAGATATCTGACCAAAGGGGATAATCATATAGAGACGGAGGGTGCAGGGTGTAGCATCAGGATAAGGGGTACAGCGTCTGAGCGAAAGGGATAATGAAATAGAGGCGGGGAGGTGCGGCAACGCATCTAATCCATCATTCTGACCGAAAGGGATAGATAAATAGTGACAGGGAGGGGCAGCATGAACCATTATTCTGAGCGAAGGGGATAGTGAAATAGTGGCGCACTAGGGTGCTAATGCTAGGATGTTTGTGAGAATGGTAGGTGTGCAGGATAGATTATACAACATTTCATTCGTCAAATTTCGTCACACTAACATAGGTCTAAAGACCTTGTAAATAAGTTATCCACAGGAGATGTGGATACTGTGTGTAAGTGCAATGAAAACATGATATATCGGACTATATTTTGTCGGGATAAGTCGAATAACTAATTATAATCATTATAATTTTCCTGTGGATAATGTGGACAAAGCTGTGAATACATTGATATTAGCGAATTTGGCGATGTGGAAAAGTTAAGCGTATGTAAAAATCCTGAATTGGAAAAAATGGTTGGAATATAGGAAAAAAGACTGGAATATGAGAAGCTCATGGTAAAGGAAAATATTATGTGTTTTATGAATTGTAATAACAAACGATGGAAAACGTCCATTTATAAAACGGTTGTGATGGTCATGACCGTTATGATAGTCATGATTTCTTGCGGTACTCCCAGCCAACATGCTTCCGGCAAACTGACTTTAGGTACTAATGAGAAATCAGAAGAACCGTTCATCATACTGCTGTCTGTTCCTGGATTTTCATTTCAAGAACTTCAAGCTGATCGATTAGACATCATGCCTACGTTGAAAGCTTTAATAAAACAAGGAGGCGTTGCGGCCTTAAATGTTCGCACTCCTGAGAGAGGCATTGAAGATGTATATGCTTCAATCAATGCTGGGGCACCGACTCTCGTTCCTGCAGATATTCAGGCTTTGCAGACTGTTAACCACAGTCATCATCTCACGAGCACGGACATGGACACGAACTTCCTGATCGACGAAAGGGAGACTGCAAGCTATCGGAGATTTACAGGAAACGAACAACCCGGTGTTCAAGTGGTTGTGCCAAAGGTTGAATATTTAAAAGCATTAAATGAGTCGCAAACTTATCATGCTCAAATTGGACGGCTTGGCCAACAATTGGTGGAAAACGGTGTCGATATCCGAGTGTTTGGCAATCGGAATAATTATCAAGATATCGCTCAGCATGCCCCGCTGATCGTGATGACACAAGAAGGAGTTGTTGCCAGGGGTGATGTTTCTAATCGCATCCTGATCGATGACGATATGGCGCCGCAAGGGGTCAGAACGAATACTTCACTTATTACGTCAGCGATTAAGCAATGGCTTGATGAGAAACCATCATCACAACCGCAACCGCAATCCCAAGTACAATTTCAATCACAAGTACAGACTCAGACTCAACTCAATCTCAATCAGAATCACAAACTCAATCCCAAGCACATGCACAAACTCAAACTCAAACACAAGCACAAGCACAACCACAATTACAATTACAATCACAATTACAATCACAACCACAACCACAACCACATGCTCAAACTCAAGTACAAACTCAAACGGCTACTTCTCCTAGCAAGCTAGTGGTGATTGAGTATGGTGATTGGTATCGATTGGATCAGGAACGCAGCAACTACGAGAAGAGTCAATTCGAGAAAGCACAAATTAGAGAATTGGCCAAGCTGGACGAATTCGTACAAGAACTGGTATCTGCCATGCGGCAAAGAGAGTATGCGCAAATGTGGATCTTTTCTCCGCAAAGCCATTCGGAAGCATATCGCAACAAACTGCATGTGACACCATTCATACGCTATGAGTTTCATGCAGCATATGCGCCTCAAGTTCGAAGTGGGCAAAGCATGAGGAAGATTTCACGAAATCTGGCATGAATTCTGGATTGTTAACATCAGCTACTACAAGAAGAGCGGGCTTAATCTCCATTCATGATATCGGCCCGTCACTCCTTCATACGTTGGGGATTCAAGTTGCCGAAGATTGGACAGGAAAGCCGATGCAGTTGGAAGCTCATCGCAAGTCTTTGAATTGGTTGTTGCAAGATGTAGAGAAGATGCAGCATGTGTATGAATTGCGTACGAATATCGTGATCCCATTTGTGATGTATGAAGTGGTCGTGCTGCTTGCGAGCTTAGTGATGGTGCTGCTTGGTTGGCGCAAAGCGTCTAAGATGGATGAAAATTCCTTTGTTCTCATTATTGGCGGCACCTTTGTTTATTTTATTACTGGGCTCCATAGCGTCCAGTGAGAGTTTAGTACAGATGACTGTGCTTATCTTGTTGGTACTAGGTGCTAGCGCATGCCTTGTCTTGTTTTCAAGCTCGACAGGGGCGATGCTGATTGCAGTCATAACCGCACTCGCTTTGTTAATTGACGGTCTGAACGACGGGAAATTGCTCAAATATTCCGTTATGGGCTATGATCCGATGATAGGAGCGAGATATTACGGGATTGGCAACGAATTCATGGGTGTGCTTGTCGGCAGTGCTGTGTTGGCGATTTCCTTGCTTGCAGAACGATTGGCAGCACACAGACGAATGCAGCAGCATCCAACTGGCAGAACGGATGAAGGAAGCACATCGTCAGGAAGTCTACCTTCACGTAAATTTCGATCAAAGCGAAATGTTTTCCTGACACGCCATTGGCCGCTCGCTGTCGTCGCTGGGTTGTGGTTTCTCTTCATCATCCTATATATTGCTGCTCCGCGCGGCGGGACGAATGCGGGCGGAGCGTTAACGGCTTCAGCAGCATTTGGAATTACATGGATTCTAATATTTGGAAGAAAAACATTGCAGCATATTCGCTTAACTCGCCTCATCCTGATCGTGACCGGTTTATTGTGTTGCGGCTTGCTGCTTTTGTGGATTACGAATCAATGGCTGCTTGCTTCTGATCCGTCGGGGAAAAGTCATATCGGCCGAGCGATGGATCTTCTAACATCAGGAAGAATAGATATCATCGCCGGAATGATCGTGCGAAAATTGCAAATGAATTTACATTTGATCGGCGTTTCATCCTGGGGGAAAGTTTTGTTGGCTGGCATATTGGTATTGGCTGTGTTATTGTTCCGCCCGCGAGGGTTGCTGAAGGAATGGCAGCTAACGAGACCATACTGGATGAGCGGCTTTATGGCCATCTTGACAGGGTCAATTGTCGCTTTGGCATTAAATGATTCCGGCATTGTGGCAGCCGGGACGATGATCGTCTATGCAGCAGTGCCAATCTTACTCCTCCTGATTGAAGAGGATCGGGTCAGTCGAGCCAAGCTTGCAAAATGATAAAGGCTGGTGTACACCAGCCTTTTCTGACTACAATCTTTATGAGTCCATTAGCGCTTCCCATTCCGCATACAGCTCATCTAATTCCGAGCGGTATTGCTGCAGCTCTTCATTGATTTCCTGCAGTTTTACATAGTCTTGAAAAATTTCTGGATCGCTAAGCTGCTGCTCGTGCAGCGCGATCTGTTGCTCCAGGTTTGCGATATCGGTCTCCAGCTGCTCCAGCTTGCGTTGGCGAGTTCGTTCCTCGCGCCGCGCCCTCTTTCTCTTCTTCGTAGGACAGCAATCCGGACGGAGCACTCGGTTGCGCATCCTTGTTAACCGTCGCATCCAGCGGAACAGCAGAGGCGGATGCATCGAAAGCGGAGACAGAGTCATTGATTTTCTCTTCTGAAAATGATGCTAGTTCGACAAGTTCACGCTTTTTCTCCATATAGTCGTCATAATTTCCCAGGAAATATTCGATCCCGTCTTGCTTCATTTCGAATACCCGGTTCGCCATTTTGTTCAAGAAATATCGATCGTGGGAAACGAATAACAATGTGCCCTCATAGTCCAGCAATGCGGCTTCCAGCGCTTCCTTGCTGTATAGATCAAGATGGTTCGTCGGTTCGTCTAGGATGAGCACATTGGCATTTTTCAACATCAGCTTGGCGAGGGCAACGCGAGCTTTTTCACCGCCGCTCAAACTGGAGATTTTCTTCTCCACTGCCTCCCCGCTGAAGAGGAAGCCACCAAGTACAGTGCGGATACGTACTTCATCCAGATGAGGGTAATCATTCCATAGCTCCTGCAGCACGGTATGATCCGGATTCAATCCTTCGTGTTCCTGGTCATAATACCCGAGCTTGACATTGCTGCCCCAATGAACCGTGCCTGTGCGAGGCTGCTTCTCTCCGATCAGAACTTTCAGCAAGGTAGACTTGCCAACGCCGTTCGGACCGACAAGGGCGACACTATCCCCGCGGGAAATTTGCAGGTGGATGTTGCGAAATACAGGCTCGGTGTGATAAGCGTAGGACAAGTCGCTGGCCTGCAGCACGTCTTGCCCTGTGGGACGGTCGATCTCAAACGAAAACGATGTCCGCTTCTGCTCTCCAGCGGGACGCTCCAACCGTTCCATTCGTCAAGTACTTTCCTCCTGCTCTTGGCGCGGCTCGATGTGGATGCGCGAGCAAGGTTACGCTGTACAAAGTCTTCGAGCTTGGCGATCTCCTCTTGCTGTTTCTCGTAATGTTTCATCTTGGTTTCGTATTCAGCGGCTTTCAGCTCGACAAAACGCGTATAATTGCCCGTATACCGTGTCATATTCGTACGATCGATCTCCAGGATGGAATGAACGACCGCATCCAAGAAATACCGGTCATGCGAAATGATTAACAATGCGCCCGTATAACTTCTTAAATAATCCTCCAGCCAGGACATCGTCGCAATGTCCAAATAGTTTGTCGGCTCATCCAGCATAAGCAGATCCGGCTCTTGTAACAGCAATTCTGGCCAGCGCCAGGCGAGTTTTCTGTCCGCCGCTCAGCGCCTGAACGCGCGTATTTTCCGGAAAGCTCGCAAACCCCATACCGGAAAGCATGCCGCGAATGCGAGCATCAATCTCATATCCGCGTTCCTCGCGAAACCGTTCTGATAAATCGGCGTAACGAGCCATGATCTGAGATAATCGTCCTCCGTCTGCCTCCGCCATCTCCGCTTCAAGCTGCCTCATCTCCGCTTCCATCTCCAGCTGCTTGGCGAAGACGCTGCGAAGCTCCTCATATAACGTATTGTCCGACTCGAGCCCGCCGTTTTGCGCCAAATAGCCGATCTGTAGGTCTTTTTGGCGATGAATCTGACCGCTGTCGTACGATTCTTCTCCGGCGAGTATGCGCATGAACGTAGATTTACCAGCGCCGTTTACACCGACGAGGCCGATTTTTTCGCCCTCATTAATATGCATCGTAATATGTTGAAGAATCGGCGTTGCCGCATAATATTTTGTAATATCAACTGCTTGTATAAGCATGGGAAACCTCCTGCCACTTCTAGCTGAAGTCATCCTGGATAAGCTTTCTGCATAATCTGAAAAAGGAACAATCCGTTCGTTCCAAAAACTAGTCATCCCAAACCGCTCTATGCCCAATCATTGTATATGACATCCTGTCTCTTCCTGTAGTATTATAAAAGAAAAAGGGGAATAGGGAAACGGGGGAGGAAGCTCTTGTGGGACGAACATCGGTTGTTTCCAAACCGTTATTGCTCCAAGTGGCTTTGATCTTTGTCTTGCTGTCAGGAGCAATGATTACAACTATTCCGGCACCGGAGCATAGCATAGCGGATGCTGCGGTGGAACATGCGGTGATACCTTTGGGAACAGAAAATTATGTGCGCATCATGACGTACAACATCCGCCATGGTAAGGGACTTGATGGACGAGTGGATTTGAACCGCATCATTGAGGACATCAAGCACGGGGATCCGGATATTGTCGCCTTGCAAGAAGTGGATCGTTTCCATATTCGCAGTCGGTTTGCTGACCAGGTGAAGATTTTGCAAAATGCGCTGAATATGGATGCATTTTTCTCACCCTCGCTTTATTACTATGGCGTTGCTGAATATGGAAACGCTATCTTAAGCAAATATCCATTATATAACAAGAAAATTGAGCTGCTTCCCGGCATTAAGGAAACGCGCAGTTTGCTGTCTGCGCAAGTGATGATCGGGGAGCAGGAAGTGACGCTGTTTACGACTCATCTCGGCGTATTGGATGAGGAGCGCGAATCGCAAATGTCGCTCATTCTCGACAGGCTGCATGAAGCGGTAGGCCAGGCAGTTTTTCTTGGCGATTTCAATATGGAGCATACCCATGCATTGCTGCAAAACCTTCCCGAAGCTTGGGAAAAGGCTAGTCTTATTCATGATACGGGGACGTTCTATTTAGGAGATGAGATCGACCATATTTTTGCGGGTCCATTTGTGGAAGCGATTCAAGCATGGACGATTAAGACCAAGCTTCTGATCATTTTGCCTGTTGTTGCTGAACTGAAAATTATGAAACAATAGTACGTGTGCAAATCATGGTATGAGAGTAAGAGAGAGAAAAGCGGGTGCTGTGAATGAGCAGGGAAAGCCTTTCCGCTCAAAAATCGAATCTGCGCGAACGGATCGGACGTTGGCGGGACAAGCTAACCGATGAAGAGCGGCGAGTGCGGTCGGCTGAAATTTGCCGAAATTTGCAGCAAGTCGTCACGGACTTCGTCTTGCCCAAATCCCGTATGCCCGGAAAACCGCTGACGGTCATGACATATTTACCTTTTCGCTCGGAGGTCGATGTGCTCCCGTTTGTCAAGTGGTGCTGGCGGCAAAACTATCAAGTAGTAGTGCCGAAGGTTTCCGTGCAGGACAAAACGATGTCATTACATATCATAAGCGGTCTTCATGAGACAAGCCTCGGCGCATATGGCATCAGGGAGCCGCGGGCTGACCTTCCCATCGTCCATGCTTCACAACTCGACATGATCGTCATGCCTGGTTTGGCTTTCGATGCAGCGGGCCGTCGTCTCGGTTATGGCGGCGGCTATTACGACCGTCTGCTTGCTCAAGCGGCTGAGGAAGCGGCAGCTTTGCCACTGCTTGTTGCCCCGTGTTTCGCCTTGCAAATAGTCGATGTCGTGCCGACAGAGGCTCATGATTTTCGCGTAGATTTGTTGGTGACGGAACAACGAATCTGTTGCATCTCCAAGCGTGGCTAATCATCGCTATGCTTGGAGGAATGACGCTTTTGACAATTTCGTTACATACGGTGTGTAGATTGGACTTCTTGTTTGCCTTGATGTACAATTTAGAAGTCTTTAGTATGAACATAAAGCAGGTTGAACTGCAAAATCCTGCATATTGGGAAAATACAAGGAGGAAATCGCAGATGGGTTTAGGTTCAATCGGTCTCGGCGGGTTAATTCTCATCCTCGTCGTCGTGCTCCTGTTATTTGGACCGAGCAAGCTGCCGGAGCTGGGGCGGGCGTTCGGTAAGACGCTGCGTGAGTTCAAGAAGGGTGCCAGTGACATCATGAACGACGATGTGGACGTTTTGCCGCAAGAACGCAAGGAAGTGCAAAGCCATGACACAACACATATTCAGGACAAGTCATCAGCAGGCCAGCATGATCGCCGCTTGCCAGAATGACTGACGGACGGGTGAATGCCGTGAAACAACAAACAGGAATGTCATTTGTCGATCACTTGGGAGAACTGCGCAAACGCGTAGTACGCATTGTGATCGTTTTTGTTATAGGGCTGATTGCAGGATTTGCGGTGGCCAATCCGGTCATTCATTATTTGATGAGTGTCCCTCCCGCATCAGGCTTAGCGATGAACGTGTTTTCGCCATGGGATTCGCTGCGTATCTATATTAATGTTTCGATGCTTGCCGCCTTGATCGTTACTTTACCATTTGCCATTTACCAGATATGGCTGTTCGTTGCACCCGGTCTCTTGGAAAAGGAACGAAAAGCGGCCGCTTATTATATTCCGCTTGCGGCTGTTGCTCGGTGCGGCAGGACTAGCCTTTGCATATTGGGTCGTGTTTCCGCTTGCTTTTCACTTTACATTGTTTCTTACGAATACAATGCAATTGACGGAGACGTATGGTATTACGCAATATTTTGCGTTTATGTTCAACATCTTGATTCCTGTAACCTTGGTGTTTGAGCTTCCGGTCGTCGTACTGTTCTTGACGACGGTACGTATTTTGTCACCAAATGTGTTAATAAAAGCTCGGCGTGTCGCATATGTTGTGTTAGTAGTCATCAGTACGTTAATCACGCCGCCGGACTTGATCTCTGCGTTGATCGTCTTCCTGCCACTTGTTATATTGTATGAATTGAGCGTCTTCTTATCGAGGCTAGTTCATCGCAAACAGAAGGAACGAGAGGCAACGCCAGATGCAGCTTACAGGAGACTTAATGAAACCTCTAGCAAACCAGAAGTTAGAGGTTTTCTTTTTTGTACATATAGAGCTTATAAATTTCGCTAACCTCACAAGCCATAAGAAATACTAAGCAGTCACCTGCGTCCTGAAGGACTTGGCGCCTGCAGTATTTCTTTACTTCTAACAGGTATATTTTACAGGCAGAGGACATGAATAGTATAGGTTTGCCTGAGATCAAACTTTTTTCGCAAATTTTATGTAAAACCACTTGAAAATCATCATGGAAGAATATAATATAATAATTGTTGTTAGCACTTGATGAAGACGAGTGCTAACAAACCTCATATCATAAGTAAAAATATTGAAAACATAGGACTAAGGAGGTTGTTTCCACATGATCAAACCATTGGGCGATCGCGTAGTCATTGAAGCTGTTGAGAAGGAAGAAACGACTGCTAGCGGTATCGTTTTGCCTGACACAGCTAAAGAAAAACCACAAGAGGGCAAAGTCGTTGCTGTTGGAAGCGGCACGTTGAAAGATGGGGAGCGCATTCCGCTTGAACTGAAGGAAGGCGACCGCGTGATTTTCTCCAAATATGCAGGTACTGAAGTGAAATACGAAGGCAAGGAATTGCTCATTATGCGCGAAAGTGATGTCTTGGCTGTTCTCTCCTAAACAGGCTCAAGAACTAGACCGAATTCGACCGACACGATAAGACACGAGATGCTTGTTGTCGACCGTTGATCAGATCGACTTCTGGCAAGGCTCGAATATGAGCTTACAAAAATTTGAGATGATTTCACAGGAGGTATGTATATTATGGCAAAAGATATTAAGTTCAGCGAAGAAGCCCGCCGTGCGATGCTGCGTGGGGTTGATGCGCTTGCAGATGCAGTAAAGGTTACACTTGGTCCGAAAGGCCGCAACGTCGTACTTGAGAAGAAATTCGGTAGCCCGCTGATCACGAACGACGGTGTGACGATTGCGAAGGAAATCGAACTGGAAGACCCATTTGAGAACATGGGTGCACAGCTTGTGAAAGAAGTTGCGACCAAGACGAACGACGTTGCAGGTGACGGAACGACCACAGCGACTGTACTTGCGCAAGCCGATGATCAGGGAAGGTCTGAAGAACGTAACTGCAGGCGCGAATCCGATGATCATCCGCAAAGGAATTGAAAAAGCGGTTAAAGCTGCAGTAGAAGGCATCTCCAAAATTTCCAAGCCGATCGAAGGCAAGCAATCCATCGCACAAGTTGCTGCAATCTCTTCCGCTGACGAAGAAGTCGGTGAACTGATCGCAGAAGCGATGGAGAAAGTCGGCAACGACGGTGTGATCACAGTTGAAGAATCCAAAGGCATCGAAACTGAACTCGAAGTCGTGGAAGGTATGCAATTCGATCGCGGATATACTTCCGCTTACATGGTTACGGATACTGACAAGATGGAAGCAGTCCTTGAAGAACCGTACATCTTGATTACAGATAAGAAGATCAGCAACATTCAAGAAATCTTGCCAGTGCTTGAGAAAGTCGTACAATCCGGCAAGCCGATGCTGATCATCGCAGAAGATGTAGAAGGCGAAGCACAAGCTACACTCGTGCTGAACAAGCTGCGCGGTACGTTCACTTGCGTTGCGGTTAAGGCTCCTGGATTCGGTGATCGCCGCAAAGCTATGCTGAGTGACATCGCTGCTCTGACTGGCGGTCAAGTGATCACAGAAGAGCTTGGCTTGGATCTGAAATCGACAGAAATTGAGCAACTCGGCCGTGCTCGTCAAGTTCGCGTCACGAAAGAAAATACGATCATCGTTGACGGTGCAGGAGAGCAAAGAAGACATCGATGCTCGCATTACGCAAATTCGTGCGCAAATCGAAGAAACGACTTCCGAGTTCGACAAAGAGAAACTGCAAGAGCGCCTGGCGAAATTGTCTGGCGGCGTAGCAGTAATCAAAGTTGGTGCGGCTACAGAAACTGAGCTTAAAGAGCGCAAGCTTCGCATTGAAGACGCACTGAACTCGACTCGTGCAGCAGTAGAAGAAGGTATCGTATCCGGCGGTGGAACAGCTCTGATCAACGTTTACAAAGAAGTTGAAGCTGTCCAAGTATCCGAAGACGATGAGAGAACTGGCGTGAACATCGTGCTGAAGGCTCTCGAAGCTCCGATTCGCACGATTGCGAACAACGCTGGTGAAGAAGGCTCCGTTATCGTTGAGCGTCTGAAGAAAGAAGAAGCTGGTATCGGATATAACGCTGCTACTGGCGAATGGGTGAACATGATCGAAGCGGGTATCGTTGACCCAGCGAAGGTTACTCGTTCTGCCCTGCAAAACGCAGCATCCGTAGCGGCTATGTTCCTTACTACGGAAGCAGTTATCGCCGACAAGCCAGAAGAAAAACCTGCAGCGCCTGACATGGGCGGCATGGGCGGAATGGGCGGCATGATGTAATCGATTCTTCCTCGATGTAATCGAGGAGGAGCGACCGCGGTTATGCGGAACCATTCATTCCGAATGGAGCAGGCGCTCCATTCGGAATTCAAGGCGATTAACGCTAGAATATTCACGAAAAAAAGACTCCCTTGGGAGTCTTTTTTTCTATCTACTTTGCTGAGTTGCCCGGATGGAGCTTGCTCTTCTCACCCCGCGAGAAGATCCTTCTGAGAAGTATACTTTGTACGAAACATCACACAAAATATATCAGAATAAGCCGAATTTGAAGGTTTTGTATGAATAATGATATAAAATCAGCGATTTTTGGAGAGATACCTTGAATTTTATACGATAAATCGTACAAAATGATTCAATTCGCTGCTCTAACTCCCGTTTTTGTACGACGAATCATACAAAGTGTAATCTGGCCTTATTTGCCGGAGAGGACATCCTCCGAGGGTATGCTGATCGTACAATTCCCCTAGGTGTTTCGCCCATGGTCGCTAGCTTAAAGATTACCGGATCACTTCCGCTACCGCATAAGGCGAAATCTCTTGCTCCAAAAGCGGTTGATGCAGTTGTTTCAGGTGCTGATCGAAGAAGGCCGTGACGTATGCGCGCTGCGCTTCCAGCACCTCTTCCGGATCTGCCGTTCCGATACTGCCTTCCAAGACTCGCGCAGAGAGGCTCAGTCTACTGCTTAATGCTGGCAGGATATATTGATGGTCGATGAAGCTGAAATGCGCCCCGTGCGGCACGCTGATATCGAGCTTCCAACCGTTGGAATGCTGCCAAAGCAAGCCGCGGTCAACTGCCGTAAGATGCGAATCGACCCCTTGCTCGTGTGTAGCCGGCATTCAGCAGCATGAACGGGCGATGCAATCCTTCGAGTGCCACGGGCAGCAGATGATCCGGCAGAAACCCAAGCGATCCGTCCATATTGATGCCGGCGGCAAATCGAGCGTCCTCGAACATCGCTTGTGCGGCAGTTGCTCCCCCTGCGGAATGCCCGAAGGATGCCTACCTTCGACAGATCCAGCGCATTTATCAGCCCTTCCGGAAGACGGAGATTGATCGCATCGTGGTGCTCTCCTGCTTGGATGGCAGTAAGCTGATCCAACACATAGCGCACATCTGCAACCCGGACTTCAAGCATCTTCCATACGGTCTCAGCATTCATTTCTGTCAGTCGTCCTGTTATGACGCGCCCGTCTGGAAACTCCACGGCAGCAGCCTCATGCGTATGATCAACCGTTACCACAATGTATCCTCTGCTAGCTAGCTCACTGACGAGGATCGTGCCTAAGCTTCTTG
Source organism: uncultured Paenibacillaceae bacterium (assembly GCA_963755735.1). GTDB lineage: Bacteria > Bacillota > Bacilli > Paenibacillales > DA-C8 > Insulibacter. The sequence goes on from CAVWLN010000032.1 coordinate 39,079, forward strand.
GTACCGAACCGCCGGGAGTGTAGACAACTACCGGCCATCCGCTGCTGCCTTCTGCGGATGCGCGGTAGCTGCATTCACCCAGGCATGCGTATCAATGCCGGATATATCAATCCGTCCAGGCTCCAAACCGATCGTCGGAATGACTGTCGCATCATAATGTTCTGCCGCACCCGGCTGCATGTACAAGGCTTGCTGTCCGCTTTCCTTTGCAGCCGGATACCAAATGCTGATCATCAGCTCTCTCGGTTGATCGCCAGCCCACGGATCGATCCTGTCTGCGTCTTTCAAGTGCAGTTCTACAGTTCCTATGGGATATGGTCCCGTCGGCTCCGGCAGTGCCAGTGTCAGCCGCTCACTAGCAATAGACTGCTCATGTGGCGCAGGCGATTGTAAGAACAAGAGTGTGCCCATCAGCGCAACAAATCCTGCTAAGATCACGAACATGCCGGCGCCCAGCTTACGCGGAGGTTTACTTAACAAATGATTGCTGATTGAACGGACCGTTAGGACATAGTAAGCGACATAGATCATCACAAAAACAGCGACACAGATTACGATCGGCATAAGCAGTCCGACATCACCAAGACTAGCGAACAGCTTTTTGAGCCATTGCAGAATGATCAAGTAATGCGCTATCCCGACAAGCAGCGGAAGCAAGAAGAGCCATGCACTTTGCTTGCCGATCGCCGCGCTAACTTCCTTATTACTGACCCCAAGTTTAGCTAATATGTCATATCGAGGTTTATCGTCTTCCGCTTCTGTCAGCTGCTTGAAATAAATCATGCTGCCGAGAGCCGACATAAATGTCAGACCGAGGAAGCCTAATATGAACACGTTAAGTGCTGCCGTCTCTATGCCAAGCCGGTATTCCGAATAAAACGTCGACAGCTTGGATTGTGCTGTCTTCACTTTCGCGAGGGCATCAGATGTCTCTTTCGTCCTCTTCTGATCCTGGACGACATAGCCGATATAGGTGACAGGCTGAACCTTCGCTGCGAGCCGTTCAAATTGTTCATCCGAAACAACGACCATAATGTCAGGATAGCTCCAATTGACAATGCGATTCATCGTCATGTCAACGAAGTTGAGCGTCACTGAACCGTCATCTGGCATCGCAAGCGTAATGGTTTGCCCTTCATAATCTGCACGCTTGAGATCCGTGTAAAGCGGGCGCACGGCCGACGGCTTGTCCGGGATTGATCGCACTCAACGCATGATATCCTAGCATGGTAGCCGCCTCATTGTAGTCGCTTATCGCCACGAGCTTGATTGGAAATTCCGCTGCTTCCATATCCCTTTGCGACACAATATGAGTGCTTGAGGCTTCTCCACTTAAGGCAATCACGGGAATGTTCGCTTGTCCTAATACAGGATGCGCGGCATCTTCCCTGATGATGCTGTCTATTCGTTCATTGAAGGCATCATCCTGTGCTATGAACATATAGCTGAAAGGAGCCGTCATCCGCGCGGACTGTTCATATCCGTAATAGGAGGCGAAGCCGAAGCTAAAGGCGCACATGGTCACGGCAGACAACAAGGAGATGATGCTTAAGCTCCTGGCGTTGCTCTTCATCCGATAGACCAGATTTGATGTGATGACGAGGTTCATGCCGTTGTAATAGGAGCGTTTATGGCGCTTGGCTGCATTCAGCACAAATATAACGAGCGAAGAAAAGAAGAGAAACGTTCCTATCGTGATGCCAATTGCCATCACACTAAAATTGAGCATTATATCGTGATTATCGCTCCAATCTCGGAATGCGAACGCATAGCCGACAGCCAAGCACACCACCGCAAGTATTGCCGACCAGGTGGATGACCGTGGCATAAGCTCCCCTTTCTTCTCGGCGTGAAACAGTTCGATCAGCTTAAACCGGTAAATGAGGCGATACGCTTGCCACGATGTTGCCATCATGATCGCCGCAAAGACGATTGCCGTATTGCACAACGCTTGCCACGAAAAGGTGATGCCCACTTCCGTATTTATGTCTAGCAGCCGCACCAGGATCATGCCAAATAGCTTCGACAACAGCGTTCCAGCCGCAACGCCAAGCGTCAGCACGATGATGCTGAGGAGCAAATTTTCATAGAAGAGCATGCGGCCGATCGTTCGCTTGGAGAGACCGAACAACGCATACAGACCGATCTCTTTCTTGCGCTTGCGCGTGAAGAACTGGTTGGAATACCAGATGAAGATCGCGACGAAGACGATCAAGATGAGAGAAGCCATCATGAACACCATGTTCATACTGGTGGATGTCTCCACTGCTTGCATGATCTCTGTGCTGTACTGCAAGGACACGAAGACATAATAGATCATCACGCTAAGCAGCATCGAGAAGACATAGACGAAATAACGACGAAAATTTCCTTTGATATTTTTTTGCGCTAGATCAAACAGGGTCACCGGCATCTCCTCCAAGCACCGTTAGCACATCCAAGATTTTATTGAAAAATGGCTTGCGGTGCTGCTCGCCCTTCACAAGCTCCGTAAATATCACTCCGTCTTTCAAGAACAGGACTCTACTGCAATAGCTGGAAGCATAAGCGTCGTGGGTCACCATTAGGATCGTCGCTCCCTCCTGTTCATTTAACTCCTTCATGCTCTCCAAAAGCGCTGTTGCGGACCTAGAATCGAGCGCTCCTGTCGGTTCATCGGCCAAGATCAATCTTGGATTCGTGACGATTGCACGGCATGCGGCTGTGCGCTGCTTTTGTCCTCCGGAAATTTGATACGGATACTGATCCAGAATGCTTCCGATATGGAATTTTTCCGCAATCTGAACGACCCTGCTCTCCAATTCCTCCACATTCATTCTCGCAAGCGCCAGCGGAAGCACAATATTTTCCTTCACGGTTAACGTATCAAGCAAATTGTAATCCTTGAAATATAAACCCGAGCTTGCTTCGCCGAAACTCTGATCGCTGAGCTTCATGCATCCTTACAACCTGTTCACCGTCAATGACGATATCGCCCGAGGTCGGTTCGTCGATCGTTGCGATCAAGTTAAGCAAGAGTCGTCTTCACCGGAGCCTGATGGCCCCATGATGCCGACAAATTCTACCTTCTATGAACTTGCAGATCGATCCCATGCAGCACCGGCACGACGTTTCCTTTGTTCCCATATGCTTTTTTTAGGTTACGCACTTCCACTACTGCGACCATACTGTAAACTCCTTCCCTTTGCTTTAAGCATTCGGTTATGCTGTTATCGTATCATGCTTGCGCACCAGCGAACCTCTTTATTTCCTTACAATTGGACGGTGAAGCTTACATTTTTGTCACGTTGGAAGCGATGGTGGTGAATGTGTAGAAATTTACAAGTATAATGAAGCTGATCTTGTAATGGAGGTATGGATCATGAAAATTTACATTGTTGAGGACGAGCCGACGATCCGCTCGATGCTCGGAGAAATGATCGGCAGATGGGGATATGAGGTCGCCTTGTGCGAAGATTTCGAGCAAGTCCTGCATGTTTTTGTCAGGGAGAAGCCGCACCTTGTGCTTATGGATATTAATCTGCCGGTCTATGACGGGTATTATTGGTGCAGCAAGATTAGAGAACTGTCCAAAGTGCCGATCATCTTCCTTTCGTCACGGAACACGCCGATGGATATGGTGATGGCGATGAATATGGGCGGGGACGATTATATTCAGAAGCCGTTCTACGATGAGGTGCTGATCGCCAAGATCCAAGCCTTGCTTCGCAGAACGTATGCATATGTCGAGAAATGCCTGACATAATCGAGCACGACGGCCTGATCCTTCATTTGAATGACGGTCAAATCATATACGGCGAACAGACGGCGGAGCTTACAAGGAACGAATTCAAAATTTTAAAGCTGCTCATGCAACACAAAGGCAGCATCGTCAGCCGCGACAAAATCATGCGCGCGCTTTGGGAGGATGAAAGCTTCGTCGACGACAACACGCTCACCGTCAATATGACACGCATTCGCAAGAAATTGGACGAAATCGGCAAGCATGGCCTGATTACGACCATCAAGGGAGAAGGGTATATGATCAAATGAGCTTCTTTCAATATTTGTACAAACGCCGTATCTTCCTCATAACCGTCCTCCTATCCCTCCTATTCGTTGCTATGATGATGATACTGAACGCGAGGCATGCCTACAGCACGGGTGATATTCTCTATACATTGTCGGCATAACGGTGATTGCAGTTGCGGACTCATCGTGGAGTATTCTCGTTACAGAACCCACATTCGATCGTTGCAAGCTGCCTGCAAGCGCGATCCTGATGAGCTCATCGCGGCCTTGCCGGAAGCTCGAACGAGGAGCAGGAGCTGTATACGGAACTGATCAAAAGCGTGTATCGCGATCGGAGGCCAAATACAGAAGCTGCAAGAGGAACAGGAAGATTATCGTGACTTTATTTTATCGTGGATCCATGAAGTGAAGCTGCCGATTACGGCAGGCTACATGCTGATGAGAAATAGTCGGGAAAGTCTGCGGAAGAGCTCGTGGACAAGCTGGAGGACGAGTGGCGCAAGATCGATCATTACGTCGAGCAAGCTCTCTACTATTCGCGAATCGATTCGTTTTCCAAAGATTATCACATCACGGAAGTATCGTTGAACCGGATCACAAAGGCAAGCATCAAGAAATATTCAAAGATGTTCATCCAGAAGCGCATTCGTCTTTCGATGTGGGAGGAAGAAGCATTCGTACAAAGTGACGGCAAGTGGCTGGCATACATCCTCGATCAGCTCGTCGCTAATGCTTTGAAATATACAGACGAAGGCGGAACGATCGCGTTCTTCTATGAGGAAGATCAGAAGGAGAAGCGCTTGCACATTCGTGATTCCGGGATCGGGATCAAGCAGGAGGACATCGGGCGCGTATTTGAGAAGGGCTTCACGGGCTCGAACGGCAGATCGGCGAATGCCAAATCGACAGGAATGGGACTGTATCTGGCGAACCAGATGGCGCGCAAGCTGGGAGCGCGGCTGTCCGTACGGTCGCAGGAGGGAGAATACGCTGAGTTTGCGATACATTTTTCGAAGGGTGACGGATATTTCGACTTGAACGAATAATGCATGTTTCTGATGTGACACAATGGAAGAGAGGTGCATGTTTTTCCCGAGTGCCCAAGCGAATGGATAAAATCACTTCGCTTGGTTTTTTTACGCCTTGCAATTGGACATTCCCGATGGTTATTGAGGATAATGGACATATAGCGGATATAGAAAGGTGATCCAGATGCCAAGATTGAGAACGATTGCTGAAAAAGCTGGTGTTTCGATTGCTACCGTCTCTCGAGTGCTCAATGGGGATGTGAATTTTAAAGTTTCAGATCAGACTAGAGAAACGATTTTAGCAATAGCCAATGATCTAGGCTACATTCATAGCAACAGCGAGACGGTCGGATTTAAAACGGTCGGTATTGTAACATGGTTTAGTGAGAAGGAAGAGCTGCAAGATCCTTATTATTTGGCGATCCGATTTGGCGTTGAAAAAAGCGCATATAAGAATCATATCCGCCTTCATCGCTATTTTCGCAAGCAAGGTGAATTTGATTTTACAGATCAACAACAAATTGACGGTCTCATTGCGATCGGTAAGTTTACGGATGAGGAATTGAAACAATTCAACCATGTAACGAATCATATTGTATTCATTGACGATGCTCCCGATGACTTACGCTATGATTCCGTATCATTGATTTTGACCAAGCTGTCAATCGCTTCATGGACTATTTATATGAAAAGGCCATAACCGTATCGGATATATAGGTGGCAGAGATTTTCCCGAGAACAGTACGCCGTTACGTTATTTCAGGACTTGAAAGAAAAAGCCTATATTAATTACATGCGAAGGAAAGGTTTATTCCAATTAGACGATATCTATATCGGCCGATACACGATTGACGATGGCTATCGGTTAGCCAATACTATGCTGAATAAGCGGGACAAGCAAGACTTGCCCACAGCATTATTTGTCTCCAATGATATCTTAGTGCCCGGCGTATTGCGTGCATTGCATGATCAGCATATTGCGGTGCCGGATGAAATGAGCATCGTTGCCTTTAATGATAACGGGCTATCCCAATATTATTTCCCGGCAATTACTACCACGAAGGTATACAGTGAATTCATGGGGGAAGAGGCTGTGAACCTTATGATGGAACGGCTAGACAAATACACGGAGCATATGCCAAGAAAATCACCGTGCCGACAGAATTGATCATTCGTGAGAGTTGTGCGAAGCCAAGGAGCGATCAGAATGGGTAATATTAGGAAAATCGCAAAGATTGTAGGTGTAAGTGAATCTACTGTTTCAAGAATATTAAGGAACGACTCCACATTTGCTGTATCCAAAAGGACGAGAGAAGCTGTACAGCAAGCGGCCAAAGAGCTGAATTACAAGCCGCGACGAATGGGAAATACACAACCAGCAACCATCTACTTGATTCACAAACAAGCGAGTAAGGAACGAGCAGGGGACACTTTCTATATCGAAATAAAATCAAAATTAGAAACTTTGGGTCATGACAAGGGATATCAGATGGTCAATCTGAACCATATTGAACAAATTAAACGAAGAAGTATTGCGAGAGCTGAAGGATTGATCGCAATCGGTAAGTACAACGACAAAGAAATTGCAAAATTGAAATCGTTGTCAAATTGCATTGTTTTTTTGGATTTTGACAACCCTGAATATGATACGGTCAATTTGGAATCTGAGTCTGCGGTTAACGAAATTTTGACGTATTTAATCAATAAGAACCATACAAAAATTGCGTTTATCGGCGCCCGGGATGAAGGCTTGGAAGCTTACGAATTGGAAAGCAGAGAGAAGGCAGTCTATAAAATCCTGCGACAACACAACTTGCTGCGCGAGGAGTATATTCGGATCGGTAAGTTCGACACACATTCCGGATATAAATTGTGCAACGAGCTCATGCGATTGGCGGACAGACCGACTGCTATATTCGTTGTAGACGATAAGCTTGCTATCGGGGCGTATCAGAGCCATCAAAGAATGTGGACTCAGCATTCCCCATGATGTCAGCATGATCGGCTACAGTGATATCCCGGTTCACGCTATTTAATCCCTTCTCTAACTACTTATCATGTCGAATTCGACCGCTTTGCAAGCAAAGCTCTTGAGCTTGTCGAGGAGCAAATGAGAGGAAGAATCGTAGCCAAACAAGAGTACGTTTCAGGAAGTATCATTGAGCGGGAAAGTGTTTCAAACATCAACAAAGACAAAGAAATTTAGTAAAACAATAAAATTTTTACTCGAATTTTACTAATGATAACGTTTATCGTTTTGCTACAATGAACTTGACTAAGACAACTAGGGGGATTGCAAATGAGAAAGTTAAAAAGCAGTTTATTTCTACTCATGCTGGCTATTGTATTGCTAGTTAGTGCATGTGGCAATGCGGCCAACACTGGTAGCGGCAATGAAGCAGCTGGAAATGAAGCAGGTGGCAATAAGGCTGCAGGGAATGAAGTGAAAAGCGATGTGAAGCTAAGCTTCTGGATGCAGAGCTACGGTGATCGTACTGAACAAGCGAATGCAATGGACAGCATCGTCGCACAATTTAAAGAGGAAACAGGCATTGAAGTTGAGTACGACATCATTGATTGGAACAGCGCGAATCAAAAATACAGTCTGGCGATGAGCGGTGGTGAGACGCCGGATATTGCAGAGTACTTCTTCTTAACGACCTTTGCTGAAATGGGCGGAGAGCAGTATGGCCCAATGGAAATTAATGATATAGCAGAAGAGTTGGATGCGGAAAATACGTATTATGCATCCGCATTGAATGAGACGAAAATCGGTGAAGATTATTACGCGCTCCCTTGGAGAATGGATACGCGGATTATGATCTACCGTACGGATCATTTCGAGGAAGCGAACATTTCCTCACCACCTGAAACTTGGGATGAATTAGTCGAAACTGCTGAAGCTTTGACTGTCCGCCAAGGGGACAGCATTACACGCAGTGGTATGGCATTCTACGTAGTCCGTGGAGACTTTACACAATCCGCAATGGCGACCTTAGCACAGAACGGAACGTCCGTTATGGACTTCCAAACGGAAGAAGTTTTGGTGAATCAACCGGCGGCTATAGAAGCATTGCAATTTATGCAGGATCTCGTGAAAGAGCATAAGGTTATCTCCGAGGCAATGGCTACACCAACAACCGATTCTGCAACGAAGTTTTTCACAGGAGAAGTTTCGATGCTTCTCGGCGTCAAATCCGGATTTTCTGAAAACTTTAGAAGCACAAGCTCCACAGCTGTTAGATAAGGTTGGATTTGCAACGATGCCTTCGAAGGATGGCGGTGGCAATTCTAGCGTCTTGTTTGCCGCTCCGGTGTCTGTCTTCAAAGGGACGAAGCATCCAGAAGAAGCCAAACAATTTTTGAAATTTTTCCTGCAGAAGGATAATCAATCAAATTGATGCAGGCGACTGGATTAATCAATGCCAACATCGAAGTCATGAAGGATGAAATGTATACGAACGATTGGTATACGACATTAGCTGAGCAAGCGGAACGTGCTGTGAACGGTGATTTGCCGGTACCGTATTGGGGGTCCATCTCAGCCTTCCCTGACGGTCCGGTAGCGGATATGGTCAGCAAAATTATGTTCGGTATGATGTCCAGCAGTCAGCTGATGAAGCCGCGGAAAAAATTAAAACGATCATTCAAGATACAAATAATAAAGCTTTCAGTTCGATAATAGTTACCGGTACAGGCCTTTACAATGACCTTGTAAAGGTCTGTCATTCCTTTAAGTATGAAAGAGGTGAGCACGATGAATAAAAGTTTGAAAGGGATTTTCGCCTCAGATATGACGGTCCCGTATTGGATGTTAATCCCAGGCATAGCTAGGTATCGTCTTCACGAATATTATCCCAAGTTTGCAGGCTGTGATCATGGGATTTCAAGAAAACGGGTCGTGGGTATGGCTCAAAAACTACGAAAGGTCGTCGCAGCGACGCTTTTTGGCAATCGTTAACCAATACGTTTTTCTGGGCAGCCGGAACACTTGTTCTGTCAACGATTATAGGGTTGATCGCCGCCCTATTATTGAATCGTGCGTTACCCGGACGCACATTCTTCAGGACAATTTTTATCGTTCCATGGGTTACGCCTCCTGTCGTTGCTTCCATGGCATGGAAATACTTGTACGACCAGTCTTTATCGCCTTTCAACTTTATTTTTAAGTCGGTAGGAATCATTCAAGACAACATTTCCTTCTTAGGAAACCCACAGTGGCAGGTGGGACCTGTTACGGTTCCAATGCTGTCCGTCTTGGTCATTAATATATGGGCGACATTTCCGTTTATGATGGTCATGATTCTCGCTGCTATTACAAAATATTTCGAATTCTCTTTATGAAGCCGCGCAAATCGATGGAGCAGGGAAAATCAATCAATTTTTCCACGTGACTTTGCCGTCCATCGTTCCAGTGCTGGGGATTTCCCTGTTATTGCAAGGGATTTGGCAATTTAACAGCTTTAACTTTAACTATTTAGTAGCCAATGGCGGTCCACTTGGGACGACGAAAACATTAGCCGTATCGATCTATCAAGAGGCCTTTATGAATTTTGATAACGGCGCGGCTGGAGCTATTAGTGGCTTGATGCTTCTATGTGTCATGATACCGGCTATATTCTATATCCGTAAATCCGTCAAATCATTGTAGGAAGGAGGAAGAACCCATGAGAAAATTTCGCATAAGTGAGTTGATTTTCCATTACTTCCTGCTGTTGATCATTTTTATTTTTGTGATATTTCCTTATTACTGGATGATCAACACGGCGTTAAAGCCGAGAGAAGATTTGTTTGTGTTGCCGCCAAAATTTTGGCCGTCACAAGTTGATTTTACGGCTTTTATCGAAGTGATCAGCCGCATTCCGTTTTTCACTTATTTGCAAAACAGCTTGATCGTAGCCACCTTACAACCTTGTTTGCGATTATCATTTCATCATTGAGCGGATATAGTATCTCAAGATTTTCATTTAGGGGCAGAAGAAAAATATTCGGACTGTTTATTATTACTCAGCTCGTCCCAGGGGTTTTGCCGCTTGTCCCTTTCTATTTCTTGCTGCACAATCTTGGATTGACCAATAGCTATGCAGGGATCATCATTTCTTACTCTACGTGGGCAATCGCCTTTTGTACGATGATGCTGCAAAGTTATTTTCGCACCGCGTATAGTACGGAAATTGAAGAGAGTGCACGGATCGACGGTTGCAATCGCTGGGGCGTGTTCTTTCGTATAGCGCTGCCATTCGCACGGCCGGGGATTATTGCGACTTCTATCTTCGCATTCCTGTTGGCATGGAACGACTATATATGGGCGAGTATCATCAACACTAAGCAATCGTATCGACTAATTTCAAATGGAATTCAAGATTTCCAATCCCAATATGGCAATGTCTATATCAATAATACGATGGCAATTGGCATTTTGGCGACGATTCCCGTCTTAATATTTTTTGCCTTTGCTCAGAAGCATTTGGTATCCGGGTTAAGCGCAGGAGCCGTTAAGGGATAAAAACTTAGGAAGGGGATTGAATGCGTTTTTCTCCGTGTATCGATGCATTGTTTTTTCAGAAAGATATTCCCGTGTACGATCAAATTTCGCTTGATGAAGCAATGCGGGTACAGCCAATTTGAATTTTGGTCATGGTGGGATAAGGATTTGGCGATGATCGAGAAAGCGATCGCAGACACGAACATGGAAATCACAGCGATCTGCACGAAATTTATCTCTCTGGTGGACGAATAAGCAAGAGATCAATATATTGCAGGATCGTGGAAAGCATCGATGTCGCAAAGCGATTAGGGGCGAAAATGTTGATTTCACAAGTAGGAGATGAAATCGGGGTCGCCAGAGAAAAACAATATGCAAGCATTGTTGGCGGACTCAAAGCATGTGAGCCATACTTGAAGGAAAGCGGCATTACGCTCGTCATCGAACCGCTTAATCATATGGTGGATCATCCAGGCTATTATTTAACCTCTTCCGATGAGGCGGCCCAAATTATTAAAGAAGTGAATAGTCCGGCAATCAAGATGCTGTTCGATATTTATCATCAACAAGTGAGCGAAGGGCATGTCACAAAGCGGCTGCAAGAATATCTTCCGTATATCGGACATATCCATATCGCGGATAATCCAGGCGAGATCGTCCAGGTACTGGTGAACTCAATTACCATTATATTTTACAACAATTAAGAGAACTCCAATATGACGGATATATTGGTTTGGAATATTTTCCACAGGAAGACGTAAAGGATAGCCTGCTCCATATTCAACGTCAATACATGGATCAACTCAACGTACTGTAGCATGACGCGATGGATATTGGGATGATAAGTTGACTTCAGGAGGCAGGAACGTGGAAAAGCTGAAGTACGGAATCATTGGTACAGGATGGATCGCGGAAAGAAAGCATTTGGCCGCCTATTCTGCACGAGAGGATGTTGAACTGATAGCAGTTTGCAATCCGAACGTAGATAAGGCGAGGAAAGTAGCGGAGCGGTATAGTATTCCGAATGTGTATGGGAATTATGAAGAGATGCTAAGGGAATGCGAGCTGGATATGATCAGCATTTGCACACCGAACGCGCTCCATTATCCGATATTGAAAGCAGCGATGGCGCAAGGGGTGCACGTGCACTGCGAGAAACCACTCGTTATAAATTCACAAGAGCTGGATGATATTTTGGCTTGGCATAAGACTTATCCCGTATCGATATTCGTTGGTATGGACAAAAGATACTCACCGGAAGCACAGTTTTTGAAGAAGAGCATTGATGCCGGTATGTTCGGTGATATTTATCATGTGAAAGCTTCTTGGTTAAGAAGACGAGGGATTCCCGGCATGGGAGGCTGGTTTACGAACAAACAAATAGCCGGCGGGGGTGCGCTACTTGACCTTGGCGTCCATATGATCGATCTTGCCTTATATTTCATGGATTTTCCGTCGATTGACAAAATTTTAGGCACAACGTCTGCTCATTTTGCGAATATTTCACCCGAATCGAATGCAGGGGCGTGGGCTTTTGAGCAAGAGATGAAGGCAACAATGGATGTAGAAGATATGGGTGCAGGTTACGTGACGTTCAACGGGAACAAGCAGTCTTTATATTTTGATGTCTCATGGGCATCGAATGTTAAGCAGGAATCGATCGTCATAGAGCTGTTCGGAACGAAAGCTGGAGCCAAGCTGGTGGACGACAAGCTCGAGTTGTACACCGAAGTTGATCATGTCTCCATGAATAGTGTGCCGGATATTATAGAAACAGATCCGTATAAGAAGGAAGTCGACTTGTTCATCGAAAGTATCCGAACGGTGCAAAACCGCATTCCAATATGGAGCAGGCGAAACCGGTCATGCATATTATCGATGAAATTTATGCGCAAAGTGAGTAATTCCATATACTATCAACAGGAGTTGAAGCCAATATGAAAATATCCGTTTATGAAGGTCCGAAAAAATTCGTTGTACAGGAAGTTCCGGACATGGATATACAAGATGACGAGGTAAGAATCAAAACATTATATACCGGAATCAGCCACGGTACGGAAATGAACGTATATCGAGGGTATGCGCCGTTCTTTAACAAGAAATATGATCCGGAAACGAGATTGTTTGTGGACTCAGACGAAGAGCAGCTTGGTCGTATCCGATTAGAAGCTGTGATCCAGGAGTATGGTATCTCGGCTATTCTGCAGTAGGGGAGATCATCGAAGTTGGTAGCAAGGTGAAGACAGTATCATGCGGTGATATCGTCTATACGGATGGGCCTCATCAGTCACAAATAATCAAGAAGGAGAACCAAGTTTTCAAAATTCCGGAAGGCGTGAAGCCGCAGCATGCAGTCGTCTTTACAAATCTAGTGACATGCTTCAACGGGATACTTGATGCTCGGATTAAGCTTGGCGATACCGTGGTTGTCATGGGCCTCGGGTTAATGGGACAGCTAACCGTCCAATTGGCGCTTATGTCCGGCGCAAGAGTTATTGCTGTGGATACGATAGAGAAGAGAAGGAATGCCGCATTAGCGAACGGAGCGGAGGCTGTGCTTGATCCATCCAGCACCGATGTGGCGAAGCGGGTCAGGGAAATGACCAATAATCGAGGTGCGGATTTGGTCATTGATGTGAGCGGTTCGTATCATGCGTTGAATGAAGCGATTCGTACGATAGCTCCCGAACAGACGATTCTAGCTCTTTCGTGGTATCCGAATGAAAGCCGGTTGCTGCTGTCCGAAGAATTTCACCATAACCGCGTGACGATCAAATGCTCCCAAACGAATTATACGGCACCAGAATTTGCGCACCTGTGGACATTGGAGCGCAAAAGAGAGCAATGCATGCAATTGCTGCAAAAGCTCAAGCTGGATAATGTGGTGACGAATGTGTTTCCGTTTGAGAAAATTAATGAAGCATTCGCGATGGTGGATGAGAATCCGCAAGATGTGATCCAATGTGTGCTTGAGTATAAATAGACTAACAGGAGGGGCTTCGTATGGACACATTGCAATTTCCTAAGGAGTTTCGTTGGGGATGTGCAACATCTTCATTTCAGATAGAAGGGGCAGCAAAGGAACACGGGAGGATACCTTCGATATGGGATACATTTTGTACGTATCCTGGCAAAGTAGCTGACGGAGCGACAGGCGATGTCGCGTGCGATCATGTTCATCGCTTTGAAGAGGACATTGCTTTAATGAAGGAGCTCGGTGTAGACACGTATCGCTTCTCCATTGCTTGGCCCAGAGTAATCACGATGGATGGAAAGCTCAATCCGCAGGGCATCGAATTTTATAAAAAGCTTGTAGCGGAATTGAAGCGTAACGGCATTAGAGCATGTGCTACATTGTTTCACTGGGATTTGCCTCAGCATTTGCAGGATATAGGCGGCTGGATGAATCGTGAGGTCGTAACACATTTCGTTGATTATGCGGTACAGATGTTTCAGGAGCTAGGTGACGATGTTCAGCAATGGATTACCATTAACGAACCTTCCGTCATTAGCATATTAGGCTATATTACAGGTGTTCATGCACCAGGAATACGTGATTTGCGCAAAGCGATGAACGTCTCACATCACCTTATGGTCGCACATGCTTTGGCGGTGCAGAAATTTAGAGAAATGGGATTGAACAGTGAAATTGGCATTACGCTCAATTTCAATCACTACGAACCATATGATGCGGAAAATCCTAACGATGTCAAAGCTTCGAATCGTATGGACGCCCTATGGAATCGTCAATATTTGGACTTGTTGTTCCGTGCCAAGTATCCGGAAGATTTGCTCGAATGGCTTCAAGATAAGGATGCTGTACCTGAGATTAAGGATGGGGATCTCCAGTTAATTGCCGAAAAGATGGACTTCTTAGGTGTGAATTATTATTCCAGAAATAAGCAAAAGTATGATCCGCAGCGAGATCCGATCCTGGAAACTTATACGCTCAATCCTAGCGGAGCGAAAGTGAATGCACTTGATTGGGAAATCTATCCGCAAGGCTTGTATAATGAAATTTACCGCGTTCATGCACAGTACAGTAAACTGCCCATTTATATAACGGAAAATGGCGGCGCGTTCACCGATGACGTCATGTCCGACGACGGACAAGTTCATGACCAACAGCGCATCGATTATCTCCAGGATCACTTTATGCAAGTGAAAAAATTAATCGATGATGGCGTCGACCTGCGAGGATATTATCTCTGGTCACTATTAGACAATTTTGAGTGGCATATGGGATATGGGCCGCGTTTCGGTCTATTCTATATAGACTTTGAAACTCAAGAACGAGTATGGAAAGACAGCGCCAAATGGTACCAGCAGCTTATTCACTCGCAAAGACAGTGATGAGCAAGCGCATCGCAGCCGTTTGTGACCAAATAAGGGAACGAAGGTTCTCTTGTTTGGTCCTTTTTCTTATTCGGCCAATCTCTAACGCTTGAGTCAACGTCGATGTGATGGTCGAGCCTTCTACTCTATGGTTTCCGTAGGGTCACAAAATGGTCATAACCGGAAATGGAACTGCTTGTTAAATGATTTATAATAAAGAGAGGACTGTCTCGAAATGTGAGTGTGAGCAATCCGGCATGATCATCGAAAGAAGGTGTAACGAGAGTATGCAGACGAAAGTGAAGCAAGCGTTCCATCCGGTCCGCCTCGTCAGAATTACCGGTCTTCTGGATGGCACGTCACTGCTGCTGTTATTATTGATCGCCATGCCGTTGAAATATTGGGCAGGAATTCCGATGGCTGTTACGATTGTCGGTTCCGTACACGGGTTCATTGTCGTTCTATATGCGCTGGCGATTTTGTATGCGCAAATACGCGTTCAATGGAATATCATATGGTCACTGCTAGCGTTAATCGTGGCCTTCATCCCATTCGGGAATTTCGTCTTTGACCGCATCTTGAAGCGGAAGCAGGACAGCTTCCCGGTTCGTCCGTTTCCGAAGCGCTGGCTCGTATACAGTATTGTTTTGTTCGCTTTTCTAGATTTATTCACACAGCTGCCGGTGATGAGCACCTATGCGATCTCTCTGGGTGCCAGTGCAATGCTCGCAGGCCTCATCGTCGGGATGTATTCCTTGACGAACACATTCGGCAATATACTCGCTGGAATTTTCACCGATAGAATCGGCGCTGGCAAAATCTTAATCGTAGGACTGCTGATGACCAGCTTGTCCCTGCTTTCTTATAACCTTGCCGACAATGTTCAGCTTCTGCTCATCGTGCGAACCGTTCACGGATTCCTGGGCGGATTGATCGTGCCGGCTGCGTTTACTTTTGTGGCGAATGAGACGAAGCGGGAGAAGCAAGGCAGTCAAAGTGCGATCTCCGGCTCCTTCGTCGGCTTGGCTGCCATTATCGGCCCGGCATACAGCGGCATTGCAGCAAGCCGGTACGTCAGTGCCGTTCGTCTTTACGACGGTCGCGGTGCTTGGCCTTGTTTTGTTTGTGCTCGCATTGGTGTTCTTGCGTGGCTCGCAAAAGTCTCAGCATCGTCCCGCAGAAGATCGACAGCAAAGGGAAAAGTTCGTTCTGAACAAACAGATGGTGCGCGCTTATGTCGGCGCCTTCTTCCTGATGTTCTCGCAAGGGGCGCTTGCCTACCTTCTGCCGCAGCATGTAGAGAGTCTGGGCTTTAGTGCTCGTCTGAGCGGCACGCTGATGAGCCTGTTCGGATTGACGGCGGTGCTCGTCTTCTCTTACCTACGAACAAGCTATTTGATCGTGTGCCGACTTCTGTAAGCCTTCGACAGGTATCGGCCTCATGGGGATTAGTCAGGTCATGATCGGACAGACGACTCAGCCTTGGCTGCTTTATGCGATTTTAGCCGTATACGGGCTTGGCTTTGCCTTGCTGTTTCCATCGATCAACAAGCTGCTTATTCATGCGACATCGGAAGGGAACCGTGGCCAAGCCTACGGGATCTTCTACGCACTCTTCTCCGCTGGCTCGGTGGCCAGTCTTTCGGGCTTGGTGCGCTCTTGCTCTGCCGTTACCGGCATTGTTCCTGCTAACGGGTGTGCCTTGCTCGCTTGCGCAGTTGGCTGAAACGATCGCCAGTGGGCGAAGTCACGCCGCGAAGCATTCCAGCAGTGCGTAACCATTTAGTGTTCGCTTGTCGTTACCGATGATACTCATAGAGACGAATGAAATCTAAACGAACAAGGTGATTCCTAGCATAATTACGCTAAGGATCACCTTATTTTTTCATACATAGACTTGGTGCCTGCTATTCTTTTGAGCGAATTGTAAAAGGTTCATTGATCTCGAAAGTTTTTCATTCTTCATCATATGATTGGATTATAATAGTAAAAAAAGGAATACGACAATGAATCGCGGGAGGTAAGTCGGATCATGAGGATTATCGTAGCTGGCGGGGACGGGTTTTGCGGGTGGCCGACTGCGCTCTATTTGTCAAACCAAGGTCATGAAGTATTTCATCATTGACAACTTAGCAAGACGCAAGTGGGACGAGGAACTGCGCTCCAATTCCTTGACGCCGATCGCGACGCTGGACAGAACGGGTGGAGCGATGGAAACAACTGACGGGCCAAGACGATCGGTACTTATATCGGCGATTTGAATCATTATGATTTTTTGTGTGAAGTGATGCGTCAGGTGAAGCCGGAAGCGTTCGTGCATTTTGCAGAACAACGCTCCGCGCCTTATTCGATGATCGATCGGGAGCATGCGGTATTTACGCAAGTGAACAATATCGTCGGCACCTTAAACGTAGCTTATGCCATTCGTGAACATGCCGCCGGATTGTCATTTGATCAAATTGGGAACAATGGGGGAATACGGGCAACCGAACATCGATATCGAAGAAGGGTATATCGAAATCGAACATAACGGCCGTAAGGACTTGCTCCCTTATCCGAAGCAGCCAGGATCGTTCTATCACCTGTCGAAAGTACATGACAGCCATAATCTTATGTTTATTTGTAAAATCTGGGGATGCGTGTAACGGATTTGAATCAGGGCGTCGTATACGGATTACATACGAATGAGACGAGATGGATCCGCTGCTCATCAACCGCCTTGATTATGACGGTGTATTCGGCACGGCCTTAATCGTTTTCTGATCCAGGCGGCGATCGGACATGATCTGACGGTGTACGGTAAGGGCGGACAGATCGCGGTCCTTCCTGAACATTACGGATACCGTTCGCTGCATCGAGATCTCGGCGCTGAAAATCCGGCGGATCCCGGCGAATTCCGGGTATTCAATCAATTTACGGAAGAGTTCTCCGTCCTGGACTTGGCCGAGATGGTGAAGCGGGTGGCCGAGCAGGAAGGCTGCGGTGAACATCGCCAATATTGAAAACCCGCGCATCGAGAAAGAATCCCATTATTACAATGCCAAAAATACAAAGCTGCAAGATCTCGGATTAGAACCGAATTGCTCACCGATGATGTGTTGCGCGGCATCTTCCGCTCCGTGCTGGAGCACAAAGACCGCGTGATCGTGGAAAATGTGATGCCAAAGTCAAAGTGGGGTTGAAACACGGATGAAAATCGCCATCGTCACCGAAACCTTCTATGCCTGCGACCAACGGCGTGGTGACGCGGTTACGAGGCTCATCCGCTGGCTGGTCCGGGAAGGTCATGATATCTTGGTCATCGCCCCGGATCAGGGAATAACCGAATTCGAGGGCGCCCGGGTTTGGAACGTCCCTGCATATCGTTTTTTCCTCTACAAAGATATGCGCGTGGCCTTGCCAAGCGCGTAAGGTCGGCGAAGCGCTGAGCGAATTTCAGCCGGATCTTGTGCATGTGGTCAATCCGGCCGTTCTGGGTATAGCGGGAATCTGGTACGGCCGGCGTTATCCTTTGGTCGCATCCTATCATACGAATATTGCCGGCAATATGCGGATTATTACAAGGCTGCCTTGGATCAAGCCGGTCGTGTGGTCGTATTTCGGCTGCTGCACAACCAGGCGGATATGAACTGTGCACGTCCAATGCGGTGCTGGAGGAATTGACGGCGCGCAAGTTCAAGAACGTCCGCTTGTGGAAGCGCGGCGTCAATCTGGATCTGTTCGGCCCGAAGCATCGGAACGCCAAGATGCGGCAACGATTGTCCGGCGGCTGAACCGGACAAACGTTTGCTTTCTATGTCGGCCGGCTGGCCGCGGAGAAACAGATCGAGAAAATCCGCGACGTCTTGCTCGCCTCCGGCGACTACCAGGCTGGCCATTGTCGGCGACGGTCCCCATCGCAAGGCGTTGGAAGAGCATTTCGCCGGGACGAAGACGACGTTCGTACGGGTTTCTGCACGGCGAGGAGTTCGCTCCAAGCATTACGCCTCCAGTGATTGTTCGTGTTCCCTTCGACAACGGAGACCCTCGGACTGGTGCTGCTTGAAGCGATGGCGTCGGGCTGCCTGTCTTGCCGCGGACAGCGGACCGACCGGGAGCAAATTCAGCCCGGAGTCACCGGCTTCTTATATGATCCGCGCGATCCACTCAGCCTAACGAAGACGGTGAAGGCTGTATGGAGCGATCCGATGAAGCTGCGGCAGGCCGGTCTGGGCGCCGATAAATACCGCCCGTTCGCTGTGGCTGGGAGGCGGCGAGCGAGCAAATATTGGCTGCTATAAGGCGGTCATCCGCCTTCGCTCAAGCATCGTCAGCAGCCAAAGTCGCATGAAGGAGAAAGATGCCTAACGGCTATCGGGGAAACGGGCTCACATTGTTTTCCTTCATCATGATCGGCGCTTCCAATGCGTGCATTGACATAGGCGTGTTAAATGTATTGCTGCAGCTTCATCCTACGTCGAACGGACACTTGCTGTTTATGTACAATACAGTAGCTTATGTGCTCGCCGTCATCAACAGCTATATATGGAACTCACGCATTACGTTTTATCGCAAGGCGAATTCGGCTGGCGTGAGAAGATCAGCTTCGCTTTGCAGGCTGGACTAGCCCTCGTCGTCAACAACGGTGTATTTCTGCTTGGCATTCGCGGACTTCATTATATCATTTGGTGGGATTTACAGCCGAAGATCGTGTATAATGCAGCTAAGGCGCTCGCCATGTTGTTTTCTTCGGCATGCAGCTTCCTGATGATGAAATACATCATCTTCACGTCCGCAAAGTCGCGTGAGAAGGTGCGCGGCAGTCCATGAAGCGTGAACGGCCGCATGTAAGCGGCTTTGGACTCGCCGTTACGATCTGCAGCGCTTATACATACGATAAGAGGAAGGTTGCCTGCAGACAGACTCTGCAAGTTGGCGCTGAGGTGAATAGTGCCCGACCATACTCGCTCAGTGCCGGCGCATATCATAATTAGGATCGGTCGGTGAAAGGACATTGGGGAAGGGGACGCTCAGATGCACGTGCTTGTAACCGGCGGAGCAGGATTTATCGGCAGTAACTTTATTCGTTATATGCTTCATCAGCACGAACAAGTTCATATCGTCAATTTGGATCTGCTTACTTATGCCGGGAATTCGGAAAATTTGCAAGAGTTTACGAATGACCCTCGCTATACGTTCGTGAAAGGAAATATCGGAGACAGCCAGCTCGTGGATGACTTGATACAGCAGCATAACATTGACATTATCGTAAATTTTGCTGCCGAGTCGCACGTTGACCGAAGCATTCGAGATCCGCGCGTGTTCGTGGAGACGAACGTGCTTGGCACGCAAGTGTTGCTCGAGGCTGCACGCCGTCATTCCGTCGCGAAATTCGTACAGATTTCTACGGATGAAGTCTACGGCTCGCTTGGAGATTCGGGAGCATTCACCGAGTCGTCGCCGCTTATGCCGAACAGTCCATATTCGGCAAGCAAGGCATCGGCTGATTTGCTCGTCCGTGCATATTATGAAACTTACGGACTGCCAGCTGTCATTACGCGTTGTTCGAACAACTATGGCCCTTATCAGTTTCCGGAGAAGCTTATTCCGCTTATGATTATTCGCGCGCTGCGCGATGAGCCGCTGCCCGTGTATGGCGACGGACGGAATGTTCGCGATTGGCTGCATGTAGAAGACCATTGCGCCGCTGTTGATCTCGTCATCCGCCAAGGGCGCATCGGGGAAGTTTACAATATCGGCGGACATAACGAGCAGCGTAACATTGACATCGTCAAACGCATTTTGCAGATGCTTGGCAAACCGGAATCGTTGATCCGCTTCGTGGAGGATCGCCTTGGCCATGACTATCGGTATGCGATCGATCCTACGAAGCTTACGACGGAGCTAGGATGGAAGCCGAAATATACGTTTGATACGGGGCTGTCCGCCACGGTCGAATGGTATGTCAACCATCAGGAATGGTGGGAGAAGCTCATGAATCGGCCATGACGTCCAGCATCGAACAAAAGCCGCATTTAAAGAAGCGTTCACTTTGGAATTGAAGAAAACAAAAGTGAACAGCTTCAAGCGGAGCAAAGGAAGAACCAGTCGCAATCAAGTGTAAATGCTTGTTGTGGCTGGTTTCTTTATTATTTTGTATTGCTTCCCACTGAAAGTATTAATTCAGCTATAGTCATTGCAGAATTTACAAGAAGTCTAACATATAAATAAAAAATGATGACGGTTGTGTAAATGATTATGATCTATGTGGCTGAAGCAACGAACCGCTTTGTTACCATAACAGGCAATGTGTTTTCAGATGGTGATATAGCGAAGAAATTGTATGAACTACAGATGATACTAGACAAGTGTATGTTGCGTTCGACCCCTGTGTAGCAACTACTGAATATCCTATCTGTCCGATAAGTCTGTAATTGAGAAGGCTTTAAATACGGCAAATGGAGAAAGGTTCAAAGCATTATGGCAGGAGATACATTTGGATATGCTTCTGCCAGTGAAGCCCTCTGACTGTGCATGGCTAGTTTTGGATCTACCATCAATGCTGACCGCTTTTTGGCACTGGTTAAAAATACACAGAAATTACAGAATTAGAAGCAGACACTAGTGTTGCATATAAACAATCTCGTGGAGATATTATTTATTTATGAGTTTTAAGGTTATTTTCATTCAATATATTACTATAAATGTAAGATATTAATGTAATTTCGTGGACAAAAGAAAAGAAATCTCTTATTGTTGAGTTACCTACGCGTTATCTATAAAAAACGCCTCAACAAAAGGAGATTTCTTATGGATAACGTACCTAACTCTACTGTCATTTGTCAATGTCTTAAAATGTTAAGTGTTAACACATCTCGAGACAAGGAGCTGGATTATCGAGCACAGAAATTATTTGTTGGCTCTTCCATCCTCATGTTTATCGAAGCTCAATTGCAGCAGCGTCATTCGTATTATGAGATGGTCGAACATCTGGTAGCCAACGATACATTTCAGAAGATGCTCGGACTGGAGTCGATCAGCATTTCCCAGCTCTCACGCAAGATGAGACAGTTGCCTACAACAGAGCTACAAAACCTTTTCTTCTCCCTTTTGAAGAAGATTAAGGAACTGACAGGAGATAGGCGAGGTGTAAGTGTACATATGGGTGAGCTTAAAGGTGTTAGACTCTACAGAAATCACCTTGCCACCTATTCTTTCAAAATGGGCCTACTGTTCAAGATCTAATCATGGTGTCAAAATGCATACATCCCTTGTTATCGCAGATGCGAAGACGATGTATCCAGATCACATGATTGCCACAACTAAAGATGTAGCCGATCACGAAGTCGCGAAGTACTTCACGGTGGAACAAGATGCGACATACGTAATGGATCGTGGCTACCAAGATCTACGACCATTTTAAATACTGGGTTGACAGGCGTCATTCGATTACATAAGTGTAGAGGGCCAAGGAGAACGTGCATCTATCCATTGAGGAGGAAAGGGATTTACCCAAAAGGAAGAAAGGATTTATACGCGATGCGGATGTGACGATGCCAGATCTCCCGACGAAACTACGGCTAATCGAATTTAAGGATGATCAAGGGAGAACGTACCGATTAGTGACCAACCGCTGGGATTTATCGGCCCATCAAATCGCTGAAATCTATCGGCATCGATGGCAGATTGAGACTTTTTTCAAATGGGTAAAACAACATATTCGTTTGGTCAAACCACACGGATACTCGGTAGAGGCGATCTGGAATCAGATGTATATCGCACTCATCGCATATGCTCTGTGTTTACTGATTAAATTACAACTTCAATGTAAGCAGTCGGTTTGGCAACTCTTGCAGCTAATGTGCATATTATGCGGACCGTTCATGGGAATGCTTTATCGCTGCATTACACCGGAAACAGACACGAACCTCGAAAGGACAGCTAGAAACGAAAAGGGCGTGGGCCGAAAGTGTGAAAGGTTTCAATGAAAGAGAGAATCATCTTGCTGTAAGTAAATCTTAAGATCAAATATGACATTTAATGGGATAACGCGTTGGGTTTTACCACTCAATGGCCTTTTAGCACTCATGCAGAAATTGGAGGTGTAAAAATATTACTTTTATTTCGATTCATTACAGTTGCTTATATTAAAATTTTTTATTGCAAATATCCAACTAAATCACCTCTGAAGCGGATTGAAGCACGGAATAATTGCAAAAACCCAATTAAATAACAGGAATTAATCAATCTCCATCGATCATGGATCATATTATTGGATTTTTGTAATAAAATTGCATTTGATGCCGGTAATAATTCATAATAATTGGACATTTGCAATTATTTTCATTTACACCACTTCATCGGATAGTTCAGACACATTCGGGTGCTCAACACCATCCTGTAGAAAAGTATTTCAGTAAGGTGTTGTTTGGGTTTGCGGTAGGGTGAAAGATTGTCGTATAGCACACCTGACAGTGGTCAACAGAACTGAGTTCGCTATCGCCACTCTCACTTGGGGCTATAGCACAAATAACGAATATCTTAAAGCAAATTTAATTAAATTATCTAAATCTCTAATGTGGGAATCCATGTGAAAGTTATGCCGATTTCAATCCACTAACAGAGAGTGCGACAGCGCGCTCTAATTAACACAAATTACATTTAAACAGACACACAGATTATCCGAGAGTTCATTGACAAAATTATAGTGTTCAAGGCTGAAAAGATAGATGGTTGCATAACCCAGCGGATTCATAATTTCAATAACTGTATTGGCGCTATCGACTTACCAAACTAAACGAAAAACGGCATAGCCGGATATCAACGACTATGCCGAATTTTTCAGCAATTCATAATCCCTATACGCTTGGATTAGCTATGAGATCAATCGCACACGACGCGGAAGCCGCAGTTGCTGGACGAGCTGTCTGGCGTATTCGAGCTTCTGGCGGCGACGCGATACCGGTTGCAGTATGAACGGTGACATAGGAAGGAGCCACCGCGCATCGAGCGTCTGCCGGTCGGCGTTGTATATTTGGGATTGCGGTTGCTTGTCACCGTATGATAGCGCGGGCTGAACCAATCAGCACACCATTCCCACACATTGCCCGCTACATTGTACAATCCGTAGCCATTCGGCTGATAGGCATCGACAGGTGCAGTGCCGATATAGCCGTCGCTGGCGTGGTTGACATCAGGAAATTTACCTTGCCAAATATTGCAGAGATACTCCTTGCCTGGCTTTAGCAGATCGCCCCATGGATAAGTCTTCTGCTCCAATCCGCCGCGCGCCGCATATTCCCATTCCGCTTCCGTCGGCAATCTCGTCCCCGACCACTTACAATAGGCTTCAGCATCGTTCCACGAGACGTGAACGACCGGATGATTCATGCGGTCGTCAATGTTGGAATCGGGTCCTTCGGGAGTTTTCCAGCAGGCTCCTTCAATCGGCAGCCACCAAGGAACCTCCACCGGCACCTTCGTCACTTTCGCCTTCATTTCTTCCGACGCCAGTAAATGAAAGACGAACGACCAGCCGAAGCGTTCGGCCTCTGTCACGTACCCCGTCTCGTCGACAAATTGCTTGAACTCCTGATTGGTTACTGTATAAGGTGAAATGTAGAAGCCGTCGAGCTCGACTTCTCGTACAGGCCCTTCCCCATCAGCGGGAAACCCCTCCTTCGTATCAGTACCCATCAAAAAACGTCCGCCTTCAATATAGATGAACCGGCTCTTGTCCGGGCTTCGCTGGCTCGTTGTGCCAGAGCCTTGCGAATCATGCGTGGCGTGTGCTTTTGTTTCGCTTCGGCTTGCAGAGCAGCAAGATTTCGTATTGTGTTCCATCTAGATGACCTCCTACCTAACATAAATGCAAGCACTATTCTGTCATTTTTCTTATGACTAATGCTGCCGCACCTACGGCGACTGCATCTTCACCGAGCTTACTCTTCTCGAATAAAACGTGATATTTCGGAGCATGGTATGTTTTGCTGAGAGCGACCTCGATGGATTGCTGGTAGAACGTATCATTGCCAGAGATCAAAGGTCCGCCCAGAATGACCTTCTGCGGATGCAGAATGTT
Organism: uncultured Paenibacillaceae bacterium; assembly: GCA_963755735.1. Classification (GTDB taxonomy): domain Bacteria; phylum Bacillota; class Bacilli; order Paenibacillales; family DA-C8; genus Insulibacter. Next base: position 63,998 of record CAVWLN010000032.1, read on the forward strand.
CAGCAAATTCGCCAGCCCGATGCCGAAATAGCAGGCAGTCTGATTCATAATTTCCATGACTAATGGGTCTTTCGCGTTGAGCGCTTGTTCAATAACCGGATATTGCACGTCCTCAATGCGCTCAACGTATTGCATAACCACTGATGATCGGCCCATCTTGAGCGCGGATTTTACGGCATTCTCCACGGCATAAGTGGACACAAACGTCTCCCAGCTGCCGTAGTTGCCTGATGCGTGCCGCGGTGCCGGGCCATCGCATTGAATGATCATTTGCCCGGCGGCGCCTTCCATATCCACGGCTCCGTAAACGATATTCCCGCCTGTAATCATCGCCGATCGTAGACCGACACCGGTGTGTACATAGAGCAAATGCTCAAAATCTTCGTCAGAGTTTGTCCAATATTCGCCCAGCAGCGCCGCATTCGCTCCGTTGTCCAGCGTGACATCCATCGATAGCGTACCTTTCGCTATGTCACAGATCGGGATGTCACGCCATTCGGGCGATGGGAAGTTTTGCGGATCTAAGATTTTCCCTTCACGCAGATCCAGCGGACCGACCGCCCCGATGCCCATCCCTAATATATGTTGACGATCTATACGGTTGCGCTTTAGCATGGACGGTACTACGGCGGTTAGCTCTTGAATGAGACGCTTCGGCGTCATCGCTTCGTCCATCCGCCATATGTGCGTATCGAGCTTGTTCAGATGCAAGTCGCAAAGCACAAGCCTCGAATTCGTACGGGATATATCCAGGCCGAACACATAAGCGTAGTTCGGGTTTGTGCGGTACAAGATCGGCCTTCTGCCGCCGCGCGATTCGCCATATCCGACCTCCAGGATGAGCTCTTGTGCCGTTAATTCGTCTAATAAGCGGGTCAGCGTGCTTAACGTCAGCCCGCTGATCTGCTTCAAATCCATTTTGGAAATAACGCCGCGCCGGCGGATCGCTTCATAAACATCCTTAGCCTTGCGCGTATTGATTATCTCACTCGGTATCATCCTTATCTTACACTTCCTATCAAACCGTTATCCGTAGAGGGCAATTCCTGCCATCCCTGATAACAGTATGACATAAACCGGATGAATACGGTAGCGGATTAACGCGATTAAAGACAAAACGAAGATAAACAGCAAGCTGATCGTATGCCAGGAGAAGGAGGATACGAGTCCGTTGTTTAGGGCAAATAAAATGGCTGCATAAATGATGAGCCCGGTAATAATCGAGCGCAGCCCGTAAAAGGCAGATTTGACGATCATGCTCTGATGGATTTTGTAAAAGATCGTGCCAACGATCAAAATGATGAGCAGTGACGGCAAGACCATGCCGAGTGCGGAAACGACAGCGCCAATGACGCCCATCTGTTCATATCCGATAAAGATCGCACTGTTAGCCGCGATCGGGCCAGGCGACATGCCGGCAACGGCGATCACGTTCGTAAATTCTTGCGCCGTCATCCAGCCGTGTCTGACCACTACTTCTTCTTGAATTAAAGGAATCATGGCGTAGCCGCCGCCAAACGATACGAAACCGATCATAAAGAAGGTAGTAAACAGATCCCAAAGCATTAGATTCCATCTCCGATGTAATAGTCTGGATACTTATACTTCATAGCCTTCTCTTCCTTCTCGAATCGAACCGTCCTGCCCAGCTTCATCTTCAGTTTGACGAGTACGATCCCCAGTAGTCCACCGCCGATAATCAATAAGACCGGATGAATATGCATGAAGAACATAGCGGCAACGGTAAGGACGATGAGCGAAGCAGTCGTTTTGTCAGTGACGGCAGTTTTTCCGATATTGATTGCGGCATACGTAATGAGCGCGACGATCGTAGCCCGGATTGCCGTAAATGCCGCCTCGACCTTCGGATGATCCTGAACTTGCAGGAAGAAGATACTGAGCATCATGACAATCAAGAACGTCGGCAGCAAGACGCCGATCATCGCCACGACAGCCCCTAGAATCCCCGCCAGACGGAAGCCGATAAACGTAGCGGAATTAATCGCAATCGCGCCAGGTACGGATTCGGCCACCGCAAAAATATCCGCGATTTCTTGCGTTTTCATCCAACCACGCTTATCGACCACTTCCTTCTCAATGAGCGGGATCATCGCATAGCCGCCGCCAAATGTAACGGGACTAATTTTCAGGAAGGTGATGAAAATTTGCGAAAGCAGCCGAATATCAAATTTGTTCGTGTTCATCATCCCATCATCCATTCTGTGCAATTTCTAGTTGTCTATCTCTATCATACAATACTTTATTCCAAAATGGAATAAACAAAAGAGGATTATTAGGAGAAAGAGAAATATTTTTGGATGAATAGCGAGGAAAATCACAGACTTTTGCCCATTTTAGATAAAAGTGATGATGTCGATCGGTTTACTTGGAATAAAAGCGACGACAGAGTGGTTGGGTGCCAAATGAATCCCAAGCTGATTTCCATTTTTTAAATCATTATTAAGACCGGTAGACTTGATACAATAGATCTACAAATAGCTTATGCTTCGCGTTTTATAGAAATTGTTTAAGCCCAGCCTTATAGAGTTGTAGATCTGAAGTGTTGTGAAGTATTGATGAAGGAGTCTGAGGATTGGAATCATCAAATAATGACAAACGCCGAACCTGGGTGTTTTGGCCTATCGTCGCAGTCATTCTGACGATCGTACTAGTTACGTTGACGTTCAACACACCGGACGATCGACCGTCTGCTGATCCCCAGATTACGGACGAGCCTATCATTTACAGTCAAGAGCTTAGCAAAGTGATCGATGCTGTATATACGACAAAGAAACAGATGGCGCTGACGTTCAATGGTATGGCAGACCGCCAGACGATGCGGGAGCTGTTGGATGAATTAGAGAGGTATGATATGCAAGCAACTTTCTTTCTGCCAGGGATGCGGGTGGCGGAGGAACCGGATATTGCGCAGCTTATCGTGGAACGGGGCCACGAAATTGCGAATAACACGCTGCAGCAAGCGGATATGAGCATGTTCAGCTATGAGCAGATATTCAGAGACTTGCAGCTTGCGAATCAGGTGTTTGCAGACAAGCTCGGCATTCAGCCGAAATATGTAAGAACGCGTTCCGGAGATTATACGGATAATGTCCGTTATGCCGCGCATGCGCTCGGCATGGAAGCGGTCGTTAGCGCAAGCATTAATCCGCGCGATCGCGATATGCAGAGTGCAGAAGAGCTTGCGGCTTATGTGGAACGGTTTTTGCATCGCGGCGCAGTCGTTACCATGAATACGGATTTGAACCCGAACATCGTATCATCGATTCGCTATTTGGCGGATGTGGCTAAGCGCTCAGGCTTTACATGGGTGACCTTAGAGGAGTTGGTCGCCGGCGGCGGGGAGCGCAAGCCGCTGGAACAAATTCCAGGCTTCGACGCGGCTGTTATGAATTTGCAAGGAGCGTCAGACGATTACGTGATACTGGATCGCCTGCCCAACGGACGCAATGAAGTGGTGCTGACGTTCGATGACTGGGGCAGCGAGCAAACTATCAATCGGATTCTCGATATTTTGCAGGAGCATGAGGTTGAAGCGACTTTTTTCGTGACGGCCCAAGGGGTCGAGTATAACCCGAATCTAGCGCGTGCTGTGATCGAAGCCGGACACGAAATTGCCAATCACACCTACAGCCACCGCGACGTGACTGAGCTAACTGCGGAAGAGCTGCAAGCCGACATCGTGAAGGCACACCATACGATTACTTACGCGATTCAGGAGCAGCCGCTCATGATCTTTCGCCCGCCGACAGGGGCAATCGATGAAGCATCCGCTAGAACGATCGCCCAGACCGGATATCGAACGATTGCTTTGTTCGATGTGACGGCGCTCGATTGGGATGTGAGCCGCGATGCTGCGACGATCACCTCGACCATCTTGCAGAAGACGGTGGACGGCAGCTTTATTCTGCTTCATCTCCATGACGGGATTCATACGGCGGATGCGCTGCCGGATATTATTACGGGGCTTAGGAGTCGAGGCTTTCAGTTTGTTAAGATGTCGGACCTACTTGCCAATCAACTTTACGAATGAGAGGAACTAAATAGATGAGGGATACGGTCGTCCAAAGAGACAAAGACGGTCGTCAAGCGAAGCTAGCGGTGATCGGACTAGGATATGTGGGGTTGCCGCTAGCTCTTGCTTTCGCCAAACATAGACCGGTCATCGGCTATGATATTAATTCCCGCAAGCTCGAGCTATACCGACAGGGGATCGATGCGACGGGTTCACTGGGCAATGAGGCGCTCACCGATCACGCTGTGGAATTCACTTCAGATGCCGAACGATTAGCAGAAGCCGGCACGTTCATCATCACCGTGCCTACGCCAGTTCAGAAGGGCAACGTTCCGGATTTGCAGCACGTGGAAGAGGCGAGCCGGTTAATCGCTGGCAAGCTGCGTCCGGGATCGCTTGTCGTTTATGAATCGACGGTATATCCAGGTGTAACGGAAGATATTTGCATCCCGATATTGGAGCAGTATTCCGGACTTAAGGTCGGCCGTGATTTCAAGGTCGGTTACTCGCCGGAGCGGATCAATCCCGGAGATGCCAAGCGGCGGTTAGAGAACATCGTGAAGATCGTATCCGGCAACGACGAAGAAGCGCTGGAGCTGACAGCAGAGCTGTATGAATCGATCATTCACGCGGGTGTCTATCGTGCGGACAGCATTAAGATCGCAGAAGCTGCGAAAGTAGTGGAGAACGCGCAGCGTGATGTCAATATTGCGTTTATGAATGAGCTGTCCATCTTGTTCCACCATATGGGGATTGATACGAAAGCCGTATTGGATGCGGCCAGCACGAAGTGGAATTTCCTCCCCTTCACACCTGGTCTCGTTGGCGGACATTGCATCAGCATCGATCCGTACTATTTGACCTTTAAAGCTGAGGATACCGGATATCGTTCGAAGCTCATCCTTGCGGGCAGACATATTAATGACGCCATGGGAGTGTATGTGACGCAGCAAATCATCAAGCAGCTCGTGCGCTTGAAGCTGGATATGGATCGCGTTCGCATCGCTGTATTTGGCGTGACTTATAAAGAGAATTGCTCGGATATTCGCAACAGCAAAGTGAAAGACATCGTGAGGGAGCTTGGCGATTACGGGATCACCCCGTACTTGATCGATCCGTATGCGAATGCCGATGAAGTGATGCAGGAGTTCGGCATTCCGCTCACCGAGCGAGATGAGCTAGCGAATCTGCATGCGATTGTAACGGCCGTCCCGCATCAAGAGTTCGCGCGCATGACGATTGACGATTACGAGAAGCTGTATACGGATCAAGGAGCCAGGCTGATGGTAGACGTGAAGGGGATATATGACAAGCAGCGATTCACACAGCGGAATATCCAATATTGGCGTCTGTAGTCGGAAAGGAATGCGAGAGAAATTGAAACGGTTATTCCGGAAACTTGGAGAGAAAATATACAGTCGCAAAGAGAGAAAGCACAATCAGGGAGAAATATTGACCATCCCGCGGGAGGATCGCCGCACGCTTACCTATGTCCCCGATCCTGAGCAAATTCGCTCGCAGGCGGATCGGCGCGGCAGTCATATGATGGGGGAAGGCAGTCAGAGGGATACAGATTTTGTGCAACGATTGCGTATGCTGAGCCTGCGCTATATGGCCGATTTCGAAGTGCTGATCTACAAGGAAAGCAAGAAAACTCGAAAGCAGCAGGCGATTCGCGCGAGGGCGGTTGATATTTCGGCAACCGGTATGCTCGTGCACATTGAAGACGGAGGATTGCGTGAATGCTCAGTTGGCCGGCGCAAGCATCTGCGTTTCAAATTCCGCCAGGCACGATGCCGGAAGGGTTCGAAAATGCGGTGAAGATGGAAGCAACAGTTGTGCGCACGTTTACGAAGGTCGAAAACGGTCAGGTCAAGCATATGGTCGCATGGCAATTCGAACGGCCGCTGACCGACTATTTCAAGCGCAAGCGATGGGGATATTCTATTTATACGGCCAGCACCGCTTTGTTTTTTGCAGCGATGTTCATCGTGCTGATGCGCGTCGAGAGCTTGATTTATTTTCAGTATCATTTTTGGATCTATTTGTATAGCTTAATTGCCGCTTCCTTCTTGCTTTCCCGATATTTGTTCGGCGGTCTGTACAGGGAAGTGCCGGTCAATCCGGACTTTACACCGGGCGTGTCGATCATCATTCCTTGCTTTAATGAGGAGAAATGGATTCATCGTACGATCTTAAGCTGTATGAACCAAGATTATCCGATCGACAAGCTGGAAGTGATCGTCGTCGATGATCATTCCACAGATGCTTCTGTCGAACGAATCAATGAGGTCGTCCGCATGATTCATGATGAAGCCGAGCGGTTCGCGACGAAAGACCGATTGACATTCATTCCCTTGCCGAAAAATGGTGGCAAGCGCGTGGCCCTCGTCGAAGGCGTGAAGAGAGCGAAGCACGATCTTGTCATCTTCGTCGATTCCGACAGCTTCCTTGAGCCCACTGCGGTGAAGCATCTCGTTCAACCGTTCCAAGATCCGCGCATGGGCGGCGTGGCTGGACGAACGGAAGTGGAAAATAAATATACGAATTTTTATACGAAGATGCAGAGCGTTCGCTATTATATCGCTTTTCGCATCATGAAGGCGGCCGAATCGTATTTTGACGCTGTGACCTGCTTGTCCGGCCCGCTGTCGTGCTATCGCAAAGAACTGGTGCTAAAGCATGCAGATGCCTGGCTTTCCCAGCGATTTCTCGGCCATCCGGCGACGTTCGGCGATGACCGGAGCATGACGAACTATATTTTGCAGACGCATCGCACGGCTTATCAAGACAGTGCGATATGCTCAACGATCGTGCCATCGGACCGCAAGGTGTTTCTCAAGCAGCAAATGCGTTGGAAGCGATCGTGGCTCCGCGAATCGCTGCGTGCGGGCAGTTTTATTTGGAAGAAGGAGCCGTTCATGGCGCTGTTTTTCTATATCGGTCTGATCGTACCGATCGCCGCGCCGGTGGTCGTGCTTTACAATTTGCTGTACGTGCCGCTGTTTGATGGCATCTTCCCCGGTACGTTCCTGCTTGGATTACTTCTGATGGCGATGCTGATGAGTCTTGCGCATCTGCTGTTCAAGCGAAGCAAGCTGTGGCTGTTCGGGATTGTGTTCTGCGTGTTCTATGAAGCTGTGCTGCTCTGGCAAATGCCGATCGCTTGGGTTACCTTCTGGAAGTCGACATGGGGAACGCGGGAGACGCCGCAGGATATCGAGGCGAAGAAGCGGAAGGCAGACCGGCGTGCCAAAAAACGCGCCAAAAGACGCACCCGTCATCAGCGCGGTGCGGATCTTGAAAGTTAGGGTTGGATAAGAGATGGGGAAGCAACGAAAAAACATACTCAATACGCGCAAGAAAAATAGGCGTAAGGCGGTCAGAACTGTTCTGCAAATCATCGTCCTGCTCGTCGTCTGCTCGTGGATCGTACGCTCAACACTGACAATCCACCATTATGTCGAACCGGATCGCGCAGCCTGGCAGCATGACGGTGGATTTATTGCTTTGTCTTACTTTGGCGTCGGCCGCAATGAGACGGCTAAGCTGGTAGACAACGATCTGCTCGACAAGCACCTGAGCGCGCTGCATCAACAAGGATATGTTACGATCTCGCAGCAGGACATTCTCGATTATGTGTTAAAGGGCGCTCCCTTGCCCGACAAGGCGCTGTTCCTCGTATTTGAAGACGGGCGAAACGATACGGCCTTATTGGCTCAACCGATTCTAGAGAAGCTAAATTATAAAGCGACGATGATGACGTATGCGGACAAAATGGGAAGTGGGGAACGGAAATTTTTGCAGCCTAAGGATTTACGGAAGATGATGAAGTCCGGATATTGGGAGCTCGGGTCGAACGGCTACCGGATGTCGTATATTAACATCTTCGACAATGACGGGCGTTATCTCGGGGTGATGGACGACCGTGAGTTGAAAGAGACAGTAAGCCTCAACAACGTCGCTTATTACAATCACTATTTGATGGATTTCATACGCGATGAACATATGATTCCGGCGGAAAATCGCGATGAGATGTTCGCACGCATCGACCGCGATTACGAGCTGATGGAAGAAAGATACGTTCGCGAATTCGGCGAGGTGCCGAAAGTGTACATGATTATGCATGCAAATTCGCTCTACGGCGGGATGCATCCGCTCGTAGAAGAAGCGAATGTGCGCAATATTGAAAGGCTGTTCGCCATGCATTTCAACCGTGAGGGGAATGCGTTCAATGAGCGCGGGGTGAACCGGTACGATCTCACCCGCCTGCAGGTCGCGCCCTACTGGTCAACGAATCATCTGCTTATGAAAATCCAGCAAGATTCCGCTCAGCCTGTGCAGTTTGTCGAAGGGGATGCGCAGCGCTTCAATCGCTGGAAGCTCGCTAGCGGCGCCGCTGAATTTACAGGCAGTCGAATCATTCTCACTTCGCCGCCGCAAGAGTCGGGACTGCTTGTGCTCAAACAAAGCGACGATCTGAAGGACGTGCACATTCGCACGCAGTTAACCGGCAATGTTGTCGGTGAACAGGCTGTCCTGCTCAGATACGATGCGGCGGCCAATCGTTATGTGAAGGTGTCCGTTCGCGACAATTGGCTACGCATCGAACAGCAGACGGGTAGCGGTCAGGAGGAGCTAATGTACGAGCAAGAGCTAAGCGAGGTGAACTGGCGGCCGGAGGATTTGGCACTAGATAAGGCTTCGGTCTATACCCGGGATCAAACTGCTGCAGAAGCCGAGAAGCCGTATGAAGATGATACGTACCCGGTCCATATTCGCGGGGACAGAGCGCTGGAAATTTCGCTTCTCGCAAATGAGCTTACTGTGAAGATAGATGGCGATCTGCTGGTGGATCGACTGTCAGTTGCAGATCGCTTGCAGGCGGGGGCAGTTGCGCTCAGCGCGCGGTACAGTTCGCAGCTTGACGATCATGAAGAAGTGGAAGACGGTATTTATGATGCGATCTTTGATCATTTGACGATCGAGCAGCTCGGACAAGCGGTGCTTGGCGATACGAGCCTTGGAGGTTCAGCTGCGGGAGGCGCGGATGATGAACAAGCGCAGCAACGGATCGTGCTGTATGAGAGCGACCTGACGATGATGGAAGCGATCCGCCAAGAAGCAACGCAGCAATTCCACGCCCTGATCGATTGGGCGATTGATGTTTTCTAAAGGAGGCTAGAGGGGCGATGGGAGTCAAATGGAGATCAACCTATTTACTGGCAGGTATCGCGGCGGCTCTTGCCATTACCGTCATCCTCTTGCTCTTCTTTAGCAAATGGAACGGAGAGCCGCAGCGAACCACCTCTCTGTCGGCATGGGTCGCGGATTGGGACTTAAACAGCGGGATGCAAGATTTGCGACAACTGGCGGGCGCTTTACAAAGCGTGCAAGTATTCGCCGTCTATTATGACGAGCGGGATTCGCTGCTTTATACGGAAGAGATGGCTCACTTAATGGAGCAGGTGCGCGAATTAGTCGTAGAGCCGTCCCGCTCGCCCCAGTCAACATCGCCCAGCTCATCCGCGGCGTCCGTGCCAACGTCTAGTACTCCGCAATTATATGTAACAGTCGTCAACGATATTTGGCATGCGGACGGCACAGCCGTTCAGAAAGATTCCGACCTCATAAGCCGTATCGTACAAGCGAAACCCGAGGTGAGGAGCGCCCATCACCGAGAGCTGGCGGATGCGGTGGAACTCTTCGGCTTCGCCGGGCTTGAGGTCGATTACGAGCGGGTCAAGGAAGAAGATTGGCCGGCTTTTTTGGTATGGGTGCAAGAACTGCACGAAGTGTTGCAGGAGCGGGGCAAGAAGCTGCGCATTGTGTTGGAGCCGCGTGCTCCGCTAGCCGGTCAGAAGCTTCCGGAAGGGCCGGATTATGTCATGATGGCATACAATTTGCATGGTTATCACAACGGTCCCGGGCCGAAAGCAAATGAGGCGTTGTTGCGCCGCCTCGCGGCAAGCATGAACTCCGCCGTTCAAGGAGAGCCGATTATCGCGCTTGCAACCGGTGGCTTTGACTGGGAAGACGGCGCGGGTACGGTTCGCGCCGTAACCGAGCAAGAGGCTGTGCGCCTGGCGGAGGAGCATCAAGTCACCCCGCGGAGAGATCCATCCAGCGGGGCGCTTTATTTTACTTATATAGATGCCGATATAGATGCCGATACAGCAAACCGGCTTCATACCGTATGGTACGCCGATGCTGAAACGCTTCGCCAGTGGATGGATATTTTGCGAGAGGAAGGGGTAGAGCGAATCGCGCTATGGCGACTTGGCGGTCTTACTCCCTCCAGCTTGCATTTCATCCATGAGAGGGCTGCAGCGGAGCAGTAGAGAGCGGTTTGGCGTTTGTGATCCCTGATGATTTCCCCCTTAACGATTTCTTCCGTATTTTCCCACATAATTTTTTCCTCATCCATGTAGCGGAATCTTAGCTTCGTCCGTCTAATAGGTTGGAGGTGGTCACAATGGTAAGGCTGGCCGGCCAAGATTCCAATCGTTTCCCTGACGATCCTTCCTCTGCGCTTGAAGAGATGATGTCGCTATATGGCAATGACGTGCTCAGGACGGCTTATTTTTACTTAGGTGATCGACATCTCGCCGAGGATGTCAGCCAGGAAGTGTTTATGCGCGTCTATCGCAAATGGTCGACCTTTCGCGGCGAGAGCAGTGTGAAGACCTGGCTGATGACGATCACAATCAATCTTTGCAAAGATAAATTAGGCAAAAAATCAAATCAAGAAGAGCCGACTGATCCGCTGCTGATGAAGCAGACACGGGAAGCGAGCGCAGAGGAAGAGACGATGAAACGGCTGAACCGAACGATCATTCTCCAGCACGTGCTTAAGCTTCCTGCGCAGTATCATGAAGTGTTGTATTTGTTTTACTATCTAGACTTGTCAACGAAACAAATATCGCGATTGACTCACTCTCCCGAAGGTACGGTTCGAGCCCGGCTGCACCGGGCTCGAGAGTTACTGGGTGTACACCTGAAAGAGGAGGGAATGCACGGATGAACGAGCGAGAATGGGGCAAGAAATTTCGAGAAGAAACAGACGAGTTGCTGTTCGGAGATTTGCAATTTGACGAATCGTTAAAGCAAAAGGTTAGAGACAAGATTGCAGCAGAAGCGGGCTCTGCGGAGACTGATGCAGCGGACGCTCCGATGCGCACCCGGCGGGCGCTTAGAAGGCCGCGTTTGCGTAAGGCATACGGTGTGATGCTGGCCGCCTCAGTTGTCGTTGTGGTGGCAGCAGCGGGGGCGTTCGGCGGACTGCTAAAGCCGGATCATAACGGCTTATACACAGCAGGTCATGAGGGAGCGGAAATCATGATGACTCCGGAAACGGTCGGTGGGACTAATGAATTTCCCGGCTGGGCCGAAGGACATCCAGCAGATGCCAGCGGGCATTATCATGCCACCGATCCAGACGCGCCGCAAATCTTGCTTGCCCCTGAGGAGACGGACGAGAGCAAGATGGCAGTAACGGTCGAGCTGGATGATTGGCAGCAAGCCAAGCAAATGTTCGGCGATGAGCTGCGCAAGCCGGTGAATGTGCCGGAAGGATATGAAGTGGTGAGAATGTTTGCTAAGAAGCCAAATCCGGACGGGGAAGTCACACAAGTCATTGTGCAATATGCTTCAAGTGCAGACCGCATGTTCACTTATATACAGAGTAAATATGGCGATGGTGAATTTGTACCGAGCGATGTGGATGAACAGATCGATATGCACGGGACGGTAGGATATTTGAAAACAGGGCCAGATCATCTCGAGCTGAGCTGGACCGATGGTACGTTTGTTTATCAAATTTCCGGAGCGCTCTCGCGTGATGCGTTAATCGAAGCTGCTCGCTCTGTTGGACAGGAAGAATAGTAAATATATATTTTGGAGGTTATGACCATGATGAATACAACGACGATCAAATCCAAGATTGCCAAATGTTTTGCAGCCACTGCTTGCGCAGCTCTAATCAGTACAGGCTCGGCGTTCGCAGCGGAGCTCCCGCAAGGCAATAGTAGCTCCGGCGATCTGGCCGCTGTATCCTATGCAGTCGATAGCGCATATGAGAACGCGGCACTGCAAGAGAAACATCAGGAGATCGATGCTCACGTATTTAAGGGTGGCGGACTGGAAAAATTTCAAGAGATGGGCTTCACGGTTACTCATACCGGCCCTGTCGGCGGTGTAATTGAGATCGGCATCACCCCGTACGATGACAGCTATGCGGAAGTGCTATACGACTTGTTCGGCGAGGAGCTTGTGAACGTTGTGGAGGGTGAGCAAGCTTACACGCTAATTGCGACTGGCGATGGGCCGGATGCTACCGTAAGCAGCGGCGAGGTTTCCTTGATGGTCGTTGGCGGCCCTGAGCCTGGTGAAGGAGAAGCGGCGATTACTTCGCTTGAACCGGAAGTTCCGGCAGTCCAGGAACCGATTCTGTTGGAGGATGGCGATGCTGGCGAGGAGCTACCATCCGGTGATACGCCCGTATCGGACGATGTGGTGACGGATGCTGAACTGATCTCAGCTCCCGCAGGTGAAGGTGCGGAAGCCATGCCGATCTCGGCACCAGTGGACGGCACCGCTGAGCAATCTGCCTCTAACCCATGGCCATGGGTGGCTGCTGCTGGCGCAGCACTTCTCGTCGTCGCTTTCGCCATTCGCAAATGGATCGTCAACAAGAAATAAGCGCCACGAAGTATGAACGACGAAGTATGAACGACGAAGTGTGCGTGACGAAATAGGCACGACGAAGTGTGAACGACGAAGTGTGCGTGACGAAATAGGCACGACGAAGTGTGCGCGTTATGCTGGACGCAAATAGCGGAATAGAAATTTCCGCTATTTGCTTGAAAACCGCGATTTTGGCCGAATAAGGGAACGCCAAGTTCCCTTATTCGGCATTTTCCGCGATAAATTTGGCGGATTTATGCGAATAGCGGAAGTTTCGCTTCCCTTATTTCAATGATTTCATCGATTTTGCGCGAATAGCGGAAGTTTGACTTCCGCTATTTTTGATTTTGTTGTGGCACCCCTTATTCTCTAGCCTGTCTATCGATTGTCGAGATAACGCGAACAAATGTAAAATATGAAACAGGTAGTTTTTCGATGTTAACATCTTTAATAGTTTGCTAGAATGGGGCTAGTCATCTCGTGATTCGGTGCCGAGGGGGTTCTCACACAAATGCGCAAATGGTTTCTTCTATTCGGGCTTGCCATCATTGTAAGCGCTTGCGGAGGGGGCGGAGCGACTATTGCCAACAGCAAATATACCGTGATCTACAACCAGGAAGCCGAGCAATCCGCCGCCGTGAAGAAGGAAGTCCGAGACTATACGATTGCCGTCATTCCCAAGCTGGAAGGGATCGACTACTTTAACGCGGTAGAAGACGGCGTGCTGGAAGCGGCCAAGGACTTGAATGTGAACGTAATCTACAAAGGGCCGCAAGCGGCTGATGCAGAAGCACAAATTGCCGTCATCCGCGAGCTGCTCGAGACGCCGATCGATGCGATCGCGGTATCGGCCAATGACCCGGACAAATTAATCCCCGTGCTCCAGGAAGCTGCCTCACGCAACATACGGGTCATTACATGGGATGCGGACACGGCGGCAGAAGGGCGGGAATTTTTCGTTAATATGGTCGACCCGGAGGTGCTTGGCAGACATCTGATGGATACGCTCGCTTGGAGCACAGAGGAATCCGGCAAATATGCCATTATGACGGCGGCGCTGTCCGCCTCCAATCAGAATGAGTGGATGGACTGGATATACGCGCAGAACGAAGAATATTATCCGAATATGGAGCTAGTGGATGTTGTAGCGAATGATGATGATTACGACAAAGCTTATACATCGGCCATTCAATTATTGGAGCAATATCCGGACCTAGCTGGCATCATCGGGGTGTCATCTGTCGGTCCCCCGTCAATCGCGCAAGCCGTGAAAGAAATGGGCAAGCATGGTGAGGTCAAGGTAGTCGGCTTGTCGACGCCGAATTTAATGCGTACATACCTTCATGACGGCTCGGCGCAAGTCGTCACGCTGTGGAGTCCGAAACGGCTCGGCTACTTGACAGTCGCCTTGACGAAAAATTTGCTGGACGGCATTTTGCCTTCCGATGGACAAGAAATATACAACGTCGGCTCGATTCGTGTGAAAGGAGATATGGTCATCATGGGGGAACCGCTAGATTTTACGAAGGAAAATGTGGATCAGTATGATTTCTAAGTGGATTCGGCGCCTCAGCATGCGCCACACAAGGCTCAGCTCGAAATTAATCTTGACCTATCTGCTGCTCACGGTCATCCCCATGTCTCTGATTGGGTATATTTCTTACTCCCAATATGCTCGTTCCATCGAAGCGCAGTTTGGCGAATATATGCCAAGGTCGCTCCATCTGGCCAATACTCATATAGAGCGAGAAGTCAAAGAGCTGACGAACTTGCCGAACCTCATCTATAATTCCGGCGATATCGTCTCGATCCTGCGCGAAGACGGGGAGAAGACGTTGTCAGATCGGCTGCAGGATGAGTTTGTGGTCAACAATTATTTGACTCGCACATATTTGCATGGTAACAACCCGAATATTGTCGGCGTATTTATGGTCACGAAGGACCAGATGTTCTACAGTGCGCGAGAAGCGTTTACCGGCGAAGCTACGCTTGGTCAGACATTTCCGTATGAGCACGGACTCGGTCTTGGCGGAAATGCGGAAATTGTGCTGCCGAACGAGATCGATTTGCGCTTCCAATCGAATACGCCGTATTTCATGCTGAGGAAGCAGGTGACGGATTTTGATAACCGGAAGCATCTCGGCACGATGTTTATTGCGGTGAAGCTTTCCTTTATCGAGGATATTTTGCAGGAATTTATGGATCAGGACGGCGTTGATATTTGGATTATGAATGAGGAAGGGCAGATCATTTACCATTCGGACCCTAGCTATATAGGTCAATTCGATCCGGAGCTTGCACACTATCCCATACTAAACGGCAGCTTCAAAACGCGGTCACAGGAAAATCCGCGAATTATTAGCATTAAGGAAGCGACGCAATACAACTGGGTGCTGGTGCACAGTATTCCGTCCCGCTATTTGACTGAGCGAACCGATCTATTGCGACAGGCGACGATCCTTGCTTTTATCGCTTTTGCCGTCATCACTTCCGTGCTATCGGTCATCTTCGCGCTCAATGTTTCGCGTCCGATTAAGAAGTTAAGTCACTTGATGAAATATGTAGAGCTCGGCAATCTGCGGGTGCACCTGCAGATCAACAGCCGCGACGAGATTGGACTACTGGCGCGAAGCTTTAATTCGATGATTGCCAGAATGCGCGAATTGATTCAGCGGAATGTCCATATTGAGATCAAACAGAAGGAAGCGGAAATCTACGCGATGCAGGCGCAGATCAATCCGCACTTTATGTACAATACGCTGGAGACGATCCAGATGGCGGTTGAAGAGGAGAGAGAAGAGCGGGGTCGTGGAGATGGTCACGCTGCTCGGACGCATGCTGCGCTATTCGTTAAGCAATGACGCAAGGCTGGTGCCGATTGATGCAGAGGTCCGGCATGTGCGGGATTTCTTGACGATTCAGAAGTATCGCTTTGAGGAGCGGGTGAATTTCCATATTGATGTCAAGGTTCCGATGAATCGCCTATTGACGCCTAAGTTCATTCTTCAACCCATCGTGGAAAATTCGCTCAAATACGGGCTGGAGCGTAGAAAGGGCGTCCGCATACACATTGCCGCGGCTTTGGAGTTTGGTGCTGGAAGCGGCAAGCAAGATGTCGTTTTCCGCATTCGCGACGACGGCCCGGGGATCGAAGCGGGCAAGCTGGAGGCGCTGAGCGAAGCGCTGCGTGCCGGCGAGCATGTCAAGGGGGAATCTGGCTTGGGCCTGCGGAATGTGCATGCACGAATCTTCATGATGTTTGGCGATGAATACGGTCTTCAGCTTGACAGCATCGAAGGCAAAGGGACGGAGGTCATTATTCGAATTCCCGTTATGGAAACTCATGACAACAAAGAAGACAGGATGTTACCACAAGGAACGGAGGAGAAGGAAGCGTGAAACCGATTCGTACGATCATAGTTGATGATGAAGCAAAGATCGGCAAAGGGCTGGAGCGCTTAGTGCAAGCATATGGGGAGCCTTTCGAAGTGGCAGCGGTGCTCGCAGACGGACTGGAGGCATTGCGGTATATGCAGGAGCACGGCGACGAGATCGATCTGGTCATCACGGACGTGAAGATGCCGGAGATGGACGGTGTGAAGTTTGTTCAGGAGGCGAGAAAGATCAGTAGCTTCGCTCCGCTGTTCATCAGCGGCTATGACGATTTTGAATATTTGCGGGCGGCGATGCGTGAAGGCGCGGTAGACTACTTGCTAAAGCCGGTTGATCGTGAGCAATTTCGCGCTCGCCTTGCAGAAATTCGGGAATCGATCGAAACGAAGCGCCGCGAACGTTATACGCTTGATGATATGCGGAAGAAGGCGGAACAGCTGAAACTGACAAGGCAAACGCAAATGTTAAGCAATGTGACGATGGCCGAGGTCGATTGGTCGCGGTTAGGCTACTGGGTGGACGAGTTTCCCGCAGGCTGCTTTATGCTCGTATACATTAGTCTCGATGCCTTGCCATATAAGGCGAAGGCGTATTCAGACCGCGATTGGCAGGCTTATTCGTACGCGCTGGAAAACATTATCGGCGAGCTTGTGTCAGAGGCAGCCGTCGGGCGAAGCGAGTATCGCTGGTGGTGGCGGGCGGAGTCGGATTTTTGGCTGCTGCTGCATGAAGAAGATCCGATGAACGATACGACATTTCGCGCTGAGGTCTTACGCCTGGCAGAACAAATTCGCTCCGCTGTGCAGCGGTTTACGCCGTTCACGGTGACCGTTTCGATCGGGGAATTGATCGAGGATCTCTATTTATTAAGAAATGCGAAGCATAAGGCGCTCGAGCTTATGAATTACCGGCTTATCTTGGGCGGAAACCGGGTCGTTACAGCGGAAATCGCAACCGGAGCCGGCAAGACGTCACCAGCTAAAGTGGATGCTGTCTATTACCAGATGGTGAACAAGCTCAAAGCTTCGCTGCAACAAGGCAAAAGGGCAGAAGTGCAGGAATGGCAAGGTCAATTATTTGCACAGATCGGGAAGTTATCATCCCCAGCCCAGATACAGTGGGTGTTGCAGTACTTGTACATGCAGCTACATGCCTTATGGATGGAAGTAACGGACGGAAGGAACACTTCTTTGTCGCTGGAGAAGGCGCTCCACGGCGTGAAGACGGCGGCGAACCTCGGAGAGATCAAGCTTGCGGTAACGCGCTGGATACGGCATATTGAGTACACGATTCATGTGAATCGCATAAGTGAGAGGGTGAAGCCTGTAGAACAAGCGAAGGCTTGGATCGCCGATCACTTGGGCGAGGACATTACGATCAAGAAGATCGCTGATCACGTCTATATGAATCCGACGTACTTTTGCAAGTGCTTCAAAATGCATACGGGCGAAACCGTGCTCGATTATGTGACAAGGCAGCGTATGGAGCAAGCGGCGTCACTGCTTAGAGAGCGGGACTTGAAGCTCAAGGAGATCAGCGCCATGGTCGGGTATCAGGATGCCAAATATTTCAGCAAGCTGTTCAAGGAGTGGAGCGGCATGTCCCCTTCTGATTATCGCAACCAGCTCGCGCGGGCGTCGGAAGCGGCGGACGAGTAGGGCGGCGGGTGTGCTTGATACAATCATAAAGGAGGTAATGATAATTTGAATCGCAATGGTGTTTATTACAAAATAATCTTTACAGGAATATTAATAACCCTTATTTTTATAGCAATAAAAATAGGAAATCAAAATGAAAACCTTCCTCAAAATTCTCATCATGTATATGTCGATAGCACTGATAAATTCGTGGAAATCGCGCCAAATATAATTGGTGTATTGGATGAAGGAGTAAATAGCGGTAAAGAGCGACTTATTATTTTTAGATATGACCCAACATCAAAGGAGTTTGAAATAGAAACAATCTTAGATTATGTAGATGTCCTTACGCATCCAGACAAGTATGGACTTACAAAATAAATGTAGTCGCAAAATGACCGCTTCTTGTCGTCTTAAAAACAGAAGATTATCCCCCCTACGTGAAAGCTGTCTCCTATGGAGCAGCTTTTTTCTGTTGTACGCTGATGAGGGATAAAAAGAGAGACGTGTGCGGAGGGAGGAACAGCAATGGCGGAATATATCCTGGAACTGAAAGGGATCACGAAGACATTTCCCGGCGTGAAAGCGCTGGATCATGTTCATTTTCGTCTGCGGCCAGGAGAGATTCACGCTTTGATGGGGGAGAACGGTGCGGGAAAATCTACGTTCATCAAGATGATTACCGGTGTCTATCAACCGGATGAGGGTCAGATTATTTTGGACGGGAAAGAAGTGCGCTTCAATGGGCCAACGGATGCAACGGCATGCGGCATCGCAGCGATTTATCAGCATGTGACCTGCTTCCCTGATCTCACAGTGACGGAAAACATCTTTATGGGACATGAAACTATCAAAAAAGGAACGCGGCGTATCGATTGGAAAGACATGCATGCCAGAGCGCAGTCGCTGCTCGATCAGCTCGGTGCGGATTTTGATGCGCGTGATGAGATGGGCAGTCTCAGCGTAGCGCAGCAGCAAATCGTCGAAATCGCCAAAGCGCTGTCCACTGACGCCAGAATCATCATTATGGACGAACCGACAGCGGCCTTGACGGTTAGAGAGAGTGAACAATTGTATGCGATAACGGAGCAGCTGCGAGATCAAGGGGTGTCGATCATCTTCATATCGCACCGCTTCGAGGACATGTATCGCCTCGCCAGCAATGTGACCGTCTTTCGGGATGGCAAGTATATCGGCACCTGGGGCGTGCGAGAGATTCGCAACGAAGATTTGATCGTCGCCATGGTCGGGCGGGAGGTTACCGAGCTGTTTCCGAAGAAAGAGGCGGCGATCGGCGAGGAAGTGCTGCGTCTGGAAGGGCTCGGACGGAGAGGATATTTTGCGGATATTAACTTTCGCCTTCACAAAGGGGAAATTGTCGGGCTAACGGGCCTGGTAGGGGCCGGAAGAAGCGAGGTCGCGCAAGCGATCTTCGGCATCGCGCCTTATGACAGCGGCAAGGTATTTGTGGAAGGGAAGGAAGTCAGCATTCAGAAGCCGCAAGACGCGATGGCGCTCGGCATCGGGTACTTGCCGGAGGATCGGCAGAAGCAGGGGCTTATTCTCGACTGGGAGATTGGTCGGAACGTGACGTTGTCTACATTGCCGCAATTATCATGGAAGGGCTGGATTCGCACGAAACAGGAACGAGCGGTTGCCAAAGCTTTGTCGGAGAAGCTGAATGTGAAAGCGAAGAGCATCTTCGATCTCGCCAGCTCCCTGTCCGGCGGCAATCAACAGAAGGTCGTAGTCGCCAAGCTCTTGAATTCGGATCTCAAAATTTTGATTCTCGACGAACCGACCAAAGGGGTGGACGTCGGCGCCAAGTCCGCTATATACGAGATCATCGGCGAGCTGGCGGCTCAAGGCTACGGCATCATCATGATTTCCTCCGAGATGCCGGAAGTGATCGGGCTGAGCGACCGCATCATCGTCATGCGCGAAGGACGAATAACCGCAGAGCTCGCTCGCGAATCGGTGACGCAGGAAGCGATCTTGTCGGCAGCAATGGATAAGGGGGAGGCAGTATGACACCGGAAGCCATGCGAAGCTCTTTGCAGTCGTCGGCCGCGAAGTCTTCATTCAGTGCGAAAATGATGAAGTTCCGTGAGGTCGGCTTGCTAGTATTTATCGTTGTGCTGTGCTTTTTCATTCAAATGAGAAATCCAAGATTTCTGACATTGGAAAATATTAACGATCTGCTGACCAATACGGCCATTCTGAGCATATTGGCCGTCGGCATGATGCTGGTCATCGTGACGAGGGGCATTGACTTGTCTATTGGAGCGACGCTAGCACTCGCAGGGATGGTCACCGCACAAACCGTTGCAGCATATCCCGGCTTGCATCCGTTGCTTGCAGTGCTGCTCGGCATCTTGATCGGCACGACTTGCGGTTCGCTCATCGGCGTGCTTATCGCCAGATCTCGCCTGCTTCCTATTATCGCTACGCTAGGCATGATGTATGTCTTTCGCGGAATTACCTACATCGTAAGCGGCGGCAGCTGGGTGAGCGCACATCAGATGCCGGCTCGCTTCATCGACCTTGCGACAAGCTCCATACTAGGCGTGAACACCTTGATTGTGATTGCGGCTGTCATCTATTTGATCGCATTATATTTTGCTTATCATACGCGGACTGGCAGACAAATATATGCAGTCGGCAGCAATCCGGAAGCAGCGGAAATCAGCGGGATTGCAAAAGGCAGAATACTCTGGCTCGTCTACGCCGTCATGGGCGGGCTGGCTGGCTTAGCCGGTGTCCTATGGGTGGCGAAGTTCGCCTCAGCGCAAGGAGACACGGCTTCAGGATATGAGCTGACGGTCATTGCGGCCTGTGTCGTAGGCGGAGTGAGCATCGCCGGCGGCGTCGGGAAAATTTCCGGCGTGCTGCTTGGCTCGATTCTTATCGGCATTTTGAATAATGCTTTGCCGCTGCTTCATGTATCCCCATTCTGGCAAATGGCGATACATGGGTTCGTCATCCTGATCGCGGTCACTGGCAACGCGCTGATCAAGCGAGGCGTAGAGCGCAATCATCTCCTAAGGAGGCGCATATAGACGATGCAAGGGACGAGAGTCATAGTAGACAAACGGGAATTTAAGCTGAAGGAAGCTTTGCTGCAGTGGGAGTGGATGCTGCTAATCGTGTTCATCGGCGTCAATGTGATGAACATGTACTTATCGCCCTACTATATGGATTATTTCAATTTGCGAGACGCCTCGATGGCATTTCTTGATAAAGCTTTCATCGTCCTGCCGATGGTATTCGTGATGATCTTGGCCGATATCGACATCTCTGTCGCTTCGACGGTTGCCTTGTCATCGGTCGTGATGGCGGATTTGTACAATCACGGCGTGCCGATGGAGCTTGCGGTCATCATTTGCTTGCTTGTCGGCGCACTATGCGGATTTATCAACGGACTGTTGATTGTGAAGTTCAAGGAGCTGTCCGCAGTCATTGTCACCTTGGCTACGATGATTCTGTATCGGGGCATTGCCTATATGATTTTGGAGGATCAAGCGTCGGGCAATTTTCCCGAGTGGTTCAGCTTCCTTGGCTGGGGCTATGTAGGAGGCATTCCGTTCATTCTGATCGTTTTCATCGTGTTTGCGGTCATCTTCGGCCTAGTGTTACATAAGACGACGTTCGGCCGCTATATTTACGCGATTGGCAACAACCCGACTGCGAGCCGATTTTCCGGCATTCCGGTGCAGCGCATCAAGCTGATCGTCTTTACGTTAACCGGTCTGATGGCTGCTGTGACCGCTTTGTTTCTCACATCGAAGATGGGCAGCACGCGGCCAAACATCGCGAACATGTATGAGCTCGAAGTCATTGCGATGGTCGTGCTTGGCGGAGTTAGCACAGCGGGCGGCAAGGGAAAAATGATCGGTGCGGTAATCGCAGTGTTCCTCATCGGTTTCCTTCGTTACGGGCTCGGCCTCGTAAATGTCGATGCGCAAACACAGTTGATCATCATCGGCGGGCTGCTCATCATTGCCGCCATGCTGTTAGGGTGGAAGCGTCAAGCTTCTTAATGCTAGGTGGATCGGTGCTAAGCAGTCTTCGCAGACTGCTTGGACATAGATGAAGAAAAGGAAAAGGGAGGAATAGAAATTGAAGAAAACCTTATGGACAGTATTGATTTTGCTCTTGACGGTGTCACTACTCGCCGCGTGCGGAGGGACAGCTCCCGCGTCGTCGAATGGCAATAACGGCGGCGGTGCGAACGTTGCTGGCAGCGGGAACAGCGGCAACGGTGATGCTGGAGGCAACAGCGGTGGAGAGCAAGCGAAGAAGCATGCGATTGTGTTCAAGAACACCGGCAATCCGTATGGCGAGAAGATGATCGAGGGCTTTAGAGAAGCCATGGGCGAGCTCGGGCACGAAGTCATCTCGCGTTCGCCGGATCAGCCGACAGCCGAAGCGCAAATTCAGATTATTGAGGAATTAATCGCACAGCGTGTAGATTCGATCGCAATCGCTGGCAACGACAATGATGCCCTGGAGCCGGTGCTGAAGAAAGCGATGGATAGAGGCATCAAGGTGCTGTCCATGGATTCCGCAGTCAATGCGAACAGCCGAATGGTTCATGTTAATCAGGCGGACCCTGAACGAATTGGCCGTACGCTCATTCAAGGGGTTTCTGAAATGATCGGCGGCGAAGGGGAAATCGCCATTCTTAGCGCCACTTCGCAAGCGACGAATCAGAACCTGTGGATCGAATGGATGCAGAAGGAGCTGGAGAACGAACAATACGCCAACATTGAGCTCGTCAAGATTGCTTACGGTGACGATCTGCGCGATAAGAGCGTCTCGGAGACGGAAGCACTCCTGCAGTCTTACCCGAATCTGAAAGGGATTATTGCTCCGACAACCGTAGGCATTGCGGCGGCGGGCAAGGTGCTGACAGACAAAGGCTTAGCGGGCCAAGTTCAACTGACGGGCCTTGGCTTGCCGAGTGAAATGGCGGAATATATCGAGAACGGTGTCTGCCAATGGATGTACCTATGGAATCCGATCGATGTCGGTTATTTGGCGGGTTATACAGCGGACGGCTTGGTGAATGAGTCGATCACCGGTGCGGTCGGCGAGACGTTCACTGCAGGGCGGTTAGGAGAGATGAGCATCGTCGAGGACGGTGACGGCACGCAAATCATGCTGGGCGATCCGTTCCGATTCGATGCGGACAACATTGCGGAATGGAAAGATGTATATTAATTGCACTATGATCTTAGTGCAAAGTAGAGAGTCGGCTTCGGCCGGCTCTTTTTACTCATTTAAGGCGATCTTCGCGGCGGCCCGCCCGCATAGGTGCATAGGCTTGTGTCCGGTATAACGAAGATTGGTCACGTTAAGTTGAGAAATTCATCGATATTACAATTCTAAAGAAGATATCCTGCTTTATTTCTCCCCAATGGTGCTGGAGACGGCCTAATGACAACAAATAACGCTACAGATCTTCGTTAAAAATTAAGAAGGGCGAGGAATCAGCGAATAAGATTTTAAATCTTCGTTACATTCGCTTCATTGCGGGTACGGCATGGGTATGACATAGGTACGGATCTTGTCTGAGTTCGTGCTCCTCTAGGTTATGAAAATTCGACGTACGGACATACTAATCACAATATTTTCCTAAGGAGGAACGTGATACATATGGATAAACAGCAAGTCATCGCGGAGTTAAACCGTTTCTTGCGAGGGCGCTATATGGGGCTTCACCAATATGAACAGCTTATTCTCCATGCGAAGGATGAGCAGCTCAAGGAGATGCTGCAAAAATTTCAGAAGCATGCCAAATTAGGGGCGAAAAAAGTGGCGGATCGCATCAAACAGCTTGGCGGAGAGCCGGTGGACGGTGTTGGCATCTTAGGGGAGATTCGCCTGTGGATGTCGAAGTTCAACGGATATCCGACGAATACAGCGGACATTTTGCAAGATGCGTATACTGGAGAAAACAAATACGGCATTCATATGTCTCACGAAATGGTAGCCGGTGATCTGGATGAGGAGAGCACGAAATTGATTGATGAAATATTGGAAGAGGACCAAAAACGAGTCGATCAAATTGCACATTGGTTAAAGGCCATGAACGAGCCGGTCAAGCAACGCTGAAATGATGTTGAACCCTCACCAATCCGCAGGTTATTTCGCGATCGACTCGTCCTGATCCAGCTCTAGCAGCTGCTTGTAAATGGCGACGATGTCCTTCATCGGCATCCTGACCAGGCCGCTCGAGGACGGGGCAACGAAGTCGATGACGCCTGGGACGACACTATCTTCTTGCCGACCCCATGCAATCTGTTTGCGTCCGGTCAACTGTTCATAAACACCCTTTCCCACATAGCAGACGACATTCGGTTTGTATTGCGCGATCTTGCGCCGCAGTGCCGCTGCTCCCTCCTTATACTCTTGCTTCGTAATTTCGGCTGCGGTCTTCGTCGGTCTGGCTACGATATTCGTAAAACCGATGCCGAGCGCTAGCAAATCTTGATCTTGCTCAGCCGTGAAGCGGCGTTTTGTAATACCGGCTTCGTGTATGATCCTCCAGAAGCGGTTGTTCGGATTGGCATAATGATGGCCTGTTTCGGCGGAGCGAATGCTCGGATTGAAGCCGACAAACAGCAGGCGCAACCCTTCGCGAAGATGATCCGGTATCGGCTTTAGATCGGTGTAAGCCATTAGCTCGCCTCCCTCCTTCTTGCCCCTTCAGTTTAAAACTCTGAATGGCTTGCTGCAAGTCCATCCGCAATCTTCCACAAGTCGGTCTTACTTTATTTTTGGACAAATGGAAATTTCATAGAAGGAAAAACTTGACTATTATCGACTACTGTTGTAGTCTATATATTGATTACACGTGTAGTCTATAATCAGGAGGGTTTTAGAAATATGGAAATGCCAAAGATTTCTGATGCAGAGTGGGAAGTCATGCAGGTATTGTGGCGACATTCACCGGCAACGGCGAAGCAAATGATTGATCAATTATCACAATCTCATGACTGGAGTCCGACGACGATCAAGACGCTCATCAGCCGTTTGGTGAAAAAGGGGGCCGTTACGTATGAAGCAGAAGGGAAGGTTTACTATTATTCCCCGGCTGTGTCCGAGAAGGAATGTTATCGAGCGGAAAGACGCTCCTTCTTGCAACGACTGTACAATGGCTCTCTAGCTCCTATGCTGATGCATTTTCTTGAGGACGAGCCGTTAACGAAGGAAGAAATTGAGGAACTGAAAAAAATACTCGATGAAAAGGGTCAATGATGATGATGAACCTCGTGCAAATATTCGGAAACGTATTCGACTGGATGATGTCGTTAACGCCGGCCGCAGCCATGATCGTCATCGTAATTTTGGCAGTCAGACGATTGCTTCGCGATCTAGTCAGTCCCAAATTGCTTTATTGGCTATGGTTGTTGCTGATCGTCCGCTTGCTTGTTCCGAGCCTTACCGCTCTGCCGATCGCATTTCCTGAGAAAATCGCTCGGAGTGAGGGGCAGATCGCTTTCGAAGCTGCAGCGGGCTATGCAGGAGAGCTACTCATGAGCGACGCAGCGATACCAAGTGCGATGGGTCAGACGGCGACGATTTCGTGGTGGGACATATTGTTTGTCATATGGTGTATCGGTGTCGCCGGCATCACGGTCTGGATGATCGTCATGTGGATCAGCATGAGACGGACATTCGCGGCACGAAACTTGTCATTACCGAATCAGGAAATCCTGGAGTGGTTCGCATCCTGCAAGCAGAGCTTAGGCATTCGAACGAACATCGCCTTACATATGACAACACGAGTTTCCTCGCCGGTCGCTTACGGTCTATGGAAGCCGCGTATATTGCTGCCTGAGGCGATGATCGGCCGTTTAAGCCGGGAGGAGTGGATGTGTATCTTCACTCACGAGCTGATTCATATTCGGAGGAGGGATGCTTGGTGGAATAGTTTGATGAGCTTGCTGGTCATCGTCCATTGGTTTAACCCGCTTATGTGGATCGCTTATTTCAGCATGCGGGAAGATCAGGAATTGTCCTGTGACAGTGCATCCTTGAATCACGTCAATCATATCGGATACGGGAAAACGTTGTTCAAGCTGATCGAGCTCGGTTCGAATATGAAACAGCAGACCTATATGCCGTTTCATTCTGGCAAGAAAAAATTGTTGCAAAGGAGATTGAAATTGATCATGGTAAAGAAGAAGCCGGTCCTGACCTTGTTCGCCTTTTCATTTGTCCTGCTCGTTGTCGGGGCTATATTTGCGATTCCCGCGCTTCATGCGCAAACGTCGAACGCTTCGTCAGAACATACGGTTGCTTTCGTGGCGCCGGCCGAGGGAAAGATCACGAGAAATTTTGGAGAGAAGGTTCAAGTTGGCAAATCCGACTACATCGAATACAAGGGAACGGCAATTGCGGGTGAGGCTGGAACACCCGTATATGCAGCAGCTGACGGAGTCATCATAGTATCGGAGTGGAATCCTGAATTAGGCAACCACATTTACATTCGTCACGACGATCATTTTGAAACAAGCTACGGACATTTGGATACGCTCCTTGTGGAGTCTGGGGAACAAGTGAAACAAGGTCAATTGATCGGAACGATGGGCTCCACCGGACGTAGCACAGGCATTCATCTAGCATTCCAGCTTATCAAGGATGGAGAATATGTAGACTCTACCGAATATATCGCATATTCGGAGGAGCAATAGGTCACATTCATTCAAAGGATATGGAGTGAAAGGATCGTGGGGCTGTTCAGAAAATGGATAGCCCCCTTTTTTGCACATATAGAGTTTATAAGTTCCGCTAATCTCACAAGCATAAGAAATACTAAGCAGCCACCTGCGTCCTAGCGGACTAGGCGCCCGCCAAGTATTTCTTTATTGTCCATTGTATTGCCAAAAGTGACTGAAGATGATATAACTTGTATACAAGTATACAAGTTAAAATAACTCGATTAACAGATGAAAGGAGACGACAGCATGGAAGGCCTCCTGCACGAAATGGAGCAGCCTGACGATCGCAGCAGAGTTTCGCTAGGCGATCAAGTTTACAAGCAGCTTCGTGATCAGATCGTATATTTACAGCTTCAGCCTGGGCAGATGGTCTATGAGAATGAAATCGCCGAGAAGCTAAGCGTAAGTCGAACCCCGGTGAGAGAAGCCTTTCGTTTGTTAGGAAGTGAGCAACTGATCGAGATTCAACCGCAAAGAGGTACGAAAGTGAAGCTCATATCTGTTCGCAAGATCGAGGAAGCGAGATTTATTCGCGAGCATTTGGAGGCTGGAGCTTTCCGTCTGGCTGCACAACTGTGGAATGAGGAGCTGGCGCGAACGTATGAGGAGAAGTTGTTTGATCTGCTGAAGCAGCAGCAGCGTGCTGTTGAGGATCAGGATGCGGCAACCTTACTCAAGCTTGACGAAGACTTCCACAAGCTGATCCTGACGATAACCGGTAACCGGACATTACTGCAAGTCATTGATCATATGAGGGCGCATATTAACCGGATTCGTTATCTCGTCTTGCATGAGCTTCGTCACATGGAACGGATTGTGGCCGAGCACCATGATATTTTGAATGCCATAAGGGCTGGTCACGAGGAGCAGACGGTGGAGCTATTGAATAGGCATTTTCGTGAGTTAGACCGCAAGCTGCCTGAATTGCGTGCAGCATTTTCGCATTATTTTGCAGATTGATCGTGACATCTACCATATAGAAAGAGGAGGAGCAGTCGGATGAGGATGGTGTTCCGTTGGTTCGGTACGGGCAACGATACCGTAGCATTGAAGCATGTCAAGCAAATCCCGGGAGTGGAGGGCATTGTGTGGGCGCTGCACCATATTCCGCCAGGGGAAGTATGGCCGAAGGATGAGATTCGCGAGGTGAAACGTCAAGCTGATGCGCATGGCTTGCATATCGAAGTGGTAGAAAGTGTGAACGTTCATGAAGATATTAAGCTCGGCAGGCCGACGCGCGATCAATACATCGCAAACTATAAGCAGACGATCGAACATTTGGCCGAGGTCGGCGTGAAGGTCGTTTGCTACAATTTTATGCCGGTATTTGATTGGGTGCGGACAGACTTATACAAGGAGCTGGAGGACGGCTCTACGGCGTTGTTTTATGAACGAAGCAAAATTTTGCAGATCGAACCATCGGAGCTTATCGGCAAAATTAA
Source organism: uncultured Paenibacillaceae bacterium (assembly GCA_963755735.1). Taxonomy (GTDB): domain Bacteria; phylum Bacillota; class Bacilli; order Paenibacillales; family DA-C8; genus Insulibacter. Next base: position 91,917 of record CAVWLN010000032.1, read on the forward strand.
CGAAAACCCAGATATAACTATGCCTGGCTGGGAGCCGGAGAAGCTGGCGCAGCTTTCGGAGCTGTTCGAAGCTTACCAAGACATGACCGAGGAGACGCTGCGGGATAACTTGCGGCATTTTCTACAGGAGATTATTCCAGTCGCTGAGAAATGCGGGATCAAGATGGCTATTCATCCGGATGATCCGCCGTGGTCGATCTTTGGACTGCCGCGCATTGCAGGCACGCAGGCCAATCTGCGCCGCATCTTGCAGCTAGTTGATAGTCCGAGCAACGCTTTGACGCTCTGCACGGGCTCACTATCCGCTCGTCCTGACGAAGATATCGTCAGCATGATTGACGAATTCGCTGAGCGTATTCCGTTTGTCCATCTGCGCAATATAAAGCGTTATGACAACGGGGACTTCATAGAGACTTCTCACCGCGTATCCGACGGATCGGTTGATTTGCCGCGCATCGTGCAAGCGCTGCATGAGAAACAGTATGGAGGCTATGCAAGGCCCGATCATGGGAGGCAAATTTGGGATGAAGAGTGTCGTCCCGGTTACGGCCTGTATGATCGAGCGCTAGGGATCATGTATTTGTGGGGCATTTGGGATTCGCTGAATGCTCGCTCACAAGTGATTACACATAAATGAAATTTGCTGAATTTGCTGGCCGTACAAGCGGCAAGTATTGGAGTAAAGGAGATGGAACGGATGAGACCGAAGCATGACCATTTACAGGGCAAGACGGCAATCGTAACAGGTGGTGGCGGCGTACTGTGCGGAGCTATGGCGCGCGAGCTGGGACGCCAAGGCGTGAAGGTGGCGATCCTGGGCCGGACACTTGAGAAAGGCGAAGCGGTAGCCGAGTCGATCCGTGCGAATGGAGGAGAGGCCATCGCGATCGCTTGCAATGTGCTCGATCTGGACAGCGTGAAGCGAGCAGATGAACTGGTCGCAAAGCAATACGGAGGCTGCGACATCCTGATCAACGGAGCGGGCGGCAATCATCCGAAGGCGAGCACGAGCGAGGAGCTGTTCCGCAAAGAACATCTGGACAATTCGCTCGTACAGACGTTCTTCGATCTGGATATGGGCAATGTCGGTGACGTATTCGATCTGAATTTGCTCGGCACTTTGATTCCGACGCAAGTCTTTACGAAGCGGATGATCGATCGTCCGGGTGCGACGATCATAAACATATCGTCAATGAGTGCTTATGCGCCAATGACGAAAGTGCCTGCTTACAGCGCCGCCAAAGCAGCGGTTAACAACATCACCCAGTGGCTGGCCGTGCATTTTGCCGAAGCGGGGATTCGTGTCAATGCGATTGCGCCAGGATTCTTCCTAACGGAGCAAAATCGGACACTGCTTACGAACGAAGACGGCTCGCTCACACCGCGCTCCGCGAAGATCATCAGCCATACGCCGATGAGACGCTTCGGAGAGCCGGAGGATTTGCTCGGGACGATGCTGTGGCTAGCGGATGCAAGCACGTCCGGCTTCGTCACCGGCATTACGGTGCCGGTAGACGGCGGCTTCCAAGCGTATTCGGGAGTGTGAAATGGACAATCGCCGCTCTGCCTTCCGTCAACGAAAAGTGAGCGGCGATAATTTTATAATTTTATATAAGCAAATTACTGCGCAGCTTTTTCATATTCTTGTGCTAATTTGATGACTTCTTCATATGTTTCTTCCGGTGTAATTACATTAAACATATATTTTTCGTAAATTTTTAAATAATCATTTTGGAAGTTACTCCATCCTTTTGGCTCCGCAGTGAATGGTTGAGGATCATGCTCAATAGTAGCCGAAATGAGTTCTGCACTTAATTTATCAGCGTCTGAAAAATCAGATTCAAGTAATTCTAAATTACTTGAATTTACAGGCAATCCACGGACAGTTCTTAATATTTTTGCAGCCTCTGGATCGTTAACAAACCAATCTATGAATTTTTTGGCTTCGTCCTGGTAGCTTGATTTGTTGTTAACACTCCAGAACATAGATGGCTTTAAATGCCCCCCACCTTCCACTGCTTTAGGCATAGTGACCACACCATAAGCACCGGGTTTTAAGGAGTCAAGCGAACTGATCTGTGCAGCATAATTAGGACGCATTAAGATCGTTTCATTGACTAGGATATCTGTCGTTGGATCAAACTCTACGTTAGCTGATGTTATTTCTCCGTTCGGTATTGCGCCTTTATCACGCAGTTCTTTCATTTTCGTTAAAAATTCTATATATAAATCTTTATCCAGATTAAATTGACCATTCTTGAATACGTCACCTTTGCCATATGCTAACTGATACACATTGTACTTATGGATACCATCTGCATCGGCGATCACGCTTTTTCCGTCTTCAAGCTTGGCATTGGCTTCCTCTACGAATGCAAAATAATCATCCCAAGTCCAGCCATGTTTGGGCAACGTAATTCCCAATTTCTCCACAATGGATCGGTCATACACGAGACCAAATGCATTATTACCTAGCGGCATAGCATATAAGGTGTCATTTACTCTACCAGTATCGAGGAGCTGCGGAGATATCTGGTCTGTATTAATCGATGAAAGGTCGGCGAGTAAATCTCTAGAAGCATAGTCTTCCAAATAACTAGCATCCATCTGAATAATATCAGGAGCATTTCCTGCACTGAATTGAACGCCTAGCTTATCCCAGTAGCCATCCCATCCGGAAAACTCAGCTTCAAATTTTACATTAGGGTTAATTTGAGAATAGAGATCTAATGCTCGTTGCGTGGCATCATGCCGGTCCTGTGATCCCCACCATACAATTCTTAAAGTTATCGCATCGTCCCGACCAGGATTTTCATTCGCATTGGATTCGCTATTTGTCTGATTCTGAGCGGTTCCTTCATTTCCTGCGCCAGTTGATCCTGCTGAACAGCCTACAATGGCTAGGATGAATACCAGGACTACACTGAATAAAGCTTTCTTTTTCATTGTTTTACCCCTCTCTCATTATGATTCGCTATCATTATATAAGGCAGGATAGAGTGGGAAAATATGATGAAACATCACTTTCCTTTCAATTTTCATCATTTTTATCTTTTATATAATCACTAGGATTCATACCGGTATATTTCTTAAACAATGTGCTAAAATAAGGAATATTTTTATATCCTACTCTTTCTGAAACCTCGTAAATTAAATATTCCCTACTTATCAGCATAGCCTTGGCTTTTTCCATTCTTACTTTCGTTAAATATTGATTGAACGTTTCACCTATAGCTTTTTTGAATATTTGATTTAAGTAATTTTTGGTGAGGAACAATTCACTAGCTAAACGTTCTAAAGTGAGATCATCCCCATAATGCTTATGAATATAGTCGACCATAAAATCAACAACTTGTTTATGCTTGGCATTGATTTGCAAATATTTACGATCATTGAAATTTGACAGCAAATTCGAAACCCAATCATTCAATTGTTCGAAATTTTTAATCTTGGTAATCCCCGATTTCCATTCCTCTGCATGAACAACTACATGAAGATTCGTATGAATCTGCGTTGTATTCTTCGAGATATTCAACAGAAAATTTAGCAGCTCGTAAGCGAAATATTGCAGGAATTGTTCGTTAGGTTTTGTTTCTTTGATGATTTCCATATGTTTTTGCACGATTTGCTTTGTGTCGGTTTCGCCATTTAACATAGCTTGGTACAATTGCTGGTAAAAATCAAATGTTCTGATCAACAAATCTTGCTTTTGATAAACCTCGCTCTCTAGCGATGAGTGACTGCTGTTATATAAATTTTGAAATGCCTCCTCAAGTGAGTCAGGGATAGAGGCATAGTGTTCCTTCACCTGCCCAACACCTGCTTTAATTTCAAGATTTAAATACATTGAAATATGAGACTGAACACGTTCGATTAGCTGTTCGGTAAGTTTATGAATATCGCACATATCTTTATCTAAGTGAAGAAGCAAGGCCCAGTAAGAACCATGCAGCTCAACTACATGTGACTCCGTCCAAAAGCTGTTAACGGTTTCCTCCAAGACGTTACAGACAGCAAAGCGAAACAAATTCCAACTCCCTATGGAAATATCCCGCACTCTGTCCGTTCTCTGTAATTCAAAAATAATGACGAGATGATTCTTCTTGATCCACCAGTCCCGATCCCCCATCCGTAGCATGGATGTATCCAGTTCGATAGGTGTTCTGTTTGTTAATATTGCTCGCAATGCTTGATGCTTCACAAATGGCTCATAAAGCTCGATCTTCTTTTTCATTTCATCAAACTTTATGGTTTGCTCCAGTTCTTTTTAAGACTCTCTATGGCGCTGGATAATGCGCTTTTTAATTGATTCAGAGTGACTGGTTTGGATAAGTAGTCATGAACGTTAAGACGCAGCGCATTCCTTGCGACTTCAAAATCGTTGTAACCGCTTAAAATAATCAGCTTTCCAGAGTAGTCGTTTAATCGAAGTTCTTCCATCATTCGCATGCCATCTTTCACCGGCATATAAATATCCGTAATCACGATATCTGGGTTACATTGTTGAATTAAGCGCATGCCTTCTTCACCATCTAATGCAACACCTGCTAATTCGACTCCCAGCGTATTCCAAGGAATCATTTTTTTCATTGATTCCAGAACTTGAAAGTCATCGTCAATCATAATAACCGTCCACATCAAGTTCGTTCCTCCCTAGAGCTTGAGTCCTTGTTTGCGTCAATCTGGAGAACTAAGGGTAATCGAATAACAGCGTGGGTTCCGCCGGTTTCCAGATTATTGAGTTCAAAACCGTAGTTTTCCCCGAAATAAGTAAGGATTCTGTCTTTTACATTGTTTAAAGCGTATCCACCCAACGAATGGTTGTTAGAATGCTGCCAATCCTTGCGAATTCCCTTGCCGTCATCTTCAACTACTATACAAAGCAAATGATCCTTTTCGTATGCAGAAAGTTTAATCTCAGCATGTTTCTTTCCATGAAAGCCGTGTTGAAAAGCATTTTCTACAAAAGGTTGGATCGTTATTTTGGGAATGACATATTCGTGAAATCGTTCTGGTATTTCAATTTGTACGTCCAATCGATCTTTCCAACGTATTTTCTGCAATTCAAGGTAACATTGAACGAGCTCTAATTCTTCCTTTAAAGTGATTAATCCCTTGCCGTGGGATAATGTAATCCTCAACATTCTGCAAAAGGGAGAGCATTTCACTTACGTCGTTTTGATTCGATTCGATCGCCACCCAATTGATCTGATCCAGCGTATTGTACAAAAAGTGAGGATTAATCATGGCCTGCAGAGCCTTAACCTCTGCTTCTTTTTGCATCGTATACTGGCATTCTAAATCAGCATAAAGTGACTCAATTCGATCCACCAGCTTCCGATATCCTTGAAACAGATAGTCGAATTCATTTCGATAATCATTCGGTATCATCACTTGATTTTTGTAGTTTGGATACTTGTTCATGAGCTGAATCAATTGCTTGATAGGGCGTTTGAATTGAGTGACGAAAAGCCTGATGATAAATAGAATCACAAACACCGATACGAACCCGATCCACATGATCGTTGTTCTGACCTTATCTGCACTACTGACAATTTCATCCCAGTTCGTAAACTCGATTAAGCTCCATTTAGAATCGGGTGATCTTGACCATACCATGAGATACGGTTTCTGATTGATTACTGTCTTCATATAACCAGCATCTTGTTCTGGTATTAAAGAAAAGTCGGAAAAAAAGGCATGCTCTTGGTCTTGACCAAGTTGCAAAAGCGGTCTGCCTCCAGAATCAAGCAAGGTTCGCATGGAATGATGTTGTTTGCTGGAGAGAACTTCTTCCCAATATTGCACATCGGTATTAATCATAAGTATCCCATAATATATATTAGTTCTGGTATAAAGTTTTCTTGCAAAGGTGATGACTTCTGTTGTTTGATTTTGAACCGTAATCGGATGTTTCCCTAACCATGCGGAATCGGATGATAAAATTGGTTCAGCCCAAGCCTCATTTGGGAAATTTTTCAGGTTTTCAAATTTTAAAAAATCGTTTTTCTCCAAAATATCTGCATGGGTCCATAATTCAACAGAGTGGATTTTTGGAGTGGTATACAACAAATGACTGAGTGTTTTATTCAGTTCATTTTGTGCCAATATTTTTTCATAAGGTGAGCTTTCATCATTTTGAAATTGAACAAATTTGTCCTCAATTGATTTCGTTGCATTTAATGATAGCTGCTCCAGCCCTTGAAACTGGTTAACTGCTTTCTGATTCAATTCCGTCAATAAGTTATATTGATAGTGTGAAGTATTCTCCACCAATTCGTCGGCAACAAAATTTGTGATCATATACGAAATAATGGCTAAAAGGAGGGTCATGAATCCCACGACCCCCCAGAAGAACATGACTTCAATTCTAAAACGTTTGAAAGGATTCATACAGAGAAGAGCCCCCTTGAGCTAATGCTGATCCTTTTTATCCTTTCAATGCGCCCGTTGCAATGCCCTCTACAAAATGCTTCTGTGCGAAGAAGAAAAGAATGACGGCCGGTACAACAGAAAGCAATGACATGGCAAGCAATTGCCCCCAAGGCATAGCGGATTGCGTATCTATAAATAGTTTCAACGCTAAATTGACGGTATATTTATCAACGCTGTTAATGTATAGCAGCTGCCCAAAGAAGTCATCCCAATTCCATAGAAAACAGAAGATTCCAACTGTTACGAGAGCTGGTTTGGTTAATGGCATCATAATATGCCAGTAAATGCGAAACCATGAACAACCGTCTATCTTTGCAGAATCATCCAGCTCTTTAGGAATTCCACGCATAAATTGGACGAGCATAAAGATAAAGAATGAACCTCCGGCTCCACTTCCCAGGGCATGCGGCACATAAAAAGGAAGGTATGTATTAATCCAACCAAACCAATTATACAAAACATACTGGGGTACGATAAGCACTTGACCAGGCAACATCAATGTTAATAGCAGGATGGCAAACCAAAATTTGCGCAGCGGAAAATCAAGTCTTGCAAAAGCGAACGCCGCCAAACTACAAGATATTATAGTTGTAAATAATACCCCACCAATAAGTGCAAATGTGTTTAAGTAAAAATGAGTGAAGGAATAGTTGGGAACGGCAAACCAGCCATCGATATAATTACTCCAAATGGGATTCGCCGGAAATATATTGGGTGAACTCATTTCGGCATTTGATTTTAGTGAAGCCCCTACCCACCAAAATACTGGGTACACCATTATGAAACTGAATAATAAAATAAAGATCTGCCTAGGGATAGCATTCTTTGTTGTATTCATCGCTACATTACCTCACTTCATTTTCGTAGAACACCCATTGACGGGAAGATAAGAAAATTAAAACGGTTGCGGTGGCAATTATGATAAGCAAGATCCAAGCTAATGAAGAAGCGTAACCCATCTGAAATCTAGCAAAGCCCAACTCATATAAATACATGACGTATACGTAAGTGGACTGGATGGGACCGCCTTTTGTAATAATGAAAGCTTGTGTGAACATTTGAAACGCAGTGATCGTTTGCATGATGAGGTTAAAGAGAATGATTGGTGACAGCATGGGCAATGTGATTTTCTTGAATTTGACAAACCACCCTGCGCCATCTACTGAAGCAGCTTCATAAAGATCCGTAGGGATTTGCTTGAGACCTGCTAAGAATATCACCATGGATGAGCCAAATTGCCAAACGACAAGCAATATTAATGTGGCGAGAGCTGTATCCGGAGAGTTGATCCATGATTTGCCCTCGATCCCAAATATACCGATCAATTGATTGATAAAACCTTCTCGTCCGAATATGTTCTTCCATAGGATCGATACCGCTATGCTTCCGCCGATTAAGGATGGAAAGTAGATCATGGTACGATAAACGGAAAGCCCGCGAATATTTTTATTCAAGAGCATCGCTACAGCCAATGCGAACGTGAGTTTTAATGGGACTGCAAAAAATACAAATAATAAAGTAACCTTCAATGACTGTCTAAATGTGTCATCATCAAACAAAATTTTACTGTAATTTTGAATGCCTACCCATTGAGGAGCATCTAGAATCGAATAATTGGTTAATGAATAATAAAAAGACATTGCCATAGGATAAGCTACTAGAGCAAGAATTCCATAATCCATGGCAATAAAAATAAATATCCCGCCACAGGGGATTCCCAGCGAGTAGACTTTCTCGATAAGGCCATGGATGAACCACTTCGAGTAAGGCTTGACTTCATGATTGGCTCCACCTCTTCTAGCAAGTAGATGATTTAATCCAATTATAAATTAGCAGGGTAACGAGCCATATAAGAGGAAACATCAATCTCCTTTTAAAATTCATCAAAAAAGGAGATCGATGTTTCATTTTCGAACAACATTTGGAAGGGACTTTGTACGGAATTAGTAGCTGATGAGATTTCAATGGGGAACGACAACGGTTGTTGATTAAAACTAGTCCATAGGCTATGTGATCCCGTTATTGTGTGTCGGTCGCTTTGGCTTTGCCGCCAAGCTGCACCGCAGCAAGTCCGCTAATGATCAAGAGCATTCCGCCAAATTGTATCAGCGTCAATGAATCGCCGAGAAACACGGCTCCGATGATAGCGACAGATAAGACGCCGATTCCGGCCCAAATGGAATATCCGATGCCGATATTCATCCCATGCTTGAGACTTAGAGCAAAACTAATATAAGAGGTAACAGCAAAGCTGATCGTGATGAGCGTGGGCACAAGCTCGGTGAAGCGCTCTGAAAATCGAGCCGCGATCGCAGCCGTCACTTCAAGTCCAATCGCCAGCATTAAGTATATAAACGCCAAAGCAAATCCCTCTTTTCTTATAGAAATCTTATAGAAGTGAATGATCCTCTATCTCTTATAGGAGCGCGCCAAATTCGAGTGCGATGACGCCGGTGATAATGCCAACTACTCCTGTGATTTGAATTCTGGTCAAATATTCCTTGAACAACACGACCCCGATCACCGCAACGACGATTACCCCGAGACCTGCCCATATGGCGTAACCGACACCGATATTCATTCCATATTGCAAGCTTGCGGCAAAAAAATAATACGAAGCAATAATCGCGATCGTCATCAGCAAGCTGGGGATGAATTTTTTGAATCCATTCGAATATCTGCTGGCGATGGCGCCGATCACTTCTGACGTTATCGCAAGCGCAAGAAGTAAATATGCCACTGTTCATTCCTCCCTTTTCTTTATATCCTGAGTATAAATTGCCATCTTCATCTTGTATAATGATTATTAACAATGCTCATATCACTAATAGTGATGGGAGGGCGAACAATGGAGTTAAGTGACTTAAGGATATTTCGCGCCATAGCGGAAGAAGGGAGCATTACACTCGCTGCGGAGAAGCTCGGATACGTGCAGTCGCATGTGACTACGCGCTTGCGCAAATTAGAGGATGAAATAGGAGTTTTACTATTTTATCGGACACCGAAAGGTGTGCAAATTACAGAGAAAGGGAAGCTGTTTCGCCAGCATGCTGATTCCATCTTACAGATGTCGGATGAGCTAGTCAGAGTTATGCAAGATAACGGCACCCCGTCCGGCACACTGCGCATTGGCTTCGTGGAAACGGTGACGTGCGGCAATTTTATGAAATTACTTTCTGCCTACCAAGCGCAATATGAGCAAGTTTCGTTTCATTTCGTAACGGGTCACTCTGACGAGCTCATGGAGAAAGTGAACAACTATGAGCTTGACGCCGCTTTTGTAACAGAGGATCTTACGGCCACGAGCTTCGCTGTCGATTATATCCAAACCGATGAGATCGTGCTACTATCCGGAAGAAAGCTGGATGAAGCTTCATTGTTGAGGCAGAAATGGGCAGTTTCTCCCGCAGGCTGTCCGTTTAGAAAAAGGCTGGAGCAGTGGCTTCGAGACGAAGGCGTAACGATGCACCATCCACTTGAGATCAGTTCGCTCGAAACATTATTAAGCAGTGTGAAGGAAGGAATCACCGTTACGTTGCTGCCCAAATCTGTTTTGACCGGCTCGTATGAGGATTTGTATGTTTATCCGATTCCGAAGCCCTATCAATTCATTCAAGTTGGCTTAATAAGCAGGAAAGATAAATATGTGAGCCATGCTTATCAAGCTTTTGTCGAGATGGTGAGGGAATACGGCCTATAACGATATCATCCTATATGCATCATGCGGCGCCCTTCATCTACAGGGAGTCGGAGCCTAAGTAGATGACGATTGTTTGTGATTTAATTTGTTAGATTGAATACCAACAACCGCACCTAAGATCACGAACATGACACAAGCAATCCATTCATAGCCTTGCAAAGCATCAATATAGTTCACAATGAACCAACTGGGGCCGCCGCCAGCCAATCGGTTAATGAGCCCGCCAACACCTTGAATAAGCAAAAGAAAACTGACTCCTCTTAATATTTCTTTCACGATACATCGCTCCTTTTTATAATTGAGTAGGAATATGGTTGTTTAAATTCAAACGATAGATAATGGTGAACCAACCATCCCCTTTCTAATGTTGTTTATTTAACACGGTGTGTTAAAATGATTTTAGCACAGTGTATGAAATAAATGCAAGAGGTGATCCGAATGCCGAAAATTGTAGATCATGATCAAAAGAGAAAAATTATTGCAGAAAAGGCTTGGGCAATTATTGAGAAGGAAGGCATTGAAAAGGCATCTATTCGGAGGATCGCGCAAGAAGCAGGAATGTCTGCTGGTGCCTTAAGACACTATTTTTCAACCCAGGATGAATTGCTGCTATTTTTGATCGAGTATTACCTAGGTAAGGGAAAAGAAAGATCAGATCATATGCAGTGGTCGACAAATACTTTGCAAGCGGTGAAGGAAATATTGTTAGAGCTTGTCCCTGTGGATCAGGAAAAACAAACCGAGACAGGGATTTGGTTAGTGTTTGCTGTTCGCTCACTCACGAGTGCGGTACTTCAAACAAAGAAGGATCAACTCATTGAGGGAGAATATACGTTAATGGAAGCATTGATAAACATGTTAATGCAAGCAGGATATATCAGCAATGAAATAAATATCGAAATAGAAACGTTAAGGCTCTCCGCAATGATTGAGGGCTTATCCATTCATGCATTATTAAGACCGGACATCTTTACGTCGGAAAAAATCGAACAAATCATCACGCATCATTTACATGAACTTTGCGGATCGGGACAAGGTGTTTCCGATGGAGGAGGTTGAATTTGATTTGGTGTCCCCTTACTAGGGAGGGGGTGCGAGTGTGAGTTAAGCTCAAGTAAAGTTACGGATCGTACATTCCGTCGCTTTACTTGAGCTTTTATTTTATTTTATATTTCGTATCGCAATTCCATCAATGTTTCCTCATCCGTCTTGCTAGCTGTGGAACGCAGAACACGATCCAGTATACGTTTTTCAAAGTAAGTAAAGCCGGTGTCCCGTGCCCGTGGTCTAGCTAATGTAATCTTAACATCAAGGGCAATCGCGCCTTGCTCGATCAAGATGACCCGGTCTGCAAGGGTAACAGCTTCACTAACATCGTGGGTTACTAGGAGAACCGTGAACCCCTGTTCAAGCCACAACCGTTCGATCAACCGTTGCATTTCGATTCGTGTCAACGCATCGAGCGCGCCCAGCGGTTCATCAAGCAGCAATAAGTGGGGGTTACCGACCAGTGCGCGAGCTAACGCAACTCGTTGCTTCTGACCGCCGGATAGAACCGACGGCCAGTCTTCCGCGCGCAATTCCAGACCGACCGAGTGCAGTGCTTCTCGCGCCTTCTCTTCTGCTTCATGCTTGCCTAATCCTCGCACTCCAAGCTTGACGTTCTCCAGTACGGTTAGCCACGGCAATAATCGTGAGTCCTGGAACATAACGCGTGTTGATGGCTCAATTCCTGTTACCGGCTGACCGTTATATTTTAACGTCCCACTGCTAACCAGTTCCAAGCCGGCAATGAGTCGGAGCAAGGTGCTTTTGCCGCAACCGCTGCGACCGACAACCGTCACAAATTCGCCTTGACGGATCGTTAAATTGAGATCATGAAGCACTTTCGACCCGTTGTCAAAGCACTTCGACACATGTTGCAGCTGAATGAAAGCACTTCGGTCTTTGTCCGTTGTCAATGATTCTGTCTTGCGTTTATCTTTCCGAAATGCGGATGCCATTTCAGCCAACTCCTCTCTAACCATTTTGCCAGCAGATCGGACAATTTCCCCAATAAGGCATATAGAATGATGCAGAGGACGACGACATCCAACTGAAAAAATTCACGGGCGTTCATCGCCATATATCCGATCCCATCTTTGGCCGAGATCGTCTCCGCGACGATGAGCGTCAGCCACATAATGCCCAGTGCATAGCGCAAGCCGACAAGAAATGAAGGCATGGCGCCGGGCAAAATGACGATGCGATACAGCTCTCGTTTTCGCAATCCATGCACACGTCCCATTTCGATCAATCCAGGATCGACATTGTGGATGCCGTGGAGAGTGTTCAAGTATATCGGGAACAAAACGCCGAGCGCAACCAGAAAGATCTTCCCTTCATCACCGATGCCGAACCAAACAATGACAAGCGGAATAAGCGCAAGATGCGGCACGTTGCGAATCATCTGAATGGAGGAATCGGTTAGCTTCTCAGCAATTCGAGCTACGCCGTTCAAGACTCCGAACAGAAAACCGACCCCACCGCCAATGACAAATCCTGCGAAGGCTCGCCAGGTGCTAACCGATAAAGATTGGAGCAATTCCCCATTCACTGTCAATCGGATTCCGGCCTCCACGACTTGAACCGGTGTCGGCATGATACGATTCGAGATCCAGCCTATGCTTCCCAAGAGCTGCCATATACTGATTACGATGATCGGGAGCAACCAAGGCAATAGATGATCTAGATAGCGACCAAGCAACCAACTTTTAATTCTCGTCACCGACGCTACCTCCTTAATGAGTCGAAGCTTTGGGTGCCTTGGACGGCGGTCGAACCTCACCTGCGATCAATTCGCCGAACGGACTGATTGAGCCAAGCCCTTGCTTCAATCGATGTTCGATTGGCAGATGCGGGAATAGCAAATCAGCGACGCGATATGCTTCTTCTAGATGGGGATAACCGGACAGAATGAAGGTATCAATCCCGAGATCAAAATATTCATATATTCGGCTTGCGATCGTTAACGGACTGCCGACGAGCGCAGTACCTGCGCCTCCGCGCACGAGACCGATGCCGGCCCATAGGTTGGGACTGATCTCCAGAGCGCTCCGATCACCTTGGTGCAAGTGGCTCATACGGTGCTGGCCGACTGAATCAAAGCGAGAAAAGATTTGCTGTGCCTTGGCGATCGTATCGTCATCGACATACTGGATCAGGCGCTCAGCGGCTTGCCAAGCTTCTTCGTCTGTTTCCCTTACGATGACATGCAGGCGGATGCCGAATTTCAGACTGCGTCCGTGACGTTCTGCGAGTTTGCGTACCTTAGCAATTTTCTCCGCCACTGCAGCAGGCGGCTCTCCCCAAGTTAAGTAAACATCGCTATGTTTCGCAGCGACTTCCAGCGCGGCTGTTGATGAACCGCCGAACCAAACCGGCGGGTGCGGCTTCTGAATGGGCGGAAAGAGCACGCGGCCGCCTTTGATCGTGAGATGCTTGCCGTTAAATTCGACGGTTTCCCCTGCCAATTCACGCCGCCATATGTCCAGAAATTCATCAGTTAATTCATAGCGTGTATCGTGATCGAGGAACAAACCGTCTCCCGCCAGCTCCACGGGATCTCCTCCGGCCACGACATTCACGAGCAGCCGTCCGTCGGAAATCCGTTCGAACGTGGCTGCCATTCTGGCCGCAACTGTCGGTGACATTAATCCAGGTCGTACCGCCACGAGAAACTTTAATCGCTTCGTTGAATGGATCAGAGACGAGGCCGCAATCCATGGATCCTCGCAAGAGCTGCCCGTCGGGATCAAGACGCCTTCATAGCCGAGTCGGTCGGCGGCACTGGCGATTTGCCGCATATACTCTCCATCGACCGCGCGGGCACCCTCAGAAGTGCCTAGGTAACGACCGTCTCCGTGTGTAGGGATAAACCAGAAAATACGCATGTTCATCTCTCCTTATATTGGTTGTTGAACTTCTATACAACATCTTCGTTCGTCAGAGCTATGAGTAAGTTCATACTGTTTAAGGTTGTAACACTGCGTCCGAGACTTGTATGTGAGTCGGAATTAATTGCAACGCGTGGAACGTATCGGCGATCTGCTGCTGAGCTTCTATGACCGTTTGATTGATCGGCTGCACTCCGTATTCTCGACGTCCGGCGGCTAATTCCAGAGAAGGGACGTCAATGCCAAGTTGCGGTGACAGCTTTTCCGCTAGAGCGCGTTGATGATGCAAAGCCCAATCATCGATCTTATTTGCCTCCTCCAGAATGATTGGGACGATATTAGGGTAGTTTTCGGCGAAGGATCGTTCACCGATATAAAACTCGTGGTTATGCACGAGATCGCTTCCGTCCGCCAGAATCCTCGCGCCCGTCGTCGTTTGTGCTGCCGCCAGGAACGGATCCCAGATGACCCATGCGTCAACATTGCCACTTTCGAAAGCGGCACGGGCGTCAGCTGGCGTCAAATAAACCGTTTCGATCTCATCATAGGCAAGGTCGGCTTTCTCGAGCAGTTTGACCAACAAATAATGCACATTAGAACCTTTGTTGAGCGCCACTTTCTTTCCTTTCAGATCACGTATGGACGTAATATCGGAATCTTGCGGTACGACGATCGCCTCACTCTTTGGGCTTGGCGGTTCATGAGCCAGGTAGATCAGCGGCGCTCCTGCTGCTTGTGCGAAGATCGGAGGCGCTTCTCCGGTATGTCCGACATCAATGCTGCCTACGTTCAAAGCCTCCAGCAATTGCGGCCCTCCAGGGAATTCAGTCCACTCTACATTCAAGCCCAGCTCGGCAAGCCTGCGATCTAATGCACCGTCCGCCTTTAAGATGTTCAACGTTCCGTACTTTTGATAGCCGATTCGAACCGTAATCGGCCCTTGATCTTCATCGGATGTGGAACTTGCAATGTCAGACTCATTCCCTCTTCCGCAAGCCGCAAGCGACAGCATCAGAGCAAACGTTAAGACGATCGCGGCTCTTCTTGTGTTCTTAGACATACATGCTTCCCTCCAATTGCTTAAGTAGTTCATGTATGGTTTGATCCAGGCGCGCCAACAGTTGTTCGTGCAAAGCATACTTCGTTGTACCGTTCTCCTCTATGCGCGTCACTTGCGTATCGACCGCATATACGAACGGAGTGAAATAACGCGCGCCTAATACGGAGGCGACTGGTTTAAATGAATATTCCACCGATAATAAATGGGCGATTGTCCCTCCTATAAATACGGGGCAGATCCATTTGTCGGCAAGGCTATTCTGTGGCAGCATATCAAGATAAGTTTTCAGTAATCCCGTATATGACGCCTTGTAGACTGGACTTGCGAATATGACAGCATCAGCGCTTGCGAGCAAAGAATTGGCTGACTGGATATGTGAATTGTCGAAGCGACCGAATATTAAAGCTTCAGCAGGCAGAGCGTTGACATGAATAGTTCCGGCGTAGAACCCTTTGATTTCTAACTGCTGTACGATATATTCGATCACTCCATTTAGCCGAGAGACACGATTAGGGCTCCCATTCACAATGACCACTTTGGACATTCTCATCACCTCTTTGTTCAAATTTGAGAGTATATAAAAAACAAAGACCTCCTGATCATCGCGCGCCCGGGCGGCTTGATGATTAGGAGGTCTCCGGCGGACCGGTCGAACCGAACAATAGCACACTATTCCGATTAATTTAATTTGGTATTAACAATTTGGATTTTACAGTCCATTTTTGCCTCATGTCAAGTGAAAAATGCGATACTTGCGATACTATACCTTACCTGTGAGAGAGTGTGGATCGTCGTCTGCCGTCGTCTTCTGGTCGCGCCAATTTTTCTCATCGAATAAAGCCTGGAGGAAACTTGTGTTGTTCCTCCAGCTTTTATTAATGGTCTTGCTTCGATAGCTTATTGTTCTGCTTCGTCTCTTGCAGGTGTGTCACCTGTTTCGTGTGAATCCTCTTCACTGCCTGCTTCCGCTATCCCCTCTGCCTCGGTTCGAATCGCTAACATCCGGCGCTTCGTTCGCTTGCTGCTGCTGCATCAGTCCGGCGACGATCTGGTCACTCGGTTGGAACAACAGCTGGTAGAAGAAGGCAGCGGCTTCCTGCCGAGTCATCAGCTGCTCAGAGCGGTAATCGCTGCTCCGTCTTCGTCTACGCTCACTTCTGGTCCGTGATAACCGACGAAACGTCATCATCTTCACCGCCTGGACAGCCCAGCTCGGCCGTTTCTCCGCTCAGCTCGATGTCGGCGAATAGCTCATCCGGGTACTCTCCGGCGGTAAATATTCCATACCATGACGGCCGCTTCTTGCCGTGTAATCGGCTCGCTCGGTCGGAACAATCCGTCTTCGTCGCCGGAAACAATTCCGATCTCATACGCCAGTTGAAGGACGTGGCCAATCGGATGAAGCGCGATGTCCGGGGAGGCAAAATGCTCCGCAGGGGGAGCTTTGATCCCGCTAATTTTCAGCAAATAATCGGTAAATTCTGCTCTGCTGATGGGCTGCTGCGGATGAAAGTTAAGCTGTGCATCATTCGGGTAATGACCGATCGATTGCAGAGCCCAAATATACGCGGCATAGGGGTGATCTGCCCCAACATCCGCATAACCGACCGGCGCATCCCCTTGCGGGCATAACCGAGCGGGTTCAAGGACGGCTCTTTGGAATAGACGGTGCCTCTCCGTTTCGTCTACGGCAAAGGCTGTATAGCTTTGTGTTAAGTCATCCACGAACAAGTTATCATCAACTTGCGTCAACGTCCGCGTCCCAATGGCGAGGGCATCGGTGATCGCTAATTGTCCATCGCCGATCACTTCTACTTGCGATACGATAGCAGCCAAGCGAAGATCGGAATACAAGCCTGCCAGCGGGTAAAGCTGTTTGCGGCATAAGTCTTGAACTCACCGAAGTTCACAGGCACCGTATATTCAGGGTAGAACGTCGCCATAAATTGCGAGTAGAACAAGTTGCGCAGTACCCCTTGCGTATTATACGTTAAGAAGACGCCGACTTCCTCTTCGGGAATAAACAGCAACATGGAGCTGTTGCCCGGCAAATCGCCCAGCTTCGTGATGACTTGTTCGCTGCTGCCAGCTTGCGGCAACTGAGCTGCCGCTTCGAAGCCG
>CAVWLN010000033.1:0-15743 GCA_963755735.1 uncultured Paenibacillaceae bacterium
GAAGAGGAAGATATTCCGGTATTGCTCGTATCGGCTAGAGCGGAGGAGCTCTATAAGATCAAGGGCTTGGATCTGGGGGCCGATGATTACATTACGAAGCCGTTCAGTGCGGCGGAGCTTGTGGCAAGGGTGAAGGCGCATCTGAACAAATACGAGCGTATGAAGGAGCGATTCGGCGGGCAGCTAGCTGCCAGACCGAACAATAGGCTGCAAGTTAGAGGGTTAGAGATAGACAAAGATTCGCGGCAAGTATATGTGAACGGACGCGAGGTCGTGCTTGCCCAGAAAGAATTTGACTTATTGCTTTTCCTATTGCAGAACGCCAATCGAGTGTTCAGTAAGGAAGAGCTGTTCGAGCGCATTTGGGGGATGGATGCACTAAGTGACGTTTCGACCGTTACCGTGCATATCGCCCGCATTCGTGAGAAGATTGAAGATCATCCAGCGAAGCCGCAATATATCGGCACCGTCTGGGGAGCTGGATACAAGTTTATCGTCTAGGATAAAATGGCTGCCCGACAGACCACAATGTCGTAGCAGCCATTTTTCATGGTGAATGATAAAACTTAGATGAATGTTATCGCATGAGTCACATTAGTCACTTCCAGCAACAGCCATGCCGGTGAAGCTGACCGGACCAGTCAGTCTGACATGTGACTTCCTGCTGTTGTCTTGGGCAAACATCGTGTAATGAATTTCACCGCTGGCCGCATCTTGGGCTGATGGGAAATCACCAGTAGCGAATGTCACTAGTTGAGTGCCCGCGTCCTCAGGTAATTCAACAACAGCAGAATAAATGATCACACCAGTATTAAACTGATCTGTTCCGCCTCTTTGCACATAAATGGAGATTGAGCTACCAGATCGCCAGAAACGCCGATCGTCCCCCAAAGTGAAACACGAATGTCTGATTGGTTCGGTGTGCCAGTGACAATGGCGGTTTCTAATCCGATGTCTCCCAGCAACAGCGGAGTTCTCGGCAAGCGCTCGGTACCTTCGCTGTCTGAGAGTGGGAGTGAAAGTCTAGAATCCAGAAACTGAATAGGCATATTGACTCCCTCCTTTCTAAGTTCATCACCATAAAATATGCCAGGCTGTTTCACTCTGTAAGTGCTGATGCTGATGAGTCGGACGCACTTTTCGCTATGATTAATCGTCGTTGAACGGATTTTTGCAAATACCGGTTTTCATACTGCGGGAAATTTGTTATGATAGTATTCAAATGTGGATAAATGCGATGAAGAGAAGAGTAGGTAGTCGAACCTTTCACAGAGAACTCCGTGCGCTGAGAAGGAGCAAAGCGTCGGCTATTGAAGAAAGACTCAGAGCAGCACATCGGAACCGTTACACGCGGGGATGGTGTGCCAGGTGCTCCTGTTACAGAGCTAGAGTATACGCATGAACATTGAAGTGTACATGCCGTACTTGAAGAGGCGAATATGGCGACATATTCGTAAATTTAGGGTGGTACCACGAGTTCGCAAGCAATCTCGTCCCTGAGACCAATGTCTTGGGGATGGGATTTTTTTAGTCTTTGAATAGATGACAAAACTAATCAGTCGAATTTACAGAAAGGATTGGAATCTGAATGTCAAAAAATTAAAAGTAGGGATTGTCGGAGGAACAGGGATGGTGGGACAGCGTTTCGTACAGCTGCTCGATCAGCATCCGTGGTTTGAGGTGACTGCTAGCTGCCAGCAGTAGTTCTGCAGGCAAAACATATGAAGAAGCGGTGCAAGGCGATGGAAATTAGACTACGCAAATTCCGGACGCTGTGAAGCAAGATTGTCGTGAAGGACGCTTCGAAGGTCGAGGAAGTCGCCGAACAAGTCGATTTTATCTTTTGTGCGGTCGATATGAAGAAGGATGACATTCGTGCGCTTGAGGAAGCCTATGCGAAGACGGGAACACCTGTCGTGTCGAATAACTCCGCGCATCGCTGGACGCCGGATGTGCCGATGGTTATTCCGGAGCTTAATCCGGAGCATCTTGAAGTGATTGCTGCACAGCAGAAGCGTCTGGGCACCTCGCGTGGCTTCATTGCGGTGAAGCCGAACTGCTCGATCCAAAGCTATGTGCCGCAGCTGCACGCCTTGCTTGATTTCAAGCCGACGCAAGCAGTCGTCTCCACCTATCAAGCGATCTCCGGTGCTGGCAAGAACTTCACGCGATTGGCCGGAAATGGTGGACAACGTCATTCCGTATATCGGTGGCGAAGAAGAGAAGAGCGAGCAAGAGCCGCTCCGTATATGGGGGCGCGTGGAGAACGGTGCAATCGTCAAAGCGAATGCTCCGGTAGTTACTTCACAATGTATACGCGTTCCGGTTACAGACGGTCACTTAGCGAGCGTGTACGTGTCGTTCGAGAAGAAGCCGTCCAAGGAAGAAATTCTCGAACGCTGGCGTTCATTCAAAGGACGTCCGCAAGAGTTAGCATTGCCAAATGCGCCGAAACAATTCATCACTTATTTCGAAGAAGAAAACAGACCGCAGACGAAGCTGGATCGTGACATCGAGCAAGGAATGGGCATTGCGGCCGGCCGCTTGCGCGAGGATGCGGTATTCGATTACAAGTTTGTCGGTCTGTCGCATAATACGCTGCGCGGTGCGGCAGGTGGAGCCGTGCTGATCGCTGAACTGCTGAAAGCAGAAGGATACATTCAGGCGAAGTAAAAGAAGCGCTTGAGCATAAGAAAGCTGAAAGAAAGTCGAAGAAAGTCGTAATCTACGATGTGGATTGCGACTTTTTTTGTACCTGTCATTCACCCAATCTCCGCTTCATGAGTATGGTATGGTATACGCATTTTGGAGTTTCGGAGGGGTAGATGTGGGCTATTTTATTCCAGTAGAACAAGGTGTCAACTTGTTCGTAGAGGATTTGAATCCGCGCGGCAACAAAACCATCGTGTTTATTCACGGCTGGCCGCTAAGTCATAAGCAGTTCGAGTATCAGTTCGATGTACTTCCGTTGCAAGGCTATCGCTGCATTGGCATCGATTGGAGAGGCTTCGGCTATTCGGATAAACCGTTCAACGGATACGACTATGACCGGTTAGCAGACGATCTTCGGATCGTGTTTGAGACGCTTCAACTGCAGGATGCCGTACTTGTCGGCCATTCTACGGGAGGGGCGATCGCTATCCGCTACATGACTCGCCATCACGCTTACGGTGTGGCGAAGCTTGTGCTTGTCGATGCGGCAGCACCGACTGGTTTTACTCAGGAGACCGCGCAGCGGATGCTGGCCGAAACGCTAAGCGACAGGCCGAAGATGATGCGCGGCGTGACGGAAAGCTTCTTCTTCCAATATATTAGTGAGCCGTTCTCGAAATGGTTCACACAGCTCGGCGTGCAAGCTGCAGGATGGTCGACAGCAGCGATTATCCGATTGCTCGCAACTGCGAATCTTAGCGCTGATCTGCCGATGATTACCGCGCCGACGTTAATCGTTCACGGCGTCCACGATCGAGTAATTCCGTTCACCCAAGCCGAGACGCTTCAGGCAGCGATCCGGCATAGTGAGCTCGTGCCGTTTCATTACAGCGGTCATGGACCGTTCTGGGAAGAGCGCGACAAATTCAACCAGTTGTTGGCGGAGTTTGCTGCATCGTAGTATCGCCGCATACAGGTGGCGGTGTTGGTGTACAGAAGTGGGAGACATTTCGAGAGGAATAAGGGAATAAGGAAATAAGGAAATAAGGGAAGCGAAATTTCCGCTATTTGATTGAAAACGGGAATTATATCGAAATAACGGAACAGAAAATTCCTTTATATTAATAAAACCATCGAAAATATGGCTGATTCAGCCGTTTTTCCAAAGATAGAGGAAATTTGACTTCCTCTATTTCAGGAAAAACAGCGATTTATAAGGAATAAAGGAAGTTTGACTTCCTTTATTCTTCGCGTCTGTTCGAGCTCTATGAACAAACCGGAAGATTGAGAGACCATCAAATTAAAATGCATGCTAAAAGCCAAGGAGCATCGTGAGTAACCCATATAAATCAATGAACACAATATGAGTCGACAGATCATCTTCCCTATATGCGGATTGTTGCACACTTATGCTGGTGCGACACCGCATTTTTTTGTGCGTATTTTCGCAATTGTTGAAAATCATCAAATCTAACAATATTAATGTTAAAAAGAAACATAAATATCGTTGAAAAATTTCGATATTAACAATATAATGTTATAAACGAAATAAAAATGTTTGAATACAACATGAATAGGAGAGATTCGTATGTCCGTACAAGCAAGAATGAATAGGCTGTTTAGTGCAAATGGGAAATGTTTTGATGTCGCGATTGATCATGGATTTTTTAATGAATATTCGTTTCTTTCCGGGATTGAGAATATTCAGCAGGCAGTGCGAACAATTGTTGAAGCAAATCCTGATGCGATCCAGTTAAGTCCTGGCCAGGCCGTACATTTGCAGACTATTTCCGGCAAACAAAAACCATCACTTGTGTTGCGTACCGATATCGCCAATGTTTATGGGCGAAAGTTGCCCCGTCATTTGTTTTCTGAATTGATTGAGCGGCCGGTAGAACAAGCACTGTATTTGGATGCAGCATGTGTAGTGGTGAACTTGTTTTTGCTGCCAGATGAACCAGAACTGTATCACCAATGTGTTCGCAATGTGAGCAAATTGAAGCCGGAATGTGAACGCTTCGGGATGCCGCTTATGGTTGAACCACTCGTCATGCAGCCTAATGAAAAGGCTGGCGGATACATGGTGGATGGTGATCTTGAAAAAATTGTGCCGTTAGTAAGGCAAGCTGTAGAGCTTGGTGCCGATATTATCAAAGCAGATCCGTGTGACGACGTTTCGCAGTATCATGAAGTAGTTCAAGCTGCTTCGGGCAAGCCGGTCTTGCCAAGAGGAGGCGGCCGAGCTCCCGATGAAGAAATTATCAGACGCACGTATGAGCTAATGCAGCAAGGAGCTTCGGGGATTGTCTACGGCCGCAACGTTGTGCAGCATCCGAATCCAGTTCTCATGACGAAGGCATTAATGGCGATTGTTCATGATGGAGCTGCACCTGAGCAGGCAATGGCTATCTTGAAAGGAGCGGAGGCACAATGAAGAAACCGATCCGCTTCGGACTGATTGGCTGTGGATTAATGGGAAAGGAATTCGCCAGCGCTGCATCCCGCTGGTGTCATTTGCTCGATGTACCTTTCCAGCCGGTGATTACAGCGGTTTGCGATACGAATCCTCAGGCGCTTCAATGGTTTAAAGAGCATGTGCCAACCGTGAAGATCGCGACGACAGATTATCAGGAGCTTCTGAATGATCAAGAGATTGATGCAATTTATTGCGCAGTTCCTCATCATTTGCATCAGCAAATTTATGTGGATATCATTAAGGCAGGCAAACATCTCCTAGGAGAAAAGCCCTTTGGCATCGATCTTGAAGCGAATCAAAAGATCCTTAAGGCCATTCAGGATAACCCTCACATTGTCGTCCGATGCTCTTCTGAATTTCCTTTTTTCCCAGGTGCTATGCGGATTATCGAATGGGTCAAAGAAGGGCGGTTCGGAGATATTATCGAAGTAGAGGCAGGGTTTTGGCACAGCAGCGACCTTGATCCGAACAAGCCGATCAACTGGAAGCGGATCGTCGCTACCAACGGTGAATACGGCTGTATGGGCGATTTGGGTATGCATGTCATGCATTTGCCACTCCGTTTTGGCTGGAGGCCGAATAGCGTTCGCTCGCTCTTGGCGAAGGTTATTAAGGATCGCCCCAACCATGAAGGCCAGCGTGTCCCATGTGAAACTTGGGACAATGCGATTTTAGCTTGCGATGTGAGAGCTGGGGACAGTGAATTTCCGATGGTGCTGTCGATGAAAAGAATTGCGCCAGGTCATGCCAACACTTGGTTTATTCGTATACATGGCACACAGTTTTCAGCTGAATATTCCACGAAGAATCCGAAACAGCTTGCATCACTGCCCTACGTATCTGGCGGTGAACAGGCGTGGCATGTCGTGGATACTCCATATCAATCCGCCTATCGCACCATTACTGGCTCAATTTTTGAGTTTGGTTTTTCTGATTCTATTTTGCAGATGTGGGCTGCGTTTTGTGATGAAATTACACACGGTACGAACATGCTCCAGCCATTTTATTGTGCGACACCAGAAGAGGCTGCAGAGAGTCACAAAGTGTTTACAGCGGCGCTTCAGTCACACGAATCAGGAGAGACTGTCAAGGTGAATTGGGAGGAATAAGCCATGAAGCAAATCATCGGTCCCATTGTCGTTGCTGGTCATGTCTGTCTTGATCTTATCCCTTCTCTTTCTCATAGAGGAGGGATAGAATCGTATCTCGTTCCAGGCAAGCTTATAGAGATTGGTGTTGCGCTAACTGCATCGGGAGGAGCTGTATCCAATACAGGACTTGCGCTTCACCGCCTCGGATTACCGGTGAAGCTAATGGGCAAAGTTGGGAACGACCTGTTTGGGCAAGCGATTCTAGACATATTTGCGAAGTATGATCGCAGTCTCATTTCTGATATGATTGTCGATGAGAATGATCACAGTTCGTATTCCATCGTATTGAGCGCCCCGCAAAGCGATCGGATTTTTTTACATTTTACCGGGGCCAATGACACGTTCTCTTCTACTGACATTCATGATGATGCACTGCAAAATGCCAGCTTATTTCATTTTGGCTATCCACCGCTTATGAATCGCATGTACTTAGATCAAGGTCAAGATATGGCTGCGCTGTTTTCACGTGCCAAAGGTTTCGACTTAATCACTTCATTGGACATGGCGATGCCTGATCCAAGTACTGAAGCGGGGAATGTCAATTGGCGAGTATGGCTGCAAAACGTACTTCCTTATGTCGATTTTTTTCTGCCTAGTTATGAAGAAATTTTATATATGCTGGATCGTGAAATGTATGAGAGCCTTGAGAAGCAATTTGGCGCCGATCGCCTTCTACAATCCGCAAACGAGCAAATCTTGTCTCAGCTGGCACATGAATTGCTTGCGATGGGAGCGGGCGTCGTAGTCATTAAGCTTGGTGAATATGGATTGTATGCCAAAACGACCGCCCATGCGGAGAAGATCACGAAAAATAAACGATGGAAACTAGAGGATTGGCTGGATCAGGAGGTTATCGCTCCATGCTTCACAGCGGAGGTAGTTGGTACGACTGGAGCTGGTGATTGTACGATCGCGGGATTTCTCGCCGGAGTTGCACATGGGCAAAGTCTCGCAGAAGCGCTAATAAGTGCGGTTGCAGTGGGTGCCCATAATGTAGAGCAGGCTGATGCTATCAGCGGTATTCCTTCTTGGGACGATGTGCAGCGAAGAATCGCTGCAGGATGGGAGCGGAAACTTACAGCAAATAAATGGTCTGATTTCCAGTGGAATGCTGCGAGTGGTCTTTATATAAAAAAGTGAATGTCGTGGAGGGAAAAAGGTGCTAAATGATCGACAAAAAAAAATTGTAGAGAAGCTCGCAATTGAAGGAGAAGTGCGAATTAGCAATTTGACGAATGAGTTTCAAGTGACGGAAATGACCATCCGTCGTGACCTAGAAAAGCTCGAAGCAAAAGGGATGCTGCGTCGAACATTTGGCGGGGCAATCGCAGTAATGAAGGATATTGCCTTGCGTGAGAGATCAAGTGTCAGAATGGAAGAAAAAAAGTGGATCGGTGAACAAGCGGCCTCTCTCGTGAAGCCGGGTGAGTCGGTCTTTATAGACGGAGGATCGACCACGATGCAGGTCGCTCGATATTTGAAGCCTATGCCCAATTTGACCGTCGTTACCAATGCGTTGAATATTGCGGCGGAGCTTGTGGAGAAGGGGATTTCTACCGTCGTTATTGGCGGCACCGTCATCGGGGAGACACTGTCGATGGTTGGTCCACTGGCTATAGAGGCGATGAGGAACATCGCTTTTGATCGCGTATTCTTGGGTGCGACAGGATGTACAGCACAGCATGGGTTTAGCAATTCCAACCTGTATGATGCAGAGATTAAACGGATGGCCTTGGAGAAGGGGTCCGAAGTGATTGTTGTACTGGATCATTCCAAGTTTGATGTGAAAGCAATGGTGTCATATGCTGAGCTGTCACAAGTTGATGTGATCGTCACAGACAAGATGGACAGTCAATTGCTTCTAGCTTGTCGTGAAGCAGGGGTGAAAGTCATTCATAAGGAGGGGTGATGCCGACGGTAGCCATCACACTATTTCTTGCACAGCACACTGGAAGCGGTTACATCGTGTCTGTCAAACGTTCGGACTTGCGGACTGATTGTATGGTTGTTATATCGGGCATTGATGGTGTGTTTCAGACATTAACCTGCGCATTTGCGGTTCCGTATCAAAAAATCATTACCTCAGCGTGATCAAGGGGGTCACCGTGTTGAACCGTAAAATTCTTCATTTCTTGATGAATCGCTCTCTGTTTACGAAAGTGTTTGTTTCCATGTGTTCAGTATCCTTACTCGCGATTTTTAGCCTAGCCTCCCTCTATGAATTTTACTTTAAAAATATTTTGCTGGAAGGTGAAAATGATCGCGTACAGCGCTCCATTAATCAGGCGGCTCTCAACCTCGATTTGCAAATAAAGAAAATTATTAATGACATGTCTTATTTTTTCATTCCTTCTGACTCCGGACTCGACATGCTGAAAGCAGACATATCAGATAAGGTGGAAACCGACGATATGCGCGATGCAAGAAAAGCTTTGGATTCCTTTCGTATGAGATATTCGGGCGATTTGGAGTCTGTTTTTCTTTTTGAAAGATTGGGAGAATGGAGGAAAGGAATATTTTTTGCATGATCTGGATTTTGAACGGATAAAGGAAATCGATTACACAACTCACCAATGGTTCCGCGATCTGATTGCCAAAAAAGATGTGCTGTGGACTGCACCTTCTCACGAGCATATGTTTTACCAAGATCGTTCGCAACGGACGATTTATTTGACGATGGCAAAGTATGATGTGGATGGCAAAGATGGCGTATTCGTCACTCGTTTGAATGAAAAAATTTTCAGGGACGCCTTCCGTCTCTTGGCAACACCAGACTTATATATTGAATTGCACAATCAAGCGGGGGATATTATTTATGCGACCTTGCCGCCACCCGAATTCAATCCCGATTCTGGAAACTGGCATTGATGGTATCCACCCTCGAGTATTCGGGATTTCAGGTTAAAGCTCATGTCAATACACAGACGCTGATCGAGGAAATCAGAAGGTCGCTTCTATTCGTACCTTGATTATCGCCATTGTCCTGGTGATTACATTTTTCATTTCATTGCTCATATCTGTCAGTCTCGTGCGCCCGGTCAAAAAACTGCTTCGTTTGATGCGCAAGGTCGAGATAGGGTGATCTTGATGTGCGCTTTCCGACGAAGTATACCGATGAGATCGGCACACTCGGGATGGGCTTTAGCAAAATGATGTCCCGCTTGTCTGCGTCGTTCAGCGGAAGTATACGTTGAAAGAATGGAAAAGATGGAGTCCACCCTTCGTCAAAAAGAAGCGACCATTCTCGCGATGCAAATCAAATTAATCCGCATTTTCTATATAACACTTTGGAAACGATTAATTGTCATGCAATTGTGCACAACGTGCCAAGCATAACGCAAATGAGCAAGGCTTTGGCAGTTTTTTTCCGCTATTCAATCGATAACGATGATATTGAAGTCAAACTTGGCGAAGAAATCAAGCATATTCATACGTTTTTGAAGATTCAACAGGAACGTCATATGCAGACTGAGATTGATATTTCGATTCCCGATCAACTGATGCATTATCCGATCATTAAGCTGTCTTTGCAACCGATAGTAGAAAACGCTTACAACCATGCTTTTGTGGGAGAACGGGACTACTTTCTTCAAAATATATGGGGAGGATATTGATGAATCCTCTTATGCCATTTACGTCGAAGACAACGGTGAGGGAATTGAGGATGAAACATTGCAGCAATTGAACGAGAAGATATATGCCAATTCGTTTGAATTGTTACACGCAAAGGGCAATCAATATATGCGCGGTATCGGGTTAGTCAATGTCCATTCCCGCACTAGACTGCGGTATGGAGAAGCATATGGATTACGTGTGGATCATTCGGTTACAGGCGGTGTAGTGTCCGATTGCTGCTTCCAAAGAGATCATGATGGAATACATCAAGGAGGGGTCAGACAATGAGAGTGTTGATAGTTGAGGACGAGGTTGTCATTCGCAAGGGAATCCGTGCTTTGCTTAGCAAATGTCACAAGGCGATTAGAAAAATAAGTGGAAGACGAAGTCATGGTAAGGCGGCGCTCGAAATGATCGCGCAGGAGAAGCCCGATGTCATTATTACGGATATTCGCATGCAGGTGATGGATGGGCTGCAATTTATCGAGGAGGTCAGGAAGCACCATACAGATATCGAGATCGTCATTCTAACAGGACATGCTGATTTCCTTTATGCACAAAAGGCTGTGCGTTTCCTGGCGTGCTGGAATATTTGTTAAAACCGATTACACAAGAGGACCTGAATGAAGTTATCGTCAAGATTCTCATGAAAAACCCGGAAAAATGGACGGAGGATGTGACGATCATTCGCCATATTAAGCAAATAACGAATGAGTTGGTCAAAGCTGTGATTCTGAGGATGAAGCGGCAGCAATGAAACTTCTTAACGCTTGGAAACAGGAGTGCGAAGAACGCAAATTCTCGCTGCTTGAGATTAAGCAGCTAATGGGCTATTTCCATTTTGCCTATAAGTCAGAATTGTTGTTATTTCGGCAGGATCTAAGCAATGAACTGCAATTTCAGCATTCCCAGCCGCCTCTATCCATGAAGTGTTTGAGCAGTGGCAAGCATACATCAAAAATCAAATGCTACTCATTTCTGAACAGCGCTCACCACGGAACAAGCGTATTATTGACGCAGTATTGCAGGAAATCCACAAAAATTACGGAAACACCGATTTAAGCATTCATACATTAGCTGCACAAGTCGGCGTAACTCCTCCGCATCTAAGTAAAATGTTCCGGGAGCTCATGAAGCTTCCCCTTACACAGTATATTAGCAACTATCGACTGGAAAGAGTCAAGGATTTGCTTGAACAAAACGAAATGCTAAAAATCAATGTCATCGCAGAGCGTTGCGGATTCAATGACTATCCTTATTTTTCCAAGGTGTTCAAAAGGCATTTTGGTGTTTCTCCTCTTGAATATCGCGATAAATACATGTCGTCATAAAATTGGTTTTCAGAAGACAACAATGGGCGTTGTAATACATTGTTGTAAGCCCTTACAAACCTTATATTATGGATGACATCCCATAATCCAGACGTGGGGAAACAACAATTGAGGAGGTCTGACATGGTGAACAAAAAAAGGAAACCGATTTATTTGACGTTCATGTTGAGCTTGGTAGCTGTATTGCTGTTTGCCTGCTCTGGCGGAGGCTCCGCCAATCAGAATGAGCCGGCTCCGCAAGCAAACAACGATCGCCGCCAGCCACCGAAACATCAGGGGAAGGAGAAGCATCAGTCAGTACATTGGAGGATTGGGGGAAAGTCATTAAAGAAAAGCATGGCGGAACAGAAATAAAAATGGCCTTTGCGACCCATCCTTCCACAGAAGCGTTCCAAAAAATGACGAAAGGTTTTGAAGACCTGACAGGCATTAAGGTTCGTTGGGAAGTAATGGAGCAAACCTACTTAAAAAACAAACAGCTTCTAGACTTTACAGCAAACACAGGAACGTATGACGTATTCTTGGTCGATAACTTCTGGACCGACGAGTATGTTTCGAAAAAAGTTTTGGAGCCGTTAAATCCATACTTAGAGGATGCGAACCTAACTCCAGAATGGTTTGACACTGAAGATTTTGTACCCGCTTACATGAACGGGCTTTATAAAGTAGACGGTGTGCTCTATGGCATTCCGGTAGCGGGGGAGACACGTTTTATCGGCTATCGTACTGACTTGTTTGAGAAATACGGCAAGGAACCGCCTAAGACGATGGACGAATACTTGGAGCTGGCGCGTTTCTTCAATGGTAAAGAGCCGGGATTGTATGGTGTATCCATGCGTGCACAACGGGGAATCCATTTTGCTTCCGGTTTGATGAGTACGATGTACAAGTTTAGCGATGGCTTTATCGATCAAGAGACAGGTGAGATTACGGTTAATGATCCAAAAACGATCGAAGCATTGCAATTTTACGTAGATTTATTGGAAAATGCGCCGCCGGATGTCGCATCATACACGCACGAGGAAGCAATCTCAGCTTTCATGTCGGGTAAGACGGCTCTCTGGTTGGATTCCACAGCAATCGCACCGTGGATTCTAGATCCATCCAGATCCACCATCTATGAGAATGTAGACTTTGTGCCAACGCCAGAAGGACCAGCAGGTCGAGCTAGTGCATTGGCAGGATGGGGATTATCCATTCCAGAAGGCTCCAAAAATAAGGAAGCTGCATGGGCATTCATCGTTTACATGATGAGTAAAGAGATGAGCGACGAATATTTGGCACAAGGTGGAGTACCCGTTCGCGTATCGCAATTCCAGGATAAGAGTACGCCAGAGAATGAATTCCTGTTCCCGAAAATACTTAGAGCACTGGAAGATGCAAACGCTTTAATTGAGGAAAGGGGCATATCCTGGGTGCCGCCACATGATAAGCTGGGTCAAATTCTGGATCGCGTAGGTTACTACGGCAGCATGGTGCTCAGCAAAGAAATGACTGCTGATGAAGCATTTAATAAAGCGCAGATCGAAATTGAGGAAATTGTGACAGAGTAAACACAATTTTAGATGAGGAAGTCTTGCTGATATGGGGCCTGCATAATTGTTGGCCTCATATCTCTACTATTCGGTCATTACCGAAGGGAGGAGAACATCATTCGCGCCTACTTGCATCGCAGACCATATTTGATCTACATCCTTCCAGCACTGCTGTTGTTGGCGCTGCTTACTTTGGTACCGACGGTTACACTCTATTTTCTGAGTTTGACGAACTATGAGCTTGGCTCATCATCATTTCGCATGGTTTGGCTAGAAAACTATGCCAGATTACTGAACAGCCAGGAGTTTTTGGCTTCGCTGCGCATCAGCATCATGTTTAGTGCAATTGTAACCTCTATCCAGATGGTACTAGGCTTTGGAATCGCCAAGCTTTTAGATCGTGATATGAAGCTAAAATCGCTCATTTTTGCTTGTTTGATCGTACCAATAGCCATGACACCGGTCATTTCAGGGCAGATCTGGAAACTCATGCTTAATGCCGAGTATGGTGTAGTGAATTATTTGCTCGAATCTGTTTTTGGTACGAAAGTTATTTGGCTTTCACCTGATTTGGCGTACTTATCCACTATTCTTGTAGATATTTGGCAAAATACACCATTTGTTGCCCTTATTATTTATGCGGGATTGAAATCGCTGCCTGAGGAGCCGTATGAAGCGGCTGTTATGGACGGGGCTGGCAGGTTTCAAATTTTCAGTTACATTACGCTGCCTCTACTTAAGCCGATCATATTGTTGGCTCTTATTTTCAGATTGATTGATTCGTTGCGCACCTTTGACATTCCATTCGCCCTGACGCAAGGAGGCCCGGGAAGTGCGACGGAATTTTTGAGCCTGCATGTGTATCGACTTGGATTTGCACAAACCGGCTGGGTTGGGCGGGCATCTGCAGCATCGGTTATTCTGCTTGTCATTATTACGATCATCAGCTTGCTTTTGCTTCGCGCATTTAGGAGAGGGGTGGAGGAAGGAAGATGAGAAAGAAAACTACGCATCTTCTTAGCACGGCGGTTCTTTGGGTTATTTGTGTGCTGTGTGTGTTCCCCTTGTTTTGGATGATCTTGATCAGTCTCAAAACCGGTGTACAAACAATTGACCCGAGCATTTGGATTTTTCAACCGACGTTCGCGAATTATGATGATATTTTTCAGTTTCACAATGCGTTGGATTACTTTAAAAACAGTATTATTGTCGTAATTTTTACGACGATACTGTCTGTGCTCCTGGGTGGAATGGCGGCATACGGATTTGCACGCTTTCAGTTCAACAAACGGGAAGATTTGGCGTTCTGGGTGTTAAGCCTGCGTATGCTCCCACCCATGGCAGTGATCATTCCTTTCTTTGTCATGGCTCAAGCATTAAGGGTGCTGGATACTCACTTGGTGCTTATCATTTGTTACATGCTGTTCAATATACCGTTTACGATCTGGATGATGCGCGGCTTTTTCGAGGAAATTCCTCAGGAAATCGAAGAGGCGGCTTTTATTGATGGAGCGACACGATTTCATGTTTTTATCCGTGTATTACTTCCGCTTGCTCTACCAGGTCTGATCGCTACGGCGATATTCTGCATTATCAATTCTTGGAATGAATTCGTCTTTGCCCTGTTCTTAACAAGCTCGGATGCATCAACCTTGCCTACATCGGTCACCTTGTTCCTCTCCATTACCGGGGTAAACTGGGGAGCAATGTCAGCGGTAGGAGTAATCACGATCTTGCCCGTAATGATTTTTGCGATGATTGTCCAGAAGCATATGATTCGAGGATTGACATTTGGCGGTGTGAAGTAATTCGAGAATGCCATTAAAGCAACTATAACAGATCGTTAATAAGGAGGAGTCGAAATGAAGGCAGCGATTGTCGGCTTTGGCTCAATGGGGCAAGCCAACGCCAACGCATATAGCGAAATAGACGGTGTGGAGATTGTCGGAATTGTAGAAAATCGCCTGTCAGCCGTCCACCATGCCAAGCAAAGCGGCTATCAGGTCTATGAATCTTTGGATCAGCTAGTAGCGGAGGTGAAACCAGAGGTTGTTAACATATGTTTGCCAACGCACTTACACAAGGAGGCTGTTATGCAAGCGGCAAACGCGGGAATACATGTCATATGTGAAACCCCTCTTGCGCATTCGCTAACGGATGCGGAGCAAATGATCGCGTCATGCAAGAATAATGGAGTTCGCTTGTTCGTCAGCCATCCGCTGCGATTTTATCCGCAATTTCGTGATATGTCGCAGAAAATCAAAGCAGGGGCGATCGGCATTGTGGGTGTCGTAAACGGAAAACAGGCGACAGTTCACCCCAGCTTGGATAAGCCTTGGATTCATGAATGGAACAGTAAGATAAGTGGCGGTTTCATCGTTACGGAGATGCTATTTCATCATATCGATTTTGTTCACGATCTGATTGGTGATGTGAACACTGTATATGGGATGCGCCGTCATTCATTAAATGTAGAGCTAGCTTTGGTTACGCTAAAGTTCAAGAGTGGAGCTATCGTCAATCTCGAAGGAATTTGGGGTCCTCCTGGGCTGGAAGAAGAATTTTATGAAATAGCCGGAAGAGATGGTACCATACGCAACGACAATTATGCCTCGATTTCACTAAGAATGCATACATTGCCAAGGGGAGTCCAGCAATCAAGCCCCATTCAAGACCCTGTCACCAGACAGTTGGAGCATTTGCTGGATTGCCTTCGCACGGACAAAGAGCCACTTGTCAGTACGGATGACAGTTTGCGAGCCTTGCAATTAGCTCTCATGGCAATGGAATCCGCTACTGATGGAACACCTTTACAATGGGCACCACTGAAATCATAGTTATGCTGGAGAAAGGATCTCAAATGAAAAAAGTAAAGATCGGGATGATTAGTTTTGCTCATGCGGGCCATCCAGACAGCTATTTTAATGAACTGATCGTGCACCCGGGAGTAAATATGCATCGGTATCGCTGAGAAGGATAAGAA